>CAMLLO010000076.1 GCA_946480915.1 uncultured Sphingobacteriaceae bacterium | reverse complement strand
AATGATTCTGCTTTATTACAATTATTATTGCATTTCATTATATTTATACTGCTGAATCACCAACAGCATTAGTGAACACGAAGCAGAGCCACGCAACAGGGAGCGGTGGGCTGGTAAAGCCGGGCCGGGAGTCTGGCTTGTGCGGATGAAGGTTCGTTTTACCTTGCCTTTTTGGGGACTTTTTTGGCTAAGAAAACATGCGTTAGCATTCTTGAGTGCCATAAAAAATCAAATAATAAATCGAAAAAGGTGCCTTGAGTTGGCCGCTCAAGAGGCCGGAAAGGGTGAGGGTAAAGGCAAAAGCAAGTGATTCTTATTAAAAAAGAGACAATCTAATTGTAAATCTCAAGCGTATAGACCCTCTTGTATAACCATCAGCTTTTAATAACTTTATCATTACAATCCATTGTTATGAAAAAAGCATTTCTATACTACACCATTATCACACTACTAATCATTCAAGCCTGCAACGTCCAAAAGAAGGAGCAGCCCAATATTTCAGAAACAGAGGTCGCAAGAGTATTAAAAGCCCTTTCGGCAGATGGCATGCGTGGAAGAAATGCGCTCAAACCTAATGACATCGCTAAAGCGGCAGATTTCATTGCTGAAGAATTTAAGAAAGCAGGATTGGAATATTTCAACAGCGCCAACAGCTACCAGCAAACCTTCGTTCAAAAAAATGTGATGCCTGTTGGCGGAAGCTTGAAGATCAACGGAACGGAGGTGACTACGGATAACTACATTGTTTCTGCTGATCAAGAAAAAGTAGCGCTGACAAGCATCCCAAAATTGATTAACATTGAAAAAGGCGATGACTTTTTTGCAAAATATGAAGAGGTAAGCAATAGCAAGGAAGATGCGCTGGTGCAGATTGATGAAAGTTTTAAACCTTCGTTCAATAGGTTGAAAGCTTACTTAAGCCAAGGAAATATGTCCATTGGGAAAACAGAAAGCCCGACGATTATTTACCTTTTGAATAAATCGGAGGTAAAAAGCCTTGCGTTAAATTTCACCAACAAAGTTGCCACTGTCCCGATGTTTAACGTGGTAGGCATATTGCCCGGAAAATCTAAACCGAACGAATATGTGGTGTTTAGCGGACATTACGACCATTTAGGAATTATATCGGCGGTTGATCGGGATTCTATCGCAAACGGCGCTGATGATGACGCCAGTGGAACAACGGCAGTTATTGAACTGGCTAAATATTTTGCAGCTAAAAATGACAATGAACGCACTTTAATTTTTGTGGCTTTTACAGCTGAAGAAATTGGTGGCTATGGCTCGCAATATTTCTCTAAACAGTTAAACCCCGATGAAGTGGTGGCGATGTTCAACATTGAAATGATAGGGAAAGCATCTAAATTCGGGAAGAACAATGCTTTTATCACTGGTTACGAACGTTCTGATTTCGGGGAAATTCTACAGAAAAACTTAAAAGGAACAGACTTTAGATTCTATCCAGATCCATATCCCGAACAAAATCTATTTTACCGTTCGGATAATGCAACATTAGCAAAATTAGGCGTACCGGCTCACACCATTTCCTCCGACCAAATCGACACCGACAAATTGTACCATTCTGTTGATGACGAATTTGAAACTGTAGAGGTAAAAAATATTACGGAGATTATTAAAGCGATAGCGATTAGTTCGGGTTCTATTGTAAGTGGAGAAGATACACCGACGAGGGTGAGTGGGGCGGAGTAGGTGGTTTTATCCATAGTAGATAGTTCATAGTCGATAGTCCATTGTTGGATGGACAGTATCCATAAAAGTGTGTAAATGAGAATTAGGGGTTAGGGTTTCAGACTTTAACCCTTTCACCAAAAATAGCTAAAAACTGATTTACTATCAAGCCCCAGTTGTGCACTGATTGCGTCCATCTTTTAGTAGTTTCCATCAGCGCCAGATAGACGGATTTTTTAACAGCGTCATCAGTTGGAAACGACATTTTGTTACTGGTGTATTTTCTGATCTTACCATTCAGGTTTTCAATAAGATTGGTGGTGTAAATGATTTTTCTGATTTCCAGAGGAAAGTCAAAGAAGGTTGTTAAATCATCCCAATTAGTCCTCCAGCTTTTGACTGCATATGCGTATTTATCACCCCATTTTTGTTCGAACAGCTTTAGTTCAGCTTCTGCCATTTCTTTATTAGGAGCAGTGTATATCAGTCTCATATCCCGGGTAAAAAGCTTTTTATCTTTCCAGACTACATAACGGCAGGCATTGCGTATCTGATGGACTACGCAGACCTGGGTAGCGGACTGGGGAAATACAGAGCGGATGGTTTGGGTGAAGCCATTCAGATTATCGGTACAGGTGATCAGGATATCCTCAACTCCCCTGGCCTGTAGATCCGTCAATACATTCATCCAGAAAGCACTGCTCTCACTTTTTCCCAGCCACAATCCCAGAACTTCTTTTCTGCCCTCTATATTTAATCCTACAGCCAGATAAATGGTTTTGTTGATTACCTTATTGTTCTCTCTTACTTTAAAGACAATCCCGTCCATCCACACAATCATATACAGAGGATCTAGGGGGCGGTTTTGCCAGGCAAGCACATCTTCGCTTACCCTTGCCGTAATGGTGGAGATAGTGGAAGGGGGAAGCCTGAAATCATAGAGTTCACGTAACTGCTCTTCTATATCAGAATTGGACATCCCTTTTGCATATAAAGATATGACCAACTTCTCGATTCCTTCGGAAAGCTTACTACGCTTTGGCAGTATCTGTGGCTCAAAAGAGGCCTCACGGTCTCTGGGGACTTTTATGGAAAGCTCGCCGTGTTCTGTTTTTACCGTTTTCTCACCATAACCGTTACGGGAATTACTGGTGCTTTTAGATTGCTTGTCATGCTTTACATAACCTAAATGTGAATCAAGTTCGCCCTCCAGCATCTTCTCCACTCCACGCTTGTACATCTGATCCATAAAAGACATAAAGTCTTTGCCGTCCTTAAACTGTTTAAGGAAATTGTCATCCAGAAAATCTTCTGCTTTCATTTTGTTAAACTGTGTTTTAAAGTAAATAAAAAAGATCTGAGTTTTTAACCCCAGATCTCATTTACACAGTTTCTTATATACTACCAAATTGACAGTCCGCAAGGCATTCGTTCCTTCTCTCATTTGGTCCTTCAAA
>CAMLLO010000075.1 GCA_946480915.1 uncultured Sphingobacteriaceae bacterium | reverse complement strand
ATACCAATTTGCTAGTTATTGTTTTTTACTGTTTTATTTGGATCAACCCGAGTCGGAATAGGTGGTGATACTAGTTGTTTTGTGACTCGGGGACGATCAAATCTACATTGTTTTTTATTGGTCGAATCTTGCGTTTGGATAGAGGATGGATGAAGAACAGGAACGTTTGAAGTGGACGATGTCTTCGTACTCCCCTCTAACCCTGCGGCTTCTAATGCATCTGATACCATGTCAGAACAATTATTACAAAAGGCATTGTACCAACTTTTTGCACTTTCTAGGGCTGCATCTTTTGCCTCATTTTCAATGAGTAACTCTAAGGATTTTTGTTTAGATTTATTTAATTTCTCTTAAAAGAGGCGTTATTCTAAATATGTTTTTTGTTTTGCCTTCTAAGGACCAATAACCTATTAAGGAGTCGAAAATTTGCCTTTGGGAATTTAGTTCTACTTCGATCACATCCCATTTATCATCCCGATTTAGATCGTGATTATTTAAAAAGTCATCATAGGATGTAAGGATAAGACACATCGCTGCAAACTTCATGTCGTTACTTAAATTATTTTTCTTGTAAAAATTAATAAACTCATCGATCCTACTGGCATTTGCCATTTCTATATCCCAGTCCTGTTCTACACCTGTAAATGGCAACGACAGGCTCTTACTTATCTGCTCTATTATTTCTTTCCTTAATATCATAGGATTGTACTTTATGGCGTAAAATGTATGCTGCCATACGACTGCAAATGCCGGAATATTTTATGCGAATGGCGGTGTTTAATGTGCCACCTGGCATAGCAATCTATTCTAAGAAATATTTTAGTATGTTTTTTAATTGATAAATTTGCGATTGCTAAAATAATTAAATTAACTTAATTTTTTGTTGGAAGCGATAAATTATATGAATAATAATTGGTAGCGCTAAAATTGGCAAGCGAAGAAAGAAATATGATATTTATTCATATTTCAGTCAAAGCAAAAATATTCACTCTATCATATGTAACTGCTCTCAGTGCTATGAGTAAAGGCGTATTTTTTGATTTCTTTATATAAACTTTGAATAATACATCAATGTTCCGCACATATTATTCGTTATTATAACAGCTTATACTTAACGGAATAGCAAAGTTTGATATTTTTTTCAATTGACTCTCGGATAATTCAAAATTGCATTGACCTTTAAATGAGACATTTATATCAACTCTGATTTTAATACTGTATTCTGGATTGAGTTTTTTTATAAAAAGCTCAATAAAATCTAGTATGTCATCTGTTTTGCCTCCAATTATTATGTAAGCATCCATCGCCTTTTCGCCATTGTGCCTACCATAGCTTATAAAATCTCCAATATTTTGCTTTTTTATTACTTTTAGTTTTTTGGGAATTTTGATATCGTCTGGGGAAACTGATAAACATGAAATAGTTACTTGACAAGTGATTTTTATCATATTATTTTTTATACAGGATGAGTGGTATGTTAGTTGAAATAGTTTTACCTGTTTTTGGGTTCTTGAGAACAATATAGCCTAGATCATTTGGTGTGAAGTCTGGATTGGTAGTGCCTATTTTTTTCATCTCACTTGCAAAATCCTTTTTTAGTATTGGTTTAATGTTATCATGATAGTCGCTAATCGTTGTTCCTAGCTTCTTGGCAAGTTGTTCGGAAGTTAAAAATTTGACTGCTCCCTCAGTTGCTTCTTTTGCTGCCTTACCTTTCCCGAACGGATTCAATTTGCTCAATAATGCAAGGCCTTGCAACGCTTTGGTCGGTAAGAAAGAAAAGAATGCACCGATTATACGAGTCGGATCATTGGATTTCCGTTGATCAATAATCAAGAGAAAATTCATTGGGTCATGCGGGTCAAAGGCCGGACATCCCTTCTCATCCACAGGCTCTCCTTTTTCATTTCTTCTGGTTTCTTTCTTGTCCTTAGTCTTGCTGTCGAGTTTTCCGGATTCATTGTCCGCACGGGCAGCGGAATTATTTTGATTTTGCGCTGCAATCTCACTAGAAGAAGTAAACCCACCATAAGGGGAACTTTCCTTCCCATCCGGATCAGCAAACCTTACCGGATTATTGTTCCCATAAGCATAAGGACTCCATCTTCGATTCCCGTCACTTGCCGGATCAACCTCCCACCAACTGGCCATTCCCGGGTCAAACAACCTCGCACCGTAATCATAGATGTTTGGGCTAAACTTCTCGTTTAAATCTGTTCAATTCCTTGAGTTCAAAAGTCACTTCGGGGGAAAATTTTTTTGTATCCAATATATCGTCGATGATTTTCCCCAGAACTGTGCCTTGTACTTCCGGAAAAAGCCACAATTGATTAACTACTCTATAAAAGAGAGTGGGGTAATCTGTATTTCTTAAATTGTCAGCAATTTTATGTGCGTAAACATCGAGATCAATCAAGCACAGATTTAAATTAGCTTGAAACATTACTATCGTATTTTCGGTATGAGAAACTGCAACATCGTTTGCTTTTTTGTAAAAATTATCATCCAACCAATCATGCACAATAAGAATATAATCAAGACATGCTAATTTGGTTAAATAAAAATACCTTCCTTTTAAAACATGTATACATTTATCTTCGATTTTTTTACTAACTATTCCTTCCTTTGCAGCCAATGCAATCACATCTTCTATTAAAGCATTATTTGTGGACCCTAAATTATTGGTTATCCAATTTTTATATTTATGTTTATTATGATCAACTCGAAAGAATCTATATTCCGCCAGAAAGTCACTTCGATATGGTGCGTTTAAAATATTAATTACCAGCTCAGAGGGAACGGGGTTAACCCAATTAAAATCAATTTTTTTTGTCATGTCTATTCAATTTAGTATCCTCTACTATCTCTTTTCTGCTTATTTGCATCTCCTCGCCGTTTCCATTCCTTTTTAACCTTTTCAAGTATTTTTTTATCTTTTACTTGTTTAGCAGTTTGTTCGAGTGACCTCAATTCTTCATTTGACAATGGGGAAAGTTGATCATCCCACAGGTTCTGCTTTCCTCCCTTCGAGTTCAAAACATAATCGTTAATTCCAGGCGCCTGTGCCTGCGTTGGTGTTAGAACGAAAGCTAGCGCTATCAAGGGGCCTGTTGCGACTGCTCTAATACCGTTCATTAGGCCCATTTGTGGGGCATTTTGCGCAAACGACTCTAAGCTATACAACAACCAGGGCAGGCCAATGGTGTTGGCTTCGGTAGGCCTCGCGGCCCGTTCCACCAAGTCCCCTTTACTATTGTATACACTGGCGGTTTTTCCATCATATATGAATAACTCATCTGAATCCCTATAAATGTCATACGCCGGATCTTTTGGACATGTAGGACACTTGCCCAGCACCTCGTTGCTACTAATACCTTTAACCTTTGCATCTGTAGAAACCTTCGATTTCTCTGTTATTTCTGAATCGGTGGTAAACCCACCATAAGCCGAACTTTCCCTTCCATCCGGATCAATAAACCTTACCGGGTTATTGTTCCCATAAGCATAAGGACTCCATCTTCGATTCCC
>CAMLLO010000074.1 GCA_946480915.1 uncultured Sphingobacteriaceae bacterium | reverse complement strand
ATCGGTAATCGTAATGCGTTATACCGGAAAATGAAGAGGAATGTGCTCTGCGTTATGCTGTCCTCCGCTGGCGGAGGTGCCGAAGGCTGAGGTGGTTGGAGCCCTTTGGGACACGAAACCCCGCCTTTTGGGTAGCTGCTGTGTGTGCCTTCGTACTTTTTTCATTCTGTCAGTTTACTTTTTTTGTCTGGTGTTATAGATTCCAACCCCATAAGCTATTAATAACGGTAAAGTTAATATCATTGAAATGCCTGTTAGGAGCATAAGGATAAGATATGAAGAGTCGTGAGGGGTTGGATTTCTTACACCACCCATAATTTCAAAAACAACTCTATGTAAATTTAGAACTGTCAGGGTCGAGATGATTAAACAAATTGGCATTAGTGTAACTGTCAAAATATTTCCTGCACTTAGCCTTGTAAAATGTTTTAGAAAATAATATAACAATCCAAGTCTCCAAGCTGCAACAATTGCCAGAAACCAAACATTCATACTATTTGCTGTTTGTATTGTAAAGAATTGTTCTACTGGAATTGCATAAAATATTGCAGGAAAAGATGTCAAACTAATAAAAGTTAATACCGTAAAGTAATTCCAGTTGTCTACTTGAAATGGTTTTAAGATGAGCCCAATAAAGCCAGCTAAAACAAAAATGTAAATTACCGAACCCAAGCCTAAATGTTGTAATAAACTTGCACCACTGTCGTCCCAGTAACGGCCAATACCTACAATCCAAGTTCCTGCAAGACCAGCGATAAAATGTGTTTTGTTAAATTGCAACATTTCTTCTCTCGTCAATTTGAAAGTCAAAAGCCTTATGATTGTATTGGATATATTCATATTGAAGTGGAGATTATTTTGTTTTTTAATGTTTGTCTGAATTTATTTTTTCTTTCCTTCACAATGTCAACGGAATATATGTTTGCCATTAACTCCTGAAAGTTGTTTTCTAATTCTTCTACTGAAAAATTCTTTGGAATAAAGTTTACATCAAATAGAGTGCATCTGTCCCAAAAATTTTCTGTAAGTAATCTGTTTTCTAGTTTTAGCTGTCTGTAAAGGTCAGTTCCCGGAAATGGCGTTAACAAGGTGATTTGAACTTCTGATAAATTACTCTCTTTAATAAATTGCTCGGTTTCTTTAAATGTGTCTTTTGTGTCTCCGTCAAAGCCTAAGATAAAACAACCATTTACCGAAATGCCGTAAGATTGAATTTTGTCAATAGCTTTTAAGTAGTTGTCAAATTGCTTGTATTTCCAATCATTTCTATCAATTCCTTTTAGTCTGTTTGCTTTTGATGTTTCAAAGCCGATTAATATCTGTGCACAATTGGATTTGGCGAGTAGTTCTAATAGTTCATCATCATAGGCAACTGAAATATCCGTCTCTGTAAACCATTTCATTTTGTAGTTACCGAAAAGGAGTAATAATTCCTTTGACCAAGCCTTGTCTACGAAAGTATTGTCATCTGCCAACTCAATGAATGGCCTGTCCCACACTTCAAATATTTTATTAAGTTCTTTTTCAATTTGAGCAATTGGTTTCTTTTTATAAGCACTTATTGTCCGTGAAGCTGCACAAAAACTACAATGTAAAGGACAGCCTCTTGTTGTTTGAATTGTTAGCCTATTGTATTTTGAAATGTCAAGCAATTCATACTTTGGAATTTTTGAAGAATTGAAATGAAAAGTATAATCCGAATTTGATATTGAGCTGTAAAATGGTTTCAGATCGTTTTGTTCGTAATCTGAAAGGAGCGTTTCCCAAATAATTTCACCTTCTCCCTGAATAACGCAGTCTGCAAAATTCATAGCTTCGTTTGGTAAAGCTGAAACGTGAAGTCCACCAATTACAACTTTGATTCCTTGCTTTCTAAATCTCTCTGCCAAAGAGTAAGTTTCATTAATTCTTGCAGTCAAGGATGAGAAAGCTATTATGTTAGGTTGTTCGTTTATTATCGCAGTTATTTCTGTTTCTGTGTAATTGTCCAGCTCTTTGTAGATAATTTCCCAATTGTCAGGTGTGTGTGCCGCAAGTGTCAACAAACCCAGACTTGGAAGGCTTGCAATTAGTTTACTTCGGTCGACAAAGCCAGGAAGTGTCAAGCCGAGTCCAAGGAGTTTTTTGTTGTAAACCCTTACTCCGCTCATTGAAACTAATATGACTTTATATTGTCGGTTTGTCATTTAGCACTGTCGTCTTTTTAGCATGAGGCATAACTAGCGAATATACGTTGTCTATAGCGTATATATTCTTCTTATGTAAGCGATATTATTCCCAAAGGCTAAAAAAGAAGATCTTTTATTTCACAAATTCTTCTATAACGCTTTTCAGATCCGCCTTCTCATTACCTACCAGGAGTGCTCCAATCCTTTCATAAACCGGGTTTTCCGCATTGTCTAAAACTGCCTTAATTGGAGCCGGTTTACCACCAAACTCTTTAGCCATATCCCAGTTCAGTTTGAATTTCACATCAAATTCCTGGTTGTTCTGAGATACTGTACATTTTACAACATCGTAGTTTGCGTTGTTTTGGTTCACTAATCGTTGACCTTTAACCTGAAGGCCCTCATCATCTACCCGCAAGGCTCGTATAATCAAATACTCCTGCGATATCGAACTTACAACATATTCCTCTTGAATATCCTGTGATAAATAGAGGGGGTTAAGGTGAGCATGTTTGATGTAAAACGACCATTTACATAGGTCTTTAAGTGCCATTGCTACTGCCGGGTTGTCGGGATAAAGCTTATACGCCTCGCGTGCGGAGTTAAAGGCACTTTTAAAATCCTGCTGATAAGAGTAAGTGTTTATCAGACGTACATAGGCCATCTCTTTCGTATGATTAACATTGGAGTTGTTTAGGAGAATAGATTTATTGAAGTAATAGATCGCTGAATCTAACTTATGGTCCCGAAGACTGATCGTTCCCAAAAAGTGGTATGATCCAAAGAACGCCGGCTCTTTCTCAAGCGCTGATTGAAATTCTCTTTTCGCTTCAAGTTGATTCGTCTTTAGTACTTCAAGGCCTTTAAAGAATTCGTTAGGCGGTGTTTGAGAGAATAAAAGAAGACTTTGCAGTATTAATGCAGAAGTTACAGTGATGGTTTTAATCATAATAAGATAGTATAGGTATACTAAAGTAAGGATTTGCTTGTACTTTCCCTCCAAAACGAGCATTCCAATGAAAAAAGATTTTGATTTGTGTCGGTCAACCACTCCAGGTAGGTTGTAATCTAAGCCGTGGAACCAGGGCAGCAGAATCCGCTCATTGCTATGAACGATGACATATTTGAAAACGGGGATGTCCGTGAATGGCCGGATAGGCGTTATGCTGTCCTCCGCAGGCGGAGGTGCCGCAGGCGGAGGTGGTTAAAGCAAGCAATATATATTGTTTGGTGGGGACACCAACAATGGAAGTGAGGATACGCCGTCATTGCCGACCCGATCGGCAATCGTAATGCTTTATACCAAAAAAACGAGGAATGAGCACTGCATTAGGATTCCCGCCTGCGCGGGAATGACGTGGTGGGTT
>CAMLLO010000073.1 GCA_946480915.1 uncultured Sphingobacteriaceae bacterium | reverse complement strand
CTTCTAAAGCAGATTCGCTCCAACTTGCACCATTAGAATTATTCACAAATGCACTATGACCTGTTGATGATATTTTAGGAACAGAGAGTCCTGCTCCGCTCCAGTTAAGAATACCACTTGAATTCATATACAAGGATGCTCCGTATTGGCTCGGCCAATGAAATCCTATGCCTGGATTATTTGAACCTTGCACCTCTAGAGCAGATTCGCTCCAACTTGCACCATTAGAATTATTCACAAATGCACTGTGACCTGTTGATGATATTTTAGGAACAGAGAGTCCTGCTCCGCTCCAGTTAAGAATACCACTTGAATTCATATACAAGGATGCTCCGTATTGGCTCGGCCAATGAAATCCTATGCCTGGATTATTTGAACCTTGCACCTCTAGAGCAGATTCGCTCCAACTTGCGCCATTAGAATTATTTATAAAGGCATTGTGACCTCTAGCGGAAATATAATCACTAAACATTGCAGATGTGCCGGTGAGAGCCCCTGAAAGCGAAGTATTTCCCGCTGAACTAATTGTTAGATGATTATTACCATTCTTCCCAATCGAAAAGCCAGCAATATCAGCTCCGCCGCCCCTATATATGTTTACGTCCCAATATTCCGAATACCACTGATATCTATGGGTAATTATCGGTAGTCCTGCATTGTAGTCTGACGGTCCGCGAAAATACCCGATTATTTTCCGCTCTTCAGGAGCTGTTAAAACTAATTCACCAGTAAGGGTTCCCCCAGTTAAAGGCAAATAAGTTTGCGAATAACCATAAACAGCAACCATCACTACAAAGGTGGTCGTAATAAACTTTTTCATATAATATTAGATTGTCTACTTAATTTGGCTTTCCAGTTTTGCGATCCGTTCATTCTGCAATTGAATGATTTTACGTAAGTCTACCAACTCTTTGTTCTGCTCAATCATATATAAAGTAAGTTCCTCTATCTTCTTCAACAACTTCGCATCCATCTGACCAAGATCTATCCCTTCTTTCTTTACTTCTGTTTCTGATGGTATTTCTGGTAAATGGTTGTTCTCGTGAACGTATTTCTCTACTTCCTGTAAAGAAAGTAGCTTATTCTCTGGTTTAAATACATAGTCAGGCCAGCTACCTTGAAGAGCTACTTTTACAGATTCAGCGATTACGTTACCTGCTACGGCAAGTTTGTAACCTTGAGGATTTGTTGTGCCGATAGCAACATTACCATTAGCCGTAATCCTAAACTTTTCAGCCCAGGAATCACTGCCTGTCCTAGTATTAAAAACAAAGTCGCCGGTAAAGTCACCACTTGTCTTTACTCCAAAAGATGCTCTTGGATGAAATGAACCGTCGCTGTTTCTTGATGTAAACATAATTGACGCATCGTTGCCTATTGCGTAAGGGGCTGAATTTCTAAGATGCAAGATACCGTGGTTGACATCTGCCTGATTACTCGAGTTATCAATAGTAACAATACCTCCATAACCTTCACTTCCCCCAAACAATGCAGATGTACCTTTTAATGCCCCTGTAAATGTCGCTACTCCATTTGCGTCTAATGAAAATCTGGTTACAGGAATTGTGTTCGCAATATTCGTATTAAAATCAATCTTACCATCCCCGCTTAGAACAATACTCGCACTTTGTGAAGATGGGTTATCATAAGCGTGCCCACCTTCATAATACCAATTGTTCGAGATGTATGTGTTATCCGCAAAGTTACCAATATGAGTGTGCTTACCGCTATTGGAGTTGTTTAATTTTAACTGGGTTGTTGTGGGTTGGAGGGTACTAAACGTTGCAGATGTTCCAGATAATGTGCCTGAAAGCGATGTGTTCGCATTTTGATCAATTGTTAGTGCTGTAGTATTATTGGTTTGAAGTACCAGACTGTTAGCACCGAATGTACGCAGAATACTTTGCGATGGAGACGAAGTAATATCAAACTGTAATTCAGCATTACTATTTGAGCGAAATTGTATCACGCCAAAATTATCACTTGCGCGTCCTAAAATACCTAGTGCATTTGCTGAGGAATTGGACCCTAATGTTAAAGGAAAACTGGTTGCCATTGGCGTATTAAACGCTGCAGATGTCCCTGTTAATCTGTCATTTAGAATGACAGCACCCGATGTAACGATTGTATTATAACCGGAACGGGGCGAAATTTCTAAATTACCTGTGTTAGCATTATATAATAAACTTGCTTGAAAGCCGGAGGTACCTAAATAAATTCCTCTGTCTCCTGAACCACCATCACCAAAAGAGCCTGATCCACTAAACGCTGCAGACGTTCCGGTTAATGAGCCGTGCAATGTGGTATTTTTATTAAAGATACTTAAGGCCTTCACTGGCACATTATATCCATAATTACTCCACAATTCGAGAGTACTTGTATTATAGGTTGTTGGAACTGCTCTTAATTCTGCATAACCTCCGCCACCTAATGCTTTTAGCCCGGCATTAGAAACTAATTCGCCGGAGAATACACCTGAAACTCCATATAAATTACCTGTAAGCGTTCCTCCAGATAAAGGTAAATGAACACCATCTTGGGAATAACCGTAAACAGCAACGAGCGTTGCAAAGACAATTGTAATAATTTTTTTCATTGCGATAAGATTTAGGGTGTATGATTATCTATTACCTTCTAGTTGAGCAACTTTGACTTTAAGAATTTGATTTTCAGACAAAATCACCTCCATCTTTTTATTAAAGTCAATCATATGTAAAGTAAGTTCCTCTATTTTTTGCAGCAATTTCGCATTCATCTCTCCAAGATTAATTCCATCTTTTGCTACTTCCGCAGCCGAAGGAATTTCTGCAAGGTGCTTGTTTGCCTTAATGAATTGCTCTGTTGCTTGTAGAGTTGGCAGTTTGTAAGTAGCCTCAAATACAAAATCTGACCATGGAAGAACCTCTACTTTTATTTCGGTTGCACGTATCTTACCTGCTACGGCAAGCTTGTACCCCTTGGGGTCTGTAGTCCCGATAGCAACATCCCCACCGTTTGGATTAAAACTTATTGGTGTATAGACACCTGAATAAGCTTGGGATTGAAGCTCCGCATAGTTAGATGATGTATTGTAAGCTAATGACAACCTTTTTTCTGAACTGGTTTCTCCTGTTATAAAAAATTGAGCATTATTGGGATTGCCGGAAGTGTTAGCATTTGCCTGAATATGAAGTTTTGAATGAGGCCTTGTTGTGCCAATACCAACATTATTCCCAAGGATAACCAGATTCTTTAGCCCTATGCCAGCTTGTCCAGACGATATATAGTTATATTCTTCTGTTGGACTTGTACCTAAATTTAATTGATAAGGAAGTCCGCTTGCATGGCTTACTATCCGTAATCCATGAGTTCCAGATGTGCCATTATTATCGCCAACCACCATTTCTACTCTTGCCGCTGGCGCAGTTGTACCTATTCCTACATTACCCCCTGAAGGATTAAGCACTAAGTTCTGAAGATCCGTTCCGCTCACAAGTGCCTGAATGTATCCATAGTTCGCATGAGTGGCATATCCTAGGCGTAGCTGTTGGTTGGTGTTTGAACTTCCAGTAAGGTAAAGTTGACTGTTGTTAGTCGCAGACGCATCCCAATCCGACCGAATAATCATCCCAATACCTGAAGACTGATTAAAAGATGCACTCGTTCCGGTTAAAGCACCGTTAAACGTTGCAGATGTTCCTGTTAAAATGCCATTTACATTTACCCCAGAGTTATTAATCTCAAATCTATTAACTCCGTTAATAATATTTTGTATAGGGCTGCCCCATGAATAAAGTACATTTGCGTAAGCTGACGATCCTGTAAAAAAAGCTCCAGCTGTACTGCTTTCTTTACCAATATAAAAATCACCTCCCGTGTTTCTAAAATTTATGAATGTTTGAGCTGGTCCAGCGTGGGTGAGGTCTCCACCTGTCAATGGTAAATAACCATCAAATCTGGTACTTTTCCGAGTGTTTATCAGATAACGCCAGAAGATGTTAGCTCGTTCAATTTTAAGGTTATTGGCTTGCAGTGCATCCGCTGTTTTATCAGTAAGGTCAGGGTTAGCAAACACAGAACCAAAAGAGACTGAAAGACATAGCAGTATTGCTATGGTAGATAGAAGTGATTTCATTGTGATAAATTAAGTTTACCACTAATGTATAAGAAAAATTATATATGCCCCAAAAACTAAGCTTTGCGCTGAATAAGACATGAGAATTAAAGATAAAAGTCCACATCCTTCAGATTCACAGCCACCAGTGACACCCATGCTGCTGGTTATCCCCTTCTACTAAAAGTGGGTTCGGGACTTGCTGCCCAGTGCACAAAAAAACGTGAATGCACTTACAGCATTCACGCTTAGAATCATCAACCTTTTTTATCGGCCTACTGAACGATTTTTAAGATCTGATAAATCCTGTTTCCAGGGCTTATCAGATGCCTCAGAAGATGCCTTTTTCCCTTTGGGACCTCCTCTTTGTGCTTTTCCTACATTTTCTTCTGGCGAAGACTGTTCTTTTAAACTCTTATCTTTTGCCAGCTCCAGCCAAATATGATAATCCTTCACCGAATGCAGTTTTTTATCATAAATATCTAGCCCTTTCATCTCAGGATTGGCAGTAATAAATACAGCAGTCTTTTTCCCATTCAACATCAATTCCGCTGAAGTCAAATCTCCCTTCTTTATCGAATTAATAAGACTGGTTTTCTTTTCAGGATCATGCAAATCTGTTATCGGATATTTAGCTAATGCCTTATCCAAATCATACCCATAGTTAGGGTAATAATTCTTAACAGGATAACTACCTCGCGCATCTTTCACATCCAGATCAAACTTAGTCCAAATATTCACTTTCTCTGCACTCGCGTCTTTTCCCGGTATATCCTTATTTACAGATCTTCCCGAAAGTAAATTGTATGCTTCCTTTGCCGAAGTCCAGCTACCGTTGTTCAAAGTAAAAATCTGCTCCCGCTCCGGGGTATGCGGCTTTAGCAATTTTGCCTGATATTGGTTTAAGAAATACATGTCACTTTCCTTGCTTTTGCTGAAGGATAAATC
>CAMLLO010000072.1 GCA_946480915.1 uncultured Sphingobacteriaceae bacterium | reverse complement strand
TCATATCTCCAAACCTTTTATTAGGAACTATATTACCAGCCTCGTCCCGCAGCTTGCCTTGCAGGTCGGGATCATTCGAATCGCGGTTATTTTGCCAGTAACCGTCAATATTTACATAATCCCATCCGTAATTTATAAGTCCGGTTTTCACCATTGCTTCCGCAGCGCGCTTAACTTTCTCACCAGAAACTTCTCCAGCGAAACAATTCCAACTATTCCAACCCATTGGCGGGGTAAGTGCAATTTTATCTCCACAGATAATGCGTAAACTTTTTTCGGCTCTGCCTTTCGCATTCTTTGCCTTCAATTGAATAACGTAAGTGCCGGCTTTTACAAGCTTACCAGTGATAAGTCCTGTTTTTTGATCCAGCTTTAGTCCCTGAGGCAAGCCGGTAACCTGAAAGGTCATTGGCCGGTTTCCGGTGGCAGGTATCCTGAACTGAAACGGAGATCCCGGGCGGACACCGAAAACGCTTGCGCTATTAATCTTCGGTTTTGCCGATGGCTTAGGGGTAAGAATGTAGGGCTCACTCGGGACAGGATAAAAAGTAGCAAAAGTTGATACGCCTGCCGCCTCAAATTTAGCATCAGCCCAGTCGGCATGATCGCTGCTGTTACCGTTTCCTCCTTCTGTTACCACCAGCCCAAGTTTTTTCACACCCGAAAGTTTCACATTACATGGCCGGGCAGTATCGCCTTCATGCATTACACCGCTCGACCAAAGCTTCGCTCCATCGCCGTATACAATAAACTCTACGGCGGACTGACGCCCTTTCACCTCATCATCAATGCCAACCTGCGCGGTAAACGAATTTGCCTTACCATCGAGCTGAATAAAAAGAGAGCTTTCTGCGTGTGTGCCGAAGCCACGCTGAAAGGTTTTGCCTGCGATGGTCATGATGTTGTCATCAACCGTCCTGTTTTTTTTAGGTATGCCCCAGCCCTGTGTAGCTGGGCTGAGATCCAGTTGATCTAACCAAACAGTTTGTGCGGAAAGAGTACTTATGCTTAATAAGCTGAAGATAATAGCGAAGACAAGAGTAAATATGCTTTTACTTGCTGTATTCATTTTTAATTTATAATTGGTAGGATGCGCTGGATCGGCTGTATAAATGGTTTGTATAATCGGGTTTTGAGCCTGCGTCCCCGCTGCAGCAAAAAGAGCTGTTACCTGCAATACTTTCTTTCTGATATTCATTGTTGTTATAAATTTATGTGTGTGTATATGATGTACCGGTCGAATAGGCTGGCTTTCCCCCATCAAAAAACATATTGATAACAAAGATATTCCAGGCCCGTCCGAACGTGGCTTCCATTACAAAGCGAATGGAGACATTTTCCTGGGGAAATTTCTTTACCCATAATAGAAAGGGCACCGCTCCCTTACAAATCGCATTTTATAAATCGAGCTCAGGTTAATATTTAATTCTGAACCAATCAAAATCAGCATATCCGCCAGTATTTTTTGTTGCATAATTAAACAAGCCAAAACGATAGCCCATAAAATGTGGGATGTCGTATTTCATTTTCAATATATTCCCAATAGGATTCCACACTTTTCCATCTAAGCTGTACGAGAATTTAGCTTCGTCTTTCCCATTAAGAGCGTAAAGGTTATTAGCTTCATCGTTCATGCCAGTAAAATCGCAATCAATCTTTAAATAAACGCACTTTTGTGTCAAAGGAATTTGCTGTACTTCTACAGGTTTACCTGAACCTGCACTTACCATTACTATCGATTTTTGACCATTTTCGACATTCACTCCAACCTGCCCGTATTTTTTTTGAAAGGCACATAATCCTGCAAAATCACCTTCCTTCATTTTGGAAACATCCAATAAAGTTGAACCAGTACATGTTGGGCCAATTGTACGTTGCGTAAGTATATTTCTTACCTGCGTAAATACGGTATCAATTCTAGCTGTTTTTAGTCGGAGATATCCCTTTCTTTCTTTTATTGACCAAAGTGTGTTATCCGGATTATGATTCCATTGCCATACTAAAGGAAGTGCTGCCTGTCCTTTTTTTCGGTTGAATTCATCAGAAGCAACCAAATTCGGAATCAAACCTTTACTGGCTGGCAGGTCTAATATTTCCGGGACTCTGCCATTTTCTCCTAATACAGGCCAACCGTCTTCCCACTTTACAGGAACGAGATAAGGAACGCGGCCAACAGCACCAAAATCGCGAAAAAGATAAGAGAACCAACGTCCATCGGGAGTGTTTATCAAACCTCCTTGAGCAATTCCTCTATCCTGAAAGCCAACTTTTCCTTCCCAGGGACCGTTGATATTATCTGCCCTATGTATAATTACAGTTCGCATTCCACCGCGTGGTGCGCAAATATTAAATAAATAATATTTCCCATTTACTTTAAATAATTGAGATCCTTCAGCTGCAAGGCCTACTTCTTTTCCTGTTGGTGCACTGGCGTTCTCGATAAGAACTCTCTCCGGAACGTCTTGTCTAATTCCTGTCAGATCATCATTTAATTCAACAATTTTTAGTAGATCCCCTCCATAAATTAAATATACCTTGCCATCATCATCAAAAAACAAGGAATGGTCATGGAGGGATGGCTTAAAAGAAACTCTTTGCCAATTTCCTTTTTCTATATCTTTTGTTTTAAAAATATAGGTTTCACCAGGTATGTCATGTGCAAAAGTGGTTAGATAATACATACCCTTGTGGTAGCGCAAACTACTTGCCCATGACCCTCTACTGTAGATATTTTTTCCTTCTTTCAAATTCAGCGCCGGCAAATCTGCCAAAGTATCATAGCAATAGTTGATCAGTTTCCAATTGACAAGATCTGTAGATTTCATAATGGGCACACCCGGGTTCATGTGCATCGTGGTACTGCTCATATAATAATTTTTACCAACCCTGATCATAGACATATCAGGCACATCAGCAAAAATTACTGGATTTTGGGCTTGCGCCAAAGCAGCTGGTATTTTAATCATTGACAAACAACAGATAGTTGTTAATAAAATCTTGGTTTTAAATTTCATTCTTATAGTCTTTTGGTTGGTTATATAATAAATATTAACTTAGCTAATTGATGTAAAAACCATCATCAGCTAATTGATTCTTTTTGAAAAACAATATTCTTCTGATTTAATTGGACAATCTAGCAGACGTCTCTTGTGGGCTTTTATTTAATAAATTCCCAGTAATCAAAATTAAATAGGATGTGTGGCTCTACGCCTTTAAAAACGAAATATACATCGTGAACACCTTTGACGCTTTCTACATTCGTTGAAAATTCCTTCCAGCTGTCCCATTCACCAGTATAATAAATATTTAAAGTCCCTATCAATTTTCCATCCAGACCATCAGTGTGAATTTCAATAGTCCCGCCGCTATAACGACTGGATGCCGATGCTTTAAACGAAGATGGACCTGTTTTTCCAAAATCCACGTCACGTAGTTTTATATAATCACCATTATGAATGGATGTGATGATTACGCCTTTTTCTTTATTTTCTATTGCTTTAACGCCTTTAGAAAAAGCAATAGTTTCAGCTTCTGTTCTTTGGTATGGATTTAAAGTCCCCACTCCTTTGACAATGCCGGCATCAGTCATATTCAATTTTGGAATTGTGCCGTCAGCATTGTAACTGAACTCTTCCACTGCAACCGATCTGTCGTAACTGTGGCCACCTGGTAATGCATCATTATGATAGAAGAAATAAGATTTTTTCTTGTATTCAATAATGCCTGCGTGATTGGTGTTGCTGCCTTTTTGCGTAGGCATTAGTGTGCCCTGTTGTTTCCAAGGCCCGGTAATTTTTTTGGAAGTAGAATAACTTA
This sequence comes from uncultured Sphingobacteriaceae bacterium, assembly GCA_946480915.1. The sequence continues at coordinate 4,330 of CAMLLO010000072.1, read as the reverse complement.
TGTTTTCGGGGAATTCCGCTGCATAAGCAAGATAATATTGTTTATTTCTCTTGTATACCCATGGAGCTTCAGTATATGTTCCTGCAAAAGCTGTTTTATCCTTAATATCTAAAGCATGAATTTCTCCATCAATGGAAATCATGTCCTTATTTAATTTCACCCAATAACAAGCTGCATTTCCCCAGAAAAGATAAGCCTGTCCATCATCGTCGATAAAAACAGTTGGGTCAAGATTATCCCAAAAATGCGGAGCATATGTAGTCATGCTATTCGTTATAAGCGCCTTGCCTATGGCGTCTTTAAAAGGGCCATAAGGAGAATCTGAGACTGCCACACCGACTGAAACACCGCGATCATTTTTATCACCAGTGGAAAAATACCAATAGTATTTTCCATTTCTTTCAATAAGCTGTGCTGCGCTGGCATCGTTAGTGGACCAGGAAATCTGGCTTGTCTTCAAAGGAGCGCCATGATCGGTCCAATTGACCATGTCAGTAGTGGTAAAAAGTCGGTACTCACGCATCATATAATTTTTTGCGGGAGCATCGTCCTCATCGTGACCAACATACAAGAAAAGGGTATCTCTAAATACAATTGGTGCCGGATCAGCAGTATACATGGTTTGTATGATAGGGTTCTGCGCTGTTATTTTATCAGGCACATCTGCATAAATAATGGGATTAGTGGCTTTTTGTGCGTATAAACACGGCAGTATAAGCGTTATAATTAAGGCCGTCATCCATAACCGGTAAATCGCATTTCTCATATTCTCATTTGTTTTTTTTATTCTTATCTGATTTTAATTATTTAGTTAATGTGTTTACTTGAAGCATGAAAGCGTAAAATCCTAAGCTTACGCTCGATTTAACTAAGCCCGGCGCAAACGTAAGTCCACGACTGTTTGATCCGTAGTTACAATAACCCCATCTTTTATCTTAATATAGGGCAAAGGATTTAGGAGTAAGACATTTACAGAAGAGATGCACAGCAAGCTAAGCAATAGCATTTATTTCATATACAGCAATCATTTATTTTTAATTTAATGCAAAGCAATTTGATGTTGGTCCAAACAGAGGTTCCAATTGTTGCGAACTATTGTATAAAATATTGCGAAAGACTGAGTTGTATCAATTACTTATTAACGACGCTTTTAACTCCCTTTTCAATTACCGGTGCGCATTTATTAGCGCTGCAAGCTGAATTCCTTTATTGGTTTTTTAATTAAATTGCTAGTATCTCAAAATTACCATGGAGCGAGGAATCAGAACAGATCAAATGTTTCTATCTAAAGGAATAATGTTAACCAAAATGGTCATATCATCGCCAATACCATATATGTGTGCATATTTCTTCAATCCTCGAATACAAACGTCTGGCAATATGGTATAATGATGTTGAAGCATCACTCCTGAACGGATCTATCTTTTTCAGCGATATATTTAGGATTATAAAATTTACGTGCTGTAGAAAAAGGGATAACGCGCACCATTTGCATTCCAGGACGTTGCCTTATGATAGAACCGGCCTCCCCATAAGTTGTAATCTCAGCATAAACTGTATCTCCTAACCTAACCATACCTCTGGTGCCACCGGTGGAGGCCATGTTTGCCATCGCAGATTCGGGACTAAAATAATTCTGATAAGTTTGCAGATTATTGATTGAAGGCATTATTTCAATACCTTTCACATTTTTGGCTTTAAAGTCCTCCAAGAAATTTGTCTCAGGAGATTGTTCGATGTAGAACGGGTCTGTTTCATCAAATACTAACTTTAACGGTTTATTATAAATAGCATAGCTATATGTTCCTGGCCCTCTGATCAACCTAAAACCTTTTACGTTCTTTAAGAACAGATCCAAAAGAGTCATTTCGGGTACCGTTTTAAGATCAGTTTCATTTAGAATTATATCGGCCTTACCCGATCCATTTCTATTTTTAGAATCCCGTACTATCTTCGTACCAGAAACAACTACCTCATTCAGCTCGTTTATTCCATCGGCACGGTAAATACCTTGTTTCTTTAACCATTGATTTTTTGTCTCAGTAAACCCAGCAACGTCTACGCTATTTAAAGTCATTGGCTTTGGAGAACCCAAGAATTTGAAATCACTTGATTGCTCATTTACCTGGATCTTCGCGTTTCCTTTTGCATTTTTAGCAATCAACATAAATACTTCGCTAGAAACCGGAGTAATATTCTTAAACAAAAATGAGCCATCAGCAGCTGTTAGGGTGTCAAGGTAAAGCATCGGTTTCTTACTGTTAAGCACCACCATTGCATTGCCTTTGGCTTTCCGGTTAAATAGTTTAATGATCTGCCGCTGATTGTAAATTCTTTTTCTGGCTTAAACTTTGGTTCGCTAGGGGAATGAAAAACTTCCTTCTAATTATATCCCGTCCAGCCCTGTGTAAGCATTAACAGATCCAATGCCTTAGCGGCGTCTGGAATACCACTTAAATAGTAAGCCGGATTCTCAACATGTCCCTTTATATCCGCTTCTAATAAAATATGACTGATAATATTAGATTGAAGATCTGGTACAGGGATCAGACTGTCGTAGGTTAACCGGGAACTTGAAGCGTTTTATTACCTGATTAATTTTGAGCATAAGATTTAATAGAAAAGATTAAAAAACAGCAGTATAAAGTAGACAGATTTTTTTTCATAGGATTTATTGGTTAGATAGTTGATTTACCGGGAACTCATGCTTGCAAACCTTGCTCTTATCGTAACTTATTGACAAGGTGCCTGCCCTTGGACATGACGGCATCGTTAAATTTAATAAGCGGATAAACCCACTAAATTAGTGGGTTTATCCGCTTATATCAAACAGGGAATTTAATAACGAAATAATCTTATTGCACTCACTCGAAAATAGTTACCTCTAGGGGCTGAGGCCAGATTTCCTAAAAATCCAATTGAAACTACTTGCGGAGTTGCAAGTGTGAACTCGAAAGATCTTGTATCGGTAACATTGCTGGACATACCTGTTTGATTCGGTGAAAGTGTCGAGGTGTTGTAATTCGGGTACTTTACCGGTTTGCCGGATCTTGTACCTTCTACTTTAGAAATAGGAGAATTAGCACTCGGGCTAATCACTTCGTCTTTGCTGCATCGAGTAAATAGTATTATTGCCAGGATGCATAAAAAATAGATTACGATTCTCATAATTAATAAAAAATTAGTTAGTTGATGTAAAACTACAGACTGCATTTGGGAACATTTAGTAGGAAATGTTAAAGATGATAGCAGATATGTTAACCTGAAAACTACTATTTCATGGAATATGATTATGCAGGCAGTTTTCAGTAGAAGGTTTTTGAGACTAACAGCATCAATTTCATAACCAGGAACAAAGCCACACCCAACAGTAATTTCTCGCATCACTTTCCATAATCATATCGAAACCAGTCAACATCCACATATCCCTTATCTTCTTTACTATTGAAATTAAAAATCCCGATGCGATCTCCCCGGTAGCTGCCCCAGGTCAATTGATAAGTGTTCCCAAAAGGTTGATAAGATTTGCCATCGGTACTAAAAGCATAGCGACTGATTCCGTTGGCATCCCATGTTGATCGAAGCCAGATAGATTTCCCATTAACCCTAATGCCTGAAGTATCCTTTCCATTGTTGTCATACACCAAAATCCGTATTCCATTTTCCTGTTTGATACCCAATAAGCTATTGCTGGTGGTTGAAAAATGTGTCAATCCGGCAAATTGACCATCAGCCATTTGGCTAATGTCTATTTTCACAGTTGCAACATTGGAAGACGTACGCATACTACGTTGTGTGACTGTGTTTCCTGCCCGAAGTAAGAGGCTTTTTTGCTTGTTTGGAACGGGTGTAAAAGCATAAAGCCGAAGAAAGCCCTTGCGCTCTGTTAAAGACCATTTGTCGGCGCGGGGTTGATAATTCCATTCCCATTGAACGTTTAGTTTCTTGGTTTTGAACTCTTCACCGCTATTGATGGAAAGTTTTCTTTTATATGACATTGGTTTTGCACCGCCCCAAACCATGCGACCGATGGTATCAGCACCTGGCTCACCAATAATAGGCCATCCATCAATCCAGTGAACAGGTAAGAGACTGGCAGGACGTCCTTCCCAATCTCCGTGACCATGATGGGTCAGAAAATACCATTTGCCTGAGGGTGCCTGTAATAAACCGCCCTGGTTGGGCTCCCTATTCAGCTTCTCGTTAACATGATTTAGTTGTCTGATTTCCCAGGGCCCGTAAATATTTTTCGAACGTTCCATCATAATAACACGCCCTTCCGGTTTCACTTCACTAAAATAGTGGTAATAAAATCCATTGATCTTATAAA
>CAMLLO010000071.1 GCA_946480915.1 uncultured Sphingobacteriaceae bacterium | reverse complement strand
AAAAAGAAGAGGAACATGCTCTGCATTAGGATTCCCGCCTGCGCGGGAATGACGGTGATGGGGTGCTAAACGACAATCGCCATCCCAAGTGCCCCGTCATTGCCGACCGATCGGCAATCGTAATGCGTTTTACCGGAAAAAGAAGAGGAACGAGCACTGCGTTAGGATTCCCGCCTGCGCGAGAATACAGGGCAGGGTTTAAGCCTGCTTTTCTCTCAATAACTTGTGGTGATAAATATAAGAGCCGAACACAAATACCAGACCCAACAGCATGAATACCAGATCCGTCAAGGGAGTGCCCACCATAAGGAATGCATAGGTTGCGCCGATCAGATCGAAAGTGAATCCGGCATAGGCCCATTCCTTCAGACGGGCGAAGCCCGGAACCAGCAGCGCAATAATACCCAGGATTTTTGCTACGGCCAGAAGATGCAGTACATTATATGGATAGCCGATAGTCTTCATCATTGCTTCTCCCTGAGGGTTAGGCATGAAACTGGTTACTGCCGACATGAGCATCAGGGCTATTAACAGTACCGTAAAGATCCAGTAAATGATTTTAGTTTTCTTCATGTTGTGGTTGTTTTAATTATAAGCACATTCATTATGAATTATATTAACAAATATGCAAGTCTTTAATCATAATTCCAGGTTGTGAATGCGACAACTTTAGGGTATTTAGCGTAGTTTTCTGGGACTCATTCCTGCCCTCCCCATTATTGCCGACCGGATCAGCAATCGTAATGCGCTATACTCATAAAGAATGATTTGCTCTGCATTAGGATTCCCGCCTGCGCGGGAATGACGGCGATGGGTGAACGAACCGAGTATGGTTTCAGTGTCGTTTAAAGAACTCCGTCTTTACTAAATGATGATCGTCGTCCCGACCCTCCTCATGATTTCCGACACGGCGATGGGTGAATGAACCGAGTGCCGTGTTTCAGTGTGCCATCGTTTAAAAAACTCCGATCTTATTAAGATTGCCGCAGGCGCGGGAATGACGGGTTGGTATTGTGCCATACTAACAAAAAATGCTCCCTACGAAATCGTAAAGAGCATTTTGTAATCAGAACGGTAATCTTCTATTTCCACCCATCGTTTTGCACAAGTACTCCATTTGAAGAAGTAATATGTGTTGCGGGAATAGGGAAATGGCTGAATTTTGCGTAATTAAAGTTTGTTCTGCCGTAGGTATTTTTCAGTAAAGACTCAGTATAACCTGTACCGTCACTACCATTTGCCGCAGCAACATTATTATAGCGAACTAAATCAAACCAACGATTAAATTCCATAGCAAGCTCGACACGGCGTTCATGCCATATGGCCAGACGTAAGGCAGTTTTATTTGTGGTTATAATTTGCGGAAGTATTCCTGCTCCTCCATTTTCGCCGGCGGCAACTGACGCTGCAAAGGTTTTATTTCCACGGGCACGATAGCGGATCTGCTCTAAGTACTTCAATGCGTCAGCTGTATTCCCCAGCTCATTGCTTGCCTCGGCAGCAATAAGTACAATATCTGCAAATCGTAAAAACATTGGATTAACATTTTGAAAGTTGAAATTACCCTGATTCCAATATGAAAAAGGCCAGATAATCTTTTTATTGGTATAATTAACACCGGCAGGAAATGTAACCGGCTGATTGTTATTGTAACCTTCGATAATATCCGTTCTGGTAAATATACTGGCTGTATACCGGGGATCTCCGCTTTCATATTCGCTTACAAGATTTGCTGAGGGATAAACACCCGCATTACCTCCTATTGAAGGTAAGCCCTGCCATTGTGTATATGGGGCGAACCAGCGTCCGGCCGAAACTGAAGTATTGAAAATATAGCCTCCTGGCAACATATTTTCTTCACTATACAGCTGATCGGGGCTAAATACGCTACGATAACTGGGAAGCAATTTATATTCAGGGCCATTAATTACCATTTCTGCATAGGTTTTGGCATTGGCGTAATCACGCTCATATAAATAAACTTTAGCCAGCAAACCCTGTGCGGTTCCTTTAGTAACACGGCCTAAATCTTTGGTACCCCATTGTGCTCTGGTTGGTAAATGGTCGATGGCATATTTTAAATCAGAAATAACCAGTTTAATTATATCCGCGTGCGAACTTTTAGGGATGTTGTACTCTGAAATATCCGGATCATGGTCGCGTAAGGGGGCATCTCCAAAAACATTCGTGAGGTCGAAATTATAATATGCGCGGAAAAATTTTGCCTGTGCCTCATATAATACAGCCGAGCTTCGTGCCGCCATTTCAGGGGTGCGATCTATTACCACATTCGCATAATGGATATTTTGATAGGTTCTGTCCCAGTAGCGCTCAATATTATAGTTGTCGGCAAAAAAGGTATAATTTTGAAACACGTTAAAATCAGCATTTGTTCCTACTACAAAATCATCTCCAGCCATTTCGTGTGTAGACCACTGTTGCTGACCGATTCTGAATTCCCGCCAGGCAAGTGTACCATACAGCCTGTTTACAGCCAGGCCAAGTGTGGTAGAGTCCGACGAAAAACTCGCAGTTGAAAGAACACCCAGTGGCTCCTTGTCAAGAAAATCCTTCTTGCATGACGCTAAACATATAATGATCAGCGCTAAATATATTTTTATTGAAAATTTCATGGTCTTTAATTAAATGATTTAAAAAGTCACATTAACACCTGCTCTCACCGTTCCTGAAACAGGATAAGTTCTAAAATCATCTCCCATAGTAGAAACACTGTAAGAGTTAGAAACTTCCGGAGAAAACCCTTTGTACTTGGTGATATAAAAAGGATTGGTGGTATTTACGTATAAACGAAGATTTGAAACTTTAACACGACTTAGCAGTCCCTTATTAAAGGTATAACCTAACTCCATATAGCGGGCTTTAATATAAGTTGCGTCACTTAAGGTAAAGTCTGATTGCTGAGTTGTAGAAGTATTCACGGCGTAGCGTGGAATAGTAGTATTGGTATTTGTTGGGGTCCAGGAGTTCAGCCACTCGACATTCAGATTCGAGAGCCCCGAAGTAACAAACTGATTGCGGGACGAATTATTGATTTTACCTCCGAAACTGCCCATCATATCCACAGCAAAATCAAATCCTTTGAAAGCAGCAGTTACTGAAACACCTCCAACGAATTTAGCATGAGGCGAGCCGATATCTGTTTTATCTTTCACATCAATAACACCATCTCCGTTCAGATCTTTAAAAATAAGATCTCCTGGTTTAAGTCCTGACCAGAACTGTTTACCGGCAACACCTGATTTAGCAACAGCATTGGCGTTTAACTGATCAATTTCAGCCTGGCTCTGGGCGATGCGGTCTACACTGTATCCATAGAAATTACCGATAGAACTTCCTGCCCTGGATATATGTGTTGAAGGCACCATGAAATCAGAACCAAAAACCGTTAAGCCCTTAAAATCAAGTATTTCATTTTTATTGGTACTTCCTGTAAGCTTGATACCGTAATTTAAACCGTGTGTTTTATCATCCCAGCTAGCCATAAACTCATATCCTTTGTTGCGAACTGCTCCTACGTTTGAATACGCAGGGATTGATATTCCAGACGAGCCGCCAGGAATCGGAAGCTGAAGCAACAAATTTTTCGTATCCCTGTTATAATAATCTACTTCAAACTTTAACCGGCTGTTCAACGTGGCAAACTCTATACCCAGATCCGTTTGTTCTGAGAACTCCCAGGTAATATCAGGGTTTGATGCTGCGATAATGGTGGCATTATTATAAAATACTTTGTTAAAAACGCCTGCATACGTCATTTCCTGGTAAAGCGTGCTGTACGTTTGGTAATTAGCTATTTTATTGCTTCCTACTTGTCCCCAGCTTCCTCTCAACTTCAGACTGTTTATCCAATTGATGTCTTTCAGGAAATTTTCATTCGATGCGTTCCAGCCCAAAGCAAAAGATGGGAAGTTGCCCCATTTCTTTCCCTCAGCAAATTTCGAAGAACCATCCGCACGAACCGAAGCTGTTAGAAGGTAGCGTTCTTTATAGTTATAGTTCGCTCTGAACAGATAAGAAAGGATTGACTCGCTTGATGGAAACGTTGCATTTGACCAACTCAAGCTAGACGTTGGCAGTGCCTGAAGATATCTGTTATCTTCGCCGGTGGCTAACAGGCCCGAACCTGTTAAATCCATCGTATTAAAGTTGTAATTCTGAGCAGTGTAACCAGCCAGCAAATTAATGTGATGGTCGCTTCCTAATTGCTTATCATAAGTAAGCGTATTTTCCCACAGCCAGGTATATCTGGTTTCGTAACCGGATTGCAAAGAGTTGCTTCCCTGTATCTGGTTCGGACTTGAAACATTGAATGCAGGCACATAGGTATTTAGACGATTAAGCGCATAATCGGTACCATAGCTGCTGCGGAAAGACAAACCTTTAACAAGTTCATAGTTCAAATAGGCATTACCCACAAATTGAAGCGGTGATGTATGAACGTCTTTGTTTAGTTCAGAAGCAGCATATGGATTAATTATATCAGGGTCTTGTCCTGGAGTGTAAGAGCCATCATTCTTATAAACAGAAAGTAATGGTGATATCCGATATAGAGAATTTAACCCACGACCGCCATTCCACTGCGCACTTCCGTTAAAATTACTTTTAGCAAAAGACAGGTTATGGCCTATTTTAAGTTTTTTATTCAATTGATAATCGCTATTAGCACGAAGCGTTAGGCGATTAAAGTCCGAAAACTTAACTATTCCGTCTTCCTGATGATATGTAGCGCTGATATTATAATTTGTTTTCTCGCTTCCTCCGGAAACCGCCAATTGATAGTCGCTCGACATACCGTTTTGAAGCAATTCTTTTGACCAGTCGGTGCCTTCGCCAATCGATGCTAAATCTGTATACACCGGAGCTAAGCCAGCATTGGTTTTAAACAGATTAACCAATTGGGCATACTGTTGGCCATTCGCTATATCCGGTCTGCGGGTTAAGAATTGAGAACCCTGACTTGCTGAGAAATTAAAAACCGGCGTACCGTTTTTCCCCTTTTTGGTAGTAACAAGTATTACACCATTTGCACCTCTTGAACCATAGATGGAAGTTGCCGAAGCATCTTTAAGTATCTCCATTGAGGCAATATCGCTGGGAGCTAAAAAGGCAATGTTAGCTACCATCATACCATCAACTACGTATAGTGGGCTCGCATCTCCGTTAGTTCCTAAACCCCGGATGAATACCAAAGGGGCCGCACCAGGGCCGCCCTGATTTGAAATTTGAACACCCGGTGCTTTTCCTTGTAATGCTTCGGCAGGGTTACTGCCGCCAATCTTAGTTAAATCAGCACCTTTAATGCTGGTAACAGAGCCTGTTAAGTCAGACTTACGCTGAACGCCATATCCTACTACGACAACTTCATTCAGGTTTTGTGAAGCAGCTTCTAAAACCACAGTTATTGAGTTTTGCCCGCTTATCTGTACTTCTTTGGTTTTAAAGCCTATATAATCAAAAACCAGTACCGGATTTTCGTTGGTAACATTTATCCTGAACTGCCCATTTATATCTGTTGATGTCCCCTGGTTAGTTCCCTTTACTTTGACAGTAACTCCGACCAATGCTTCGCCCTTCTGATCGGTTACCGTACCAGCCACATCAACTTGTTGTGTGCTTTGAGAATTTTCTTGGTCCTTGCTTTTTGAAATCAGTACCGTGTTGCCATTAATTGTGTAAGATAGTGAATGAGCTTTAAAACACTCATCCAGAATCTCTGGCAATGGTTTACCCTGGCAGGTTATCGAGATTTGATTGACATTCTCCAGAGCTTCTGAACTATAAATGAAATCATAATTCGTCTGCTGCTTTAATTTAACAACCAACTCACTGAACGTGATTTTATTCACTTTAAGACTAACTGTCTGCCCCAGACCTGCTGCACTAACCTGCATTAGTGAAATCGTTAGTAAAATTATTATTAGCTTCATAATTCGCAATGTATCAAGAGCAAAGCCCTTGAAATGTGCAATATTTTTTCTATACATTTGAATGTTAGTTTTAAGTTATACTGATTATGTAATGTTGGGGGCTTAAATCTGACCCGGTATTTTACCTGTCGTCAGGGGCGGAGCAAACGCTCCTGACTTCATTTGTTTTCTGCAAAGCATTTACTTCATCACCGTCACCCTCCTTCCTTCGGTTTTGAATCGAACACTTCCTACTGTTTCCAAACTAGCCAGAAGCTCAGAGAGGCTTTTAGATTTGGAAAATACTACACCAAATCTCTCCTGCCCTACATTATCTTTAAATTCAACCTCAATATCATACCAGCGTGCAACCTCTTCCATAATGCTTCTGATATCCTCATCCTGAAACTTAAAAAATCCGTTTTTCCAGGCAATCGCTTTATCCACATCTGTTTCAAAAACCTTTATATCTTTTTGCTGAATTGCCACAGCCTGCTGCCCAGGCTTTAACCGTATAGCTTTCTGGTCTTGTCCTTCAACAATTACAGATCCCTCAACAAGAGATGTTTTAACAGTTCCGTTATGATAGCAGGATACATTAAAATGAGTGCCCAGCACTTTGATAACAACACCATTTGCCTCGACGTGAAAAGGCGAATGTTTATTTTTTGCAACTTCAAAATATGCCTCACCTGTTAATTGCACCCGTCTTATTTTTTCTTTAAAAGTAGATGAGAATCGAATGGACGAAGCAGAATTAAGCCAGACGCGGGTACCGTCGGGCAACAAAACTTTATATTCGCCGCCTCTGGGAGTGGCTACCGTTGAAAACGATGCGGCTGCAACTGCTGGACTTGAGGATACCTGATAAACCAGCATGCCATATTTTGAATTACTGATCCGCGTATTGCTGGCATACGCAAGTATACCAGTATCAAGATTATTGAGTTTATAAACTTTGCCCGATGATAGCGTAAGTGTCGCCCGGCTGTCGCCAGGCATAACGCTATTACTTACATGAAAATTTCCATGTGCTTTCTCTGTTTTAACCAAATTATTTGAAAACATACGTGATTGTGAATAAAACCAAAGACTAACAGAAACAAAAATGAGTAGCGAGGCAGCAATCAAGGTCCATTTTAACCTTTGAGATAAATTAGGCGTAGCAACCGGCTTAACTTTATGTGCTGAAAATCGTGGGTCATCTTTAATCTTTATAAGAAGATTTTCAGACCTTATTTTATCAAATTGAGGTTTAACATGGTCTCCGAAAACTTCTTCGGTGATCTCCTGATCGCCAGGAATATTCAAATAATGCAACAGTTCTTCACATTCCTTTCTGCTTAATTGATTTGAATAGTACGAATCTATTAATTGATGAAGCCTTTTAACGTCCATTAAAAGTTAATTTTATAAGTGTTTAAAATCAAGGAACGGAGAAGGAAGACAGAGGTACTAGTCGCTTCGAAATTATTTTATAAAAAAAAGCAGGAAAATAATTACCGAAGTATAATCTTGAATTTTAAGCCTGAGAGTTTTCAAGGCCTGAGCAGTATGGTTTTTTACTGTATTTTTAGAAATGCTTAGTTTCTGGGCAATTTCTTGGTGAGAAAGGCCACCCACTCTGCTTAATTGAAATACTGTTTGCTGTTGTCGGGGTAATTGATCCAGAATTTCATTTGTGATTCGCTGAAGCTCGTCTCCTAAAATCCTGTCCTCTGTATGGTTTCTTAATTCTTCCATTGAAATCATTAATTTCTCACTAAGAATAAAAGACTTTTTTACATCTCTCAGAATATCTAAGGATTTTCTTTTTGCGATTACATATATATAAAGCCACAGATCGCCGGATACATCCAACTTTTCTTTACTTGTCCACAAACTGATAAATGTTTCCTGCACAACATCTTCACATCGGTCCTCATCTCCAAGAAAGCGATAAGCGGTTTGATATATCTTTTCACTAAAAAGATAATACACCTCGTTAAACGCGGACTCGTCTCCATTTTTCAGGCGCTTAATTAATTGGCTGTCGACACGCTTCTGCATAATGCGACTCTGGTTAGCTCTTTATAATTGGTTTATATAAGTAAGACACCTGTATGCGAGCTCAATACTCTTGTAAAAGAAAATTTATATGATAGATGCGCGGAGAGGTGTCATTTGAACGACATCCGTCATTCCTGGAGCGTCGTCATTGCCGACCTGATCGGCAATCGTAATGCGCTATCCCAGCAAAAAGAGGAATGAGCACTGCATTAAGATTCCGTCTGCGCGAGAATGACGGGCGGGTTGTTGGATGAGTAGCGTTGTTGCAGAACCAGTTTCGTCGTTCTTAGAGCACCGTCATT
>CAMLLO010000070.1 GCA_946480915.1 uncultured Sphingobacteriaceae bacterium | reverse complement strand
AGCACTGCATTAGGATTCCCGCCTGCGCGGGAATGACGTGGTGGGTTGTTGAACGTGTGTCTCAACTTCCAGTGTACCGTCGGTTAAAATCCGGTCTGACTAAACGACAATCGTCATTCTTACTCTCCCCGTCATTGCCGACCGATCGGCAATCGTAATGCTTTATACCGGAAAAAAAAGAGGAATGTGCTCTGCGTTAAGTTGTCCTCCGCAGGCGGAGGTGGTTAAAGCAAGCAAATTTATATTGTTGGTGGGGGCACTGTCTGTCGGCTTATTTATACTTGTAAGCCTTCAGAAATTTAAGTCTGGTGCTCACCTGTTTGATCCATTCGCGGGCCATAAGTTCATGTCCGGCCACCGTTGGATGAATTCCATCCCAGGTCCAGTAATCAATGGGTGCTTTTTTTGAGGCCTTTTCAAAAACTGCCGGAAAATCTACAGTTACCGCATTAAATTCAAGAGCCAGCTTTTTTATTCTTTTTGTAAGTTCTGCTATAGTATCCTGGTAAAGCTGCCACTTTTCCTTCACTCTGCCTACCGGATAAACAAAGGGTAAACAAAGCACAAAAAGAGTTTCAGGATTTTGTTGTTTGCTTTGGGAAAGAATATCCCAGTAAGTAGTTTCAAACAGATCATAATCCGGCTTTTCTGTGCTTTGGCTGCTTATCAACCTGGAAGCATCGTTTATGCCAACTAAAACGCTTAATACATCCGGCTTAAGATCCAATGTGTCGGTTTGCCAGCGGTTTTTTAAATCGGGAACACGGTTTCCGCTAATTCCCCTGTTATAAAAAGTTAGCTGCGATGCGGGAAAGTCGGCTCCGACGCGGCTTGCAACAGAAAATGCATAACCGTGTCCCATAATATGATTGGGATCGTTGTTCCGCCCGCGATTGCCATCCGTAATAGAATCTCCCTGAAATAGAATGATCAGATTTTTTTCATCAGGTGATAGAAAATCATTTTTGGATACCGTTTTTGCAAAAATTCCCTCGAGTCCGAAAGCTGTTGCAAGGCCGAGGGTAGCTGATGAGCGAAGGAAAAACCTTCTTGATGTTTTATTATCCATAGTAAGATTTTTTATGGAATAGAGCTGTGCTGCTCAAGCGGCGAGCTCCAGGCGTCTCTTATACCTATTTCTTAAAACTAAAGTATAAAAAATAATCAAAGACTTTCTTTGCAGCATCTAAAATCTGTTGCACCGGGACGTGTCTCTCCGCCTTGGTTCGTGTCCCCACGAACCATAATATCCGATAATATCACCTTCTGTTTCGTGGGGACACGAACCAGGGCAGCAGAGAAAAAATTACAAAGCGGCCTTGCTAAAGCACCATACTCCCCTCCTTATTTTCAAGGAGGGGATAAAGGGGTGGTTTTAGTATTTAAATTATGCTGTAAAGGATTTGTAATTAAGAGCGGATATAACTTTAAGATGTGTTTTGATGAATTAGAGCCGGCCTTGGGTTTAAGCTGGGTTGCAAATCCGACGAGCGAGATTTTAGCTGCTCCGCCTCAGGGCAGCAGACAATTGAAGTTCATTTGTTGCTTACACCTGCCACGACCTGTTTAAATCTTTATTTCTATATTTAACACTTAAACCTTAAAATCATGATGACCCCTTTTTTAATTGTGCTTGCTGTTTTGGCCTTTTTTGGCATTCTTCTTTATAACAGGCTTATTACCAAAAAGAACCAGGTAACCAATGCTTTCTCGGCCATTGATGCAATGCTTAAAAAGCGATTTGACCTACTTCCTAATCTGGCGGAGCTGGTTAAACAATATATGCAGCATGAAAGCAGCGTGCTCAACACACTTACCCAGCTGCGTACGCAGGCATATTCTCAGGATCTCCCCGCCGAAAAGAAGATGGCTCTTGATGCGGATGTTACCTCTGGCGTGCGATCTATAATGCTTAATGCAGAGAATTATCCAGACCTGAAAGCAAATACCAACTTTTTGAACCTTCAGACTACCTGGACAGAAAGCGAGGAACAGATTGCGGCGGCCCGCAGAGCCTTTAATGCTTCGGTTACTGATTATAATGATGCTATTATGACCTTTCCGGGCAATATCATGGCAAGTATGATGAATTATAAGGAAGAGTCAGTAATCGGCATTCCTGACGAGGAGCGTAAGAACATCAGCGCAAGCGATCTTTTCAATCGTACAAATGCCTGAACAAGATTCACAAGCAGCGCTTCTGGAGCTTGAGGCGCAGCGCAGGGGTATTAAAACTATTAAGCTTAAAGGCTTCTATTGTATGCTGGCAGGTGTGCTGCTTGCCGCGGCTGGGGTGATATTTGAATATTTGTTGCCAGGAATCGTAGGAGCTGCCTTGTTTTTAATAACTGGCGGTGTGTTGCTCTTTAAGGGAGAAGGGATAACGCGCGAATATGTACATGATTTTAAACAAAAAGTCATTCGTGCGCTATTGCTCGATATCGACCCGAGTTTGCGCATCGAGCCCGGGCACGGATTATCCATAGGAGAAACTATACGGTCGGGACTTTTTAGTACCATCCCAGACCGCGTGACGAGCGAGGACCAAATTACAGGTCGGTTGGGAAAGACGGTGTTTTGTTTTTCGGAGGTGCATGCAGAGTATAAAACCACGACTCAAACTAAAAATGGAACTAAAGAGACGTGGCACGACATCTTCCGGGGAATTATTTTTGTAGCCGATTTTAATAAAAATTTCGATGGTATTACTGTTGTAAGGCCAAAAGATACAGGAGCTGCAATTTCCGCATGGTTTGCGAAAAATGTGCCGGTCTTGTCGTCCAGCAGCCATCAGTTGGTACAACTGGAAAATCTCGATTTTTGCAATGCGTTCGTTACCTATTCTAACGATCAGGTAGAAGCCCGTTATATTTTAACACCTCTTATGATGGAGCGGCTTTGCGAGCTTAATTCCAGATCCGAATATACGATAGCAGCAAGTTTTATTGATCAATACATGTTTTTAGCTTTTCCGTTCGAAACCAATTATTTTGAACCCCCGGTATTTAAGACCCTCCTTGATCCGGATCTCCTACGTGATGATATTGAAGTGGTTAAGTTTATGCTCGGTATTGTTGATAGTCTGGATTTGAATACACGGATTTGGGGTAAGAGATAATTTTCGTACCGGTGGTCGATCTTGTCTCCGTACCATAAATTCTTTATGAGACTTAATGCGGCAGTATGGTTACCCCATCAAGCGCAAGTGAAAATAAGGAGAGGAATATGGCGCTTATGGCGAGCTGCCTAATTAGCAACAGGGATCTATGAACAATGACACATTTGACCGGGATAGGCCTTATGTGTCCTCCGCTGGCGGAGGTGCCGAAGGCGGAGGTGGTTAAAGCAAGCAATACATATTGTTGGTGGGGACACCAACAGTGGAAGATAGGAATAGGGCGCTTATGGCGGGCTGCCTAATTAACAACCCGGCAACCTGTGCAAAAGGCACCTCGGGATTCAACGTGGATCTATTTATAAGCACTTATTGTTTCTGCTGCCTTGGTTCGTGTCCCCACGAACCATAATATCCGATAACACCACTTTTGTTTCGTGGGGACACGAACCAGGGCAGCAGAGGAGGTCAGCGCAGAGTCTCCACAGATTCACAAATAAAAAGGAGTCTCTTACTCCCCAAACCTGCAGAATTTTCAAACTTTCCTTATCTTTCATCTACCTAAACATTATTATGCCGTTTACTATTTCCGAATATCCTTTACCACCTAAGGACTCTAACAGGCAGTATATACAGCCTACATCAGAATTTAAAAGACAGGTAATTAAAGTTTTCCTGCTGTGTGTTTTATTTCTATTGTCATACATAGCTGTGGTTACGATCGCACTTGGAATAGCTGCCGTAGTGGTTTTACTGGTGGGCGCTATTGCATTGGAGGTTCCAAATATGGTAACGTTCCTGCTGGTTTTAGGAGGACTGGGACTGGCAGTAATGATTGTGATATTTGTCTTTAATTCGCTAGTAATTAAGCTAAACCGAGGGCGTGAAGGTGCAGTCCAAATTTTCGAAAAGGACGAGCCTCTTTTATTTGAATTTATCAGGAGGGTGACTAGCGAAGCAGGATCATCTTTTCCAAAGAAAATTTTTCTTGTGGAGGATGTTAACGCATTAGTAGCATACGACTCTGTTTTTTTAAGCATGTTTTTTCCTCAGCGTAAGAACCTGTATATCGGAGCTGGACTGGTTAATTCACTAACTATAAGTGAATTTAAAGGGGTTCTCGGGCATGAGTTCGGGCATTTTTCCCAAAAGAGTATGGCATTGGGGGCCTATGTTTATCATTTCAACTTAATTATCCACAAGATCTTATTCGATAATGAACGTTATAACAATGCCCTTGCCAACTGGGGAAACTCCACCTGGTACTTCCGGATATTTAAAGAATTGGCTAACCTGATTATTCAGGCGATGCAATGGATTATGCGCAAAGTATATGTTCTGCTCAATAAAGAACATATGAGCTTGTCAAGGCAGATGGAGTTTCATGCTGATGCTGTTGCTGCCAGTGTCAGTGGCTCGAGAAGTAATATTACGGCACAGTACAGAAGTGATTTTGCGGTGGAATGTTATACCGCATTGATCAATTTTTACGGCACCCTGATTCGTGAGAACAGGAAAGCCGAAAATGTATACACCCATCATTTCAAATTGATGCAGCTTTATGCAGCAAAATATAAAATTCATCTTAACAACGGCTTGCCCATGATTGATGCCAATAGCTTCGATCTGTTCGGGAAGAGCCGTATTATGATCAAAGATCAATGGGCCTCGCATCCTGATACATCAGACCGGGTTGCTTTTTTTTCTGAAATGAACATTGATGCCGGGTTGGTTGATAATTCAGCATGGGAATTGTTTAGCGATGCAGCACGCATACAGCAGGAATTTACAGATAAACTTTACGAAGACGTTCAGTTTGAACAAGCTCCCTTGCTTTTGAGTGTTGAAGAGTTTGAAGTAAAATACCTTAATCATCTGGGCTCCACCTCGCTTCAGCCCGAGTTTAATGGTTATTATGATAACAGAAACATTGAGCGGTTTGAACTGGAAACCTCAGATAATGAAGTGTTCGACTCTTTATCCGGAGATTTGTTCTCTGATGATTATACCCGCTTGCCTGTTTTAATCGTGAATCTGGAAAATGACATTAATGTTCTTGGCTCCCTGAACGAAGGAAACACAGGCATCCGGTCCTTCGATTTTGATGGAGAGAAATTTCCAGCCTATGAAGCAGAGATCATTAAAGGAAGGCTTACTACGGAGCTTAAAGAAGCAAAGCTTAAAATCGCAGATCATGATAGGGCGATATATCAGCATACTCTGGGGGTATGTACTTCGGCGACTGAGAGGACACAATTAAAGCTGGCCTATGCTGACATGTTTCGCCAATTTGAGCTTGCGGAGCTTGATCTTAAGCTGTACAACGAAATGATCGATGTAGTTAACCCGGTATATACCACTATGCAGCATGCGGACATAAAAATTCAGGTTATGCAGATTATCCGGAAAGAGAAGAAATTGAAAGAACGCTTCGAGGAATTATTAAATGATGATAAACTAATAGCTGAAGATTCTTTGGCAGAATATTTAAAGTGCATTGAGAAGCTGATCAATAGTGATCATATTTATTATACCTCGGAGCAATATCTGAATGATGAAATTCAGGTACTTAACGATGCTCTGAACGCTTTTCTTTCTATTACGATAGACTACAATTTCCTTGTAAAAAAGTGTGCATTAGGATATCAGAACAATATTTTAAAAAGTCAAAAAGCTTTTGAAAAAGCTGAACCACCGATACCATAAAGGTGTTGTCCTTCGCTGGCGGAGGTGGTTAAAGCAAGCAAATATATATTGTAATGAACACCAACAATGGAAGAATGAACCCGGGCAGCAGCTGAAAAGGAAATACCAACAATATTTAGTCTATATAAAAAGCTTCCATATAACAGGAGGTTTTTTTGTTAATCGCACCTGATTTCTTATTTGTAAATGTCTGATAGAAAATTTATATGTTCGAAAAATTATTCGATTTATGAAAAAGGGCAGATTAGAAGCATTTAGCGACGGGGTAATGGCCATCATCATCACAATTATGGTGCTCGAGTTAAAGGTGCCGCATGGCGGTACACCGGAAGTGTTAATACCCCTGATTCCTGTTTTTATTAGTTATCTCCTCAGCTTTATCTACCTGGGGATTTATTGGAACAATCATCACCATATGATGCAGGCGGTACAATCTGTTAACGGGCGTATTTTATGGGCAAATATGAACCTCCTTTTTTGGCTTTCGCTGATACCTTTTGTTACAGCATGGATGGGCGAGAATCATTTTACTACATGGCCGGTGGCTCTTTATGGATTTATACTTTTCATGAATGCAGTGGCGTATTCAATTCTTTCAAAAATGCTTGTCAGACACCATGGTCGTGATTCGATGCTAAGCCGGGCATTGGGAAAAGATACTAAAGGAAAATTTTCTTTAGCGCTTTATTTCACTGCCATACTTCTTGCTTTTTTAAGTGCATGGCTAAGCTTCGCTATTTATATTTTAGTTGCCATTATCTGGTTTGTTCCCGACATGAGGATAGAAAAGAAATTGCTTGCAGAGGAAGCAAAAGAATGAGTGAAGGCTTTCGGATAATTGTGATTTGCTTTCAATTTTGTTCTTTGCGGTATTGGCCCCAACCAGCAAATACTTTATCACCTAACGAAGATAATTGTGATTTGCTTTCAACTCTTTTTCTCCTGGAACTTTTAAATAGGGGAGATCGATAAGTAATTCACTGTTCTTGAGACTAAGGTAGGCGGGATTACTGATTGCAAGGTTTTCTTAATCATATAAACCTATTGTATATGTGAAGGTTAGATACAATAAAGATAGCTGACTAACCGTGAAAATCAAAAATTAAATTTTTGATTTTCACGGTTAAAGTTCCTGCAATCTGCCGCTGAGAAAATCAGAAAGGTTACTACATTCTATTTTAGGATGCAATTTTGAAGAACTTCCTTTTGGGGTAATTACCCTGCCTTCAGGTAGGTTCAGGTCGTCCATAACCGAGTAAAATCCCTTCGATAACACAGGGTTCGACGAATATTTAATTTCTATACCCAACACCGGTTTGATTCCATTTACCAGTAATACATCGCATTCAGCGCCATGATGTGTGCGATAATAATACATGTCGATGTGTGGGGGCTTTAACTGAAAAATTTGCTCAATAACATAACCCTCCCATGAGGCTCCAACACCGATATTAAGCGGAAGCTCAGTTGCGGAAGAAATCCGGTTAATTACATGCAACAAACCACTATCGCGTAAATAGATCTTTGGTGCTTTTACCAGCCGCTTACTTGTATTTACGAACCAGGCAGGTAATTGTCTGATTAAAAACGCGCCTTCCAGAAAGTCAAGATATCGTTTTATAGTGGGCCCCGAAATGCCCAATGAACGGGCATAAGCCTCGGAATTCCAGATCCCGCCATTATTTGCTGCGAGCATAAACCAGAAATTCCGGATGAGTTTTTCCTGAAGCTTTACTCCAAATAATAGCGACAGGTCGCGCTCGATATACGTACGTATGAAATTTTCCGTCCAGCGGATAAACGCTTTATCGTCTGCCGCAGTAAGCGCCAGCGGAAAGCCTCCCCTGAACCAATGCTGCTGCTGACCGATATTGCTTTTCTTAGCTTCAACCAAATTTATCGGCGACAGTTCGTTAAAGGCTATTCTTCCGGCCAGCGATTCGGAAACTCCTTTCACCAGATCGGGGGAAGCCGAACCGGTTAAAATAAAGCGGCCGGGCTTACGATAAGCGTCGATAATGGGCCTTAGCTGAGAAAATAGTTTAGGCACACGCTGTACCTCATCAAGAATAATGCAATGATCTTTGTATTCGTTAAAAATATATTCCGGGTCTTTAAGCTTTGCTACATCAGCATCGCTTTCCAGGTCGAAATATAAAATCTCTTTCTGGTGTTTTTTAACAAGCAGTTTAGCAAGCGTGGTTTTGCCTACCTGCCTTGGACCTAAAAGAGCGATCGCAGGAAATTCAGCCAATAAAATATCTAAATGCTTTGCTGCCAAACGGGTGATCATGGTGGCAAAGGTAAGGGTATCAACCGTGAAAATCAAAAATCATATTTTTGATTTTCACGGTTGACGTAGGTTAAGCCATTATCTCTCCAATTCGAGTTATACTCAGCTTGAGACAAACATCTTTGATCATTACTCCATCTAAGATCCTTTCCATTTTGTTTAATGCAACAATCTTAGCTTTCAGCTGTGGCGACAGGATAACCATCCAATAGAAATGAAAGATTCAAAACATATTCACGACACATTGGAAACATCCATAATAATCCTGTACATGCAGGTTTTGTTGAAAAAGCAGAGGATTACCTGTATAGTAGCGCCAGGGACTATTACGGGTTGAAAGGAATGATCGGGTTAACGATGTTAGAGCCTTTGTTAGTCTGAGGCACAAGTACTCAGCCCTCAGTCAGCGCTGCATACTTGCGCCAAACTGGGGGACAGGATAACCATCCAATAGAAATGAAAGACCCGAAGCATCTTCATGATACATTGGACTACATCCATAATAATCCTGTACATGCAGGTTTTGTTGAAAAAGCAGAGGATTACCTGTATAGTAGCGCCAGGGACTATTACGGGTTGAAAGGAATGATCGGGTTAACGATGTTAGAGCCTTTGTTAGTCTGAGGCACAAGTACTCAGCCCTCAGTCAGCGCTGCATACTTGCGCCAAACCGGGGATATGAAGATAGTAAACCACATACAACATGTTTGCGCTGACGGGATTTAATCAAATTTTGGCCAGAAGAAGAAAATACCATACTAACTGTTATATTTAAGCTTTATCTAACCATATGACTCAAATTGCAACTTATTTCGATCTTATATTCTCAATTCAAGTAAGTGACCACAAAATTTCACTACTAAAGATGGATTCAAAACATCAAAATGATTTAGACGACGAAATTTTAGCAAACAGCGATTTAAATACAAAGCTTGAAGAACTTAGAAAGTCCCTTGAAACCTCGAATAACGCTGCAGACGAGATTAGATCCGGATACAGTCATATAATAAAAGGTGTTTTAAAGAGCTTTTCAAGGATAGAAAAATGGCCCGGGTATTATCCCGATTTAAGCCAGGGCATGATCATACCAGGATATCTATTCCTAATGATATTGAGTGACTTAAAAACTAACCTAACCACTGAGGGTAGTTATCGCCCTATACCTCATATCTACATGTCTGAGCAGGAATGGCCGGTTACAGATCTTAAGAATATTCTGATACAACTAGATGAAGAACTGAGTAATATTCAATTTAATAATAAGGTAGATGCGATAAATTTTTATGAGAAAAGAGTTCGATCATGTTTTGAGAGACAAATGCATATTCTTAAGGAGCTTCGACTCATATAACTATATAATCTGTCATTAACACGACTCTGTTACTTTCTTTGAGTTTCAATAATCGCCTTCTATCAGAGCTTCTATTTGTAGTCTTAGCGCCTCGCTACGACTAGATTGTCTATCAAGACTTAGGGATCCTGCTAGGAAAAATTGAACACGCAGCCTGAAACTTAAGCCAGTAAGGGGTTTCGAAATTCTCCGCGGAATACGGAATAGCGGTCTAAATTAACTCCTAGGCATTTTACTCCTTTTGACCGGAGCTTCAAAATGGCTTTCTTCAGATGTCTCAATTGAATTGTTACCAGAGGGTTCTGAGACAACGTCTTGACTGCTGAACGATTTAGAAGATG
Source organism: uncultured Sphingobacteriaceae bacterium (assembly GCA_946480915.1). Next base: position 212 of record CAMLLO010000070.1, on the reverse strand, counting down.
CGTTCGGGGAAATCATTGATTTCTCGGAAATTTTTGCCCACTCGGGAACAGTAGTAGCTGCTGATATCGCTCCCATATTTTTAACCCACTCTGGAGTAGTAATCCCTGCCGATAGTGCTCCGACAGTTTTCGCCCATTCTGGTGTAGTAGACACTGCTGAGCTCGATACCTTATTTTTAGCACACTCTGGAGTAGCAGAACCTGCGGAGATG
>CAMLLO010000069.1 GCA_946480915.1 uncultured Sphingobacteriaceae bacterium | reverse complement strand
TTTGGGCCAACTTTTCTTGTGCAGTTGTTTCATTGTAGCCCGTCATAAAGCGGTCGCCGGAGTAGCTGTAATCATTTGACCCGTACGAAATCAAAAAAAAGACGTTCTGATTTGGAAAGGCTCTCTCAAAAAGATACTCGCTTGATAATATAAATGGGCTATCATGTTTGTGAGAGGTTCCAATATGTATAATTTTTAAGGATTTACTTGCCTGCATCTCAGCAATTATTATTTACTTTTTCCTCAACCTTTACTCCCCCGCTTTTCAAATAATCTGCAATTAAATCGCAAATATATTCTACATTGCTAAGCGCCAGGCTATAATATAACGGCAGTCTTAACAAACAATCGGTAAACCTGTCAGAGTTAGGCAACTCTGCATATGATGTTTCTGAACTGGCATAAAATTCACTTTTATGCAATGAAAGGTAATGAAACACAGCCAGTACATCATGCTTTCGCAAATGATCAATTAGCCCTGTACGGATCTCCAAATCATTCAATATGATATAAAACATATGGGCATTATTAGTTGCATATGCCGGTATTTTTGGCAGCTCCAATAAACCAGCCTGTTCTAATGGAACCAGCTGCTCACGGTAGTATTGCCACAGCGCTTTACGCTTGTTCTGAATAGATTCCAAATTCTCTATTTGTGCGTAGAGAAAAGCAGCTATTATATCTGAGGGCAAAAAAGAAGATCCGATGTCGACCCATCCATATTTATTCACTTCACCTCTGAAAAAAGCAGAGCGATTAGTACCTTTTTCACGTATTATTTCTGCTCGGCCTGCAAACCGTTCATCATTTACTGCAATCATTCCTCCTTCACCACTAATAATATTTTTCGTCTCGTGGAATGAGAAAGCCGAGAAAGTACCGATGGAGCCGAGCGGCTTTGTATCACCGTTTGGATAGGTGTAATAACTATCAATCGCCTGTGCCGCATCTTCAATAACCAGCAGGTTATATTTTTCCGCCAACTGCATAATTTTATGCATATCACAAGCAAACCCGGCGTAATGCACAGGAATGATAGCCTTAGTCTTCTCGGTAATTAACGCTTCAATTTTATTAGCGTCTATGTTAGGGTGATTAGTTTCGCTATCGCAGAATATAATTTTCGCGCCTCTTAAAACAAATGCATTAACCGTTGAAACAAACGTGTATGAAGGGGCTATCACCTCATCTCCGGGCGAAATATTCCCAAGAATTGCCGCCATTTCTAATGCATCGGTACACGAGGTTGTTAACAGCACCTTTTTAAAGCCATAACGATTTTGGAAAAACTCATGACATTTCTTAGTAAATATACCGTCTCCTGAAATTTTCCCTGAAGCAACAGCTTCTTGAATATATTTGGTCTCCTCGCCCGTCAAGTACGGCTTGTTAAACGGTATCTTCATTTTAACCTTATTCTAAATTTGTTTAAAGGAAATACACTGGTATTATCATCAGTAAAGATTGCGTCATCAATTCTAATAAGTCCTGTACCACAAACAATTACAGGCCGTTCATTATCAAACCAAATAATTTTTCCCGCGTCCCGGTTTTCTATTTTTACATCAGGAAGCATAACGCCCTCATCAATTCTGATAATTCTGTCAAGTAAGGATGTCCGGGCTCCTGCATAGGGAAATCCTACGGCATTAATAAATCGTTCGATATATAGGGCGTCCCAATTCCAATCTATAAAGTAATCATCTTCGTTTAACCAAAGGCTATAAGTTACGTCATCTTTATTCTGGGGCTCCGACAGCAATGGTGTATCATCTGCAATTGTCTGGATGATTTCAAGTACCACGGCCTGGTAGGCCGAAGCAATTAAATGTATCGCCTCATTGATTTTAATAGGATAACTGATGTTTATAGATTGTTGGGTAATTATTGGCCCTTCATCGTATTTTTCTGAAGCAAACAGCGCAGTAACGCCAATCGAAGGCTCGCCGTTTTTAAGCGCATTAACCAACGGAGCGAAGCCTCGGTATTTCGGCAGCAATGAATCATGAAACACGATTAAGTTTAAACCTTTACTTTCAATCATCCATCGCCAAGAAACGGCCAAAAGATAGTTAGCCTTATTAACCGGGAGGTTGTCGTTACGATTAAAAACTTTGATATTATATCTTACACACAACTCAATTATCTCTTGTGAAGAATCTTCAATAAGATTTTTATCATCACCAACGCAAACGAATGAAACAAGAGTATGATAGTTCGATTGAATGATGGCTTCCAGAACTTTCAGGCCCTTATATGTCATCAAAAACAGACCGATGCTTTTGTCGTGCTTATTTTGAGGCATTATAAATTCTTTCAATAATATCTACTACTTTAAGCCCTTCAAGAGCATTTGTAGTAATTGGTGCTTTGCCCTGCAATACATCTACTACATTTTCAATAATATAATGATGATTTGCGGCCGAACCTTTGTAGGCACCATAATCATTGCCCGGATTTGTAGGCGCAAGCTCAGGCATAATATAATCTTTCACATGGCAATATTCTACCTCATTCATGTATTGGCCACCAATCTTAACACTGCCGTTCTCAGCAATAATGGTCATCGAGCTCTCAAGATTCTGATTCCACACAGAAGTGGAGAAATTGAGGCAACCCATACCGCCGTTCACAAAATCAAAGCTTACAAAACCGCTGTCTTCAAAATCTGTAAGATCACTATGATTGAAATCATTGAATTTCGCATGAATATTTTCAATGTCCCCAAACAGCCAGTACATGATATCTATGAAGTGCGAAAACTGGGTAAACAACGTACCACCATCCAGATCTTTTTTACCATGCCAGCTTTCGGGCTTATAATACCTGTTATCCCGATTCCAGTAGCAGTTAAGCTGAACCATGTAGATCTGGCCAAGCTTCTCTGACTCTATTAACTCTTTAATCCAAACAGAGGGAGGGGAGTAGCGGTTCTGCATAACGGCAAACAAATGCTTATGCGCATGCAAGGCCTTAAAGATGACCTTCTCTGCATCATTTTTACTTAAAGCCATTGGCTTTTCTACCACAATGTGCTTTTTTGCTTCCAAAGATTTCAAAGCCTGTTCTGCATGAAAGCAATTGGGTGAGGCGATGTTTACCACGTCAATGTCTATCCCTGCATTTAAAAGTTCATCAATGTTCTTAAAAAGCGGAACATGATAGTCTTCGATACCTAACTGGGCCTTTTCCTTTATATCAACAAGTGCAACAAGTTCACAATCAGGGTGACGTGTTATCATTTCAGCATGGCGTTTTCCTATATGGCCACAACCGATTACTGCAAATTTTATTTTATTCTCAGTTACCATTTTTATTTTATTCTGGTTACAGAATCATTTTTAAGTTTATACTCTTGCTCGCTTTCATGGCAAATCGCTATTCCATCCTTACTAAAGTTCAGCCGATGTCCGTATTCACTAACCCAGCCTATTTGCTTTGCAGGATTACCAACGACAAGGGCATACGATGGAATAGATTTAGTGACTACGGCGCCCGCCCCGATAAATGCATAGTCACCGATATCGTGTCCGCAAACAATTGTAGCATTGGCTCCAATAGAAGCGCCCCTACCCACCTGTGTTTTTAAGAACTGTCCTCTTCTGTTGATCGCACTTCGCGGATTGATCACGTTGGTAAATACCATTGATGGCCCTAAAAAAACATCATCATCACATGTCACTCCCTCATACACCGAAACATTGTTTTGGACCTTTACATTTTTGCCTAGCTCTACCCCGGGCGAAATAACTACATTTTGACCAATGTTACACTTTTCACCAATCTTGCAGTTGGCCATGATATGAGAAAAATGCCAAATTTTAACCCCTTGGCCAATTTCGGCACCCTGATCTACAATGGCGGTTTCGTGAACAAAATATTTATTCTCCATGTGTAAAAAAATGCACTATATTTTTTATAATAAAGTCTTGTTCCTCAACTTTCATTTCGGTATGAATTGGAAATGAAATGACCTCTTTGCATAGTTTTTCGGATACCGGAAAATCCCCTTCCTTATATCCATAAGAAAGATAAGCTTCTTGTAGATGTACAGGTACAGGGTAATAGATCATGCTGGGAATTCCTTGCTCCAGGAGATATGCCTTTAGCTCATCTCTCCGTCCGTTCTCAACACGGCAAGTATATTGATTGTAAACATGAGTTGAATACTGTGCCTTTTCGGGAAGAATTAGCCCTGCTATGTTAGACAAACTTACATCATATTTTTCAGCTACAGCTCGTCTCGCTTCGGTGTATTCATCCAGGTATTTAATCTTAACTTGTAAAATTGCAGCCTGAATTGTGTCCAATCTGGAATTTATTCCAATCGTTTCATGGTAATATTTTTCTCGCTGTCCATGATTGGCTATCATAGATAACCGTTCTCCGAGTGTGGCACTCTGGGTCATCATTGCACCACCATCTCCGAAGCAGCCCAAGTTTTTTGAAGGGAAAAAAGAGGTTGTTCCAATATCGCCTATCGTTCCGGCAAAGGCTCGTGAACCATCTTTAAACATGTATTCTGCACCCATCGCCTGAGCTGTATCCTCTATGACAGCGATGTTATGCTTCCTGGCTACAGATAGTATGGCTTCCATGTTTGAGCACTGTCCAAACAAATGAACTGTAATTATCGCTACAGTGTTATTAGATATAAGGTCTTCTAATTTCGAATAATCCAGCTCAAATGTATCCTCTTTTACATCAATAAATTTTGGAACAAGTCCGAGCAAGGAAATTACCTCTACCGTTGCTATGTATGTAAAAGCAGGGACAATAACTTCGTCGCCGGGCTTAAAACCCAAGCCCATCATAGCAATTTGAAGTGCATCTGTTCCGTTCGCACAAGTGACCACCGATTTAACGTTATTATACTCCTGCAAGCTATTAGCAAACTGCTTTACTTGAGGTCCATTAATATAGGCTGTCCCTTGAACAGCATCCAATAAAGCTGCATCAATCTCTTCTTTTATTCTTAAGTATTGACCACTAAGGTCTACCATCTGGATGGTATTTTTCATACATTAACTTTTTATTTCTTTAAGTTTCAAGAAAACGTTAAGCAATTTTAGCGATCCCCAACCCTTCAGATTCGGCTAAGAGGCCTTAAATGCACTGTAACCCTCTTCATTCAGATAACTGAGGGGGCTTCCCTGTTAATATTCTAGAGCCTTGCATCAATCACGCTACGATCCAGACAAGATTTAGTGTCGAAAATTACAGTATCATGTCCATTTCTAAGCTGTTTAAAATCAATCGATAAAAATTGTTTATGACATACTGCTAAAACGATTGCATCGTACTGCTCTTTCATATTGTTAACCAGATCAATACTATACTCTCGTTTAACCTCATGAGGATCTGCATATGGATCAAAGACATCTACAGTTAGGCCAAACTGTTTCAATTCTGTATAAATATCAATAACCCTTGAATTACGGATATCCGGACAGTCCTCCTTAAAGGTGACACCTAGAATTAAAGCTTTAGCACCTTGAATTCTGTGCCCTTTATGAATCATTAATTTTATGACCTTGTTGGCGACAAACATCCCCATGTTGTCATTGACCCTGCGACCCGATAGTATTACTTGGGGATGATAACCCAAAGATTCAGCCTTATGAGCCAGGTAATAGGGGTCTACACCAATACAGTGACCTCCAACTAACCCGGGTTTGTATTTTAGGAAATTCCATTTAGTCCCCGCAGCATCAATAACATCGGTGGTGTCTATACCTATACGATCGAAGATCAAAGCCAATTCATTTACAAAGGAAATATTTACATCTCTTTGAGCATTTTCTATAGCTTTTGATGCTTCTGCAACCTTTAAGCTAGGAGCCTTATGAGTTCCGGCTGTAATGATGCTTCCGTATAGCTGATCTACTAAATCGGCTATTTCGGGCGTGGAACCAGAGGTGACCTTCTTAATTTTTGTTAAGGTATTCACTTTATCGCCCGGATTAATCCGCTCAGGTGAATAACCGCAATAAAAATCCTGATTAAATTTTAAGCCAGAGAATTTCTCCAAAACAGGTACGCAATCCTCTTCTGTGCAGCCAGGATATACTGTCGATTCGTATATAATAAGGTCACCTGCCTTTATTATTTTACCAAGCATTTCTGAAGCCTTGAGTAAAGGCCTAAGATCTGGGGCTTTAAATTGATCAATAGGTGTAGGTACAGTAACTATGTAGGTATTGACAGCGTGTAACTCTTCGATTTGGCATGAAAATCTCAGGCCATTCCCGCTTTCATTCGCCAAAACCAACATTAGATCATCGAGGTTGGCCTCCTTCGTGCTATCAACACCCTTCGAAAGCTCAGCTACTCTATTAGTGTCGATATCAAAACCAACTACTGAATATTTTTTAGCAAACTCTATAGCTAAAGGCAGACCAACATAGCCAAGGCCGATTACAGCAATACTTCTATTTTCCATTCAAAATTTCTAAGTAATTTTTTCTAATGATCAAGAACAATACTGCAATAAACCCCAATATAAGTCCTCCCAATAATGCTCCCTTTAATTTCCCAAACTCGTGCTTTGTTAATGGATAGATTGGTTGGTCTACTACTTGAATTAAAGGGGTTTCTTTTCGCAAACTCATTTTAGACAACTCTAAGTTTTTAAGCAACTCTGTTAACATCGCTCTATTAGTTTCAGCATTAAATTGCGAGCGCTGGGCCGGCGCTCTTAATATTTGCTTTGCTGGATTAAGGTTTGGTGTAGCATCAACAGTCATTGCCGAAGAATAAATTGCACCGCTCATCACTGCTCGAACAGAATCAGTTTGATTTTGAAGGATCTGAACATTCTGGAGACTCTTCCTGGTTTTGGTGTCAATGTAAAAGTTGTTCACAGTCAACACAATTTGATCATTAAATTCTTTAGCAAATTGTTCGTCTGGGGCTTTAACTTCAACTTTTAAAATATTTAGCTTCTTGTCCAGCTTTCCTACCGTAATATTATTGGTTCTGATCGTTCTCACTATATCTCCAAGTATACTGTCTTGAAGAATAGTGAACCTGCCGGTGTCTGCAAAGGATAATGTTTTTAATTCAGGTCGTTCCCACCTTTCTCGTATCTTATTAAACTCAAGATATCTATCTATTAATAGCTGCCTTCTTCCATCAAAACTGGCGGTACTCAGCAGGGCCTTTTGCAGCATTGTCCGCGACTTATATAGTTCCAGTATATTTTCTCCCTGAAATAAACCTCCTCCGCCGCCCATATCTATTCCCACCATCGCCGCCACGCCAGCGTACTGGCCAATCCCCCCGCCCTCGCCCTCTTCAAGCACAAAAGTGGTTGTAGCTTCAAAAATAGGCCTTTTGTAATAAGCATAGCCCAACCCCAATAGAATGCCGACAGATATTACAATAAAAATCAACCATTTCTTAGTCCACAAGTACAAACACCACCTTCTAAGTAAAAGAAGAAGTTCCTTTAGAGAAATTTCATCATCCTGCGATAATGATTTAAAAGTTTTCGACTGTATGGTCATGACATTCTTGTTGAATTTAACACTATCCGACATGCGAACCTTAAACAAATTAATATGGTTGAGCACTTCGCTAGCGGATTTTTCGAATACTTCTCGTAAAGTTTCATTAAGTTGTTTAAGATCCGGATCAAGAACAATTACTTAATAAAATTTAGGACTCCCAATATAATTGCCCCCAAAGAGGCAATCCCAGAAGTTAACCCTACGACCTCGGAAGCTGATAATTTTTTCTTTTCTGCCTTTTTCGGCACAAAAATCTCCGCCCCAGGCTTCACCATCGGATAATTATTAAATAAAAAGAACTTCCTCGTACTCCTCACCGATCCATTCGCATAAATCACATACGATCGTTTCTTCAAGGAATTGTCCGAGAAACCACCCGCATCAGAAATATATTGCTTAAAGCCCTTGCCTCCAATGAAAATTGCCGTTGTTGGATACAAAACCTCACCACTCACTTTAACCGTTTGAAGCTGTTTCGGAACCCGTAACACATCCCCTTCTTCTAATATCAAATCCAGTTTTGATTTCGGCCTGTCCAATATCCTCTCCAGATCAATCCCGACAAAATCATTCCTTAAAATAGCTTGTTGCTGTATGATGTCTGTTGAATCTTTCGCTGTCTCCTGTAAACGCTGTAATTTCAGTATTTTCTGTTGATCTTCTTGTTCAGTATTAATTCTATTTTTACCGGATCCTTTTTCACTTGCCTCGGTACGTTTCAAAGAAGCGCCTGATAAATATGCCAGGTCCGTTAATCCGCCAACTCGCTTAATTAAATCCGAAATCCGCTCGTCTTTGCGGGTGATTGTATAAGTACCGGGATACAATACTTCCCCCTCTACCCGTACCTGGCGCTGCACTTCATAACCGGCGGCATTCCGCACAGAAACTATATCGAATGGTTGAAGAATAAATTTCGGTCCCTGAATTTGCAGGTTCTGATCTACATCAACCTGATATACTTGTGCAATCCGTGAATTTGCCGCACCAACTTCACTATCTTTCACCCGGCGGGAAATTTCTATTCGTTTCGGTGAAGCACCTTCTTTAAATCCACCTGCTAAAACGATCAGATCTTCCAGACTCATGTTCTCCGCGTAATCAATGGTTCCGGGAGAGCGAACCTCCCCTTCTATGCTTATTTTATATTCTTCACGCAAATCAAAAATGGATGATATGGTGATCTGATCCTCACGTTGAAGAGTTATGTCGGCTGTGGAGCCATTCAGGATCTTTGCAAGGTCAAAAGAAATTAATTCCGGTGTATTGTCTGCCCTTAAGCGGGTTAGATAGCCTCGAGGTAAAAAAGCGTCTTCAGTAACGCCTTCGGCTTTTTGGATCAATTGTCCCAGAGTTAAGCCTTTTTCCAATTGGTATTGTCCCGGACGGAATACCGCTCCATTAATGGTCACCCTGTTTTCAAAGCGATCCAGGATCGGCTCGGCGAAATATTTATCTCCGTTTTGAGGAACGTAAGTTGAAAAGGCATTTGATAGCACATCAGTAATGCGTCGCTCTTTGGGTGTATTTTGAATGACTTTGATTCGTGCGGTATACGCTTCATTGGTAAAACCGCCTGCAAAGCCAATAACATCCTCTAAAGTTTCGTTAGCAGTCGCTTCAAATATTGCCGGACGCTTTACTTCGCCCGAAAATTCTACACGCTTTTTATAAGTCGGAATCATGATGATATCCTGATCCTGCAAACGGATGTTATTGCGCTGGAATCCGCGTAAAAGAAATTCGTATACATCCAACTTAGCAATTACCCGGTTGTTGCGTATGATCTGTATCTCCCGGAAGGATCCATTCTCGGATGGTCCGCCTGAGGCATAAAGAGCATTGAAAACGCTGGATAAGGAAGATAGAGTATAAGTGCCGGGACGGGTAACTTCGCCCATCAATGTTACTTTTATGCTGCGAATATTTCCTAATGTAATGTTTACCCGGGTATTGCCGCTGCGCATATTGGGATAAACGCTGGCTAACCTTGAACGGATCCGCTGACTGGCCTGCTCGATGGTTTGTCCGCCAACGGTAACTACACCTATATAGGGGATATTGATATTCCCTTCTGGAGATACCATTAATTTATAACTTGCTTCCGAGTAGCCATAAATATCAATATTCAGTTCATCGTCCGGACCAAGCTGGTAATTAAGTGGAGTGGCCAGACGTAGATTGGGCTCAAAGCTGATTTTAGAATTTCTGAAGAGTTCGGCGCCAAAGATCCGGGAAACGGTACCCTCAGCGTCAACTGGGGTGTCGTCGTTTTTGAAATTTAATTCACGTTTTCCATTCTCGGAACCGGGATCTACAGTCTTATTACCTGTACCGGTGTTGGTGCTAGCAGAACCAGTTTGCTTAATTTTGTTTACACGGGCGCGAAGTTTAACCACTTCCCCAGCACTCATGCCCCTTGCCTGAGCAACCTGCTCTAATTGAGATTCGCTTAATCCCTGCGCTTCAACCTGCTGAATGAATTGCTTAATTTGGGCGTCGGATAACTGGTCGACATTGATATTGCTGAAGTTTTGTGTGCTTTGTGCTGCCAGAGGCTGTATTCCACCGACCAATAAAAATAGTATAAGTAGCGTAACAGATTTCAATACTTTCAATCTATTCGTGTTTTCAAATTTCATAAGAGCGCAACGTGTTTCATGGGCACAGCTGAAAAGATCTCTTTTCTTCCTTAAACTCAAAAGCTTGTCCCGTTTAGCAAATATCATCCCAAATGTATCAGGATAATTACACAGCTTATGGACAGCATTATTTTGTGCGAGGCAAAGATATAGATTTGCGGCAATGTTAAACGCCTTTTTTTAAAACATTTATAAAGCATGTTTAGGGCCCTTATGGATGGGGAGCCTATACGGGGCAAAGGCATAGCAAAGGCATGGATAAAGTATGAAATGGAACTGAATCGCGATAACCACCCCCTGCCCCCTCCTTGAAGATAAGGAGGGGAGTACAAGGCTGCTAAATTTGGGGTTGTCTCATTTTACACCGTTATACCCCGACACTAAACCCTAATCCAATCTACTATGCTCGTAACTGAAAAAATGATTATATCACGGCCGACCGTATCCTGGCAGCCGCCCTAAAGCGCTATACTCCCCTCCTTATTTCAAGGAGTAAATAAAGGGCTGGTTATTTCTTGGGCTTATATATAGCAAAGGCATGGCAAAAGCATAGATAAAGCATGGATAAAGTATGAAATAGTTTATACCTGACCTGCAATCCGACCAGCCTGCCTAAAGCACCATATTTCCTCAATCGCGATAACCACCCCCTGCCCCCTCCTTGAAGATAAGGAGGGGAGTACAAGGCTGCTAAATTCATGATTGTCTCTTTTTAAAACCGTTATACCCACACGATGAACCCCTATCAATCATCCACATATTATTTCAATCTTCCAGCGACCTCCGGGCAGCCCGCCTAAAGCGCCATACTCCCCTCCTTATTTCAAGGAGGGGATAAAGGGGTGGTTCATTTCCCCGATCCCTACAAAATTATACCCGGTTTTACACCCGACCTGCTGTCCGGACAGCCTGCCTAAAACACTATAATTCCCCTCTGGAGAGGGGTTAGGGATGTGTTGAACCTTTGCCCATCGGATCGGCAATCCCAATGCGTATACAAGAAAAAAACGGAATGTGCTCTGCATTAAGATTCCCGCCTCCGCGAGAATGACGGGGCTGGTGGGACCGATAATTATGAACAGAAACACCTTTATAGCAATCCAGCTAAGCATCCAGCAACCTTGCAATTCTTCAGTATCCTAACCTACGAAGACCAGTGAATCCCGCCCGTGCCAGACAGAGT
>CAMLLO010000068.1 GCA_946480915.1 uncultured Sphingobacteriaceae bacterium | reverse complement strand
TTTTTTTTTTAATGATACGGCGACCACCTAGTTCTACACTCTTTCCCTACACGACTCTCTTCCTATCTAACAATGGCACACTATAACTGCGATATCCGTCCAATAACCCATCGCCGTCATTCCCGCGCAGGCGGGAATCCTAATGCAGCGCTCGTTCCTCTTTTTTTCCGGTAAAGGGTAGCATGTCGGCTGTAGTTCAGCAATGACGGAAACCGGTGGAACAATGGCGCGCTATAACAGCCATATCCGTCCACAGCCAGGGGTTGCTAAAGGACACCAACAATGGTATAGGATTTAACCAACCCGCTCCACGATAGGCCTGTTTGTCCTGATATATATAACCTTTTTCTTCGTATATGAATGCGTCTGGACCTTCACATAGGCCACTGCGGTTTTAACAGCATAGAGATGATCGGGAAAGTCCTCGTACCTGCCATCTACCACAATGGGAAATCTCTTGCAATCGGCTACCGGTATTTTGAAGAACCGGATTAACTCCGTTAAACTCATTAATTTGACCCCGGGCTTGAGTGTGATTATGACAAGCAATTTCCTGCCCTTACTATCCGGAACCTGAAAACCCTTACCTTTTCTGTCAACTTCAATAGATTTGACGTCGCCTTTATCAAAAATCAGTTGGGTTGCCCATTTTGAAGGATGTCCCGGCAGTATGACTTTCGTCCAGGTAACGTGGCTGCCAACTTCCGGGTCGGGAAAAGCCGGATATTCAACCTGACCTGAACAGATGCAGGTTAGGAACATAAGCGTTAAAGAAATTAAATACTTCATATGGCGGGTGCAAAGATCTTCAAGGCAAGGATTTGGTGATTTTCCCCTTTGCTGGTGTCCTCACTAACAAATCGATCATCCTCCGATTGCTGTTTATAATCCATTTGTTGAAATTATAGTGTTGGTAAGTGTAACCACCAAGGCCTTGAAATGAACATGTCACAGAGTTGGTCATCTTTCAGTATCCAACACGTTTCTGCTCGTCTTCCGTGCCAGTGGTCCTTTGTTTAATAGGTTTTATCTGGCTTTTGCCAAATTGATAAGTAAGATTTATTCTGAACAAGCGGGTTTCGACTTTGGTGAAATCCGTAACATCGATTGCATTATAAGTCATTGTGCTTTTTAACCTCATCGTGTTAAACACATCGGCTATATTTAAATTAATGTTAGCCTTGTTATTGAGGAAAGTTTTTCGGAGTCCGACATTCATAGCTGTGCGCGGCAGAACGGCCCAAAATCCGTTTATAGCCAAAGACGAATACGATGCAGATACTTCTGCTTTGAATTGGCGAGGTAACGAAATAGAATGAGTAGTATTGAATCTATAGGCTGGCCGGCTGTTCTTTATATCTACGTCCCTATATACAATTCTGCTATTATTGTAGACGAAAACAAGGTTATTGTTTGTCGTCCAAAACGACGTAATCTTTATTGGTGAGCTGAGGCTAAGACTTAAGTTATCAAAGGCACTTAAATTATCGGTAGTTTCAATCCAGATCTGGCTGGAATCCGCTTGAGTTTCCATATAATAAGCGTAAGAAATATAATCCGTGGTTCTACTGTAGTTTAAAGAAGTTAAGAAAACATCTTTATAAATATGATTAAAACTAAAAGAGTTAGTATATGACGGCGCTATATATGGATTACCATAGTAATAGTTATAATTATCTACAAAATATGTAAATGGATTTAATTGATTATACGCAGGGCGTCCTATTCTTCTACTGTATGCAGAATTAATTTTATGCTGCTTCGAAATCTCATAGGTAGCAAATGCTGTTGGAAATAACTTGAAATAATTTTGCGTTACCTGGCTGTTAAGTGTAACGGAGTTTCCTTTAGAAATAGTTTGTTCCCCTCTAAGACCTACCTGGAACTGCAACTTTCCTAGTACATGTTTATAATTTACATAAGCGGCGTTGATTGTTTCATCATAAATAAAATGATTGGTTTTCCCCTTGTCAATTTCCCACTGATTTTTAGTGTACAAATTAAAAACGACATCATTATCAGTTGATACATAACTATATTTGAGGCCGCAATCAAATGTTCGACCTTTTGCAAAAGGTCGCGAATAATCTATTTTTACAGAGTTAATCTCCAGGTTAGAGGGCATTGCGACATTGGAAATATATGGATCTCGAACCTTTGGACTAGTATAACTAAAATCAGAAAGGATGTCGGTTCTGGTTTGCCCGGTAAATATAGAACGATCTAAATCAATTGACAACTCCTCACCTTGTCTCAATGTGATTTTATAATTGAGGTTTAAGCCAATATTATTCCACTGGCGATCTCCTGTCCTCGATAATGAGGAAGTTGAATCTACTGCACCTTGTGGGGCGTGAATGGATGTAAATGTAGATTGATCATAATCACGAGAATCTGAAAAACCCTTTACAAGTACTCCTAAGATACTTTTTTTATTAATTGAGTAATCTAATCCAGCAGCAAAGGAATTATTGTTCATTACTGTCCGTCTCTCACCTTCGGCTTCCAAAAATTTAAGTACATCAGCCCTATGAAGATGTGTTCGTGATAAATACTTGTTGCTGGCAAGGCTGTAATTACCGTAAGCATTAAACTTCTTATTCCTATAATTCAAATTAATCGAATTGTTGTATTTATTATATACTCCTCTTGATACCCCAGAACCCAGGTTTCCGTTTAAACCAATTGTTTGGTTTTTCTTTGTTATAATGTTGATAATACCTCCAGTACCGGCAGCATCATACTTAGAAGATGGATTTTCAATTATCTCAATCTTATCTATTAAACTACTATTCATACTTTGTAGCCTGTTAGCCAGATCAGCAGAGGATAAGTGAGTCGGTTTCCCATCGATCAACACATTCACCCCCGATCGTCCTTTAAGCGACACCTTCCCATCGAGCATCGAAACTCCGGGAGCATTTTCCAGAATATCAGCAGCGTTAGTTCCCACGGATGTGATACTATTTTGAACATTAATTATAAGCTTGTCAAGCTGTTGCTCAAATAATGGCTTTTTTGAAACAATCACAACTTCTTTTAGTGCCTTGGTATCCATCTGCAAGACAATCGGATTCAGTTCTAAATCAGCAGCTGCGTTGGTAGTTTTACCGATATATTTGATATATCCAATAGACGTTACGGCTAATATGTACTGCCCGGCACTAATATTTTCGAGTAGAAAAATGCCTTCTGAATTGGTAAGACTTGACCTTACAAGAGTTGAATCCGTTGCCTTAAGTAAAGTAGCTGTGCAGAATTCTAGCGGCTTATTATTTATATCAATGACTTTTCCTGTAATTTTCAGAGTATTAAGCCTTTGTGCATAACATAATTGAGAAAAGACGACCAATAAAAAGCTGAATAATATGAGTTTCTTCACTTTGATAAAATTGTCAATAAGATAAGCGCAAGGCTTTCACTGCATTATTGTAAAAAAAGATTTTTTAAGGCCTGGTTCGTGTCTCCACGAAACAGAAGAATAATTTAATTTGGTTCATGAGGACACGAACCAAGGCGTAGGAAGTCAGCTGAATTAAGGTAAAAGGACCAAGTTCTATTTGGCCATCATGAATAAAGTATTCGGTCATTATATGTGATAAGGTGGTTAAAAAATAAGAATGCAGCTCAGCTTACGCACTATAGACTCAATTAATCTCAGGTAGAAATCAATAACAGATGGCTGCTATTCTAAAACTCAGGGATGAAATTATAACTTTTTATCTATAAAGCAAAAAATGGATACAAGCAGGGTATTTTAAAAGGGTGATATATCGAAGACTCCACGCCTTGGTTCGTGTCTCCACGAACCAAGGCGTAGCAATTTATGAAAAGCAACTATTACATTTTTTCCGGCATGAAGGACAAAGCGAGGTTACCGATCCTTGCTAGATTATTATCTGAAAGTTTCCCCATCAGATATCGAACCGCCGTATACGAGCCCCGTACGTACGGTGGTGTGAGAGGCGCACCGTGGGCTTATGGCTCACGGCCGTCTACTCGATTGTGCCGTTTTTATTTAGGCAACTTAAAAAAATCACTCCACCGTTTTTCTGTATGAAGGATTTTGAAGGAAGGTTGCTCATTTACCCCAAAATCGTTTAACTCTTGCCGTAAATATAACAAAGTCAGAAAGTCAAGTGCAATTTCTTTGTATTTCGATTCATTATTAATAGCATATATTTTTGAAAAAACTACAGCTGCATCATAATTATCAGCACTTGTCATTCCGCCTTGTATGGTAGATGCATTATTATAGTAATCGTATGTCTTTTGAAATTCGTCAGTTCTATAAAAATAATTTGCGCTATCAACAAGCTGTTTTGTGTAGGCTACATCAGTAGAGTCTTTTTGCTTTGCCTGTAGTGCGGGCGGATTATGATATTGAAAGCCATAAGTAAGGGCGTAAACGCTTAACGAGAATAGTCCCATGTCTTTTCTTCTACTATCCACCTGGTCTTCTTTAATAATTGGTCTAAAACCGGATGCTTTGCCATTGTTAAGCCAATTCACCTGTGTTCCATAGAGTTGCTTGAAATTAAGGTTACATTGGACCCTGTCGTATAAGAAGGCATAATTTTCTAAGTTTATTTCAGATGTTCCTTTAAGCTTTTCCATTGCAGATAAAGCAAGTTGCTGAAATAGAGCATCGTGGTCAGCATGTTGAATTATAAGCCATAAATTATTTTGCCCATCTTTCCCTATGTCAGATATTTTTGGCCACCCGTATTGTCTAATAATAGCTTTGGCTGCCTCCAAGTTTTTAAAGTCGGATTCTCTTATCTGCTTATTGATTGTATTAATTTCATTTTTATCGCTTGTTTGTGTTCTCTTATATCTAAGCCTTTGGTCCTTGATTGTCATTTGACTTATTTGCTTTCGTAAAGCTGGCAGTTTCAATCTCCGCTCATATTTCGCCTCTCTTTCAAAAGCTGTCTTCTCCAACCTTTTCCATCTTTTAGGGTTTGAGTTGCGTAAATTGTCAAAATAGGGGTCAGAGGAAAGCCAATCCGCTTCTGTCCACCCTAAGGATAATGCAAGATTTAAGTAGTCAAATGCTTTCCGACTATTGCTGTCTAACGAATAGGAACCAGCGGCTTTATATGCATTAAGTGCATCGGGTCGAAACTGTCTAAAGGCTTTTTCAAAATAAACTATTGCATTTTTATAGTCTTTTTGAAGATGAAATAGACCGGCTTTTGCAATTAAAGCTTCTGAACTCTGCTCGACTTGTCCTTTAACATTTGTGGATATGGAAACGACAAGAAGGAGTATCAAAATGCGGATCATCGAATGTTTTTTAAAATTCTGACTAACGTTAATTAAGTTGTTGATTGTCGATGCAATTTCTCTTCTAGTTTCTGCCGATTTGCGTCTTTCTTATTCCCATTCGTTAGCTCTGGAAATTAATCGGATCCCGATCTGGTGAATTCTGACTAACGTTAAATAACTTGCTGATTTTCAATGCATTTTTTTTCATTCTACAAACGTTAGCTCCGGAAATTAATCGGAATTTCTGATCTAAGCCCCTAAAGGTTCGTGTCTCCACGAAACAGAAGAATAATTTAATTTGGTACGGGAGGACACTAACCAAGGCATAGCTGTAGTACATTTAATAGCCACTGGTTTTTTCCTTAGCTAGAAAGTTATTCTTTTTTAGCTCTCTATAAATACTCATCGTCGAATTTATGTATTCATAGAGTAATGGATGGCTCGTTTTACTCGGACTGTGAGCATAAGCAGTAAACTTAAGTGAATCATTTTGAAAAAACTTAAAGTCCATTGTTGTTCCGTCCAAAACAAATCTATTCTTATTGTTTTCTTTGTTCTCCAGTTCAGCCTGTGACGATTTTAGAAGTGTGGTTAAAAGTTTTTCATATTCCGGATACTGATTATAGTCGATTTTAATGCTGTCAATACTATAAACTGTATTCACCTTCATCGCGGAATCTAATCTTCTGTAAAGATTCATTGTCGTATCGTTTTTTAGGTCATATCTTGTCTTAATTAAAGATTTTGAAAGACTTTTGTAAGTACTCTCTGTTCTCAGTTTATTCATTAAAACACTGTCTTTAAATTTGAATTTTATTCTTATTTCATTTTCAAAACAATTAGTCTCAACAAAATATTCTTGCATCGCGACTGAAGTTACTGCTCGTAGTCTGATACTCCTCCCTTCAAGTTTTTGTGAATACAAGTCGACTGAAATTATAAATAAGAGAGCAATTGTTAAAAGATAAGTTTTCATAGTGGTAAGATTTCGGTTGTATTACAGCTAACGGTTATAGTTTGCGCTGTGAGGGTCGCCCATGCGGGGGAGAAAGGTAGCGCAAAATATTTGTTACCTGCTCGCATTTTTAGTCGCACTCGATGAATTCTCTTTCTTCTGCTAGATTAGATGTACCGGCAACTGCTTTTCTATAGTTCACACAGGCTTTGTCCTTTAAACCAAGTTTCCACTGCGCCTTTGCTTTAGATAACAAATAACAATCAATACTTGCGACATTCTTCATAGCTGTATCGAAATCTTTAATTGCTCCCAAGTAATTCCCCTTTTCATAATATGCTCTTCCTCTCATTCCGTATAAATAACTATCGATTTCAAATGATGTTAATCTTATTGCTTCGTTTAATTGCTCGATTGCATGGTCGTATTGCTTTAACTTTATTAGTTGTCTTGCATAGTTGCGTCTTGCTTGGATGTATTTCGGATTAAGTTTAACCGCAAAACCATATTCTTTGGCCGCTACAACAGTAGTCAAACTATCATCTGGACATCCCTTAGTTCTATTATTAGCCGATTGAAAGTAAGCCTCTGCAGTTTTATGCTTTTTAAATTGTCGGCAAGGATTTATGGTCGTATCGGTTGTTGCAGTGCTTTTTACTTTTAGGTCGTAATAGTTTTTATAAAAAACTTGGTCGGTACTTACAAAGCTCAAACTGATTACAACGGTTAGTCCAATAAGATTTAATGCTGTCTTCATTTCGTTCAGACTGAGAATAACAGGTTTTTATGATTCACTGAATTAATAAATAACCATTGAATTAACGTAAACCACCGTCAGCCATTTTTGCACAAATTTGCTGTTACCTGTAGGTTTTATTGATTTGAGATAATTTCTATTGCTTTTTCAAGTAACTCATCTTTTCCTTGTCTTATTCCTTGAATGGTTGGTTTTACTTCCACATCTGGTATAATTCCAACCCTTTGAGTTTCTTTTCCATTGGGGTAGTAAACTCCAATGCCAGAAATCATAGTTCTAAGTCCACCCGGAAGCATAATTGTCGATACGTTTCCATCTGCTCCAGCAGTCGTACTTCCAATTATTGTAGTGTTATTTCCTGCCCTAAACGCCATTGCTGTATATTCGGCTTGACTTTGTGATAATTCATTTACCAAAACGACTAATTTTCCTTTGTAAGCTTGTCCTTGCCTTGGAATGTCTATATTATTAGTGAATTTAAATTCTCCCGGATTGTTGACATTTCCATTAGTGAATTTCACAAATGGTGTAGGTACTGAAACAAAGTAAGAGCCTAGGCTAAACGGAACGAATGTAGATGGATAATTACGCATGTCGATGATTATACCTTTCGTTTTGCTAAACTCATACTTTATTTTGTTAATGTCGCCTTGCTTTATAGTTTGCAATGTTATATAACCTATGTTGTCATCAAGCATTTTGTAAGATTTATCTTCGTTCTTCCTGTACCAACTATAGATATTTAGACTATCTTTTGGATATAGCTTGAGTGTCTTTGCTTGTGTTTCGGAATTATACGATTTAAACTCTATTTCAACTTCTTTTGCGTTAGAACGCAAGAGATTAGCGGACATATCTCTTAATCTTGTTGGTACATTTGAGGCGGGGTAATATTTAGATTTTTCTTTTACAATTTCTTCGATTGCTCTGCCATTTATTTTGGTAATCACGTCACCAATCTTCAACTCGGCTTCGCTTTTTAATTCTTCATTATAATAATCTGTTACCACGAGTTGATTTTGTATAAAGCGAAGGTGTAGTGGTGAGTAATTCGAGCCTTTCCATTTGTCAATTTTATCTGCACCGCCCCAAAGATTAGCGTGGGTATCTTGAATATCTCCAATAAGTTGAATAGCGGTCAATTCATAGCTTAATTCGTCTTTTGCATTAATAAACAATGGAATGTATTCTCTTAGTTTTTTGTTCCAATCTTCATCCATCAAATGTTTATAAGGATAAAAGTAATTTATAATATTCCAATACCTATAAAGCGATAATAACCTAAATCCATCGTCTGGATATGACATTTTAGAATAAGCGTTTTCGTTTTTAAATTCGGGATTTCCAACGTTTGAAACCATGCCAACGTAATAATTTCCATCTTGAGAACGGTTGTCGTAAACTTGTAACAATTTGTTTTTTAATTCATGATTTTGATTATTAACCCACGATAAGTCTGGCTTTAACCAAGCGGTTTTATCCGTTGGTTTACATTTTATACATTCTTTAATCATACCAAGCGAATTAATCCAGCTAATGATGAGATTATCTCTCTCTTTATCACCTTTAATATTAATGTATTTTGGTAAAAATCTAAATAGCTCATAATCCCAATTGTAGTTGCCTTTGGCAATTAAGGGATGATAATATTTAAGAAAACCCCAAACTCGCCCCAGTAATTCTAGATTTTCTATATTTTCAGAAGACAGATTAGAAAGCTGCACAGGCGACCCATTATCAAATTCCTTGTCAACCTGTGCTTTTGATAATTCTTTATTTTCTTCTTTTAGCGTCTGAATATCTTTTCCGTCGATTGAAAGAGTAAAATCGTCAAACCAAGCTTCACCTTTTCCAGAAAGTATTCCTGCAATAAAAATGCTTTCAGCTTCTTCGGGGTATTTAAGTGTGATGCTGTATTTTTGCCAATCTTTTGTGCCTGTTATTTTTTGGGCTTGCATGTTGTCAAATGCTAAAGAAGTTCCGTTGCCGTCAACACGCAACAACAAACCAGCAAAACCATTTTCAACGTTTTTGATTTTCATAAAACCCTCAAGTTTTATTGTTGTCCCCTTATAGTTCGCAGGTATTTTGTAGGCAATGCTACCAAAGGAACTTCCAGCTTCGTTTGAAGTAATTTTTCCGGAATTTCTTCCTGAATGAGCAACACTGTCTATTGTCAATTCATAATTTCCCCATTTAAACCAACCGTCTGAAATTGCTTTTTTATTTTTTTGTTTTTCAAATCCGAGATTGTATTTTTCAGCCTCTTGTGCTTGACAACTCAAAGAGATAATTGTCAATAGCATTAATAGAATTCTGTTCATAGTCTGGTTTTTTAAACTTGCAACCAACGAATATATTTACCCATATGCGCAAATATTCAATATAGTTGAACCCCTTGTAACTCTACAAAACCTAACCCTCAAACCAATTAAGCAATATTTCTGCATTTATATCATATTTAGTTATCAGTTGATTTTCCTCTCTACACTACCCGTCATTTTGGAAGCCTTATTTTAATAAAATCTAAAGCTCAGACAGGTATTGCGTCGCTAAAGATTCTAAAACTCAAATATAGAAGCGGGAAGTTAGGAAAGATTTTTGGGTTTTCAGGCATTCGGTAGTTTGTTTGAAAGATAGCAGCTGCTCCCTAAACCCGACAGAAACGGATACCGGCCCTGCGCCTAATGCATCGTGTAGTATGAGTGCATGGCGGGACTACCATAACATAGCAGCACCCAGCACCTTTTCCGAACCCTATCCATATCCACCCAGCGCAAAACCACACCTCAAAAAAAAATCACAACCCTTTTTTTATTTTCTCGTATAATTTATTTTCCTTTGAATTAATACTTTGAAATCTATTTAAACCTTACACCTTATCCAATGAAAAATGAATTACGCGGGCGAATCGTAATCACAGTAAAAGATCTCGCTATCCTATCGGGCTGGGGCCCACCAAAATGCAGGGAGTTTATACGTACGGCTAAAGAAGAGCTGGGTTTGGCTAAAGATGATGTGTTTACCATTTACCATTTAAGTGCCAAGCTGAAAGTTCCGGTTGAAGAACTGCAATTAAGGATTAGTTAAAACGAAGCTTTTTTGTATTTGATACGAATGCGTGGTCTCTTGCCTGTTTGCAAGGGGCCATGTGTGTGTTATTGCCATACATTTCTGAGCCAGGTTGATGGTTTCTTTCATTATTATTTCCGGAATGTGCGATGCAACAGGAATTGTGTTTAAAGAAACGCGGGACCTTTGCGAGGAAAGGCGATCTGCATTGAAGCATAGCCTGGCTGCATTGAAAGAACCGGCAAAAGTATTGAAGGAAGCGTCGATCTTTTTAAAAGAGCGGCGCAACTTCTTTAAAGAACGTGCGACTGCATTCGAACAACCGGTCGTTTCGTTGAAAGAAACGAGCGTTTCTCCCTAAGAAAATGACCTCTTATTCCTTATAAATCTCGTGTGTTTTTGGCGATTATGTGTGTTGATAGTGCTTTTGAGTGGGTTTTTCTGCGTTTTTTTGTCGCCTTTGCCCGAAAGGCGGTTTTTGTTCGATGTGGTTTAATTAGGCTTGTTAGAAATCAATATGTGGTGTTTTGCGCTGTTTTGCGGCTGAATGACTATTGATGTTTCTGAATGTGCCCAAATGGGTTCGGTATGGATACAGTCGGGGTTTTGTGCCCTTACTTTTACATGATCTGCCGCTGCGGAAATGTATCCGCCGGTTAAAAAGACAAGCATATATGAAAATTGCAAAATTGATTAAGGACTATTCGAAATTATCGGAAGCGAACCTGGATTTTAAAGCGCAAATGATTGTGATCAACCTGACGGATAACCCGAACTTTCCGATTACGGAACCGACGATTGCGAACTTTACCCTGATTAAAAATGCCTATACCGCTGCTTTGCAAAACAGTGCCGACGGGGGCAGAACTGCTGTGGCAATTAAGAATCAGGCGAAGGAGGACTTGCTGACGAATATGCGCAACCTGGCGCTGAACATTGAGGCCCAGGCACAAGGCGACAAGGCGAAGCTGGTGAGCTCGGGCTTTGACCTGGCTGGCGATGGTGAAAATGTTCAGCCGCTGGCAGGGCCGACGAATTTCCAGATAGCTGACGGTTTGAATGCCGGTGAATTGAAGCTGAGTGTAAAGGCGGTTGCGCAGGCGGTTTCGTATCTGCATGAATATACGGAGGGTCCGGTTACGGAGGATAGCAAATGGATATCGAAAGTGAGCACCTCTAGGGAGCATACGTTTAGCGGCATCAGAAGCGGCATACGCGTGTATGGCAGGGTGGCGGTGATCGGCAGAAAAGGGCAGGAGGTGTATAGCAATATGCTGTCGAGGGTAGTGCAGTAAATGGCGAGCGGAGTAGGGGCTGCGTGCTCATATTCCAGCTAAGCCCTGGCCAGGGCGTAGAAATTGTAGGCTGTCACCTCACCCTTAATCCCTCTCCTCAAGGAGAGGGTGTTGGCGCTTTAGCCGGT
>CAMLLO010000067.1 GCA_946480915.1 uncultured Sphingobacteriaceae bacterium | reverse complement strand
CTCAAAAGCAAATAAAATTCAAAAGCTCGTTAGTCTAACTAACGGGCTTTTTTTTGTACTATCCCCTTCCTCGTAACTATTCATGCTTTATTTTAATGTCAAAGAATATTCATAAAGTTTGGCTTTTTATTATAATCTTTAAGTGCTAAGAAATAATGGAGTAATTATTCGTTATAGTAATGCATTTAGATAAAAAAATATGAAATTAATAAGAAAGATAGTCTTACTAGTATCATTCGTCCCCCTCGTTGCTTTTGGGCAATCTAAAGATAAGCCTAAGGATAACTGGCAAAATTTAGATTTGCGACGCGATGGTGTAATGGGTATTAGTACTGAAAAAGCCTACGAATTACTTAAAGGCAAAAAAAGCACCACGGTTATTGTTGGTGTAATTGATGGAGGGGTCGATGAAGAGCATGAGGACCTTAAGTCTGTTATGTGGAAGAATACGGCGGAGATAGCAGGTAATAACAAGGATGATGATCACAACGGGTATGTTGATGATGTATACGGATGGAACTTTATTGGTTCATCTGTTGGAAATGTTAGATATGACAATTTAGAGGTGGTACGTCTGGTAAGAGGGCTTCAGGATAAGTACAGTTCTGTCGTTAATTCTACGCCTCTATCAGAAAAGGACCGCAAAGAGTTTACCGGGTATAAAAAAATGGTAACTGATTATATGACACGCCTTGACAATGCCCGGCGTGGCTATGAAAGCTTATCGGTAATAAAGAGAACTACGGAGGAAATTGTTTCTAAGATTGGCAAACCTAATCCTAGATTAAAAGATTTCGAGAAGTATCATTCTGCCAGTGAGACAGAATCTAAGGTTTTAAAAGTTATAAAATCAGAGATGAAAAAGGAACCGGATTATAAGGTCTTTAAAAAGGATATAGATGACACCTATGAATATTATAGCTCTCAGGTTAATTATCATCTTAATATCGATTTTGATCCTCGGGACTCAGTGAAAGATAACTACAGCAATGCCTACGAGAAAAATTATGGCAATTCGGATATTACCGGACCAGATGCAGAGCATGGCACGCATGTAGCGGGCATTATTGCGGCGGTTAGAGGCAATGGAAAAGGTATCAATGGTATTGCTGATAATGTTCGAATCATGGGCGTTCGTACTGTTCCTGACGGAGATGAACGGGATAAGGACGTAGCCAATGCTATTAGATATGCAGTGGACAACGGCGCTAAAGTTATTAATATGAGTTTTGGTAAAGGCTATGTGTGGAACAAAACCGCTGTTGATAGCGCCGTGAAATATGCAGAAGCTAAGGATGTGTTATTGGTTCATGCAGCTGGTAATGATGGTAAAAATACCGACATTGAAGTAAACTATCCGAATAGGATTTATGGAGATATTTCGTCGAGCGATCGTCCCGAGTTTGATATACAAGCTAAATTCTCACAAGGTGGGCTGAACTCGGGAAAACCTTTAAGTCTTCCAAAATTCGCACCAGATACTACTCGGTTCACTCTACCTCGGGCTGCGAATTGGATTGAAGTTGGTGCTTCCGGTTGGAAGATTGATGACAACTTAGTGGCTAGCTTTTCAAACTACGGCAAACGTTCTGTAGATGTATTTGCTCCTGGAGTGAGAGTTAATTCTACGATCCCGGGATCGGCGTATGAACCGAATGATGGTACTAGTATGGCCTCTCCAGTAGTTGCTGGCTTGGCAGCCTTAATTCGGTCCTATTATCCTTCACTTAGCGCGGTTCAAGTTAAAGATATCATTATTAAATCCGTAACTAAAGTCGACCGAAAGGTTAAGATTAAAGAAGACGGTTCTAATAAAAAGGTTAAGTTGGATGAGATCTCAACTTCAGGGGGTATTATTAATGCCTATAATGCAGTCCAATTGGCTGAGAAAATTAGCCACAACTAATCATACAGAGTAAAAGAATTTTTTAAATGCCGGAACTTTCCGGCATTTTTTTTAGAATGAGAATCCGCTGTTTATAGTAAAATATTTTCCTTCTTTCGAAATTCCATAGCCCGTTGAAATCAAGAATTTGTTGTAAATGTTTACCCAGGCGCCTGGACCGTATGCCGAGTGCCAGTTATCTGTTTCAGGCATATTAGAATAAACCCGGCCTGTATCGAAGAAGCCAAACAACCCGAAATTTCCGGTAAAGATGTAATTCCTAAAAGTTGAGACCTTAAACCTAAGTTCGGAATTCTGATAAATGTAGGATTTACCAGCAAAACGGTTGTTTCTATAACCTCTTAAATTAGCTGTATTTCCCAGGAAGTTTGATTGAAAGAACTTGTAATCCCCAATATTTGTAGCCCCTCCAATTCTTAAAGCGGCAGTAACGGGGAAGCTAAAGTTCGGAGTCCCGTAGAACGATACATCACTCTTGAGCTGTAAGAAATTATCTCTGTTTGTTTTTATGTCTCTGAAATAGTTCACTTCATTGTTCCACCGGACTCCTGAGGAGGGGGTTAAAGCGTTGTCAACGAAATCGATATTTGCAAATGCGCGTAAAGTTGTAAATCTGGACGGATTTTCTAAGTCTTGTTTCTCAGTAAATTCCGTACTTGTTAAAAAATTATTCATGGGTTTTTCTATCCAGTATAATTCATATCCAGGCCCAATTCCCACTTTAAAAGCTTGGGTGAATCGTCGTTGAAGAAAAGCTGAAAATGACAGGTTTTTGGTTCTTACCCGATAGTAGTCAATTTTATCTCCAACGTTTGGCGTTGAATTGCCTTGCCCAAAATAGTTGAATGTATACTTCGGACCATTAAAGGCAGTCCGAATTACGATGTCTTTATTCCTCCCGAAAATTGAATAAATGTTACCCAAATAGCTTATGCTATTTGCACCTGTTCTTGGTGCATAGTTCCCTTTAATTGTGTGTGTGTGACTGTATGGGTCTTTTCTAAAGCCATAATGTTTTATAGTATAACCAGCCCCAATAAATAAACCATCATCAACATTGTAATCAAATGAAGGAATAAATCCTTTTTTATCATACTTAAAAGCATTTCTATTATATTCATGAACGCTCTCATATTTAGATAGTTCTAGCTTGGTGCTATTGCCTTTGTGAATGGTTTCCTGATTGTCTTTTGTATCATATATGATAATATTTTTTGTTTTTGCCGATGTATTGTCCTTAAAATAATCGAGATCTTCACCGCCGACAATTCTTATCTTAATTTTGGATGGGTCTCCCTTAACAACAATGCTATCATTCCCTTCAAAGGCGAAAATGTTCAATTCTTTGGTTTCTTCGCTGGAAAGTGTCCTTCCGAAGAATTTGCTACCAACTTTTCTTTCGCTGTTGATTTTGTTTATAGAGAGTCTGGTGTAATCGCCTATGTTTTCGATTAAGATAAATTCAGATTTATCTGTACCTGTAACGGTTACTTCTTTACTTAAGACGGTGTAATATTCTTCGGCGGCTTGTGTTAAATGATTACGCCGGGATTTAAGTTTATCAATAATTTCTTGTCCAGAGATATTGAATACTTCGGGCGGCATTTTTCTTACAGCATTTTCTATTACTTGATCCGTTAATTTTGTCTGTACTTCAAAAGCAATTTGAAGCCATTGTTGGTGCGTCAATTTATTAAGAAAATTTCTGTCAAGGTTGCGAGCAGCTATGGATAGTTTAGCCACATCTTTAATTTCGTAATCAAATGATTGAAGATCTGGAACCACCTTGGTAACTAATCTGGGTAGGGTACCATCATATTTGGTAAATGCCTGATCTCTGTCGCGTGGAATCGGCCGGTAGATAGAACCTTTTTCTTTTTTAAATTCTGCCCAGCGCCATTGATCTTCATGTCGGTCCCAATCACTAATAAGGATATCAAACAGCCGGGCCTTTAAATACATCGGCTGATCAACTTCATTGTCATTGTCTTTATGCAGCTGTTCATATAATTTATGAGTGCTAATTGCATTTTTAGCATTGCCGAAAGATTTGAAATCGGATAAATCTTCGTCGGGCCTCGCTTCGATGGTACCTAATTGTCCTCCAACTTGCTGGATGTAAGGACCCAGTAAACGAGAATAGGGCATGTATACTAGCTGTGGACTCACATAATATATTCCAATGGCTTTGGCCATATCGGGCACAATTAACGAGCCGTATGGATGAGCAGAAGAAATTTGATCTTGAAAGAAATCATCTGCGAAAGTCCGTATAAAGCCTTGTGGTAAAAGGGCGCTGGGATCTTTTCTGACTGTTCTAAACTGGTACACATTTCCATCTTTACCTTCTAATTGCAAAGATGTAGTTTGTTTTCCGCCCCCCATTTTTAAAGGGGTTAATCCGCCTGCAAAAGTGCTCAGATCCAAGTATTTTACTTTCACCGGTGTTGCCCAGGTATCGCGATAATGTTCCCCATACAGATTTCGTTTGAAATCGCCAGCCTGATACTCAGGTCCTGCTGCTATGATCTTAACACTATCTTTATAATGGATCTGTTTTTCTTCGCGGATTTCTGACGCTTTCTTAGGCGGGATTGCATATAATGGGGTTCTATATACTAATTTACCCTTCGAACCATCATCTTCAGGTTCCCAGAATTCAACCCATGCCTGGCCATTGTCGTAATATTTTATTTTTGAAAATCCCTTTGTTCCATGTGCAAATAAGGCTTCATTGCCTTTTGTCATCCCATTTGATTTGGCGCCCGCTCCACTAATGATGTGATTGATATTATTGTATTTGTTAAATTGTAACGCATGCTCATGGCCTGTAGCTATTACCACATTTTTTTCCTCTTCTAAAATGGCGAGTAATCCCCGCTTCATTTGCTGGTAATCCTTATTCGATAAATCTTGCCGAGAAATTCCGTACTGTCTCAGAAAAGGATATATAGATCCAATTACAGGCAAGGGAATATATAATCTGTCTCGAACCAGTGTTAACGGGAAAATATAATCTTTCAGCGAATAGTATCCTCCATGTTTCCCGTTGCTGAATAAGGGATGATGCTGAGCAATAAGAATGTTTTTCCCTCTATTTCGTACGAG
Organism: uncultured Sphingobacteriaceae bacterium; assembly: GCA_946480915.1. The sequence continues at coordinate 8,093 of CAMLLO010000067.1, read as the reverse complement.
AATATCTTTAACCTGTTCTAGTATCTCTAATCTGCTTCCAGCGGTGCATCCGTTATCCGGCGCAATTGGTTTTTCGTATTTGTTTAACCACCATTCGCTATCTAATATTATAACGACAAGATCTTTATTGAGTTGAAGTTCTACAGGGCCGGGGCAACCGTTACTGGGAAGGAATACGTCATTTGAATCCAGGTAATTTTCTACAAATTCTTCCTGACGGTTAATAGCCGCAAGTCCGCCGGGATAACCCTCGTTCCAATCGTGATTTCCGGGAATGAAAACTTTCCTTCCTGAGAAATCCTTTACTATCTTCATTTGTTCAATAATCCGGCGCTCTTTTTCCTTTCTGTCCGCCTTGTCGGGTTCTGGTAATCCTGTATTGTAGATATTATCTCCCAGAAACATCACAACATCTTTTGGGTCCGAAATAGTAATTATACTGTCTTTGCCACCGATTTTTACGGTTTTTTGTTGAAATATTTGACTTTGTGCGAGCCTAAGGGTTGGCTCTTGTCGATTTGAACTTGGATTACCTGCATCACCGATAAGATAAACGGTGTACTTTAGCTGTGCAGAATCCGGAGGTGTTGCTTCTTTCCATGATAATTCACTTTTATCATAATATGGTTTTAATGTTATACAGCCAGATAGAACGAGTATGATACAACTGGTTATCGTATATGCATTAAAAAACTTAATCTTCATATTTTACTTCTATAATGTTTGCTTGTTGCCCTTTACCTTCGTTTGAAATAAATAAGCGACCATCGCGTGTAAATGCTAAACCTTCGGGCTGCGTAAATTCTTTCCCATCTAGTTCCAGAATTCGTACTATAGAACCTTTGCTATTTAGGACGGCTATTATATTGTTTAGGGAGGAGAGCACATAAAGCTCTCTGGTGATCGGATGAAAACTCAGAGCGGAAGTTCTAAATACCTTATTTAGATTTTGATTACCAACAGCCTTAAGGATTTTTTTCGAAAACTCTTCTATTTCATCTCCCTTAAAAAAAGACTCTATTTCTGATAATCTGATCGAATATACAGCTTTAGTATTTAATATTTTTGTTTTGAGGTCGAACTCATAAATATCCTTTTCTTTTTCATCTCCATCCAGACTACGGTCTTTTACAGCTAAAAGTAATCTGTTGTTCTGGTCATCATAAGCTAAGCCTTCAATATTATTATCCTCTTTAAGAACGGTTTTAAATACATTAGGTTTGGCAGGCTCGGTTTTAAAGTTTTTTATTTCATATAATGCCCCGGAACTGCTTACAATCCATACATCATTTCCAACAACTGCCAGATCTTCATAATCCTTACCTTTCCAAAACTCATATTTTTTAGTTATCTCTTCTTTTTGCAAATCATAAAAGTAGAGTAGGCCTTCTTCGTCCTGGATAGAGACTAGCACTGTATCATTTATAAACGAAATTCCCGAAATTTCTCCTAATTCACTCGGTACTCTGTAAAGTCTACCGCCTTTTGGCTCAAGGGTTTCTTTGGATAAAGTATCTTGGTTATTGCTTTTATTGCTTGGTGTTCCGCAGGAAATAAAAAAAAGAACTAACAAAACTGAACTTATTCTGTTCATAGATGAAATAATAATAATTTAATGTTACAACAATTAAGTTCTATAATAACTCAAATTGTGGGGGATAGTTTCATTCAGGTCTGAATTCCCTGCTAAACATTAAATCCAGATTGAGAAAGAGAATTATCACACATTTAATTTTATTAAAAGAATTTTAAATGTTCCGTCACGTGAATAATTTTAACGATTGACAAAAGCATCATTACAAAATCACCAGTTTAAAAAAAAATCATTATTTCAATGAAAAATGCTAACCCCATAATAAAAAGTGCAGAAGAGTATGTGTTTAATTTATTTAAGGAAAAGCTTCCTCCTGATCACGTTTATCATAATTATAAGCATACTTTTCAAACAGTAAAGGCCTGTAAAGACATAGCTGGCACATATAATTTAACCAGCCGGGAGTTAGAAGTTTTATTACTTGCTGCGATTTTTCATGATACCGGTTATATAGAAACTTATCAGGGACATGAGGAGGTGAGTGTTAAGACGTTTAATGATTTTATTAAAGGAGATTATGCTCTGGAAGATATTAAACGCGTTGAAGAATTGATATTATCAACAAAACCTGGTTCTGTACCTGACGGAACATTGCAGGAAATACTTCACGATGCCGATTACATAAATATTGGTAAAAATAAATTTGTTCAAAGAGCCGAGCTTTTAAGAATAGAATGGGAGCGTTTGTTAAATAAAACCTACTCAGATTTGGAATGGGCTGAAATTCAGCTGAACTTTTTGATTTCCACAAATTTTGTGACCGAGGAAGCGATCGTCAGGTTTGACGATCAGCGCGAAGTGAATATCCGTCAGCAACGTGAGAAAATAGAGAAACTTAGAGTTGAGCAGGAAAAGTTAAATGTAAAACTTGAAAAAAATAATCCGGCTAAGCCTCTTAAAGAAGGCAGAGGCGTGGAAACTCTTTATCGTTCCATTTATCAATATCATATAAATTTAAGCTCTATTGCGGATAATAAAGCGAATATCATGATCAGCATTAACACCATCATTATTTCGTTGGTGATAACGATGTTTGGATCTGGCTATACATTTTCGGGACAAAATGAATTTGGAAGTCTGAGATTTGTTATTCCGATTGCTGTTTTGCTGATAACCAGTTTGTTGGCTGTGGTTTTTGCAATACTTTCGTCACGTCCGAATGTGACTACAAAAGAGCGATATGAGCTTTCAAAAAAAGACAGCAGTATATTGTTTTTTGGAAACTTCGCACAGTTACAGTTAAGAGAGTTTGTAGATAGGATAAAAGAGTTAAAGAACCAGAAAGAGGAGCTATATGATAGTATGTCCGTTGATATATATCACCTTGGTGCAGTGCTGGTAAAGAAATATAAGCTCTTAACCTGGTCTTATAATATTTTTATGGGTGGCCTAATTTTGTGTGCTGTAGCTTTTGTTATAATAATGATGTTTTCTTATGGTGCTTAAAACCATGTGGAAATACCTTACTTATCTTAAATGGAACATATAAATATTTAGTTTCTCCAAGATATTCAAAAGACTCTGTACCCTCTTTTAATTCTCCCCAGGGAAACCAGTCTTTAAAATGGTTCGTTTTAGTTTTTTCAAGGTAATTAAGGGTTAGCAATACATATTCCCTTTCCTGAATACTGTTTTTAAGCAATTTGTGAGCTATGATTACATTCTGACCAACTAATTTTGTTCTGCCTTTTATATTGACTGCTATCGTTTCACCGTAATGAACGATGATTTTCAAGCCTATTTGTCCATCAGCTAAATATTTTTCGTAGTTCTCCGGATTTTCTTTTTCGGTTAATTTTAAATAGTTGTAGAAGGTCTCAAAAAACAGTTGGCACTGTTTTGCGACCATATTGACTGCTGGTAATCGACCGGTCTTATAAAAGAATATTGCATCTCCTTCTATCTCTCCAACCGTCATACTAAGAATATTGGCGTTCACCAACCTGCGTAACAGACCTGGTATAAAGTTGCTGCTAAAGGACAATTCTGTTGTTGAAACAAACTTAGTGAACCCAGTAATATCAGGCACGCAGAAAAAAGCGCCTTTAACGTATTCTTTTTTTTCCATAATCAAGCGCAAAGATAAGGGTTTACGAAGCCGATTTGTTTGGGATTAGTTTATTTCTGAATTTGAATAAAATATACGTGCGGTTAATTTCTTTTGAAATTATCTCTAAAAATACGCCAGGTACCTGAAAAATTGTTAATATTTTCTCAGGGATTAATCCTTTCAATTTTTTCAATGTCATAATCTTATCACAAAAAAAAAGCATTGACATGAAAAATGACAGGAAATTTTACTGTGTATTGGCTGCTATTATAGGCGGTTTTTTATTTGCTTCTTTTCTTATAGATAAACAACCCGGATATAAATTCGCCTATAAGGAAGCCGCATTAACAGAGAGACAGGCCGCAGCTCATCTGCTTAGCCGATTTACTTACGGCACCAAGGCTGGTGACATAGATCAGGTTGTTAAGCTTGGATTAGAGAACTGGTTTCAGCAACAGCTTGAGGCCCAGCAGCCCGACGAGAACTTAAATAAAATGTTAGGAGATTTTGATGCGATAAACCTTAGTAATACCGAGGTTGTAACCAAGTATCCGCAAGGAAATCGCGTATATCGGATGGCAGTAGAGGATGGTTTTATAGCCAAGGATTCCATAAATAAATCTAATCGGAAAGAATACCGGGCACAGCTTGAGGCGTACATGAAACAAAAAGGATTAAAGCCCCAGCAAGAGGTATTCAGGCAGTTTATAGCACAAAAAATATTAAGGGCGACTTACACAAATAATCAATTGCAAGAATTACTCACAGACTTTTGGTTCAATCATTTCAATGTGTCCTTAAATAAAAATCAATGTGCTGAATTTATTCCGGCCTATGAGAGGGATGTAATTCGACCTAATGTATTTGGAAAGTTTGAAGATTTGTTACTTGCTACCGCAAAGTCGCCCGCTATGCTAATGTATCTCGATAATTTTAGCAGTATGGGCGTTAATGAAGAAATGAATCAGTTAACAGCTTCCAGGAAAACAGTTCCAAAAACTCCGAAAAAGGTTAATGGATTAAATGAAAATTATGCTCGTGAGGTAATGGAATTGCATACAATGGGTGTTGATGGTGGCTATACCCAAAATGACGTTACTCAGGCGGCACGAGTTTTAACTGGTTGGACCGTTTATCCAATGGGCGACCGCGGGTATGGCTCGCAAATGAAAAAAATAGAGGATAGAATGGGACATGCGAATTTCGAGAAACGGGGATTTGTTCATGAGGGCGATTTCTTGTTTGCTGCTAATCGCCATGACACGAAAGAAAAAGTTGTTTTGGGTAGAAAATTTGCTGCTGGAGGCGGTTACGAAGAAGGCGTGGAACTTTTGAAAATGCTTGCCGATCATCCCTCCACTGCTAAATTTATTTCCAGAAAAATTGCGGTTCGGTTCGTGAGCGATAATCCACCTCAGGCACTGATAGACAAGATGGCAAAGACATTTACAAGAACCGGAGGCAATATTAAGCAGGTTTTAATTACCATGGCTAGTTCGAAAGAATTTTGGTCTAAGGAAGCTTTGCGTGAAAAAACAAAATCGCCGTTCGAATTGGCTATAAGTGCTGTGCGAAGTCTGAACGCAGAAGTAAATGCTCCCAGAATGCTTTATACCTGGATAAGCAAAATGGGCCAAAAGATGTATTATTATCAGGCTCCAACCGGTTTTCCTGATAAAGGACAATATTGGATCAATACAGGGGCTTTGTTGTACAGAATGAATTTTGGATTGGCCCTGGCCTCTCAGAAAATTCCGGGGGTGAAAGTAAATCTGGCCGAGTTAAACAAAAATCGGGAGCCTGAAAGTGCTGAAGCAGCATTGAAAATATATTGCAATATTATTATACCCGAGCGGGATTTAGAAGAAACTATAAAGCGGCTTACTCCCATGTTAAATGATCCCGACTTATTATCAAAAGTAGAAAAGGCTGCTGCAAAAGCTGCTCCTTCACAAGAATCGAATCCTGTGATGAACGAAGATGCGGTCCTTGCCGAAGAAATGCAGAAGCCCGAAAAGCTGAGTACTAAGAATAAAAATTCCGGTAAAAGTGGTTCAGTGATGCAAGGTTTAAGCAACACTAATTCTATGCTTGCTCAAGTGGTAGGCGTAATTATCGGGTCTCCGGAATTTCAACGTAAATAAAGACACTCTAAAAAAAAGATCATGACTTCAAGAAGAGGATTTATTAAAGCAGGAGGGCTTGCTTTATTTGGCATAGGAATCGGCGGCATTCCTGCGTTTTTATCAGAGGCGGTTGCAGGTATAAAGACACCCGGGCTTTTTCAACGGAAAAAGATTTTGGTTTGTATTTTTCAAAGAGGCGCTATGGATGGTCTGATGGCTGTAACTCCATTTACAGATCAATATTTACAAGCTGCCCGGCCGACTTTATTTATGTCTGCCGCTAAATCAGCAAATGGTAAATCTCTAATCGATTTGGATGGACGATTTGGTTTACATCCGTCAATGAATGCCTTTGCGCCAATGTTTCGTGAAAAGCGTATGGCTATTGTGCATGGTATCGGGTCGCCGAATACAACCCGCTCGCATTTTGATGCCCAGGATTATATGGAATCTGGCACGCCGTTTAACAAGGGAACAGCTAGTGGTTGGTTAAATCGGGCGGTGGGTTTACTTGGACATGAAGCTGCTACGCCGTTTCGCGCTGTAAGCTTAACATCTTCTCTTCCAAGGGCTCTGTATGGTGATAATCCTTCTGTGGCAATAAGTAATTTACAGGATTTCAATCTTCAAATGCGGGGAAATCAATCGAACGCAGGCAGGGTAGCGAAAAGTTTCGAAGACCTGTATGATCAGACCTCGTCCGGTTTGCTAAAAGAAGCAGGAAAAGAAAGCTTTGAGGCAATAAAGATGCTGCAAAAAACAGATACAAAAAATTATAAGCCTATTAACGGGGTTGTTTATCCGGCTACAGCTTTAGGCAATTCCTTAAAGCAAATTGCTCAGCTTATAAAAATGGATGTGGGATTAGAAGTCGCATTTGCTGAATCAGGCGGATGGGACACGCATTTTAACCAGGGAACAGATACCGGGATCTTCGCGAGAAATGTAAACGATCTGAGCGATAGTATCATGGCGTTCTGGACAGACATGGGAACATTGCAAGACGACGTTACAGTGATGACAATGACTGAGTTCGGGCGCACTGTAAAGCAAAACGGAACTGGTGGTACAGATCATGGGAGGGCATCCTGCAATTTCATTTTAGGTAATGATGTTAATGGAGGCCTAATTCATGGAAAAGTGAATCCTTTATCAGTTGAAAACCTGGAAGATGGTCGCGATTTGGCAGTAACAACAGACTTTAGGAGTGTTTTTAGCGAGGTTGCCGATAGGCATCTAGGGATAAATAATGATAAAATATTGTTTCCGGATTGGAAAGGAGATAAAATAGGAGTGATGAAAGGATAGTGTTAATAAAATAATTGAACTGTTAATTGGCGGGAGGGCATTTACCACGAACCTGAATATCTCTAAATAGAGTATTCAGGTTTTTTATTGTCAACTCCAGAGCTGAAAGTGAATTGCCATCGCGGGTTTATCTTACAGAAAGACCTGACCTTCGGAGAATGAGCTTCAAAGGCCCTGGTTATTGATCAATCGGATGTAGGTAATCTTATTTGAATTATTATATATTCGTGCAAATGGATTCTGAATTAACATTGCCAATACTAGATGCTACAGAACAGCGTGTTTTGGGAGCTTTAATGGAGAAGTGTAAAACTACTCCTGATTATTATCCAATGACTTTGAACAGCCTTACTGCAGCCTGTAATCAAAAAACCTCGCGTAAACCAGTTGTTAATTACGACGAAGAGACCGTTGTGTTAGCTCTGAATTCGCTAAAAAAGCGCGGACTGATATCTACAGCCACCGGAGGTTCTAGTCGCGTAGTAAAATACAAACACAATTTTGCGATTGTTTTCCCTGTATTACCTTCAGAAGTAGCTATTATCTGCTTACTATTGTTACGCGGTCCTCAAACCCCTGGTGAGTTAAATACAAACTCAGGTAGATTGTACGAGTTTGATTCACTGGAAGAGGTCCAAGAGGTTTTAGAAAAACTAGCTGGCGAAGAACATCCTTATGTCGTTCAGCTTCCGCGCCGACCAGGGCAAAAAGAAGTTCGCTACATGCATTTATTGGGAGGTACGCCAGACATTGATGACGATGAATTACCCGAAGAACCTGCTCGTAAATCTGTAGGAGAGTTGGAATCCAGAATTGTAAAGCTGGAACAAGATTATACGGAGCTTAAAGAAGCATTTGATAAATTGATGAAAGAGTTAATGGGGTAACGGATCAGATTCAAAACTTGTGGTTCGTTTGACCCGCTTAAAAACAGAAAAGCCGCATAAAGCGGCTTTTATCAGTAGCGGGGAGCAGGATCGAACTGCCGACCTCAGGGTTATGAATCCTGCGCTCT
>CAMLLO010000066.1 GCA_946480915.1 uncultured Sphingobacteriaceae bacterium | reverse complement strand
CCTTCCGGTTTCACTTCACTAAAATAGTGGTAATAAAATCCATTGATCTTATAAAGCTTATTCGCTTCACTGCCATTGGATTGATGTATGATGGAGTCAGATTCCATGATCAGGCTTCTTCCATCAGGTGTCATTTTAAATAAATGGATGTTGTACTTTTTCTTGGTTTTCAGATCAAACGCAAAATTGGTAGCAATAAAATATAGCTGGCCATCATCATCAGAAAACGAACAACAGTCGTCCCATCCTTTTACATTCCATAATTGATGAAGAGGTTCCCATGGGCCTGCGGGATTTGTAGTAGAACTCATAAAAAAACCATCATCCGGTGTACCAAAATACACCCAAAACTTATTTTTATAATACCTTATAGAACCTGCCCAAATTCCCTTGCCGTAACAATTCATCCGGTCCCAGTTCAATTCCGGACTTATGCGGGAGAGGTCGTCAACCACATGGCCGATAATTTCCCAGTTTACGAGATCTTTGGAATGAAGTACTACCATGCCCGGCGAAAATTGCATAGTGGAAGATATAGCGTAATAATCGTCGCCCACACGTATGGCATCCAAGTCGCTGTAATCTCCCGGAAGAATAGGGTTAAAGTAGGTTCCATTTCCCTGGTCTCCCCACTTTCCAGTCATTTGAGCCTGTAAAGATAAGCTTGCCAATTGCAAACAAAACAAGAGCGATAAAATTCTAAAATGAATCATGCTAAAAATAAAATGTCGTTTACTTTTTATAAATATTCCACTCCCAAACACCATGGACACCACTAAAGATTTTCACCCTTAAATAGCGCGCTTTTATATTCAAATTGTCTGTATGTGGCGATTGAGTTACAAGCTCTTGATGCCCGCCGCACGGTTTCCATGTTTTGCCGTTAATGGAGTATTCCAGCACATATGCATGTCCAGCTGTTGGGCGAACAAAATACACTTCACTGCGCCTAATATTCTTTGACTTACCCAAATCGGCAACAATCCACGAGGTTGTATCCTCCGGAGCAGCCATCCATCTGGAACCATTCGCACTATCAAAAGCAAACTGGGATGAAAAAGATTCTGTTTTTCGAAATAATGAATCTTGATTACGCTTAATGATCAAATCGGAGCGGACACTCGACACCTTTGAGTTGACAACCTTGATCCTTCCTGCGTAAGATACATCTTCGGGGTGAAGAGCCCCTACCCCATCGAGCGTTAAATCGACCGGCCGGATAGTGCCGTCTTCATTAAACTCCAACTTGTTTACATAGGTTTGCCGGTTGGTGCTTCTTCTGCCAAATTCTAAATACGCAAAATAGTAATCATCGGTTCCCGGCACGTTAAACACAGAACCATGACCCGGACCAAATACCTGACGTTCGTGATTGGTAGTGGATATAATGTCTTTTTCAGGAAAGTCGAATGGCCCGAGTGGCGATATTTTGCCCATCCCGTAAGCATATTGGTATTTTTCATCACCACCAAGGGTGTATAGGTAGTAATAAATGCCTTTTCGTTTAAAAAAAATGGGGCCTTCAGAATAACCTTGCCGCTTTGTTGAAATGTTAATAACAGAGGCGGTATCTACAGAAACCATATCCGGGTTCAGTTTAGCCGCAAACCTGCGCTGCCAGAAAACATAAGCCTGCTGGTCATCATCGATAAAAATTTCAGCATCGATACCGGCAGGACCTTTGGGATTCTTCGACTTTAATAAGGTTGCCGAAGTAAAGGGTAAGGAAAATGTGTCAACACCCTGAGCCAGTTTAAAAGGTCCATCAGGCGAATCTGCAACAGCAGGGTACATAAAACCATTGACCGTGGGATAAATATAATATTTGCCATTCGCTGCCACAGCCTTACTGGGCGCCCAGTATTTAGTTCCCACCGCAGAGGGGAAATAAAATCCGGAAAAACTCCAATGTACAAAGTCTTTAGACTTCCATACTACCGGCGGACCAGATGTTTGCAGCCCTCTATCGTAACCATCTGTTGTTGCATAACAGTAAAAAGTCCCGTTAAGTTCCTGGATGCTGGCATCTGCAATCATATCAGGGATCAGCGGATTGCCGAAGGGATTTTTAGTCTGAGTTTTTGCAGAAAAAACAAAAAGGATTAAAAAGCAGTTCAATAATACTTTTATTTTAACAGGAGAGGATATTGTTCTTTTTATAAAAAGAGGCAATGTATTGATAATAGCGTTCATCTTTTCTAATTTAATGAATGTACAGTTTGGTCATTCTCTGCGATATGGAGGATAATCAAATTTCCACAAGCTTGTAAAGCCAGCGTCTTTTTTTTTAAATGAATGTTATTCATACTTAATTTTTGAAGAAATCTTGCTTACTCCAAAATCTTACCAACAACCTCGACTTCAGCTATTCCTGCAATCGATGCATTCCTGAAACTTATCCTAAGAAACCTTCCAGTGATCCCCGAAAGTGATATTTGCTTCACTGATTCCCTTTTTGAATTTTGCATAAAATCGGCAGCAAATTTCCATGCCTGCCGGTTTTCGGAAACCTCAATCTTATATTGATAAATATTCTCTTCAGGAAAGCTAATTTTAATATCAGATATAGACACTCCCTTTTCTGTATCCAGCGTCCATGATGGATTAGGATCATTTTCAGACGCTTTCCAAAAAGTTTTTTTATTCCCATCAGCAGCATAGCCCGCTGGATTGATAGGAATAGAGCTACTCGAAAAAGTGGGGTTATCTTTGCCGAAAACCTGTGGGATATTAGGTTGGCCTTTTTTACTAAAACGTATGTAATCGCGTTTTTTCACTTGCAGGCTAAGGCCAGGCTTAAACGCGAAAGGCCCCTCAAAGCGCAATTTTACCTCAGCAGGTTGAAGCCCGGGTGAAGTGGCCCGTATTATTGTTTCTCCAGCAAAATACGAGCGAAATTCAATTGCCGCCTGCCCATCCAAAATCCTGATATCACTCTTCTCTTCGAATTTGATAGAAGACCCGGTAGGAAACTCTCCAGGGCCAGAAACAATACTTAGCTCCACAGGAGGGTTATTGCTAATTAAATTTCCGTCTTTATCTAAAACTTTAACAAGCAAAATAATATCATCCGTCCCGTTAGTTTTTGCAAGTACTTTATCTGCTTCCAAACTTAATCTAACCGGAGTTCCACTTACGGGGGAAACGGGAGGTGGAATATTCCTGTAAAAATTGCGGTACCAATACCATGACTGCTTAGGAATACGGAAATAATCGATTATTCCCATCTTTCCCAATTGTGCGCCTGCAATACTTCCATGATCGAAAGCACACCAGATGGCTTGCCCGCTTCTCCAGGGGTGTACTCCTTCCCCTTTATCCTTTTCAAGGTCTCCCCACCCGGGTTCATAATTACCTGGCCTGTCGGCTGTTGTGCTTCCATATTCCGAAATTACTGTAGGTATCCCGGGGTTCTGGAAGACAGAAATTGAGGCTCCATCACCATTATATCCGGCAACATCACCAAGCAAATCGATCCTGGTTTCATTTAACGGCCTCTGAGCCCCACCTATGGCAGCTGCGCGCGTAGGATCAAGTTTATGTGAAAGAGCAACTGATTTTTTTAAAAGTTCACGCATGGGTGCTATTGCCTCGGGCGAACTAAAAAAAGGCTCGTTAGACATACTCCATACGAATATCGACGGATGGTTTCTGGATATTCTGATCATTTCTTCCAGCTGCGTCAGTACGCTAGCATCAAATTCAGGCCTATCAGCTGCAATAGTTGGGTATGCACTTGAATTCCAGTAGCCCTCGGGATTTCGGGAGAATCCACCAATTCCCCAGAAGGCATTTTCAGACCAGAATAGCATCCCCTGTTCATCACAGGCATCCGCAAAGGAGAGGTCATGAGGATAGTGCGATCCGCGAATAAAGTTGAATCCGGCATCTTTCACCAATTTTACATCGCGGTAAAAACCTGCGTTCGTAACGGCATCACCCCAACCTGCATGGTCCTGATGTACGTTTGCCCCTTTCAGGTAACAATGTTCATCATTTATAAAAAATCCTTTATCAGCGGTAAACTTCAGCCAACGAATACCAAATGGTGTTTCATAATCGTCTAATAGCTTATTTCCTTCAAACAGGTTAGTTACGGCCCGATACATAAAGGGATGGGTAGGATGCCATAGCTCAGGATTTGAGATAGCGGGTGTAGTCTGGTCAAAAGTAAATGTAGCCTGCGATGCTATATTTTTCACTGTAGAAACAGAAGATATCAGCTTCCCCTTACTATTAAAGATCTTAGTAACTAGTTTAATTTGCCTTGTTTTAGTATCGTCATTCCGTATCTCTGTTTTTACATTTACAGTAGCCTGGCTGACACTAACAGAAGGTGTGGTTACAAAAGTTCCATACCAATCCACATGTACAGGATTAGTAACAACCAGGTAAACATCTCTATATATTCCACCAGAAAAAGTATGCTCGCCTGCTCTTGGAGCCAGACAAGGATTCCACATATTGTTCAATCGTACGGCAAGGACATTACTGCCTGTTTTTGTCAGTTTTGTAATATCAATATTGAAACCGGTATACCCGCCTTTATGCGCTCCAGCCTTTTTTCCGTTAACAAAAATCTCTGCATCCTGAAACGCCCCTTCAAACTCCATAAATAAGCGTTTTTCTTTATATGCTGCCGGAATCTCAAAATTCTTTCTATACCAACCATAGCCGGTATAAAAATCAGAAGACATGAAATAAGGTATGCTGAAGGAATGAGGCAAACCAATAGTTTCCCATTTAGCATCGTCATAAGTGATGGCTTCGGCGCCTTTATAGTCGCCAAGCTTAAATTTCCACCCGTTATTAAAATTCAATTTACTTCTTACAGGCTGAGAAAAGCCAGAGATTCCTACAAAAAAGAGTAACAATACAAAAACTGCCGTTTTTACCAATACAGTGTTTGTGTTTAAAGAATTATTCATTTTTCTTTTATTAAATGCAATATCATTAATACGTCAGATGTCAATTCTTGTGTATTAAATTGATTCGTGAAGAGATATCTATAACCTTTGAATTTGATATACCTTTCCTTGTATCGTTTTAAAAGTTGTTATATAATAGTCGCCGGACTTTTCAGGAATTGTGTTTACCCCCACTACCTTTACAGGGTTTTTAGTTCTTAATCGGCACTCTTCCCCATTCAGAGATTGTATTTGAGCATCGGCTAATGACCCATTCTTCCAACTCATGTTTAGTTCAAATCCCCCTCTTGCCTTCAACCCTTTTACAGAACCGTTATTCCATGCAGAAGGCAGGGCCGGCAGTAAATCAATAATGTATTTATCTGGAGCATAGTTTTCCATGCTTTGGAGCAACATCTCTGTGATTCCTGATAGGGCGCCGAAATTTCCATCGATCTGGAATGGTGGATGCGCATCAAACAGATTGGGATAAGTACCGCCTCCATCGCTCATGTTAAAACCGGAGGTTTCGGTAAAAGTAAGCTGATCTGAAAGGAGCTTATGGGCCCTGTCTCCTTCGCGCAACCTCGCCCAAAAATTAGTCTTCCAGGCTTTACTCCAACCGGTCCCAATATCGGTACGGTACTCTAATGATTTTCTGGCTGCAGCTGCTAATGCCGGCGTTCCCAATGCGGTGATCTGCCTGCCGGGATGCAATGGGAATAAATGTGACACATGGCGGTGTGTACTTGTGGTATCATCCCAATCCTTGCCCCATTCCATAAGTTGCCCATAACGCCCAATTTGCAATGGCCGGATGCGATCTCTGGCAGTGGCAACTTTTTCAGCAAATTCGCTGTCTATACCCAAAACCTTAGCTGCCTGGACAACATTATTAAATAAATCCCAGATGATTGCTCTTTCCATAGTATTCCCTTCCGCAACACTACTTCGCATCCCCTCATCCGTTGTAAATTCATTTTCGGGAGAGGTGGAAGGTGAGGTAATTAACTTTCCGTCTTCATCTTCAATCATGGCAGTTAAATAAAATTCTGCAGCTCCCTTCATGGTTGGATACACAGATTTCAAATACTGTTTATCCCTGCTGAAAGCATAATGCTCCCAAAGATGCTGACATGCCCAGCCGCTTCCTCCAATAAATACGCCCCATGGGAGAGCAGCTCCCGGGCTGGTCCAACCCCAGGCATTCGTGGTATATCCGTAGTTCCAACCAGGAGTTTGCGGGCCAAAATATGCTTTTGCTGTTTGGGCACCCGGTAGTTGCAGGCTTTGTGTGGTACGAATCATTGGAAGGTGTAACTCCGAAAGATTGGCTTGCTCGGCTGGCCAATAATTCATCTGATAATTGATATTCGATTTATAATCGCATTTCCATGGCAGGTCCAGCCCGTCGCCCCAAATTCCCTGTGAGTTAGAAGGAAGCGGGTTATCCGAACGGCTTGAGGATATGAGCAGGTATCTTCCATACTGATAAAACAACGAAGCAAAATTTGGGTCGTTGTTACCAGCACCATATTGCCTTAATCGTTCGTCTGTTGGCAATTTTTCCGCCGGCGAAGCATCTGAAGCTAAATTAAGGTCTACTCTATCAAACAGAGATTTATAATCTTTAATGTGCCTTGCTTTTACCTCTGCATAGTCTTTTTTTGCCACAGCGTCCATCTGAAGAGATACAAGATTATGCGGGTTCTCTCCCTTATATGCATTTGCGTAATCCTGGATAAAGGATGTTCCTGCGGTTAAATAAATTATGGCTTCATCTGCTCCGCTAATTACTAACTGTTCATTAATGGCTTTAACAGAGCCTCCTTTGGTAAGCACTTTCACCTGCGTTTCAAAATCAAGAGTGTTACCGGTATTGCCCGTCATTATCAAGGTGTTATTATTGAGCGCTTTTGTAATTGTCCGTTCAAGGCGTGTTAAACTAAGGCTAAAAGAAATTCCGCCTTTGGATGAACTTTTGATTTTGCTTATCAGAGCTTTGTCAGGCGCAGAACTAAACGTTTCGCGGGAATAAACGGAATTCCCTATTCTATAAGAAACACCGGCAATGGAGGTTCCTATATCCAGCCATCTGGAGTAGTCCGTAATACTTTCTTTTGGCAGTTTAAACTGCAGTGCCAGTTCTCCCAGGGTCTGATAGGAAGCATCGTAAGGCGCAGATGATGTTAAATAAGCATTGGTTAACTTCTTTGCCTCATCGTACCTGCCTTCGCGTATCACTTTCCTTACTTCAGCTAAATGAGTATAAGCATCTTTCCGGTCGGCATCCGGTTGAGGGCCGCCAGACCAAACAGTTATTTCGTTTAATTGAAGCCGCTCTCTTTCTGGCCTCCCGAAGATCATCGCGCCTAAACGTCCATTACCAATTGGAAGGGCTTCCACCCATGCATTTGCAGGCATATTGTACCATAATGTATTCTTAGTTGAAAGTTTAGGGCCAGCGCCTGTTATCCCGGGAGTTTGTTTTAACATTAAACCAGCCACCTCTCCTTTAAAAGCACTATTTTCTTTTTTTGAAAAATCCCATGATTCAATTTTTCCGTTCACAGATTTTTTCTGGGTTAATGCAATGGCTTCGCCGGTAGTTAAACAGGTTGAGTAAATTCCAATCTTCCCGATCGACCCGTTTAGCCGGTAATTCCCCGCGGCATCACAGCCTACCCGTATTGGAAAATTAGTCCGATTAACATCTCCGAAACTTTTATGCAATTCGCCGGATGGTTTGCCATCAATATACAATGTAAACGTTCCTTTCGATCTACTGAATGCACCTAAAACATGTACCCACTGGTTTAAAGGAATACTGTTTGAAGACAATAATTCATTACGTCCTACCACCATCCATAGTTTATCACCCTTAGCAATACCTAAAGCACAACCTCCGGTTCCAGAGGATTGAAACCTGTCTATAATCCTGGCTTTTTCTGTTTGTTTAGCAGATAAGAATACAGTGGCCTCGACAGATATTTCGTCGTTAATGTTAAAGAAAGGAATATAATCACCCTCCAACACCATAGTACTTTGTGAGATTTCCAAACCCTCGGCAGATGTTTGTGCAAATACCTTTATACTAAATAAAAATAACAGAACAAGAGAGATTTCGCCCCAACGAATCTTTTTCAATAAAAACATGAATAAATACTTTAAATTTTATTTAATAAGTGTGTTTACAAGAAAACAAAAGCCGTCTTTACGGGCCTGATCATTCTTTATCCCCTTAAATATATGATGATGAAAAAATGATTACTCAAATACTCATTAAGGGCAATGTTTTTTTCTTATTAGCGAATATTCGCTTAATATTTTTTAAAAAACATATACAGTAGCAATTTTACCCTTAATAAAAAACAGGCCAAACTGGTTCGATTATACTAATATATATACGAATACGGTTGCTTGGGGCGGTAAAGTATATGGGGCAATTCATTTAATAGATTCGCAATAATAGTTTCAAACTAGCACCAAATTTTCTTTGATCCTAGAATTAATTGCAACTATCCTCTTCTCCTCATGAGTATACAAGCTCGAATATAAGTATCTATAATATAACCTACTCCAAGATTATAAACCACTTAAACTTAATTCTATGAGGAAACCTTTACTTCGTCGGCTAAAACTGATTTCAAAACAAAATCTGATCATCTTATTTTCGGGCATGCTTGTTTTAATGAGCCCCAAAGCATCAGATGCTCAAACCTTTGTCCACCCGGGCATTGCTTTTAACCAGGCCGACTTAAATCAGTTAAAAGCCAATATTACCCAGGAACCCTGGCTTTCGGCTTACAATGCATTTACAAATGACAGCAAGTCCAAGCTAAGCTACGTGATGGCGGGACCGTTTGCAACGGTAAGCCGTGCTCCGCACCTAAATAACAATGCGTGGATAAACGATATGATGGCTATCCGCAACCTGGCCTTTATGTACGTTTTTACCGCGGATAGTGCTTATGCCCGAAAAGCAACCAACATGCTGGATGCCTGGGCGGTTACCAATACTACCTGGGGGGGCAATGAATCTATGTTGGACATTGGCGACCATGCCCAGGATTGGGGTGTAGGTGCCGAAATACTCCGCTATACTTTTCCCGGTTGGACCGCAGCCAATACACAGCATGTAGAAAACTATTTCGCTAATGTGTTATTTCCGACATCCTGGGTGCCTAATCCATTACGCGACCAGAACAAAGGCGCTATTCAGCTAAAAATAGCTTTGGCCGCATCGGTTTTCTGTAACGATGTAACCAAATTCAACCAGGCGATTGAAGTGTACCGGGTGGATGCCGGCGGAGGTATGCGCAACTCGCTGCCCAATGGCGAAACTGGTGATACCGGCCGCGACGACCACTGGCGCGTGCAGGCAGCAGCGCTGGTATGGGGCGCAGAAGTTGCCTGGAAGCAAAGGGTTGATATGTTTTCCGAGTTAAACAACCGGGTATTAGCTATCGCCGAGCTGTATCATCAATATGCTTTTGACGGTGCTACCATGACCTATATCCCTTTTGGAGGTTATGCCAGTTATTGGCTCGGCTGGGGAATTCAGCCCGGAGGAAGGACAGGCGAAATGACTAATATTATTGATAACGCCTATAACAGACGTAAGGGAATACCTACCCCCCAAACCGACAGGATGAGGGCTGCAATAATGCAGCCTGGGGCCGTCGGTTATTCTCCGGCAGGGGGAGATTTCTTATACCTGAAAACATCCGATACTTCTACCGCGGTTAGTTTGCCCCCGGTGTTTTATCCTTCCGAGCATGTGCAGCCGGTAAACAACCTCACCCATATAGATATCGGTAACCCCGGACTTGCAGGCAGCGCTTCGTTCAATAACGGAATTTGGACACTTAAAGCTGCCGGAACTTCTACCAGTACTGCCTTCAGCTTCAACTTTAAAAAAGTTAGCGGCGATGCAGGCCTGGTAGTAAAAGTTAACAGCATGTCGCTCACTACGGGTGGCTGCGGCGTCATGCTGCGCGAATCGCTGGCGTCCGGTTCCCGTTTTTGGGATATTTTTCTCAACGCGAACGGCGGTATCGGATCGCATTGGGCACCTAAAGCACCCTGGTGGTTAAAAATTGAGCGTGTAAACACCCGCATATTTGCATATCATTCTCAGGATGGTGTTAACTGGACTAATCTTAGTTGCTGGTATTCAGCAACCGGTTTCCCTACTGATTTATATGCAGGATTTTATACCATTTCAAATAATACATCGGCGCTGAACACTGCCACGTTTAGTAATGTGGCATATAGTCAAACCGCGCCCACCGGCTCACCGGAGATCAGCAGCGCAACCACAGCCGCAGCTACCCTGGGTGCGTCCTTCAGTTATAGCATTAGTGCCAGTGGTAGTCCAACTATTTTTAGTGCGAGCGGCCTGCCTGCAGGACTAAGTATTAATTCGTCTACCGGAGTTATTTCCGGTACACCGACGGCAATGGGACAATCACTGGTTACTTTGGGTGCTACTAATGCAAGCGGAACAGGTACAGCCACTTTGATCCTCAATGTAAATAATAATGTAGCCCCTGCTGCTCCAACGGTAACTGCGGCAGTAAATAATGTTACCCGTATCAGCGTTTCATGGCCTGCGGTAGCTAATGCCAGTAGTTACACGGTAAAACGATCCCTTTCATCCGGCGGCCCTTTTACTGCCATACAAACAGGCATTATGGGAACATCCTTTATTGATGTCAGCCCGCAGCCGGAGGTTAGCAATTACTATGTGGTAACGGCCTTAGCAGGAACTTTGGAAAGCGGAAATTCCAATGTGGTTTCAGCTTCAGTGCCCCCTCCGGTACCATCCACGCCAGTAGTAGTCAATAACAGTAACTCGATCGGATTGAGCTGGAATGCGGCTTCTGGCGCTATTACTTATAAAGTAAAAAGAGGTACTGTCAGTGGTGGACCATATACTCTTATAGCTACGGTTTCAACCCCCAGCTTTACAGATACCGGCGTTACCAGTGGAACCCCTTATTATTATGTGGTATCTTCGATGGGTAATACTTTGGAAAGTGCTAATTCAGCCGAAGCATTTGGCGTTCCCGGAGCCAGTACCAGATCCTGGAAGCCTACACCGGTTACCACAAATCTGAACCTGGCATCCAACTGGGTTGAAAATGCGCTGCCGGTAAATCCGACGATTTTGACTTTTGGTGCAGCAAGCGACACCGTTTTAACCAATGATATTACTGGTTTGGTAGCCCCAAGGATTCAATTTGCATCAGATGCGGATGCCTATACCATCTCCGGTAACGCCTTGACGCTGAAGAATGATCTGGTTAATAAGTCATTAGCAACTCAGATTTTCACCACTCCATTAGTGCTTACGAATCAGTTAAATGTGAATACCACAGGCAAAGTTGTTTTGAACGGAGCATTAAGTGGTACGGGGTCTATAAAGATGAACTCTCCCGGGGTTTTATCTATTAACGGAAGCACTAATACCTATTCAGGAAATACGACGTTTATTACCGGCAGAATAGTGGCATCGGGCATAGGAACCGGAACTTCGGGCAATCCTACAGCAGGGCCATTGGGCACAGGCAAGATCATACTGAACGGAGGGCTACTACAGGGTTCGCCCGATGCGGAGCTAAAATTATATAACGACATAGAAGTATTGCCCGGCCCCAGGAGTAATATATATGAAGATAATTATCCACTATCTCTTTATGGAAAACTAACAGGTTCCGGTAGCGTGGCGCATGACGCAAATAGCTATGGCGGTTTGAATTTGTATGGAGATAATAGCGGGTTTACCGGTACCTTTGTCTCCATATTAAGAAGTGGCGCCCAGCGGGTCCGCTTCAAGGTTCCCGAATCAGGAAGTGCAAAGGCAATCTGGTTACTTGATGCCAATGCGCCTGATTGTCATCGTATTGATTTTGCAACCGGAACCTTACATTTTGGATCCCTTAGCGGACGTGGTTATATCCGTACCCCAGGGAGTAATTCGCCGGTTATCAGCATTGGCGCCCTGAATCTTAATTCCACCTATGGAGGAACCATCGACGCTCTTGGCGGTAATCTGACCGTTGAAAAAGTAGGTACAGGTACTTTCTACATGAACGGTAATCAGGCCTACGGCGGAACTACTACTGTAAAAAAGGGGAAACTATTCATAATTAATAACGCAGCTAGTGGAGTTTTTTACAGTCCGATAATTGTACAAGAAGGTGCTTTGGGAGGCTGGGGAGTAATTCAGTCATCGGCTACACTTGGAACCGGAAGCGGGCCAGGTGCGATATTGGAACCTGGATCGTCGGCGATCGGTACGCTTAAAGTAGGAGCACTTACCATGAAGGCTGATGCCACTTACACGGCAGAAATTAATCTGGGAAACGGCACTGGCGATAAAGTCATCGTAAACAGTGTGACCCTTAATAGTCCGAATTTAACAATTACAGCTACCGCAGGAACCTTACCTTTCGGAACCAATTACACCCTGATTGATAATACAGGAACATCAGCGGTAACCGGTACTTTTAACGGCTTACCCGAATGGGCTACGGTTACTGCAGGCGGTTATAGTTTCATCATTACCTATGTTGGGGGCGATGGAAATGATGTAGTTTTGATGGACGCACGTGCCATAGGTCAAACGTATTATAAATTTAATGAGGCTAGCGGAACTCAGGCAACGGATACCTGGGGAACCAATCACGGTACTTTGCAAGCAACAGCAACCCGCGATACAGGTCGTCCAGGCTCTGCGCTTAAGCTTGATGGCACTTCAACCGCTTATGCTACCTTACCTACCGGAATTGTAGGTACTCTAAACGATTTTACGATATCCACTTGGGTCAGAATGGATGTTAAATCGAACTGGATGCGCGTATTTGATTTTGGTACCGGAACCAGCAAGTATATGTTTTTAACGATCCAGGCCGGAACAGCTAATGTAATGCGTTATGCTATTAAGAATGGAGGGACAGAACAGCAGGTAAGCTATAATTATACTCTGCCGCTTAATACCTGGACGCATTTTGCTATCACCCAATCCGGAACTACCTGTAGCATGTATATTAATGGAGCTTTGGTGGCTACCAATACCGCTGTAACCATTAAGCCGTCTACAATAGGAAGCACTAACTTGAATTATCTGGGCAAATCGCAATTTAATGACCCAATGTTTAAAGGCTCTATTGATGAGTTTAAGATATTCGGCAAGGCTTTAACTGCATCAGAAATTG
>CAMLLO010000065.1 GCA_946480915.1 uncultured Sphingobacteriaceae bacterium | reverse complement strand
ACCTTTCGTTTTAAAAGCAACGGTCTTATTTGAACCAGGAATTTTCCATGGCTCAAAACGCGCAACATAAGTGTCACCTGCAAATTCAGTTCTAATATAAAGAGTACCTCCATTCCATGGTTTAGCCACACTTATTTCAAATTGAAGAGCCCAGCGTGAAGGAGGATCTGTAAGATTTGCCACCGGTACCCAGTGATTACCAGTATTAGAATTACCCAAGGGGGCGTACGCACTAGCTCCGCCAGCTAAAACAGGAGAATTAAAATAAATGTACATAGAATTATTTGTTCCCATCGAACCATTAAAATCGGCTACGGGGCTAAAAGCTAATGAAATATCTCCCCACCAGTGGTAACCAAAATTATCACCCCACTCAAAATTTGCTAAAAGACCTTCAGTAACGCCATTTTGAGTATTTACTTTATAAGCAGTAGAAACCGTTCCATAACTGGTAACAATGGTCACTGGTCCACTAGAATAGCTGTTCGAAGCTGGAGCCAGAAACTTAACATAATAGCCACGTGGACCTTCTGTGAAATCTGTAATAGTAGCACCGCCAAAAGAAATTGACTGGACAGTCTTAAGGTAAGCACCATAAACATAAACCGAATCACCAAGGTTGGCATTAGTGTTGGAAATGCTGGTAATGATTGGCTTCGCATTTATTGTATCAATGACAGTACCAGACTTAGTAGTTATTTTTATTAGCTTGGTGGGTGTTGTTGCCGGCATCAGAAAACCAAGAGCATTCCCGTAGGTGCTATAATTGAACGATGTAATTTTAGTCCCTCCGTATTCAAAATCCTGGACTAACACCAAATCACTACCATAAATATAAACCGAATCCCCCGGGGCTGCAAACACATCCGAGACGGAACTAATAGTAGGCACAGGCGGACCTAATTTCAAAGAAAATTTTGTAGTACCTGCTGCCGTGGTGTACTCTATAGTATAGAGTTTAGCAGTATCAACTTTTGAAAAGTTGATGTTAGGTATTTGCACCACTGCGCTGGTGGGTGCAAACAATGTAGCGTTAAAACTGGCAGGAACTCCATTAAATGTGATTTGAGTTGCCTGTTGCAAATTCTCCCCGATTATAACCACATATCGTCCAGTTCCTCCATACCAGCTAGAATCAGTTGCGGGGTTACCGGTACTCATAAGTGTATCCATAGGAGATTCATTATACAACCTTACGCTTGTAATGGAAGGCGGGGCGCTGTTTGTTATTGCTTCTTTTTTACAAGCGGGCAGTAACGCCACTATCACTAATAGCAGCGGCAAAAAAAACAGGCGGCCATCTAAAATCTTTTTCATAATAATATATTTTAACTATGTTAAATTAATAATAGGATACAGGTGCCTCTAACAACAAGGGATTCGCTGTAACCTCTGCCGCCGGAATTGGGAAAGTAAAACTTCCAATAGTTGGCTCCAGAATCGCCGAGTTAGGATCTAGTGGCTTTGCCACACGGGTATCCTTGTTATACTCGAAACTAACGCGTTTTGCAGCAGCGGTAGAACCGCCTCCATTACCCAATAACGCTATGGCTTTTGGTGAATTGTAGTAAGATAACCTTACCATATCGCCCCAATGTTGGCCTTCGGCAGCCAGTTCAATCCGTCTTTCTTTGATTAACATATCCATAGTAAGGGAAGTAACATCATATTCCTTATGCTCCGCCTCCGTTGCTTCTGGATCTTTAAAGAACGCCCTTCTGCGCACCTTATTGACGGCCAAAAGCGCATCAGCATCGGAGGTAGAAGCATTGTTCCCCAAAATTGCTTCTGCGTAGATGAGGTACACATCTGCAAGCCTTAACAGTGAATTATGCTCCGGGGAAGATTCACGGGTCATTGTAGGTGAATTGTTATCCTTCTCGTTGCCTATAATATGCTTCTTCAAAATCGCATCACGGGTGACCGTATAACCACCGTTGGCGGCATCCAGTTCGGGATAATGATCGCCTTTCAGCATAAAAGTAGCTTTACGTCTAAACGAGTCTTGTGGTGCATACTGATTAAACAGATCAATGGTAGGCAGAATAGCAGTCCAGCCAGCTACCCCGTGGGGTGATATGGCTTTGTCAAAGCTATTTAGTAGTAACATATTGCCTTCCAACCAACCAGAAGTAACTGGCGACCACTGCAAAGCAAACAAAGACTCTTCATTGTCATTAAACTGTACCTTGAAGAGATCTGCATAATCTGGAAGCAAATTCAAACCGCTTTTTTTAACTACGTTCCCGGCATAAAGCTTTGCACTGTCTAAAAGCGCTTGATCCCGCATGCCCGAACTCTGGTTCAAACCTGCCCTGGTTAAATAAACTTTACTTAACATTCCTTGTGCAGACCAGGTGGTTAACCTTCCTTTATCATCTCTCGTCTTCAAATGCTGAGCTGCAAAAAGCAAATCATTTGTAGCGAATTTGTAAACATCCTCTGTTTTGATCCTGTGAAGCAACGGTTTTGTGATCAAATCTTCCGTATTTGTAACAATTGGAACAGCGCCCCATAAAAGTGCCAGGTTATAATACGCAAAACCACGCATAAACCTTGCCTCTGCTAGTGCTCCGTTCTTACTGGAATCAGGAACGGTAGCAGGTGTTTTACTATTAATTGCGTTAATCGTACCGTTAGCATGTGCAATGATCTTGTACATAGCGAACCAATTCGACGTCATGATAGGATTTGTATTGGTAAGCGCGAAGTTATTTAACTGTTCTGAATCGCCCCAGTAATCTATCTTCATATTACCTGAAAGCACATCGCCGATATTCAGATAACTATTTTGGTTCCATTCGGCCCAAATTTTACCGGCATACAATGCCGCGGTAGCCAACCTTAAATCCGAAGGTGTCTGGTAAAAAGTCTCCGCATTTATTTCAGTTAAAGGCGGCCGATCAAGAAAATCCTTTTTACATCCCGCCAGTAACAGCAGAACGAAAAGAGATGAGATAATTACTTTTATAATTGAGTTCATGTTAATTAAAATTTAATTTCTTACTTGGTTAATTTAATGCTAGTGCCCAACGTGAATACCCTGGGCTGAGGATAGAAACCGTAATCAACTCCTGCTTCTAACGGATTCCATGAACTGACTTCCGGATCAAGGCCCGAGTATTTGGTAATGATGAACGCATTCGAAACATTCAAATAAAGCCTTAATGCACTGATGTGAGCCTTTTCTGTAAGCCTGGACGGCAACGTGTAACCTAAAGAGATCATTTTACATTTCACAAAAGACCCATCTTCTATATACGTATCAGAAGTTCTCTGATTATTGTTTGTCTTGTCATTTCTAACGCCGGGAATCCGGGTGGTAGGATTACTTACATACAGGTTTTCAAGTATGGCTCTATCAACTGGATTATTAATATCATATATCTTATTAGCATCCACGTCAGCTAGGCTTGGATCAATCTTCTCGATCTTTGCATAATTGTTTAGGGTTTTAAAGTAACCGAAACTTGTTCCAGGAAATTCGCCATCTACACGTAGTCGGTTAAATACCTTGTTCCCAATATTTGAACTGAAAAATACATTCAGGTCAAGGCTTTTATAAGTAAAGGTATTGTTAAACCCTAATTGGAACTTTGGTCTTGGTGAACCAAGGAAATCCTGATCATTTTCGTCGATAATACCGTCACCGTTTTTATCTTTATATTTTACGTCTCCCAACCAAATACGTCCTCCATTAGGACCCCAAGGTATTATTTCACCGTTTTTTGCCGGACGGGCATGGTTTTCCAACTCATCGATATTTGCATAAACACCACCGTCTACCTCATATCCATAAAATTCACCGATCGAACGTCCTACAACAGTTCTACTAATAGGCCATCCGGATAATGATGCCCCCTCTGTATTCAGTTTGATTACTTTATTGATATTGTGCGACATCGTAGCACTACTGTTCCAGCTAAAGTTTTTTGTCTTAATTGGGGTACCGCCGATGTTTAAATCGATCCCTTTGTTGTTTACGGAACCCACGTTAACAACCGGGGCATCTAATGCACCTGAACTCCAACCAGCTGTAGTTCCTGAATACATTGGCAAAGGCAATGGAAGTAAAAGACCGTCTGTTCTGCGGTTATATAAATCTATACCGAAATTCATACGCCAGTTAAAGAGGTTTCCCTCCAGCCCAATATTGGAGGATTTGGTGGTTTCCCACTTCACTTCGCTATTTCCTACGTTCTTAATGTACTGTGAAATACCGGTTAAACCGTTAGCTACCGAAGCAAGCGTTGCAGTATAAGCAGTAGCAGGGATGTTCTGGTTATTTGTTAAACCATAGCCCAAACGCAGTTTTAAATCGTTGATGAATTTTGCGGATTTTAAAAATTTCTCGTTATTTATCCTCCATGCGAAAGCTCCGGAATAAGTGGTAACCCAACGACCTCCGCTAGCAAATCTGGAAGAACCGTCCCCACGTAGGTTTGCCGTCAACAGATATTTATCGCTGATCCCCAAATTTAAGCGCCCAAAGTACGATTCGATGGCGGTATGCCCCTTATTCTGGTTGGCTTTGGCTGAGACAGGATCACCGGCACCAATTCCTGCAGATGTATTATTTGAAGGAAAATTGCTCCGGTAACCATTTGAGAACTCATTCTGATCTAACATAGCTTCGTGCCCGGCTAGTACATTCACATTATACTTCTTTTTAAAGTTATGCGAATAGGTTAAAAAATTCCTGAACACCGTATTAAGCGTCTGGGCATTCTCAAAAGAACCGTCATTGATAGGTCGTTCTATCCTGCCAAACGTATAAGTCGGATTAAACTTATCTCGATTTGCCATAGAAAAGCTTACAGAAAATTCATTTTTCAGCACAAAATCTTTCAAGAAAGTTATTTCGGCATACGTGTTATCAAAAACCTGGTTTCTTTTAATTTGATCCTTATTGATCGTAGCCATAGCAAAAGGGTTTAGCACAGGGATAACCCAACCATTTGGGTTGTAGGCACCGCCCCAGCTACCATCACCGTTCACTATAGCGATGTCCGGAGTTTGACTTAAAGCGGTCGCAATAACGCTGCTACTACTTGAGCTTATATTCTCGTTCATATTAACGACTTGAAGACTGGTACCTATCTTCAACCATTTGGTAGTTTTGTTGTCCAGGTTAAGCCTGAAAGAGGTCCTTTTGAAATCAGAACCCGTCGCGATTCCCTGTTGTTTAAAATGAGTACCGGAGAAAAAATAACTTGTTCTGCCCTCGTTACCGCTTATACTAAGCGAATGATTGCTCTGAGGCGCATTCCGGAACAGTGCATCCTGCCAGTCTGTACCTTCGCCCAAATAGCTCGGGTTAACAAACTCAAGTCTTTTATCGAAACCCCAGCCAAGGCCTTTATTATTACGCTCGTTGATAAACGTTGCAAACTCACGCAAATTCATTACTGGAACCTTTGCACCCAGTTGCTGATAGCCGGCATAGCCTTCATAAGAAATGCTTGGCAGAGCTCCCTTTCCTCTTTTTGTGGTAATTACAATTACCCCATCGGTAGCCTGAGAACCATAAATAGCCGTAGCCGATGCATCTTTCAGAACATCGATGGATTCAATGTCTGCCGGGTTTATTCCCGCCATTGGGTTGGTGCCATCACCCAAAGACGCAGGGCTCGTGGTACCGCCGACAATTACCCCGTCTATAACGTACATTGGGGAGCCGCCTTTCATACTTGACAACCCCCGGATCTGCACACTAACTGCGCCACCTGGTTGCCCTGATATTTGCTGAACAACCACTCCGGCAACTTTACCTTGAAGGGCTTGTTCAAATGTCGTTGGCTGCGTCCTTCTCAAGTCTTCGCCCTTAATTGAACTAATGGAACCGGTAACGTCTTTTCGAAGCTGATTACCGTATCCAACAACCACTACCTGATCTAATTCGGTAGAGGTGTCGACCAGTTTCACTTTTACTGAGTTGCTAGTACCAACAACCACTTCAGCTTTCTGAAACCCCAGCATTGCTACCTCCAATACCTCACCGGTTGAGGCTTCAATAGTAAACATACCGGATGCATCGGTAATAATGGCGCGCTTTGTGTCTTTTACAGTAACAACAGCCCCAGGGAGCGGATCCGAGGTTCGCTGTTCGATAACCATACCGGTAATCCTTCTTGTCTGTGCATAAGTGTTTGTGCTGAATAAGAGTACTGACAGACTTCCCCAGAGCAGCAATAATCGCAAACGAATAGTTTTGGTTAGAATCATATTTATGTTTATTTAATTTGGTTACATTTTTGTGATTAGCTTTTCACCGGTATAGAATATCTCCTTATCGCCTTTTGCATCAAAATCCAAACGTTTGCTTTCATTGGGCGAAATGAGGTTAATACGAAAGACCCTTTTCTGTAACATTCCGCTAAAAGATCCTTTGCGGGCATCCAGAGTAACTGTTTTGGTTGCTTCATTATATTTTATCGGAATGATGGCGAAAGCACCTTTTTCGTAATTGTAATTGGTTCCTTCATCTTCATACAGGTTAAAGGACGCATCAGCTCCGGTGTAAATATTTAGAGTAATTGTATCGGCAGATTTTTCTGCAGTGTATTGCAATTCGGGCCCGAAAGGTATGATTGAACCTGCCTTTACAAATACAGGCATTCGTTCGTAGGGTGCATCAGCGATAAGCTTTTGCGCACCCGCATACCATTTTCCAGTATATAGATCATACCAGCCTGCACATTTTGGTAAATACAGCTGGCGCTTAGTTTGCTTATGCTCGTAAACAGGGTTTATCAGCAATGAAGAACCGAACATATATTGGTCGCCGATATTTAATACCGCCGTATCTGCGGCAAAGTCCATTGGCAATCCGCGCATAATAGTAGAGTTATCATGATAAGCAGCACCGGCAAGCGAATAGATATAAGGCATTAAACGGTAGCGCAATTTGTCATAATACAGAAAACTTTGATAAGCGGGATGAGCCTCGGGTGCAGTATTGAATACCTCACGACCAGGGAACTGCCCATG
Source organism: uncultured Sphingobacteriaceae bacterium (assembly GCA_946480915.1). The sequence continues at coordinate 6,188 of CAMLLO010000065.1, read as the reverse complement.
GGAGCGGAACAAAGGAACAAAGGCTCCAAATTGCGACCATCGTGTCATCAACTCTCTCCACTCCTCCAGTCCTTCTTCATTTGGCTTTTCAAATTTCTCTGGCACCACAAAGCCACCGATATCCATAGTCCAGTATGGAAGACCAGACATAGAAAAATTAAGTCCGGCCGATATCTGGGTTTTCATATCATGCCAGGTGGAACCGATATCTCCGCTCCAGATAGCTGCCGCATAACGCTGTGAGCCGGCAAAACCTGAGCGGGTTAAAAGAAATACCCGCTTGTCAGGATCCGTTGAACGTTGTCCCTCATAAATACCTTTTGCATTTTGCAAAGGATAAGCATTCAGATATTCTGCAGCACTTCCTAAAGCAGTCGGTGTCATTTGCAATTTTCTCTGCTCAGGAGAGACATTTGACACAATATCTGGTTCACTTGCATCCATCCACCAGGCATCTATTCCTTTGCTATAAATTTTGTTATTGATCAGGTTCCAAAAGCCTTTTCGAGCATTTTCGCTAAAGGCATCATAAAAAGTGGAAACATATCCTTTGCCAATCCAGTCTCTTTCTCTGTCAGCTATACTTCTTTTATAAAGCCAGTTTTTCTTATCAAAATCATTATAACTTGGGATGCCTTCATAGAATTTCGGCCATACCGAAATCATAATCTGCGTATTATATTTTTTGTGCAGTACACTAATCATACTATCGGGTGCAGGGAACCTGGCAGCATCAAACTCCTGGCTTCCCCACTCGGCTTCTCTCCAATAGTTCCAGTCTAACACAATATTGTCGAGCGGTATTCTTCGTTTTCTGAATTCGGCAACAGTAGACAGGATTTCTTCCTGAGTTTTGTATCGCTCACGGCTCTGCCAGAATCCTAAAGCCCATTTGGGTACAATAGTTGCCTTGCCTGTTAGGTTTCTATACCCGCCAATCACCTCATCCATATTTTTACCATAGATGAAATAATAGTCTACTTGCTGGCCAGCTTCGGAGCTAAAGCTAAACGCATTCCTTTGCTCTTCTGAAAGTGGCTCCTGCCATTTCAATGATAGATAAGACGCTCCCCCTTCTGGTATCCACTCAATCCGGACGGGAACTTTCTCGCCCTTTTTTAGATGTAGCGGGAGCAGTGCAGGCGCAGGATTCCAGGCTTTGCGCCAGCGGTCAAGAACTAGTTTACCATTTGCCCAGACTTTAATGGTGCCACCAAATATGAACTTAAACTGATGTAGTCCTGAAAGGTGGCTTGCAAGCGACCCTTCCCAAGTAACTATGCCTGTTCCTGGTGTGAACTCTTTCGGAAGCTGAACCTTTGAATCGCCAAGAAACTCCATATTAATACTCGATTCGCTTCGCTCAGAAATTATTTGCCCAGGCTTATTCTTGTCGTTAGCATAAGAAGCATTGAGCCATCCCGGCTCACCTTTTTTTGAAAAAAGCTGAAGGGAAGAAAGCTGGTGAAAAGGTCTGATATCGCCTGCGGTTGTAAGCGAATAATTGTCCCATAGTATGCCGTAGTTCTTACTGGAGATTAAAAAAGGAACAGCAACTTCTGTATTATTTTGAAAAAAATTAACCTGCTGCCCTTTATAATTAAATACACCATCCTGATGCTGCCCCAAGCCATACCAGGCGTCATCGCTGGTACTTTGAAATGTTTGAATAATATTATATTGGCGTTTGCCATCAAATACCACGGGCCGGAAACTTCTTCCGGCTACCTGTTTTTCTCCAAGAATTCTTTTACCCTGAATATCCCGAAAGTCTACCCCCCCGGTTTTAAGATTAACTGTGGCTATAAGCTGCTTTGTTTTTAGAGTAATGTTTTCCGTTGAAGAAGTAACATTCCAGACTAAATCCGTTTTTTGGGTATATACGGTGACAAGGCTTTGCTTTTCCAGCAATTCTTCGCCGGGGCTAGCGATAACTCGTATAATATTATCTGCTACAACTTCCAGTTTAACGGCATTGCGTTTGCCTGTAATTAAGGCATCTGTAAAAACAATTACCCCATCTTTTATCCTAATATAGGACGGAGGATTTGCGAGCAAAACATTTACAGAAGTGATAAACAGGATGCTAAGCATTAGCGATCGTTTCATATACAGCAATAGTTATTTAAAGATTTAATGGAAACTAATTTTATGTTATTCTTAAAGAGGTTTTAATTGTTGCGAACTAATGGTATAAAGCATTTCCAAAGTCTGAACCGTATTAATTATTGATTATCTGGCTAATGATAGTTTTGACTTCCTTTCAGTTTACCTTTGGTGCATTTGTTAGTGTTGCAAGTTGAATTCCCCCTATTGGTTTCTTATAATTGTTAATATCCAAAATTAGCCTGGAGCGATAAATTATAACAGATCAAATGTTTCTATCTAAAGGAATAATGTTAACCAAAATTGGCATATCAGCACAAAAACGCACATTTTGACTTTTTTTTCAACCAAGGGGATCGATAATAAGCTTAGAGAAGTTTGAATTTTAAACAAGAAAAATACAGGCGACGATCAGTACCCGTTCAAATAATTCATTGAGAAAAAATGCTACGACGATATATAAAAAAAACGACCTTGGGAAGCCCGCATATAACCAACTAATGACGGATTTATTAACAAATCCAATCCAGAAGAATATCGTTTTTCATCTGCAGGATTTTATGAAACTGGAAATGATGAATTCGACTTGGTTACACATATAAGGGATGCGTTTTAATTTCAGATAGTGGTTTTTGTTGGGAGCTGGGGTTTCGTTGTTGCGTGGAGACACGCACCTTTAGGGAAGTTTTAAGTAATCAAATAAACTAATTACATTATTTTAGTGATGCGCAACCCTGTAAAAGGTTTTTGCGGAAGTTGAATTAAACTTCTTCCACTAAATTCTCCCTTAACAGGTGTAATTGTCATATCCCATGCATTAATAATTTCAATCTTATATTTTGAATTTTCGGGCAAATATACAATTTGACTGCGTGACTGGTCAACACTAAAATAGTGCAGAAAATATTCATCTTTAAAAGCAACATATGAATAGGGCACCCAAAATTCCGTATTAATATTTGGCGTTAAATATCCTGGGGCAGATTCAATTATATTTCTTAAAAACTTAATCCTTTCCTGACTTTGCCCCCTGAGAACTCCCCCTTTTGACCACCACAAAATATCTTGCGATTCATATCCCCATTTAACGGGATTTTCAGTAACATAAGTTTCTCCATGCCCAACAAAGCCACCATTTATAACACCACGCCAAAATTTGTTCACCATCTCTTGAGCTGATAAATTCCCCCACGGCCAATTAATATTTCCTTCGTACCGGCATTCATCATAAACTATTGGTTTTTTATATTTTGGCCTTAATTCCTTTGCTTTATAGGTGTCTTCATTCTGTATGCTCACATGTGTGATCAAGGGGTTTGCGTGGTCATAGAGGTTAGCGCCATTGTGTATTGAACGTAAGTGATTGTATGGGTCTTTTTCGGCAAATAACTGAATAAAACGGTTCCAATCGTCAGTTTTCTTAGATTTAATATAATCATATTCATTAGCTAGACTCCACCATACGTTTTTATAGGCAGCAAAGCGGGCAATAATATAATTGATATATAAATCATCGGTTTTTCTGTCCATTTTTTGAAACCCCCAACGGTCGTAAGGATGAAAAACAATTAAATCGGCTTCGATGCCAAGTGAATCCAATTGCGCGATCCTTTTCTCAATATTCTGAAAATATGCAGGATTAAATTTCGAGTAATCCCAATCAGTTAAAGGCTTTCCCTCAAAAGGATACAAGAGTGGCTCGTTTTTATTCCAATCGTAGTCTTTAGGGAAAATACACATGCGCATTTTGTTGAAATATCCATTAGCAAGGGTTTTCAATGTTAATTGGGCAAGACTATCTCCTTGATGAACCCATGCATAACAGGTCGTACCAAAAGGGTAATATGGTTTATTATCTGAATAAGCAAAATTAAAAGTATCTTTCACTACTACTTGTCCGTGATTGCTATCGGTGTTTGAAAAACATTCAAATTTGCCTCTTTTATTATTAAGTGACTTTAAATTGCTTGATATGATATAAGTCCAGGCACCTGTCGCTTGTGGCATAAAACGGATTTTATATATCCCATTTCCATCATAAAAGCCTGAAACTATTTTTATATTCTCACCATTTGTAAATTTAGCACTTAGTTGTACATCCGTGAACGGATTACCTTTTGAGTCACCATTAAGAACAATCTCATAAATACGCCATTTTTCAACTTTATTTTGAGCCGAAATACTCAAAACAGATAAAGAGACTGTAAATAATAGTATTAATCTACGCATAATTGTAATTGTTTTATAAATATCATTCAATATGACATTCCTTCGGAACGGGCATTCTTATTTTAACATCAGAAACATATCCCAAAGAGTCTCCTATTTCAAAATAGATACGGTTTGGACCTTCAAAAACATCGTGGTCTGCTTTGGCCAATTTCTTTTTTTGCAACAAATTGCTTTTTTGTGAAAAATTATTTTAAGAATTTCCAATAATCAAAGTACAGTATGTCGGTTTTGGCTTCTCCTTTAAAAACAAAATATAAATCGTGAATTCCTGAAACTTTTTTAACATCAATTGTCTGCAATGCCCATTTGTCATTGGCTCCCGACATTGGTACATTTACGGTTCCAATTAACTTTCCGTCTTTAGTGTCCAATCTTATCTCCATTGAAACATTTCCGTTGTGCGTTGTGCCAATTCTTGTCGTGAATTTCGAAGCGCCTTTACGGAAATCCACCGATTTTACTTTGGTAAAAGCGTTATTGTATTTTGCCGTAATAAAATTGCCAACTACATTATCATTCATTGACTTCACTCCTTCAGACCAAGCAATGGTTTCAGCTTCAGTTTTGATATAAGGATTTAATGGCTTTAAACTCTGTTTAATACCTTCTGTCATATTCATTTGCACGATCGAACCATCTTTATTAAACCTGGCTTCTTCTACACATACTGAACGAGTAAAACCGCCACCTCCTGGCAATGCACCATTGTGATAGAAAAAATAGCTCTTTCCCTTAAAATCAATTATGCCGGGATGATTGGTAAAAGAAGCTCCTTGTGTAGGCATCACGACACCTTGATATTTCCAGGGTCCTGTTATACTTTTACTGGTTGAATAGCCAATATGTTCGGGTATTGGCCCTGCGGCAAAAAATAGATAATACAGACTATTGCGTTTATACAACCATGGTCCTTCCTCATAAGTGGTAGGTCTGTCACTTTTTTCTCCTTCGCGTTTACCAAAAGATTCTATAGTATTGGGTATTTGTTTAACTTCACCCGAATAGGATGTCATGTCCTTATTCAGTTTTACGTAATACAAGCCGGGATTTCCCCAAAACAAATACGCCTGACCATCCTCATCAATAAATGGAGTAGGATCGATATCGTTCCAAACATTATCGGAATTGATAAGTCTCTTGCCAATAGGGTCTTTAAATGGCCCATAAGGACTGTCTGAAACCAAAACTCCAATACCTCCGCCATGCGTGGGACAATACAAATAAAATTTACCATTTCGTTCAATACACTGAACTGCCCAGGCACCATTGTCTTGCTTTGCCCAACTAAAATCTTTTAGAGAAGCAACTATTCCATTATCTGTCCAATTGACCATGTCGGTTGATGTATAAAGTGACCAATTGAGCATTTTAAAACCCTTGCCATCGGCATCGGCATCGTCTTCATCATGGCTTGTATATAGATACACTTTGCCTTTATATACCATTGGTGCCGGATCTGCCGAATACCTGGTTTGCACAATAGGATTTTGTGCTTTACCAATGGAACAATTTAAAATAGCTATAAGTATCGCTATAAGTTTATAGGTATGTTTCATTTTAGTTATTTAGTTAATACAAATCCTCCGTTCGGTTGGATAGTTATTGATAATTCTCCATTTAGAACCTTTCATGCTTGTCGTGTAGGTTTCTTTATTAGTATTGTCATTATAAATAACCACCCTCTATTCGAACAGGATTTTGAAAAAGGAACGCTTATTGCCAATTGAAAAGCATCAGTTGCCAATCGTTCCTCTCCTTTTACGTTTCCTTTATTAAGGTGATTCTAATCTTATCCTGCTATTTAACCGGCGTAAATTTGTACAGAGTCACTCCATGCATCGGAACCTTCA
>CAMLLO010000064.1 GCA_946480915.1 uncultured Sphingobacteriaceae bacterium | reverse complement strand
TTACCCGGTCATTTCCTGATGATGCTTCTGGATCAAATTGATACAACTTTGTAAGTTTAGACCATGTAAATAGATTGTAGCCTGTGGCATACATCCTTGCATCTTGTAATTTAAATAGCCTGAACCAGTTTTTAGGAAGCTCATATCCAATTTCCATGTTTTTGAGCCTTATAAAATCACCCGGAACAAACCAGAATGTTGAGGGAAAATCTGCCGGAGCACTTACACCGGTTACTTTTTGAGACAATACCGGATACTTCGCATTATCTCCCCGTTCAGGAGTCCATGTTTCTCTGTGTATAGGTTGCATATTTGAAGAAAAGGCTTGGATAGCACCTGCAACACCTCTTAAATAAAAATCCTTGGCTCCCTGAAACATCGTACTTACACTGAATTTTTTATAATTGAATCCCAAAGTAAGCGCATATGAAGTGGTAGGATAATTAGGTAGGCCAAAGTATCCCCGATCGTTATCATCTATCACCCCATCTTTGTTGTAATCCTGCAATTTTAAATCACCGGGTCTCACCATGTCGGATGTGGGCTTAGCTACATTGGGATTTGCAAGGTCTTCTGCTGTGTAAAAGCCTATCCAATTGTAAACCAAGAGTTGTCCAATGCTATTGCCGGTTGCCTGTTGCCACGGGTTTGGTAATACCGGCTCATCGCGGTTTAAAATGGTGTTTTTAACAAAAGCAAAATTACCACTGGCAAAGTATCCGAAATCTTTACCAATCTTATTTTTGTAAGAAAGGTCTATTTCATAACCCCGGTTCTGAACCTCACCCATATTTACCATCGGAATAACCGCTCCAAACATAGATGACATAGTACCTCTGGAAGTTATAATATCATACCGCAGATGATCGAAATAATCAAACGTTAGGGAAAAACGATTTTTGAATGCACTGATATCAGTCCCTATATTAAACTTTCTTTCCTTTTCCCAGGTAACATCGTCATTGCCCAGATTGCCTTCCTGTATACCCGGATAATTTGTATGGGTGTCGCCAAATGACGCTGAACCGCTGTTTCTAAACTCATGCAAATAGGTTGTCTGAGCATTGCCAATATCATCACTGCCTACAATACCATAAGAACTTCTGATTTTTAAGTTATTGATCCATGCTAAGGGCTCCAGTGATTTAAAAAAGTTTTCTTTAGAGATATTCCATCCCGCAGAAACAGCAGGGAAAAAGCCGTATGCGTTACCAGAAGAAAAAGCATCTGTGCCATTATACGCTCCGTTAAACTCCAACAAATATTTTTGCTTAAAATCATATCCTATCCTTGCTGCATATCCACGGGTATTTGCGGGTATATAATTTTTATTTACATCTGCCGAACTTGAAGATACATATCGTACGTTGGTTTGTCTGTTAGTTAGAAACAGTCCGAATACATGATGGTCCTGAAAGTGTCTGTCATAATTTAAAAACGCCTGCAAATTCAGTTTACGGTTTGGATTTCCACCGCTATAGCTTAAAAAGCTTCTTCTTACCCTATAAGTATTTGCATCAAAAGGTGTATAAGTATTAGTAGCCGCATTGTACTGAAATGAAGGAAAATCGACGGTTGCATCTGTTGGAAAACCCATATCTCTATTATACGAATGCATACTTGCATAAGACATTACACCCTTAAAGGCTAGTCCTTTGGTAATAAAGTCGAGTTTTTGATTGGCGTTTATTGCTACATAGGTGTTATTTTCAAAATTCCTGTAATAGCCATTATTTGATAACCTTCCAACCACATTGTTAATAGTTGAATACATTTCAGGATACAGGGTTGCATAGCTATAGGTGCCATTCGGATTGTAGATATTGTATGCGAATGGCGCTAATACTTTAAAATTGTTATAATCGTAAAAAATATCAGTATTTGAGCCACCACCTTGAGGCCTCGGTTCATTTTTCTCGCCCACATTTCCGTACAAGTCGAAGCGGATATCAAGTGTTTTAGAGGCTTTAATATCTAAGTTTGACCGATAGTTATACCTTTTATAGTAATATTCGGTATTCAGTCCATTCTCTGATCCAAAGTCTTTTAACATGCCGTTTTGACGCAGAAATCCTGCGGATACAAAATACTTTACGTTATCAGTACCACCACTTATATCTAAATTGTTTCGAAACTGAGCAGTGAAGTCTTTGAAAAGGACGTCGCGCCAGTTTACGTTAGGATGTCCCCAGGGATCTTCCCCGCTTTTAAATAAGCGCAAATCTTCTTCCGAAAACCGGGGCTGGAAGTTTGGTACAGGGTTAGGCAAAAAGCTATTGTCATTTATTTGCGCCTGGTTGTAAAGAGACGCTGTCTCGTAAGAATCTAAGAATTTTGGAAAAATCGTTGGCTGCGACAAACTGGTTTCCGTTTTAACGGTAATTTTTGGTTTCCCAAATTTTCCTCTTCTTGTAGTTACAAGCATCACGCCGTTAGCTCCTTTAATACCAAAAATGGCGGTACTTGAGGCATCCTTCAAAATACTGATGCTTTCAATTTCATTCGCATCCAGACGGGAAAATTGACTATAGGAATATTCGATATCATCGACCAAAATCAGTGGCTCATTTTTTCCGGTAAAAGAACTTTGTCCTCTGATAAAAAATGCAGCACCATCTTCACCCGGAATACCTGTACGCTGCTGACTGGTAAAACCCGGAATTTTACCTGTAAGGGCATTTTGCACACTTGCGGTCGGAATTCGTTGTATATTTTCTCCTTGTACCGTGGCAATGGCTCCTGTTAAGGTTGCTTTTTTCTGCGTACCGTAACCAACTACCACAACTTCACCCAAAAGATTATCATCCACAGCAAGAACAATTTGCAGATCGGCTTGACTGCCTATCTTTATTTCGCGACGGATATAGCCTACATAACTAACAACAATTATGTTACTGGTTCCTCTTAATGTAAGCTTGAATCTTCCATTTTCATCGGTCAGGGTGCCATTACTAGTTCCCTTTTCAACAATCGAAACTGCTGGCAAGGACCCATCTTTATCTCGGACAACACCGGTTATTTGTTTACTCTGACCATTAACAAATGATGTAGCAAGCAAGGCGATAAATAACAAACAGAATAAATATTTCTTCATGTTTTGAAATCTTAATTTTATTACCATCCTTCGTTTTGCAGAAGGTTTTTGTTTTTAGAAATTTCACTGTAGGGAATTGGCATTTTGTACAAGCGATCTGCAAACTTTATATCAGCCACTTCTTCAACTTTATACTCTAATGTGCTGCCGGTTTTTGTAATTCTTATTCCATGTAATTTTCCGTTGAGAACGGTGTTCGCCAACTTCCATCGTCTTACATCCCAAAACCGGTGTTCTTCAAATGCCAGCTCAATTCGTCTCTCATTCTGAATTACTCTGCGCATTTCTTCAGGACTCATATTAGCCTTTAATCCATATAAATTGCCAGTACCTGCCGTAATCTTCGCCCTTTTTCTAAGCTCAATTAAAGGAGCATATGCCTCAGAAGTTCGTCCTGATTCGTTTAATGCTTCCGCGTAATTCAACAGCATTTCTGCTCGTCTGAAAAGAATAAAGTTGTGCGACTGGTTAGAATATGCTGAAAAAGTGGAACTTGGATTATCAAAATATCCCATAAACTTTCTGGCATAGTACCCGGTTTTGGTTTGTATTGCTGTCCCGCCCGGTCTGTCCTTACCACCGTCAAATGTTTCAACATTCCGGTTTACCCACCTGTTACCGTTAGTGAATACGGTGAATTGCAGTCGGCTATCCCGGTTTGCATAGGGGTTGTCTTTATTATAACCAGAGCCGGTCTCTCCGATAGCCTTGCCGGTGTTCATCGGAAAAGCATCTACCAGTTCTTGTGTCGGACTTGTATAACCTTTACTGGTTAAAGAAGATGTATTAAATCCAATTGGGGCATTATTCTCTTCAACGTCGTTAGTTTTGGCTCTTTGCGTAGCCAGGATAACTTCTGCAGATCTAAGAGTTGAAAAAACGTTTCTGAATTCGGTTTCCAGTTTAAAAGCCGTGATATCTAAAACATCTTTTGCCGCATCTGCCGCCAGCGTCCATCGTTCTGCTTTATAATCTGTATAACCATTAAGCTTTTTGAGGCTTTCTGAAGTTTCTAAGCCACCCCCATTGTATAGGGGACTTGCAGCATACAACAAAACACGGCTTTTTAAAGCTAGTGCCGCCCCCTGGCCTGCTCTTCCCCAATCGCCGGTACTAATAAGATCGGTACGTAAAGAATCTTTTATAGCATCGCATTCGCTAACAATATAGTTTACACATTCTTCGAAACTATTGCGCGGCAGTTCCAGGTTGTCATTTAAAGTAAATACCTTATCGCCGATCAAAGGCATACCTCCATATCTTTTTACCAGTTCCCAATAACACATTGCTCGTATAAACCGTGCCTCAGCTTTCCAATATTGTTTTGTAGTTGCGTAAGCCGGATCATTTTTTAATGAAATTTTGGGTAAGTTTTGCAGAAGAATATTTACCCTTCTGATTCCCGCATACGCATTCGCGAAATATGGGTCGGGATAATTTAGGGCGCTTACTCTCCCATTTGTGAAATACGCGATTTGAGTTCCATTTCTGGAGGGAATTGCGTCATCAGTAGCTGCATCCAAATAATCCCCATTAATGCGGTTAAATCCGTTTGGAAGATAATTGTATAAATTATTGACGAAAAATTCGGCTACAACTCCGAGACTATCGGATTGATCCCAAACCAGATCATCCATTATCGCATCCGCTTTTCTGTCTTCAACCTCCTTTTTACAAGCAACTGTACTGCTTATGAAAATTATTACTAGAAAAAAGTATATACTATTTTTAAACATTGGCTTATAAATTAATAGTTAAACCACCACTAAACACACGTTGTAAAGGGAACGAGTTGCCATAAACTTCGGGATCAACACGGTCGTAAGCAGAGAGGGTAAAGAGATTCGTTGCGTTAAAAAACAGGCGAAACGACTCCAAATGTGCCTTTTTTATCCAACCCATAGAGGAGAAGGTGTATCCTAACTCTACAAACTTTAGCCGGGCGTAATTGCCGTTATGATACCATAGAGAAGAGTTCGAGACATGGTTATTGGGATTTGATCCGACGGTTAATCGTGGGTAAGTTGCATTTGTTGCAGTGGGAGTCCAGCGGTTTAAGTGATGCTCATATGCCTGTCCGAAACCACCATTTTGAAATTCCCATTCGGCTGCGCCAGTAGACACAATATTTCTGTTAAAAGCACCTTGTACCAGGGCATTAAGATCAAATCCTTTATAGGATCCGCCAAATGTGGTTCCGAAAAACATCAATGGCTTTGTATTGCCTATCGGCGATTCATCGAATTGTGTTATTACGCCATCTCCATCTAAATCTTTATACATCACATCGCCTAATTGAGGAGTGTATCCATCAACCACTGCGATACCATCTTTTAATTGCAGATCTTCAGCGGTCTGGAAAAATCCAAGAGCGGTGTATCCGAAAGCCTGCCCCACCGAACGACCCGTTCTTCTCATCCATGCATATGGCTGATATACTTCGTCAATGTCGATGTATTTACTTTTTGAAATATTGAAATTATTCGAGATAAAATATGATAAGGCACCTATGCTTTGTCTCCAGTTAAGATTCATTTCTAAACCTGTATATCTGCTTTCTCCAATGTTTTCATTCGGATAGGAGTTGCCTATAAAACTTGAACTTTTGCCACGTGTTCTTAATAAATCGTAGTAGTCATTCTTATAATATTCCAGGCCAAAACTTAGCTTTTCATTTAATAAGGCACCTTCTATTCCAACATTAAGTTTATTAGCTTTTTCGTAATCAAGATCTGGATTGGAGAGGATTAGCTCGTCCATTGTTGTAAAAGGAGAAGGTGTAGTGCCGAAATAAACCCGGTCACCATCAAAATAATATTGATTAAAGGAATAGTAGCCGTTTCTGTTATTTCCGGTTTTTCCGTAAGAACCAAACAGTTTTAACCTGTTTAACCATGTGAAATTCTGCATGAAGGCTTCTTCGTGAACATTCCAGCCCAGACCCAATGCAGGGAACAATCTATAGCGAAATCCTTCCGGATAACGGTTAGCACCGTTGTATCCAAATGCAATTTCAGCAAGATATTTTTCATCAAAATTGTACGCTATCCTTCCGGATAATCCTTTATATATCAGCGGCAAATCCGAATTTTGCCTGTTGCTGTTTTGACTATACAACAACAGGGCGTCTACTCCATTTTTTCCAAACTGCCTGGTGAAGCCTAAATCGAATTCTGCATATCCCTGACGTATTTGGTTGTCTACAGAAGCGGAATTATTCTGTGTACCATCAGTAGAATACTTGGTGTAGCTTGTGTCGTTGGTACTGCCCACATTCATCATGTAAGTAGCGAAGCTCTTGTTGCGTAAAATATCCTGCGAAAGCGATCCACTAAAAGCTATTAAGCCCTTCGCCCATAATCCTTTTATCACATCATCAAACCTTCTCTTCAAATGCAGGTCGGCCAACATGTTTCGTTCGTAGCCTTTCCTATATCCTGATTTATTTAGCTGTCCGTAAATATTGTTTTGAAATTGCTGAGTACTTCCCAGCGATCCATCAGGATTAAACATGGGGTAGGCATTATTAGGTGTGGTAAACAAATTACTTATAATCGTATTAGTACTTGTACCCGGCTCATTCGATTCAATTATTCCTCCGAATATGTTTAGGCCGGCTATTGTTTTGGCATCCAGATTAATATCCACATTCGAACGAACCATATAAGAACTTAAGCCGCTATTGGTGTTATATGTATTTTCTGGCTGCGTATTAAAAATCCCCTTCTGATTTAGATGTTCGCCGATTACAAAATATCTTGCGGTCTTATTTCCGCCACTTAAATCAACCGATATTTGATCCATACGGGATGATTGATTGAGCGCTTCGTTCTGCCAGTTAATATTCGGATGACCAAAAGGATCGGTACCATTTTTATAAGCATCCAGATCTGCCTGAGAATAAACAGGTGCTATATTATCATTTGCCAAGGCTTCATTATATAACCGGGCATAGTCATAAGCACTTACACCTTTTTGGAATTTACGCGGATTTTGAATACTGCTTTGAGCGGTCACATTAATTCGCTGCTTGCCAGCCTCGCCTTTACGGGTAGTAATTAATAACACTCCATTAGAGGCTTGCGGACCATACATCGCGGTAGCTAATGCATCTTTCAATACCGTAATAGATTCTATTTCATCATAATTCGAATAAGTAAAGCTTTGCGGTACACCATCTATAATGATCAAAGGATTTTGTCCGCGCAATGAAAGTGAAAAAGCGTCGCTTCCGGGTATGCCATTTGATTGGCCTACATACAGACCATTTAACCTGCCCGAAAGAGTACTTTTAAGCAAATTCCCCGGCATAGTCACCAGATTCTCGGTGCTGATGCTTTGTGCCGATGCTACATTTAGTTTGGCAGGCGATGAAGCGTTATACAGTAAAGGAATAGTTGAGTTTGGATCCAAACTCCGTGTAATTGTTGAATTTGTTATTTCGCTGCTATCAGCATCTGTGGCTTTGTCTTGTGATTGGGCAAGCGCCCCTAAAGAAGCAATTAAAAAACTTGTGAATAGAAAACACAGCAATAATCTTCCTTTTAAGCACTTGTTTGTAATGGAAAGCCATGAAAAGCCGCTACTATTCCAGATTGGTAACATTTTTCTCATATTGGTTAAGCTATGATTAGATTTATAAACTGATCCGGTTAAGAAACTTGATGAATCAGTATACAAAAGTGGATACATAATTTCTGAATACAGAACGTATCTGTATCAATCTTGTCTCATTTCGTCTCAATCTTTCAAAGATTAATTTTTCGAGCTCAAGAGGCTAAGTATCAAAAGTTTTATCTCAATTTCACATCAATGTTCTTAATTTTACGGCTTAATAAAATCCTGCTGAAACACGCAGTCTTCAATGAATATTAAAGCAGCACTTTTTATCGTCCTTTTTTTTCTACAAGCTTTTGCGGTAAAAAGTCAATCTTTTTACTTTCGCCACTATCAGGTAGAAAATGGACTGTCGAATAATACCGTAGGGTGTTCTTTACAGGATCTGAAGGGTTTTTTGTGGTTCGGAACCAAAGACGGATTAAACAGGTTTGATGGTTATACTTTCAAGACATTTCAGAATGACAGAGATGATCCCAAAAGCATCGGAAGCAATTTTATCATCAGTCTGCATGAGGATAAAAAAGGGGTATTGTGGGTTGGAACCGATAGAGGATTATTTAAATACGACGCGGAAACCGAAAGTTTCGATCTTGTAACTATTGCACCGGCAGATGAAATCCGTGGCATTCAGATGGACAACCGGCAATGTTTATGGTTTATTGTAAAAAATCAGCTTTACAAATACGATCTTCAAAAGGAAACGGTTGAGCGATATAAAGAACTTCAATCTCAGGGTGCAACCTCTATCTGTATGACGGCCGATGGGATGTTATGGATTTCTACCAGTTCCGGTTCAATGCACAAGTTAAATCCTGTTACTAATGCGATTACAGCATATGATCTTTTCCAAAAATCAGAACCTACTGCATCAAAAAGGATTCAAAAACTATATGACACAGGGAGTGGCAATTTATTAATTGGAACAACCAACCATGGAATGAAAATTTTTGACATTCAAACCTCTTCCTATAAAGATATACACCTATATAGTGCTGATAAAAGGGAGGTTTTTGTAAGGGATTTTATCCGCCATTCTGAAGATGAATATTGGGTAGCAAGTGAATCCGGTATTTTTATTTATAACATCAAAAACGGCAAATTTATCAACCTTAAAAAAGAATATAATAATCCTTATTCTTTATCAGACAATGCGATTTATACTTTTTGCCACGACAAAGAAGGAGGAATCTGGGTAGGTACATATTTTGGCGGATTAAATTATTACCCAAAGCAGTATACAAGTTTTAAAAAGTACTTTCCAAAATATGGCAACAACTCCATCAGCGGTAATGCAATCCGGGAAATTTGTAAGGATCTGGATGGAAATTTATGGATAGGAACCGAAGATGCCGGGCTTAATAAGCTTAACCCGGCAGGGCAATTCACCCATTTCAACCCTGCGAATGATAAGAACAAGGTTTCTCATACAAACATTCACGGATTATTAATTGATGGAGACCACCTCTGGGTAGGTACATTTCACCAGGGTTTGGATGTTTTGAATGTAAAAACGGGCAAAATAGTACAGCATTATACCGCCGACGAGCATTCTTTAAGCAGCGATTTTGTTTGCTGTCTGTTGAAAACACGGTCGGGAAAAATCATAGTGGCTACAGATCGGGGGCTGTGTTATTTTAATGAGAAATCAAATAACTTTTCATTCATAGATCAAGTTCCAGGTACTTTTTTCACCCACATTTACGAAGATAAATATGGTACAATTTGGGCAGGAAGCTATAGTGAAGGCTTATATCATTTTAACCCAAGAACTAAAATCAAAGGGAATTTTAAGTATCGGTCGGCTGACAAAAACAGTTTAAACGGCAACCGTGTAAACTGGATATTTGAAGATAGTAAGGGAGCCCTATGGGTGTCTACAGAAGGAGGATTATGCCGGCTAAATAGACGAAAAGGAACCTTCGATAATTACACCACAAGAAATGGTTTACCAAGCAATATCATTTATGCGGTGCTAGAAGATGCAAACAACAATTTTTGGATCAGCACATCAAAAGGACTTTCTTGTTTTTCTCCAACTACAAAAAAAATAATAACCTACACTAAAACAAATGGATTATTAAGCGATCAGTTCAATTATAACTCGGCTTTTAAAGATACTTCCGGACGGATGTATTTTGGCAGCGTTAAAGGCTTAGTCAGCTTTCATCCTTCTGAATTTCTTCAAAACACCTTTCTTCCTCCAGTTTATATTACAGGTTTTCAAGTTTATAATAAAGAATTAGAAGTAAATAAAAAAGGTTCTCCTCTGAAAAAATCAATCACCAGCACCAATAAGATCAAACTTAAACATAGCCAATCGACGTTTAGTATTGACTTTGCGGCCTTGAGCTATACTGCTCCGGAAATGACGGAATATGCTTACAAACTAGAAGGATTGGATAAAGACTGGACTTTTCTAAAAACTAACAGAAAAGTTTTTTTTACGGAACTGGCACCTGGCACTTACATTTTTAAGGTAAAAGGATCGGTCGGGAACGGTATATGGAATGGAAAACCGGCCATTCTTACCATCGAAATTCTACCACCCTTCTGGAAAAGCATTTGGGCTTATATGCTCTATACCACTTTTATTATTTCGGCGATATATTTCATTTTACGCAGCTATCATCAAAGTCAGGAACAAAAAAACACAAGGAAACTGGAGACACTCGAATTTGAGAAACAAAAAGAAATCTACCGTGCTAAACTTGACTTTTTTACAAATGTTGCTCATGAAATACGAACACCATTAACTTTGATTAAAGGACCTATGGAAAAAGTGATGAAGAGAGCTGAAGAAGTTCCTGCCATAAAAAACAATCTGCTGATTATGGAGAGAAATACCGATCGGCTTATTGATCTTACCAGCCAACTGCTTGACTTCAGAAAAACGGAAGTCAATGGGTTCAACCTCAATTTCGTGCAGGTAGACATAGCAGAAATCCTGAAAGAAACTTACACCCGATTTAAACCAACTGCTGTACAAAAAAAGCTATCTTTTAAAATACATGTCCCCTCTCCTGTGTTTGCACATGTGGATATTGAAGCTTTTAATAAAATACTAAGCAATCTGATAAACAACGCCATCAAGTATGCAAACACTAAAGTTTTGATCCAGTTATTACCCCTAACTGAAGGTGATAGACTTTTTATAATTGAAATTAAAAACGATGGATATCTTATTCCATTCGAAATGAAGGACAAAATATTCGAAACATTTTTCCGTCTAAAGGAAACCGAAAAACAGGTAGGAACCGGAATTGGTCTGGCTCTCTCCCGATCTCTTGTACAACTACATAAAGGGACACTTGAACTTGAAAGGCCAAAAGACGATTTAAATGTTTTTGTCCTTAAACTACCCTTAAGCCAAAAAACCGATTTAAACAGACTTAAAGATAACCAGCTGTAGAAATGATCTCGATAAAACCAGTGATTTTACTAGTGGACGATAATGAGGAGATACTTGAATTTATTTCGGATGATTTAGATGAAAAATATACTGTTATCAAAGCATTAGATGGAGAAGAAGCATTAAATATTTTAAAAGAAGAATCTGTTCAGCTTGTAATTACTGATGTGATGATGCCTGTTATGGATGGTTTCGAATTATGCAGGAATATTAAATCTAATTTTGAATACAGCCACATACCTGTAATAATCCTCACCGCTAAAAACACCCTTCAATCAAAAATCGAAGGGATTGAACTTGGAGCAGACGCATATATTGAGAAACCCTTTTCACCTGAGCATCTACAAGTTCAAATAGCCAACCTTCTTTTAAACAGGAGTAAAATAAAAGAATATTTCGCCAATTCGCCCATGGTACATATAAAAACCATGGCCTACTCCAAAGCGGATGAACAGTTCCTCGAAAAGTTAAATGATGCTATTTACAGGAATATGGAAAATACGGATCTGAATGTTGATCAGTTGGCCGAGATAATGAATATGAGCCGAGCAACACTCTACCGCAAAATCAAAGAAATTTCTAATTTATCCCCTAATGAATTAATAAATGTGGCCCGTTTAAAAATAGCTGCAGAACTATTGGCAGAGGATGGATATAAAATTTACGAGGTCTCTGAAAAAGTGGGTTTTAGTTCGTACAAACAATTCGGACGACACTTCGCCAAACAGTTCGGAATATTTCCTTCCGAATATGTAACTATCAAACGAGACGAAAGAAAAAACAGACTCTGAATAAATCCGAATAAAATAGCTCTAAGCTCAAAGAATAACTTGGTTTTATGCCTTCCTCAAAAAAACATAGGTTCTTTATCCTCTGGAATAATTATCGCCAGCGCGTTCATTGCTTCATTGCTTTATTTTATAAATAGGAAGACCTTTGATGTAAAAAAAGCATATGAAACCTTTAATAGTCTTGTTGAGTGTATTTGCAATCTCCTTATTGTCAACAAAAATATTTCGTGGCAATTATGAATTTGCTTTATCGGGCAGAATAGCAATGTCTGCAATGCTTGTATTTACGGCAGTTGGACATTTTGTATTTACCAAGGGGATGACAATGATGCTGCCCCAGTTCATTCCATACAAAACCGAAGCTGTTTATCTCACAGGTGTTATTGAAATTGTTGCAGCGATCGGGCTTCTTATTCCGAATTTTAACGGACTTGTGGCCTGGCTGTTAATTGTCTTTTTCATTCTTATACTTCCCGCAAATATTTATGCAGCAATAAAAAACGTTGATTATCAGAAGGGGACGTTTGATGGAAGCGGATTAACTTATTTGTGGTTCAGGATACCATTACAAGTCGTTTTCATTGTTTGGACATATTTATCAGTCATAAAAGCCAGTTGACAAGGCCACAGTATCCCCTTCATAATCTTTTGTTCGCCCCAAATCTGAACAAAAGCCCTATTTCTAATGTTATAGCTTTACACATGCATTTTTTTGCCATTTTTGATTTCCATCATTTTGGCAGCCGACCATCATCATAGGCTAATTTTAAACAATTATTCAATTTTAATTATGGACCAGACTCATGTACATCTTCTTATTACCCACCTTCCTATCTTCGGATCAATATTAGGAGCTATTGTTTTAGCCTATGGGCTAGCGACTAAAACACAACAAACATTGATCGCAGCTTATCTTGTTCTAATAATATCGGCAGTGGGTGCATTTATAGCACACCAAACCGGAGAGGCGGCAGAGGAAACCGTCGAACATATTCAAGGTATCTCTAAAAACCTGATAGAGGAACATGAAGAGTCGGCCGAAATAGCCTTGATTGCAATGATCGTTTTAGGACTCTTTTCCTTAGTTGCACTGTTTCTTGCTTATAGAAAATCATCTTATTCCTATTCCCTCGCCTGGATCACCCTTATAATTTCCCTTGTAAGTTTTGGTATTGTTGCCAGAACCGGCTATTTAGGTGGACAAATCAGGCATACAGAGATTAATTCGGCGATACCCATTCAGGGAACAGGCCTTGATCATGACGATGATTAATGTGTAACACTTACTTTAATGATACGTAATAAACTTTCATAATTTGAGTTAATATAAAACACACACCAAAATACGCGACATTATGAAATTCTTACTGGTATCATTTCTTTGGACCTCCCTTTTTGCGGGACCAACCTGGTTTACTGATTACACGCAAGCAAAAACGGAAGCCGCCTCTTCGCATAAATTAGTTCTAATCAATTTTTCCGGATCAGACTGGTGCGGCCCTTGTATCAGAATGAAAAGAGAAATTTTCGGCACCGAGACTTTTGAAAAATATGCCAGCGATAATCTGGTATTAGTTCATGCCGATTTTCCCCGTGCAAAAAAGAATCAGCTTAGCAAAGAACAGATAAAAAAGAATGAACTTTTAGCCGACAAATATGATAAGGAAGGCAAGTTTCCTTTAACTGTTCTAATAGATGCGCAAGGAAAAGTTTTAAAAGAATGGGAAGGACTTCCTAATGAAACACCTGAAAAATTCATCAACGAAATCAGTACGATTGTAAATGCTTCAAAATAATTCCGTCGATGTGCCTGAACTTCATAAACAGGTATTAAAATTGATGGGAAATCGTTTTGAGATCACTGTAGTAAGTGATGATAAAGTATGGGCACAACAAAGGATACAGGACGCCATTGATGAAATCAGGCGTATCGAAAAATTGCTCACTACCTTTAGTGATGACAGCGAAACGAATTTAATAAATGCAAATGCTGGTAAAAACCCCGTGGCCGTGAGCCGCGAGGTTTTTAACATTATTAAGCGTTCTATCAGGATATCCGAACTAACCAGCGGAGCCTTTGATATAAGCTATGGCTCTATCGATAAACGCCTTTGGAATTTCGATACCACGATGACTTCTCTCCCCGATCCCGCTACCGCGAAAGAGATGGTGAGACTCATAAATTACAAAAACATCATATTAAACGAACAGGCTTGCAGCGTTTACCTGGCCGAAGCCGGAATGCGCATTGGCTTCGGTGGAATTGGTAAGGGCTATGCCGCGGATATGGCGAAAGCTACACTTATAAAAAACGGTGTTAAAAGCGGAATTGTCAATGCCGCAGGCGATTTAACCGCCTGGGGCACTCAGCCAGATGGTAGTCAATGGACTGCAGGAATAGCTGATCCAAATGCAAACTCAAATGCATTTTCTATGTTAAGAATTAATAATTCGGCCATTGCAACCTCGGGGAATTATGAAAAGTACATACTGATAGACGGCCAAAGATATTCTCATACTATTGATCCTAAAACGGGATTGCCGGTAAAAGGAATTAAAAGCGTTACAGTAATTAGTCC
>CAMLLO010000063.1 GCA_946480915.1 uncultured Sphingobacteriaceae bacterium | reverse complement strand
GCACCTCGGGAGGGCACAAGAGTTTTGGTTCTTTTGCGGCCAAACCGACCGGAGGGAGCTCATGAGAGCAAATGAAAAACAATTAAAAACTCGAATAAAGAACTAAGCCTCTGCGGCTATGAGCAGATCGATGCAGTAAAAGAAGAATGTGCTCTGCATTAGGATTCCCGCCTGCGCGGGAAAGACGGACTGAGTGGTTGTACACCAGTCTGCATCCAGCAACCCAGCATACCCCCAAACCCTAAGTTCCGAAGGCTTGGGCTCTCCCACCAGTGCTAGAGAAAAATTTGCCGGCAGCTGGCCTTGTGCGCAGCTAGAGGGCCTCGGCTGTTTAAGAAGCAAAGGACTTAGCGCAGATTAAACAGGCGCAGACCTGAGCGCTGCCGGCAAATTTGTGTAATGGACTGTGTGAAAAGCACCTCGGGAGGGCACAAGAGTTTTGGTTCTTTTGCGGCCAAACCGACCGGAGGAAGCTCATGAGAGCAAATGAAAAACAATTAAAAACTCGAATAACGAACTAGCCACTCCGTGGCAATGAACGGATCGAATGCAGGTTAGAGAAAAAGAGGAATGTGCTCAGCATTAGGATTCCCGCCTACGTGAGAATGACGGACCGGGGCTAATGCCGGTCATCATGCGAAATGGAAAACGAACCTTTTTCATCAAATAGAAATTAGCTTTTCCCTTTTGCTGACGAAATCCCTAACTTAGCCGACTTGTCTTAGAGATTTGTAAATGAATACATCTTTTGATTTTGAAAAGCCTATTGCCGATCTGCAGCAGCAAATAGAGAAAGTGAAGCAGGTATCCGAAAAAACAAAGGTAGATATGTCTGCAACGCTTATCGAACTTGAAGAGCAGTTGGAGGCAACCAAGCAACGTATCTATACCAACCTTAGCGGGTGGCAAAACGTGCAGATATCGAGGCATCCGGAGCGTCCCTATACCTTGCAGTATATCGACATGATTTGCGATGATTTTATTGAGATGCATGGCGATCGTACAGTGAAAGATGATAAAGCCATTGTTGGTGGGTTTGCATCGATTAACGGTCAGACCGTCATGGTTATCGGGCATCAGAAAGGAACCAATACAAAGCTCCGTCAGTTTCGGAATTTTGGTATGGCGAACCCCGAGGGATACCGCAAGGCTTTACGCCTGATGCGCCTAGCCGAAAAGTTTAATAAACCTGTAGTTACATTTATTGATACTCCAGGTGCTTTCCCAGGTCTTGAAGCCGAAGAGCGCGGACAAGGAGAAGCCATTGCACGTAATTTGCTCGAAATGTCGGTTCTGAAAGTTCCGATCCTTTGCTTCGTGGTTGGGGAGGGTGCATCTGGTGGTGCATTGGGTATAGGTATTGGCGACAAAGTTTATATGCTTGAGCATACCTGGTATTCTGTTATTTCTCCTGAGTCTTGTTCCTCTATTTTATGGAGAAGTTGGGAATATAAAGAGAAAGCCGCAGAAGTATTGAAGCTTACCGCTGATGATATGTATGCAAACGGCCTTGTCGACGGGATAATTCCGGAGCCTTTAGGTGGAGCTCACAACGATCCTCAAACAATGGCAGAAACCATTAAAGCCAAGATACTGGAAGATTTCGCCATCCTTAGAAACAAGGAGATTGATCAGGTTATTAATGAGCGTATAGAAAAGTTCTGTGCTATGGGAGTAGTATCAGAATAGTTTTTAAAAACTTCAAAAGAGAAAGCCCCGGGAATTTCCTGGGGCTTTCTCTTTTATTTGGATTTTATGTTAAGCTTAAACTGGGTTTTAATTTATGCTAATTTATTATTTCTGAGCTATCCGGTTTTTTTAATTTTAATTTTAATTTTAATTTTAATTTTTACCTTTTAGCTCTTAGCTTTCACCTTTCACCTTTCACCTTTTAGCTTTCCGCTTTTACCTTTTAGCTTTTAGCTTTCACCTCTACTGCATACTACCCATTAATTTTGACTCCAACGCCTTGTACTGCGCCTTTAACTTCGCATTCAATGCCGTCTGCTTGTGTTTCTCGGTAGTTTTAATCAGTTCATTAAACACTGATGCTCCCAATTGCATATCATTCGACGATTGCCCTCCTCTGGCCTCTGCCAGATAATTAAGTTCATCCATAATATAATTGGCTGTGTTCTCTATGAGTTTATTTGCTCGCTGAGTTTCATTCACCTGGTACAATAGATCTGCGCTGTAATATTTGTGCAGGATAAAGTAGAAAAGATAGTTCTTCTCTGGAATTACTTCCTGAGATCGTAGCATTACTTTTCTTGCTTCCTCAGTTTTTCCTTCCTTTAACAGATTTTCTGCTAATTGATTGAAGCTCTTAATTATAATTGCGATCATTCTGGTCGATTCAGGATCAAGGTAATTTGCATTCCTCATGTTCCCCCATTTAAATTTCCCCATCATGTTATTATACATCGCCTGGGTATTTATGAGCTCTGTTTCACGACCTGTAGAATCCGCAGTGGCTGTAGCCTGTAACGGCAGCAATCTGTAGGCAAATCCTTCATTATACAAATACTTCTGTAAGCCGATATAATTGTCGGCTGGCACAGTCACAGCAAAATAAATCGGACGTTTCCAGTTATTATGCGCAAGGATATCAAACATGGCCAATTCTGCTTTCGTAACGTAATTTTTGTTATACGTCCATTCAAGTGTCGAAAGGATATTGGCCCGCTTATCAGCACTTACTGTCTTTGTAGCAATAACCTCGTTAGGATTGATTGTTATTTTGAGGTTCTTTGTAGGAAGAATGTTTTCTTTGGTTCCATCCTGCATCGGTACTTTATCGCTCTCCTCGTCTGATGTAAGCACATCGAAAAGAGTTTTAAGCTCTACAGCCCCGTCAATTTTATAATCATAAAACCGTATAACATCCCGTACGCCTTGTACATATTTACTGTCGGGCATGGTAATTGGCAATGCTTCGGCCTGATTAACCTTTTCTTTCATCTGACGGATATACCAATCTGTTCCAAGCAGACTCAAATTTACCACACGAACATCGGGTCGTATGCCTTCAACTTCCTGCGCGTACCAAAGAGGATACGTGTCGTTATCTCCATAAGTGAATAGAATAGCATTTGGCGCACAAGATTCAAGGTAGTCTACAGCAAAGTCTCTTGCGGTGGTTTTTTCAGAACGGTCATGATCATCCCATCCTTCTTTAGCCATTAAAACGGGTGCAGCCAGTAAGCCAATTACAGTCGCGGCAATTCCCGCCTGTCTTCCGGTAAGCTTTTTTCTTAGCATGTCTGCGATGGCGGCAACTCCCAGGCCAATCCATATGGTAAAAGCATAAAATGAGCCGGCGTAAGCATAATCCCGTTCACGTGGTTGTAATGGATTTTGATTGAGGTACAATACAATGGCCATTCCGGTAAAGAAAAATAACAGTCCAACCACTCCTGCATCTTTTTGATTTCGTTTAAAGTGCCAGTAAGCACCAATCAAACCCAGAATTAGGGGAAGAAAATAGAATCTATTATGTGCATTGTTGTCTTTTATACTTGGGGGCAGGTTTTCCTGGGATCCCAGATGCAGTGCATCAAGAGGCTTGATGCCACTTATCCAATTTCCGCTGGTATTGTTTCCATGTCCCTGATCATCGTTTTGGCGGCCCACGAAATTCCAGAAGAAATATCGGGCATACATAAACCCTGTTTGATAACTAAACAGAAATCCAAGATTATGGATAAAAGTTGGGGATTCAGATTCGCCTAATTTCATCCATTCACGATAGAATGCTACATGTTGCGGATCATCGCTATACATTCTTGGAAGCAGAGTGTTTCTATCGTAAACATAATCGTACTTCTTGCCTGCCACTTCATACTTGCTTTCTCCTTTGCGGTAGATATTGCCTTTCTCTTTGTAATCTATGCGTTGCGAGTCAAAATATTGTCCGTATAATAAAGGACGGTCTCCATATTGTTCGCGGCTCAAATAGCTTAAAAGCGAAAATACATTATCCGGGTCGTTGTTGTTTAAGGTCGGATCAGCTTTCGCTCTGATTACAATCATAGCATAAGAGCTGTACCCAAGCAGAATAAACACTACACAAATCAGTGCCAGATTTAAAATTGGCTTTGCCTTCCGGATGGAATATAGAATGCCGTAAACTAGTCCGGCTATAATTAATAGTGCAAACACCAATACTCCCGAACCAAAACCCATGCCTAAGGTGTTTACAAAAAACAGGTCGAAATAGGCAGCAAATTTTACCAGGTATAGTATTATTCCGTATTGAATAACTCCTAAGATGAAAATGCCTATCAGCAAAGCTGTTAAAGTGCCCTTGGAAGTAGGCTTCTTACTGCGTTTAAAGTAATAAACAAGGGCGATTGCAGGAATGGCAAGGAGATTTAATAAATGGACTCCGATTGAGAGGCCCATGATGTAAGCAATAAATATCAACCATTTGTCGGCATCTGCTTCATCTGCATGATGTTCCCACTTTAAAATTCCCCAGAAAACTATAGCGGTACATAAAGAAGACATGGCATATACCTCAGACTCGACAGCAGAGAACCAGAATGTATCCGAAAACGTGTAAGCTAAAGCGCCAACAAGTCCCGATCCCATAATGATAATTAACTCTGTTTTTGATAATTCCCCTCCGTCTTTCCTGAAAACTTTGCGAACCAATGCGGTGATGGTCCAGAAAAGAAACAATATAGTGGCAGCACTGGCTAATGCAGAGCTCATGTTCATCCAAAATGCAACCTGGTTTTTATCGCTGGCAAGCAGGGAAAAAACTTTAGCTATCAGTATAAATAAAGGTGCGCCTGGCTGATGAACCACTTGTAATTTATAGGCAGAAGCTATAAATTCACCACAATCCCAGAAGCTGGCTGTAGGTTCTAACGTTAAGGTGTACGTAATTGCTGCTATCAGAAAGCAGAGCCAACCCAGTAAGTTATTAATTTTAGTGTATTGCATATATCTTGATAATACTCTCCAAATGAATATTCGAAGCCGAAAATAGTGATTAGTATTTAAATAGCAACCCCGATTATTTGGGTTTAACATTTTTTATCATTTGGCATAATTTACTTTAAAATAAAAAAGCAAAATACTTTTGCGCATCTCATTTTATCGCTCTATATTTGCACACCATTTCAAAAGGACGCTTTTGTTTGGAGATTGCCCGATAGTATAAAGGTAGTACGACGGTTTTTGGTACCGTTTGTCTAGGTTCGAATCCTGGTCGGGCAACAATAAAAATTCCGAAATTCGGATAGCAAATAATGCTCTTTATAATCTGAAATTTTCCTCCAAATTAAAAATTGCAAATCCGAATAAATTATGCCACTGCAGTTTAATCCAGTAAAATTATTTGCCGGTTCAGGAACAACAGAACTTGCTGATAAAATAGCTAAAGCTTATGGAAGAGAGCTGGGCGATGTAAAGCTTTCACGATTTAGTGATGGTGA
This sequence comes from uncultured Sphingobacteriaceae bacterium, assembly GCA_946480915.1. The sequence continues at coordinate 10,711 of CAMLLO010000063.1, read as the reverse complement.
AATTCAACCTTCTTTTGATGAAACCGTTCGCGGATGTGATGTCTTCCTTATTCAGTCCACCTGTCAGCCTTACGATAATCTTATTGAGCTGTTATTATTAACTGATGCGGCAAAACGAGCATCTGCTCATTATATCACAGTGGTGATCCCTTATTTTGGGATGGCCAGACAGGATAGAAAAGATAAACCCAGGGTAGCCATCGGTGCTAAATTATTCGCTAATTTAATTGTAGCTGCCGGTGCCCACAGAATTATGACCATGGATCTCCATGCTGCTCAAATTCAGGGCTTTTTTGATATCCCGGTAGATCATCTTGACGCTGCGGTTATTTTTGTACCTTATATTAAAAGTCTGAATCTTCCGAATATAACAATTGCTTCGCCCGATATGGGAGGTTCATACCGTGCAAGAACATTCGCCAAGTTTTTTAATGCAGAGGTGATTATATGCGATAAACGCCGGAAACGTGCCAATGAAATAGAATCTATGTCTATTATCGGAGATGTGACCGGTCGCGATGTGGTGTTAATCGATGATATTTGTGATACCGCGGGAACGCTTTCGAAAGCGGCTCAACTTATCATGGAAAGTGGTGCAAACAGTGTAAGAGCGGTGTGTACGCACCCCGTTTTATCAGGCAAAGCATACGAAACGATAGAAAACTCGGTTCTGACAGAACTAATAGTTACAAATACAATTCCGTTGAAGCAACAATCTAAAAAGATCAGAGTGCTTACAACTGCAGACTTATTCGCAAAAGCAATTGCTAATGTGAATGAACATGGCTCAATTTCAGAGCTTTTTAAAGTAGACTAAGAAACATTAAAAGGCAGCGTTCATCTCCAAACGACTTGAGTTCTGCTTATAGATTTTTTAATTTTTAATTTTAACTTTTAATTTTATTATCATGAACTCTATCGCTATTAGCGGTTCTCCAAGAGAGAACGTAGGGAAACGCGATGCTAAAGAGCTGCGTTACGAAGGAAAAGTACCTGCAGTTTTGTATGGCGGGAAACAACAATTGCATTTTGCAGTAGAAAAAAGCGCATTAAAAAACTTGATCTACTCTGCGGATGTAATGTTTGTTGATCTTGATGTAGCCGGACAAAAAGTACAGGCAATTCTTCAGGATGCACAATTCCATCCTTTGACTGAAGAAGTTATTCACGTTGACTTTTTTCAGCTTGACCAAAACAAACCATTGGTGATGCAAATCCCTGTTAAATTAACCGGAACTTCTCCAGGTGTTAAAATGGGTGGTAAATTGGTTCAGAAATTACGTAAACTTCGTGTTAAAGCTTTAACTAAAGACATGCCTCAGTATGTTGAAGTTAGCATCGAGCCTTTAGAAGTTGGTAAATCTGTACGTGTACGTGATTTGAAATTCGATAAATTCGAAGTCACCAATACTCCAGAAGATACTATCGTATCTGTAACAACTTCTCGTGCTCTAAGACAAGCTGAGCAAGAAGCTGCTAAAGGAAAATAAGGGAATCTCTGATCTTATTCAAAGGTGGTGCAAGTATGCACTGCCTTTTTTTATATTTAGTTTTTTGAACGAAAGGATAAAAGACAAAGGACTAAAGACAGCATGTTGAAGCATAATTTTAGGCAATTGAAGATATGGGTTGATAGTGTAAAACTTGCTAAACAAGTTTACCTCATTACTCAAACTTTTCCCCACGAACATAAATTTGGTTTGTCAAGCCAACTTTATAGATCGGCGGTTTCAATTTCGTCTAATATTGCAGAAGGTACTGCAAGGAGTTCTCAAAAGGAGTTTTCTCATTTTCTGAAAATTAGTTTGGGCTCTGCTTTTGAATTAGAAACTCAATTAATCATTGCTCATGATTGCTTATTAATAAAGACGCCTGATTTTAATCGATTGATCGAAATTATTCAGCTTATTCAGAAGCAAATAATTGGGTTTAATAAATCCATAGAAGCAATCAAATGATGAACGTGTATCAGTATGGTCATTATCCTTTGTCTTTTGTCCTTAGATCTTTTGTCAACCTTTTGTCCTTCGTCCTTATTCCTTTGTCAGCCTTTTGCTTTTCGTCCTTAGATCTTTTGTCCTTCGTCCTTAATCCTTTGTCAGCCCTTCACCTTTCCCCTTTACACCTTTAACCTTTAGTCTTACCTTTGCGCCCATGAAATACCTTATTGTCGGTTTAGGAAACATCGGCTCCGAATACTCAGATACGCGTCACAATATTGGCTTTATGGTTGCCGATGCCCTTGTTAAAAAAAATAGCACAAGTTTCTCTAACCTGCGCTTAGCTTATTATTCTGAATTCAACTTTAAGGGAAGAACCATTCATGTGATCAAACCAACCACCTACATGAATTTAAGTGGCAAAGCCGTGAATTACTGGATGCAGGAATTAAAAGTTCCTCTCGAAAACGTGTTGGTTATTGTTGATGACCTGGCAATTCCTTTCGAATCAATTAAATTGAAGCCGAAGGGTAGCAATGCAGGGCATAATGGACTGAAAAGTATTGAAACATCTGTTGGGGGGCAAAATTATGCCCGTTTGCGCTTCGGTATTGGCGATAATTATCCAAAGGGGCGCCAGGTAGATTATGTGTTGAGTGGTTTTGATGATGATGAAAGACCTGCTCTACCAGCCTTGATTGACCGGTGTATCGAAATGATCGAGAGCTTTGTCACTGTAGGAGTGGAATTAACTATGACGAGGTTTAATAATAAATAATTTGGATGTCCAGTAGATCACTTTTGTCTCTTTCTCATATCTAACTTCTCATATCTCACAACTCATATCTCTCTTACTAATGAAAGTTTACGGAATAAAAAATTGCGATACAGTAAAAAAAGCACTGAAATGGTTAGATTCTCATAACATTGATTATGAATTTCATGATTTTAAAAAATCAGGTATATCCAATGAAAAATTGCAGGAATGGGCTGCTAAATTGGGCTGGGAATCTTTATTAAACAAGCGGGGAACAACATGGAAAAAGTTGGATCCTGAAACACAGAATCTCATCACGAACGAAAAAGAGGCATTTAAATTCATGCAGGAGAAAACTTCGGTGATTAAAAGACCTGTTCTCGAAAATAACGGTAGTGTACTTATCGGTTTCGACGAAATTGCTTACCAGCAAATACTCGGACTAAAACAATAATCGAAAATCTGACTTTAAACTTAACTCGTAGTTTATTGTAAATTACGTTTGACATTATTTTTATTAGAATAATTTTTTGCCAGTTTAATTAGCTTATGTTCAGATTGAATTTTCGCTTGGGTTTAGCGTTCATGTTTTTCTCTGCCCCATTATTTGCCCAGAAGGCCGCCAATTCTACAAATACTCAAATACAAAGCAAGTACCAATATATTGATGCGTTCGGGCCCTTGTTTTATACTAGCCCTGGTAATGAATATAGAACAGGCAGTGGCAAACCCGGACCTGCATATTGGCAAAATAGGGCTGACTACCAGATAAACGCCAGGCTTAATGAATCACTGAACGAGATCTCGGGAACCGAGCTTGTTACGTATACCAACAATAGTCCCGACGATCTAGAGTTTTTATGGATGCAATTAGATCAAAACCTTTTCAAGCAAGATTCTAAAGGAAATGCTATCATTCCGGTAACAGGAAGCAGGAATGGGGCTCAGGGACAGATCTTCGATGGCGGATTTAAAATAAAGGCTGTCAAGCTGGTTTCTCCGGCGACCGATTTAAAATTTTCTATTGACGACACCAGGATGCAGGTGTTTTTACCTTCCGAATTGAAGGCAAAGGGAGGTCAGGTGAAATTGCAGGTTGAATTTTCATTTATCTCACCCGACTACGGTTCTGACCGGATGGGAGTACTTGAAACTAAAAATGGTAAGATTTTTACCATTGCTCAATGGTTTCCGCGGATGTATGTGTATGACGACGTTGCCGGCTGGAATGTGATTCCATATGTTGGTCCGAGTGAGTTTTACCTCGACTACGGAAATTTTGATGTTAATATTACCGCTCCTGCAAATCATATTGTTGTGGCTTCCGGAGAGCTTCTGAATGCATCAGAAGTTTATACTACCGAACAACAAAAATTATGGGCAGAAGCATCCGCAAGTGATAAAGCTGTGATTATTCGGTCTGCAAAAGATGTAAACAGACGGGCGCCAAGGCCATCTGGTAAAACCGAATTAACCTGGAAATTCAGAATGGAAAATTCACGCGATTTTGCCTGGGCATCTTCATCGGCATTTATAGTGGATGCTGCACGGATAAATCTCTCCGGAAATAAGAAGTCGCTGGCTATTTCAGCCTATCCGGTCGAAAGCTCTGGCCAGAACGCCTGGAGCCGGGCTACCGAATACACCAAAGCTTCGATTGAACTCAATTCAAAAAAATGGTTAGATTATCCCTATCCTGCAGCCACAAATGTAGCAGGTATTGTGGGCGGAATGGAATATCCGGGGATGGTTTTCTGCGATTGGAAGGCTAAAAATGGTTCCTTATGGGATGTTACGGATCATGAATTCGGGCATACCTGGTTCCCTATGATTGTCGGCTCGAATGAGCGTTTCTATGCATGGATGGATGAGGGCTTCAATACCTTCATCAATACCTTGACGGCCGCAGAATTTAATAAAGGAGAGTATAAAGATAAGCCGCGTGACATGCAGCAATGGGCAGCAATACTTACAAGCCCTCAATTGGAGCCCGTTATGACTAGTCCGGATAATATGAAAGAATCCAATATCGGCTTACTTGCATATTATAAGCCGGCATTAGGATTATCATTGCTGCGAGAGCAGATCATCGGACCTGAAAGATTCGACAGAGCATTCAAGGCATATATTGATCGATGGGCATATAAACATCCTACGCCAAATGATTTCTTCCGGACGATAGAAAACGTTGCAGGTGAGAATCTGTCCTGGTTTTGGCGTGGCTGGTTTATAAATAACTGGCGATTAGATCAGAGCGTCGTAAATGTAGAATATGTGAAAAACAATGCAAAGAATGGCTCATTAATAACAGTTGCTAATCTGGAAAAAATGCCTTTCCCAATGATTCTGGAGATAAAAACCAGAAGCGGTAAAATATCACGAACAACTCTGCCTGTAGAAATCTGGCAGCGCAATGTTAGTTGGACATTCCAATATCCCTCTACCGAAGAAATCGTTTCTGTAACTTCAGATCCCGATCATGTACTTCCTGATCATAATAGTAGTAATAATACATGGAAAGCACAGTGAAGATGTAGATTAAATCAAGTCCCCTAAACCCTTTCAGATAAATACTAAAATTTATTTGGTGAAATAATGTGGCTCTAATTAAAGTTCTATAGCTCAAATTACCTCAGCATTTACATAATTCAAATGGTTCATAACGGCTTTCAATTCTCCGTAAGAAATAGCATCTCCCAGTGCTGCTTTTGTTTCTCCGGTAGTTAAACCCGGATGTTGGATAATATGCGCCATAATCTTAGCCACTTTAATTTTAGTAACAAGATCGAAAATCGATATTTCGCCGCTTGTAATATAATGGGCGAGGTGTCCTTCTATGGTACCGGGACTGAAACTTCTGAGTTGTGCAATTTCCTGAATAGATTTTCCCTCTTTATATAAATCAAGGGAAATCTTTTTCGTGTCTGTTTTAACCTTTTCTTCCTTTATGGTTATTTGCATTGCAGTTCTCGTGATACTATTTTTTTCACAGTACGAAAGTATCATATCAAGTATTTCATTGCCAAATTGCTTTACTTTCATTTTCCCTATTCCTTTGATCGACTCAAGTTCGGCATGGTTTGCAGGTAACTTTTCTACTAGTTCTAGTAATGACTTTTGGGGTAATACAAGATAAACAGGTGCATTTTTTTCTGTTGCCAGGTTATCACGCCATCCCTTAATTGCCGAATAAAGTTCCGGATGTGGTATTTTGGCGGATACTCTGGGTTGAACTGTTTGCGTGGCTTTAGCTGTGGACGTATAATCGATCTCTGCGTTTACTTTCGTTTGCAGGTACGATAATGTACTAAAGCCCTCCGAGCCTGCCTTTATAGCAGCAATTTTTACAAACACATCTTTTTGAAGATTTTCCACGGCTTCTTTAATGCTGGATCTAACCGCTTTATTATCAGAGTCTGTAGGTAGCTTTTGTAACGCAAGATGCAGGATGTTCTCCGTCTTTTCAGCAAAATACGCACATCCTTTTTTTATTCTCTCCTGTAATTCAGGATTTTCTTCCGGTAAACTATCAGAGATAAATAAGTTATTCAGATGTTTTTTAAAGGTCTCTGCAACTTCATAGACGTCTTTTTCGGCAGCCTGCTTTATAGAATTTAATTCTTCAGCCAATTGAGTGGATACAGAGGAATAATGATCTTCAGCCACCTTATTTAAATAAAAGAACTTCGTTTTTATAGTGTTGAAATCGAATAATTCATAGATCAGAGACTTCTGAAATGCAACTTTCGAGGTTTTTAAGTGCTTTTCATCCGGTGCGTTCTCGTGTGCATTTTTCGTGTAAACAGCAACAGTTCCGTCCGTTCTGACACTGTGGAAAGATATTGGAGAGCGAAGTACCATGCCTTCAAAACTTTTGCAACGGCTTAAGGCTACATAAACCTGTCCGTGTGCAAAGGCGGCATTAGCATCAATTATTGCCCGCTCAAACGTCAGTCCCTGACTTTTATGGATCGTTATTGCCCATGCGAGTTTTAACGGATATTGAATAAAACGGCCAATTACTTTTTCGGCAACCTCCTTGGTTTCTGCATTCAGCTCATAGCTGATATTGCTCCAGTCAAGCGGTTCAACGGCTATTTCACTAAGATCACCCGGGCATTTTACATAAATAACTTCATTGCTGATTCGGGTAACCTTCCCAATCTTTCCATTGTAAAACAAGCGGTCACGCGATGGATCATTTTTAGCAAACATCACTTGTGATCCGGTTTTCAATTCAAGTTCTAAAACCGTTGGATAAGAATATGCCGGAAATTCGCCTTCAATAGTTGCACTGAATTTATGTGCTTTTTCTTTTATTTCAGATAGCTTGCGTTCATTAATTTCTTGCGCCGAATTGTTATGAGTTGTGAGGGTAATATAGCCCTCATCGTCGCCTGGCTTGAAATCTTTGATGTAACGCTGGTTTAATTGACTTAAAACTTCCTCGTCTATTTTGTTCTCCCTTACGCGATTTAACAGATCAATAAAAAAGGTGTCCGATTGACGGTAAATATGTTTAAGCTCAATGCTTACATGCGAAGTCTTTTTTAGCGCCCTGCTATTAAAGAAATATAGATTGGGATAAAAGTCCTTTAAAATCTGCCAGTCTTCATCTTTTACAACCGGCGACAATTGATGTAAATCGCCGATCATTAACAATTGCACTCCGCCGAAAGGCTTTCCATGATCTTTAAATCTTCTTAAAACTTCATCTATACTATCTAACGTGTCGGCCCTCACCATACTGATCTCATCAATAACCAGTAAGTCAAGACTTTTTATCAGATTAATTTTTTCGCGGTGAAACCGCTTAAGCTGCTGGTTTTTGTTTTCGGGGATATGTGGTCCGAAGGGTAATTGGAAAAAGGAATGTATCGTTACTCCTCCGGCATTAATAGCTGCTACTCCTGTTGGAGCAACAATGGCCATCCGTTTAAGGGTAGACTTCTTTAGATTATGTAAAAAGGTGGTTTTGCCGGTGCCCGCCTTACCTGTTAAAAAGATATTTTTATCTGTAAACTGAACAAAATTGTAGGCTAAATCCAGCTGAGGATTCTGTGTCATAATGCTTTAAAATAGGTTTAGTGTCACGAAGATAAAAAATTTATTTTCGAAAAATAGTTCGGACACTCGTTGCTACTTGTCTTCGATTTCGAAACCAGGGAATAAGAAATAAAATATACTCCACCAATCGTCTTCAAGAGAAAAGTACAGTTTAAACGGACCTTCAATTTGCTTCGACTCCTGACATTCCGTAATGGCAACGTATTTGACAGCTCCTTCAGCATAACCTATTCCTGTTGGGAGGTTCAGGTCGAAGCTAATATTAGAAATATAGTGCTGGCATCCGTTAAATCCCAAATAAGTTTTAAATGCTTCTTTTAGTTTGTCAGCCATTTCGAACTTAGTCCAGGTTTTTCCAGATGGATGTATGAGCTGCTTCGAGAATGTCCATGGTTGCTCGTGAAGTTGTTGTTTAAACAAAGCAGCGATAAACTCATTCGTCCGGCTTTCAATATCCAGCTGATGATTAGGATGAAACTCTTCGTAAATAAAGTGCATGGTCATTCCGATACTTATCATGTCGTCGGTTTCGTGTTCAAACAATTCTTCTGTGATAAAACTGTATTTTGTTCGATTTTCATAGGTTCCTAAAAAATCAACAACGATGTTTTTTTCGCTCAATAAATTAATGATGCTATTTAGAGCCTTCTCAATATTGTCGTCATTAAGATTGGCGCACGGAGTGAAATCGGGTCTTCCCAGCAAATCAAAAACTCTGATGCGTTTTGCCCTAGCATTATGCGACTCGAACGCCAATATATTTTTGAGGAATTCGTTTTCAATGGTAGGAGGGAGGTTCTCGATTGTTTGAAGCGTTGTCCCAAGTTCAGCTAATACTTTTAACCGCAGAAATTCATTTTGCATCCGCAGGTCTTCTTCCGGATCGCTGCTTAAAGGCGTATCATCAGAGGGTATGTTTTCCATAAATTTTCACATGTGTTGTTTACAAATGGTAATTGTTCTCAATAAAACTAAGAGAATTTTTCGTCCAGCAGTTAATTAAAGAATTTTTCTTGAAATTATTAAGGAGGGGAGCGCATTATGTCTTCTTCTGTTGGAATATTGTTATGGCTCTTATGCTCGGCTTCCCTGCGAGCCCAGGGACTAATATTTGGAAGATTAGAACTAATAGTATATTTGTTTTTTGATATCTATGATGGCGTCTAAACCTTACTCACCTGATGACCGAGTCTTTTCTCTGGAAGATATTGATCCAACTTTAACTTACAGCTACGCTCATTATTTAACATGGTTATTTGATGAACGGGTAGAACTGATTAAAGGACAAGTTTTCAAAATGAGTCCTGCACCATCGCCGTATCATCAGCAGATATCAGTGAGGATAGCTTCCGAACTTTTTGTTTTCTTAAAAAATCGAAAATGCCAGGTGTATACAGCCCCTTTTGATGTTCGTTTTCCGAAAGAAAGTACAGAAGACAAAGATATTTACACCGTTCTGCAGCCTGATATCTGTGTGATCTGTGATCTTGCTAAACTTGATACCAGAGGATGTATCGGCGCCCCCGATATTGTAGTTGAAATTCTGTCTCCAGGCAATAATAAAACCGAATTGCTGAATAAGTATAGTGTTTATGAAGAATTTGGAGTTAAAGAATATTGGGTTATTAGTCCGGCTGAGAAAACCTTTCTTAAATATGCATTGGATGCAAAGGGGAAATACCAGCCTTCTAAATTGTTTACATTGAGTGAGAAGGTGGAGTCTGAAGTTTTACCTGGTTTTGTCTTAGATTTGGATGAGGTTTTTGAGGATTAGGCGGCTGCCGGTTAATCTTTTCTCAATAAGCTCACCAATGCTCCTGTGTTTATTTCCCGGAATCCAATTGTCTTAGTCGTACTGGTAGAGCTTTCTTTGAATTAAATGAGAAATAAGTTTGACTGAAATAACTAAAGCTCACAACTAACAAACTAGTAATCATTTTTGCTATCGTAGGGTACCAGCCCAAATGTTCTACAAAAAATTTAAGGAGTATATAATTGAGAAATATACAGCCTAGTACTACCAAAAAGTACCTTGTAAGTTGTGTCCTTTTTCTTAACTCTGAATGCTGAAACACTACATAGCGGCTTAAATAAAAGCCGATGGGGAAGGTCACTGTAAACGCAAGAAGAAAAGAAGCAATATGTGGACTCAGCGTTACAAAACCCAGGTGCACGTTTTGTTTGTCAAAGATGAAGTTATAACTGATGAAAAAGAGAATTATATCCAGAGATGTATTTGCGCCTCCGCAAGCCAGGTAGCGGAAGATCTGAAGAGGGAAAAATCGTTTAAAGATAGGGTAAAAGAAATCAATAGTATGAAGTGTCGTGTTTTTTAACAGATAATGAATCTCTTTCATTTACAACAAAGATAGTTATCCGGTTTTAAACTATGAGCATTTAGGAAAGTGTAATTTGTGTACCCCGCTAGTGGGGTTTCCCGATTCTGATTGCCTCAGATTTATAATCTGAAATAGTAGCACCTCACCTCATTCTTAAGCGCCGATTGCAGCGGATACCGGCCTGCGACTAATGCCTCGTGCGGTATGAGCGAAAAGTGAGACTAGCTTTGCATCGTAGTACCAAATCTTCATTTTCAAATAACCTTTTAATTATCAATTCATTCAAATTTGGAAGTTCTGGAACTTTCCAAAAGTTTGCCGGTATAAACCCTCGAATTATTTTTCTCTCAACCCCTTGATTATCAAAATTAAGTTCCTACTTTTGCAGTCCCAATTTTACCTGCCATAGGTGTGGCCCGGTATGGGGTAATTAATAAAAAAACTGCTAAAAAACTAAATGCCTACTATTCAACAATTAGTTAGGAAAGGTAGAGTAGCTCTGGAGGATAAGAGTAAATCCCCAGCGTTGGACAGCTGTCCACAGCGAAGAGGCGTATGTACACGTGTATATACTACTACCCCTAAAAAACCAAACTCAGCAATGCGTA
>CAMLLO010000062.1 GCA_946480915.1 uncultured Sphingobacteriaceae bacterium | reverse complement strand
TTAAGCTAATGAATTATCCAATGTTCATGGTCTCGCGAAAAGCTCGGCATTGCTTCCTTTTGTTTCAAGACAACCTGCGCAGCAAGCATTGAGGCCTTAAAAAACAATAAAAATCGTCAATAACAAGTAGCCTGCCCCGCAATGAGGGCAAAACAAAAACCCACCATTTTCCTTATATATTACTTTTAAAATTGATTAGCCATTCACGTACTTCATGGTCCCGCAAAGAGCTCGGCATCGCTTCCTTTTTTGTCAAGAAAACCTGCGCAGCAAGCATTGAGACCTAATAGAAAACAAAAACTGCTCAATAAAATAAGTCTGCCCTAATGAGGACAAAACAAATCCATCTTCCTTATTCTTTACCTTTTCAAATTGAGTTTTATTCATCTACTTCATGATCTACCAAGATTAAATCTTTGCCTGCCACACTGCATTCAGGAATGATTTCTGCCGAAAAATGATTAAATTTGTTTATATGTTCAGATTTAAAAAATTACATTAAGGAAAGCATTATGAAATTTGTATTAGAAGTAAAAGAAAGTAAGGCTGATGCACTTTTGGCATTACTTAATGACTTGCCATATGTAAAAACTAAGCCTTTAACCCCCTATAAGGCAAAAGTGCTGGAAGATCTGAAAGAGGCTGTTGATGAGCTAAACCTGGTAACGGCAGGTAAATTAGTGGCACGTGATGCAGAAGAGTTTCTCAATGAGTTATAGCGTAAAGACTATACCAAAATTTGAGAAAGAACTGAAACGCTTGGCGAAAAAGCACCCATCTTTAAAATCGGATTTCTCTGCCCTTTTAAAATCTCTTAAAGAAAATCCTTCGCAGGGGACGTCACTGGGCAACGACTGCTATAAAATCCGCATGACAATTACCAGTAAGGGGAAGGGGAAATCAGGTGGTTCAAGAGTGATTACCTGTTTTAAAATTGATAAGCATACAGTTTTTCTGCTTTCTATTTTTGACAAAAGCGACCAGGAAAACATATCAGATAAGGATTTGAGGGAATTGCTAAAATTTATTTATTGACAATCGGCCCCAACTATGTGGGTAAAACTGCCAGCATTAATTTAGATCATGACACAGTTCGTGAAACATTCCCAACAGATAAAAGCGTCTATTTCTTAGTTCATACTTTCCTCTTCGATTACAATCAAAAATTATAGTAGAAATTACAAATCCGTAAGTCTCGCGAAAAGCTCGACATTGCTTCATTTTTTAAGAAAACGCAACCCCTTTTCTTTTCCCTCCAAATGCACCAAGCCCATCAAGCTCCTCAATCACCACGAAACCCCAATAACCCCGGAAGAAGCGTAAGCCCGACGAGAACGCCGAGCCGGGTGCTCGCCCTGAGCGCCGAAGGATCGTTGTCGTCTTAAATTTTTGCTTCCTTTTGTTTCAAGACAAAAGAAGTAGCCTGCCCGGCAATGAGGGCAAAACAAAAAACCCATTCATGCCATAATTATCACCCAATCCCTAACTAACCATTTTCTTATCCCATCAAATGCACCAACCCCATCAAGCTCCTCAATTACCCCGAACCTTCAATCACCCCGGAAGAAGCGCTGGCCAGACGAGAACGCCGAGCCGGGTGCTGGCCCTATGCGCCGAAGGATCGTTGTCGTCTTGATTTTTTGCTTGCTTTTTTATCAAGAAAAAAGAAGTAGCCTGCCCGGCAATGAGGGCAAAACAAAAAACCATTTTCCTTATATATTACTTTTAAAATTGATTAGCCATTCACGTACTTCATGGTCCCGCAAAGAGCTCGGCATTGCTTCCTTTTTTATCAAGAAAACCTGCGCAGCAAGCATTGAGACCTTTAAAAAACAATAAAAAATCATCAATAACGAAGTAGCCCGCCTAGCAATGAAGGCAAAACAAAAAACCCATTCATGCCATAATTATCAACCAAAATACCTAACTAACCATTTTCTTATCCCACCAAATGCACCAACCTCATCGAGCTCCTCAATTACCACGAAACCCAAATAACCCCGGAAGAAGCGTAAGCCCGACGAGAACGCCGAGCCGGGTGCTCGCCCTGAGCGCCGAAGGATCGTTGTCGTCTTGATGTTATTCACAAGTTTTATTTTATTTTTTAATGGAGTTCATGGTCTCGCAAGAGCTTGGCATTGCTTTTTTTGTTTCAAGACAACCTGCGCAGCAAGCATTGAGACCTTTAAAAAACAATAAAAATCATCAATAACAACTAGCCTGCCCGGCAATGAGGGCAAACAAAAAACCCATTCATGCCATAATTATCAACCAAAATACCTAACTAACCATTTTCTTATCCCACCAAATGCACCAACCCCATCGAGCTCCTCAATTACCACGAAACCCCAATAACCCCGGAAAAAGCGTAAGCCCGACGAGAACGCCGAGCCGGGTGCTCGCCCTTGAGCGCCGAAGGATCGTTGTCGTCTTGAACTTTTGGTGACTTTTGTTTCAAGACAAAAGTTACTAGCCTGCCCGGCAATGAGGGCAAAACAAAAAACCCATTCATACCATAAGTATCAAAATCAGGTAACCCTACCACCAAAAAGGCTTTACGATTGCCGAATAGATCTGCAATTATTTGGGAGGCCGACAACTAAAGTTAATAATTACGAGGCCCCGTGACCGGTGCGAAATCCTCACCCTACCCTCTCCAAACCAGAACCCCCACTACCCCTTCCAAACAACCTTTCCTTCCCTTCAAATCTCACCCTCAAAAAAACAAACGCCATTCCGATAATACTCAAACTCACCAGCAAAAACAAGAGCGTCTTCTCAAACCCTCCAATATACTTATACCCCACTATCACCAAACCATTAACAATCAATTGCCCCCCTGCATACATCCCCGACACCCATAAATGCGGCCATTTCCTTTCATTAGCCAAATACTGGTAAAAATGCGTGCGGTGCGCCTCGAAAATATTCTCCTTCCTGATCAATCGAAATCCTATAGTAGTCACTGCATCCAGACCATAAACTAAGAGCAATCCGATAAACAGCAAATTCTCCGTTTGCATAATCAATTGAATCAGTAAAAAGCAAATAATAAAGGCAATACTCACACTCCCTACATCACCCGCAAAGCATTTCGCTTTCTTCCGGAAATTAAAAAAGTTGAAAACAAGCAAGGAAAGAATACTAATGATTAACAGACTTTCTGAAGTAAAGGCCTCCACATAGCGGTTGATGTATAACAAAGTACTTAGCAGTATCAAACTATACCCTCCTGTAATTCCATTAATCCCATCCATAAAATTATAGGCATTAATAGTTCCTACAATCAAAATCAAGATCACCGGTAGCCAGTACCAGGCCATATTCAAACCTAGCTGATACAACAACAAACTCACCGCCACAATATGAACAAACGACCGCAACCCACTTTTCAGCGTATGCAGATCATCCAAAAAGCTTATGAAAGCGATAAGCAGCAGGCCCGAAAGGAAATAAGGATAGGAAAAACCCGAGTAAAAGAACCATAATAGCGCAGCAATACTGAAAATTATCCCACCTCCGCGGATAGTAATCTTCTTGTGTGAACTGCGGTCATTAGGCTTGTCTATGATTTTATACTGGAAGGCAATACGGAAATAAACCAATTCCAGGAAGAACAGGGAAATTAAGATAATTAAATAGATAAGTAGTTCAGGCATTTTTAAAAGAGCGGGCGGTCTTTAAAATTCCTTCCCGAGCGGACAAAGGTAATTCCTTTTTTAATACCGACTTAATTTTGTCATTACTTACCACAAAATTTTCTGTAAGCTTTTGAAGGCGTTCTGTGTTTAGAGGTAAACGCAGTTTATCTCCGATTTTAGCAACTATCCTGATCATATTCTGAGGAATATTTAATAAACGTGGAGATCTGTTTTGAGCCTTCGCCAATAACGTTACCACTTCATTTGTTGAAAGCGGCTCATCATCTGCGACATTATAAATTCCTGATGGGATATCCTCTCTTTCGAGAATTTCTTTTATGATAAAGCAAAGATTTTCCACGCTCAAAAAAGAACGTTTGTTTGAAAAAGAGGCCAAAGGGTATGGGATTCCTTTTGAAACAACATTATATAAGAGATTAAGATTCCCCTTATTACCCGCTCCATGTATCATGCAAGGACGGAGAATATATATCTTCTTATTTTTTGGCAATGGATCTCGTAGGATGTAATTCTCCGCCTTAATTTTAGATTTACCATAAGGTGTTCGAGGTTCACCAATTGACTCTTCAGTTAATACACCAGTAACAGAATCAACCACCGACTTAACAGAACTTAAAAAGATAAACTTAGATGCACTGGATTTTAAAAAATAATCGAAGATAGATTGCGTTAAACCTAAATTAACTTCAAAATACTCTGATTCTGAGGAAACATTTTTCGTATCATGAGCTTTACCCGCTAAATGGATTATGCAATCAATGTTGACGCAATCTTGTAAATTATCCCAATTAAAATGAAGCATCTCAGTTTTCATTCCTACCCTATCCACAAAAAACAACTGATGTAAACTAAGTATTTTTGTAAGATTTGAGCCTACAAAGCCATTGTAGCCTGTAATTAATATTTTCAAATGTCCTATTTCTTAAGTTGTGAGTGCTTGAGCTTTCCTTTTTCTTGCCAGTATAGTCTTGGAAGAATTTTAAGGTAATGTAGAATTCTTGGGAGTTGTTTCATAGGTTCACTAAAAATTCTACTGACCCATATAAACTTAAGTGCTCCGACTTTAGCATTAGGTAAAGCAATGGTTCCTATATAAAAATTAAACGCAGCACCAATCCCAAACATAACACCACTTTTAATATGGGGCAATAAAGTAGCCATAAAAAGTTCTTGTTTTGGCGCTCCCAGCGAAACCCAAATAATTTGGGGCTTTAGTTCATTAATCTTTGCCGCAATATCTAAATAATTAAAGTCCTCTGCAGAATTAAAAGGCAAAGGAAGAATAGAAAGATGGGACTTATCAATGCCTTTGCTTTTTAAAATGTCCATGACTAAGTTTAATGTTGCCTCGTTACTTCCCAACAATAACTGCGAAAATTGTTGTTCTATATAATAAGCAAAAAGCTCAGGCCCATTTAGCGCCCGAAATTGTTTTTGATGCAATACACTTGCTAGCATCGCAATTGAACTTCCATCACACGTGTTAACCAATGAACCATTGATTACATTAAGAAACTTTTCATCCTTTTGGGCAACAGTTAAAACATTGGCATCAACAACACAAACATATCCTTTACCCTCGCTCTTTATTGCTTCCTCAATTTTGCACTTCAGCACCTCATGATTGAACTCGAGAAAAATGTTAAAATATTTCTGCATTAAATCAATATTTATTCTTCCAGTATTCGAAAAAAGGCTTTCCGTCATTTTTTATCCAATGAATGGTTTCTTTTACATTCTCTTCTAAAACAGGATGGGACAGACCAAAGGTATCAATAGTTTTTTTCATTGGAGTATCATAATCATCCAACATATTATTAAATCTTACCGTGTGCAATGGAAATGGAACATTGAGTTTCTTTATATAGTCTCCAATATAGGATGCAATTCGCATTAGGGATACAGGAAAAGACTTAACTTCTTCTCCTGTTAGCTCTTTAGAAAAAGAGTTCACCCAGGTTAGTGACTCCATAGGAGGATCGCCGACGTAGTATACCTGTCTATCTACTGCACGTATAGGAGATTGTAATATTCCCCAAATCTGATGTGCAACATTTTTTACATAAGCATAAGACTTTATTGGGTTGCATTTACCTGGATGAAAATATAACCCCTTATCAATAATCTTTAAGAACTCGTTCGGATATCGTATGTTCCATGGTCCCCATACATTTGTTGGGCGAATGATTGTCCACGCGCTCTGCATCGATGAATTTCTGGTTGCTTCCTCGGTCAATTTCTTGCTAACGCCATAAGCAGTATGTGGAATATACTGGTCCTCAGCTACAGGTAAGGGACATTCCTTTGACTTATATACATATTGCGTAGATGCAATGATTGTTAGCTTCACAGAAGGCTGGCTCTCAATTGCATTAATTAAATTAGCCGTTCCTTCGGTATTTTCAAAATAATCTTCCAACTTGTCGCTAGCGGTGTCGGTTCTTGCTGCCAAGTGTAATACATGGGTAGGAGCATACTGGTCGAATATTTCTCTTAGCTTATCTTTCTCTAAAATATCACATAATCTCCAATACTCATTGTGTTGACTGTTTAGCGGCCGTTGCTTGTCCACATTAATAAACTCAGTGATATTATTTAAAATCAGCAAGTCCACAAAATTTGAGCCGATAAACCCTGACCCTCCTGTTATTAATAATTTCATATCCTCTATACTTGACTAAATACTAAATCCATATTACCTCTGAAAGTATCTATTGAATACCTTGCTAAATATTTTTTTCTTCCATTTCGGCCCATTTCAATTCTATCCTTCTCATTAAGAGCCAATTGCTCGACTTTATTTGCCAAATCGTTGGCGTCTTTTATATCTACCAAAAGCCCATCCTTTCCATCTTCAAAAACAAGTGGTATACCGTTCCAGCGCGTGGCCACAACCGGTATTTCGAACTGCATTGCTTCGGCCAGAACCAACCCGAATGTCTCTGAAGGCACATAGGTGGGAAAACAAAATATATCTGAGTCCATAAACACATTCCATTTTTCTTCACCTACCTTAGTTCCTAAAAACTCGACATGTTGCTCCAATCCTAATATATTGATTAAAGCTCCTATCTCAGCTTCAAAGTCGCTCGAGATGAATATCCCCATCATTCGAAGTCTTACATCAATTTCACGCTTTCTTAATATATCCACAGAATAAATAAGCTCAGCAATTCCTCTTTCTTGGTACATGGCTCCCACGTAAAGTAGATTAATTTTGCCGTCATCCTCCTTCCCAAATCCAGGTTTATAAATGGGGTACTCATCTTTAATCCCATTTGGCACCACAAAAACAGCTTTGGGCTGTAAGACTACGTCATCCCCATGGCTAAAATCAGTTAATGTGATCAAAATATCCGGCCTAAAGAATACAATCCGATAAAAAAATTTTGCTAATGCATTCAAATTGTGATATAACCTGGATGATCCACCCGCATGCGTGTGAAGTATGGTCTTTCTGAAAAATAGGCGTACGGGTGCAAGCAAGATCATATCCCGATACATCCCCAGTTTATTTGGTCCCGCGGGTCCATAATATAAAATATCAGCATTCTTATAATACCGATAGAATATCGTCTGAATAATAGCTTTGAAAAGACCCCAAAATTTATACAGCTTAAAACTACCCATGTCATCAAAATCTCTCGAGAAGTCTAGCCTTACATGAAATAACTGTGCATTCTTATACTCACCTTCTAAAAGGGTCTGAAGCATCAAAGCCTGTCCACCATAAGGAGGAGGCGTTTGGCCAAGCACTAGAATCCTTTTCATCTTAATCAACATAAACCCTTATTAAGTAAATTATCATTCGTTAAATTGAGTGTGTCGGACGGTGTCTTTTGCCCCTTCACTAAATAACTCTGCGAATAGATCGCAAAGAAGAACAAGAACATCAAATAGTAACTGAATAACATATCAGCATAGAACCCGTATCCCAGAAAAATAGAGAAAAAGTAGAAGTTCTTCCTGTCTATCTTTTGTTTTAAAAAGAAAAACAGGAAACATAATCCTCCCAAAATTCCAAAATGGGCGATTAGCATAAAATACAGATTGTCAAACGTACTTTCTAAATCCAGTTTAGATAAGTTGAGGCCGGTGATTAGATCCGAAAACGAACTACTCTCTAAAACCCGGCTTAATAGCTCGACTCGCCCGTTAAAAGTTCCGTAGGCGAGCATCCGGGAGCTTGTTTCAGCGGAAGAGAAAAGAACAGGAAAGACAAAAACCAAAAATAGAAATAGTGTACACGAGGCCAAAAACGAGAGAAAAAGATATCCGCCACTATATTTCTTCCATATAAAAGTGAAGAAGTATGATACCAATGTTGATACAAACACTCCCCGAGAGCCTGCAATGTATAGCATTACTAAAGAAAAAAAGAGCAAAAAGTATCTTTTTTCAATCGTAAAGAAAAATATATAAATAGCAATAAACAAGGTAAATTCAGGCATACTTGCAAAGGTGGAAAAGGGCCTGATGTCATCTGTGAGAAATTCTCGTTCACTAGCAAAACTAAGTCCCGATTGTATCCATCTTTGTTCTATAGGCGAATAACCAAAAGCTTTTTGTGTGAGTCCATAGAGACATACTGCTACAAAGAACCAAAACGACCTTGAAAGCAGATTTTCGAAGATTACTCTTCTAAACATTGGTATAGCAAGCAGCAGCAAGAAATACATTATGAAGTTTCCATAAGAAGATATATTACCGGTTATAAACAGGATGAAGGAAAAAATAACAACGAAAAGCAAAGACTTTTTCGATAAAACCGGACTTAATACCGTAAACAACGGTATAAAAACTATAGCGCTATAAAGCGTTGGATTAAATGCAAAAAATCGTTTTATAAACGAAAAAACATTAACTAAAATGAAGCGAAAAAACATCTTTTATTTTTTAGATTGTCTTAATCAGCTTTGCAGGGTTACCGCCATAAACGCTGCGGCTCTCCGCAGGGCGCACCAAAATACTGCCAGTTGCAATTACGCATCTTGAGCCCACATCTGCCGCTACAACTGCATTGCTGCCTATCCACACATCCGAGCCTATATTGATTGTCGCTCTTCCAGCCGACTTCTGCGTGCTGATGGGTTGGCTATCGTCCTCAAACGAATGTTGCTTTGTGCCGCTTACAAAATTTACAAAGCCTCCCACTATTACATCGTCACCAATAATAACCTCTCCAATTGCATTATGGTAACCAAATAACACTCTGTTACCAATTACTGCAGTAGGGTACTGGCAAAATGTACCGTACTTAAATTTAACATTACGGCCAAGACTCTTTAATGTAAACTTGTAATAAAAATAACGAACTCTAACCCCATAGTCGAAGGGGATTCTTGAGGCCATGATTGACACTTCTGAAAAAGCTCCGCAAAATATTGCCATCTTCCCTGCAATAATAAACAGTAAGGAAGCAGGTAGTGCCAAAATTGAAATAAACAGGTAATATATTTTTTTCGCGGCTTTTAACATAGTTTACAACTATTGGAGATATGGCTATTATTGCTTCTGCAGCACTGAATCAAATACTTTTACTAACTCCCCTGTAAGACTCGACCGTGAAAATCTGTCAATATTAGTTCTTTCAACAGGTTGTCTACTCTGTTTGTTATAAAACTCTTCAACTTCATTAGCAATCGACTGAGGATCTTTGTTAGCAATCAATGTAATCTCTTCAATTCCTTTAACCACATCAGCTATACCACCTTTTTCACCGGCTAACGCCAAAATAGGTCGCCTGCAGCCCAAATAATCAAAGATTTTACCGGTCTGTTCAGTTTCCTGTCCGCTGCCAATCAGCAGCAGCAAGTCTGAGCCCTTCATATTGGCAATTGTATCCTGATAAGAAAGATAACCTGTTGATTGAAACTGATCACTCATGCCGTTTTGAGCCACAAGCTCATCTACCTCCGGATTAACCGGGCCCACATATCTGAAGATAACCTTTATTCCTTTTTGGCGCAGTATTTTCATCGCCTGTAAAAAAGGGGCGGGGTTACGAAACGATTTTCCTGACAAGAACTTACCTGCATAAGTAACCGTAAAATCCTCAAATAAGGCCGGACTGGTAGAATCATAATCGTCAGGGTCGTAACCATTAGGAATCACTACAAAGTCCTCCGGATTGCGTTCCGGGTATGCCTGTCTGTAATCTTTGGCCATTTTCTCTGACACTACAATAATTTTGGATGCTTTTTTTAGTACCCGGGGCTCAAGAAGGTTATTAAGCGGTTGAAATATTTTTCCCTTTATACCTTTAATTGGGTTATCAATTACCGCTAATTTCCAAGGGTCGCGCAGATCGATAATATAATCAATCCCATAACGACGCTTAGCAAAAGGCGCAACTAATAAAGGGAAAAACGGATCGCCGGTGGCAAATAGCAAAGCTGGCTTTTCCCTTTTAATAATCTCGCCAACGATAGCAAAAAGAGGTTTAAGCCAACGGGTAGGTAAGCCCTTCCGCAGGCTCTTTAAAAAAGTGGGCTCCTTTGCTATACCGGTTCGGTAGATAATCAAATCATCGGCAACATCTTTAAGTAATGTTTCGTCTATTAAAAAATCGCATTCGCGGTACGACTCTTCATTGACGCTAAGCACAACGGGCTGCCAGTTAAATTGGGGCAGAAACTTTACAAATTTGGTAATACGAAAAGTGCTGATACCACCTGCCGGAGGAAAGTACGTCGCCAGCATTATGACTTTTTTCATGCAGGTAGTTTATTTCTTTATAGCGCGGTATAACTTTCTAAGTGCCTTAAATAAGCCAGTTCTATAGATACGCCCGTAAGGTTTGTAATCCCAGTAAGATTTTTTAGGTGCATACAGGATAGCATCCAGCTGTTCCTTTGTCAAATCAAATTTTTTCAGAACATAAGCGGTATCTTCTTTCTGCAATTCGGGCGGATATGTATCCTCTTTTAGCTCTTCAAGCCCCTCATCCCGGGTTATTTCTCCAGCACAGATTAGGCTTGACAGGTGGGATTTGCGTTTGTCGTATCCAAACTTGGTTGGTAACCAATACCCTTGGAACCAACGGGTATAGATTGACTCGTAGTGCTTCCCCCCATAGTAACGCCACCCGATTTCTTTTTCCAGTATCGGCATAGCATCCTTCTTCGAATACTCTATGTAATTTAGAATGTTAATGAATTTTTTACCGTAAGGTGGAAACAGAAAATTAAACAAGGTAAGATGTGGGAACGTTTTTAGCGTAACAGTACCAAATTTCTTTTGAACGTTTTTGATGTAGCCCCAGTCAAAATGCCCTTGTGACCATTCAGCAGGCAGGTGAGTTTCCGTCCTGACATTATATCCGGTAAGAATATGGTTAACACCTATCATTTTAGCTGTGTCGAGCATGGAAACAACAATGGCGTGATCACTTGGGATTTCTGAGTCGGGGGTAGAGGCCCTAAGGAAAGCGAGTTGTAAATCACGAAATTCGTTCCAATCCAGCACAATCGTATGAAGATCAATATCCAGCTTCCGGCATATATTTTCCACATTTTTAATAGCAAGCTCTGAGTCCCATCCATTGTCTAGATGTACAGCCAGCGGCCTTAACCCAAGTTGTTTTACCTTGTAAGCAACAAACGTACTGTCAACTCCTCCACTAACTCCTATTACACAATCGTACTTATTGTTTTTATTCTGCTGTTTTATTCTGCTTACAATTTCGGCAAGCTTTTTTTCGCCAGCGGCTCCCTGAACCACTTTCCTCCTCATCTCCTCATCATGAGTGTGGCAATGATTGCAAACTCCATTCTCATCGAATACAATAGTCGGATCTGTGGTATCCATTACGCAACGGGTGCAAATTTGGTCTAAAGTCGCCATATTAATATTTTAATAATTTTTCTAACTCTTTGTATTCAGGATAAGTAATCAACACAGCTCTGTGAGGGCCATGAAATACGAAAAAAGCACCAGCTGCTACTGCGCTGGCACCAGAATCAATTGCATCTTTAATATCCTTTAAGCTGCCTATGCCGCCCAAAGCAATTAAAGGGGTTGATATTTCGGCACTCGCCTGGCTGATGAAGTTTAAATCCGCGCCCTGCAATGTACCGTCGCGGTCAACAGCATTTAATAGAATTTCACCTGCGCCTGCATCAACAGCTTCTTTAATATAAGTCAACCAATTTTTTGAAAGAGTTTGAGCCGTACTTGCTTTATATAGTTTAGGCCGCTGCAGCCAATCCTTTTTTACGTCGACTGAAACCACTACGCTTTGGCTTCCAAATCTGTCTGCAAGGTCTTTTATCAGTTTGGTGTTATCAAGTACTGCGGTTTGCAGGCACACTTTTTCTACGCCGAGTTTAAAAATTCTTGATGCCTGTTCAACAGTCTTAATTCCACCTCCGTAACATAACGGCATAAAGCACTCCCCTGCAAACTGTTCAATCAGTGAGTAATTGGGTTCTTTTTGTGATTTGCTGGCATCTATATCAATTACCATCAACTCATCAACCTGTTTGGTGTTGAAGATACGGATAGCATTGATCGGATCGCCTACATACTTGGGTTTGTCGAACTTTAAGGTTTTATAAAGTCCGCCATTCTTCAAAAGCAACGCAGGAATTACTCGGTGTTTCAGCATTTAACAGATAAAAAGTTTTTTAATAAGGCCATTCCAAAAGTGTGGCTCTTTTCGGGATGGAATTGTACACCATATATGTTATTGCGTTGCACTGCTGCGGTAACATCAGATCCATGATGGGCAGTAGCTACCAAATCAGTGGTATCTCCACATATAGCGTAATATGAATGTACAAAATAATATCTTAATTCCTCTTCCATGGTGGGGATAATACTGTCGGGCCGATATACATGTACAGCATTCCAGCCCATGTGCGGGATTTTTATCCCATTTTCCTGGGTGCTTACAAAACGTTTCAGCCGGCCGGATATCCATCCCAACCCAGGTAGAACGCCTTCTTCGCTCCCCTCGAAAAAAAATTGCATGCCCAGGCAAATGCCTAATATCGGTACTTTTTTGTCAAGCACCAGCTTATTAAGCACATCTATCCATCCATGTTCCCTAAGTTCATTCATGCCCACATCAAAAGCCCCAACACCCGGCAATATAATCTTTTTTGCCAAAGATAATTCTTCAGGTGTTTTAGCAATAATCACCTCGCCTCCCACGCGGTTGATCATATTAACAACTGATTGCGTATTACCAAGCGATAGGTTAGGTATATGAACTACAACATTTTCCATATTAAATCTATATCCCCCTGTTCTTGATAATCTTTACTATTTTTTTCCCTGCATTTCCATCTCCGTAAAGATTTAACGAAGGATTGATTTTTAATTTGGTCATTTCTGCCACAACATCAGGAATATAGGCGCTACCAGGAGCAGCCAATTTATTTACGCCAGAGTGAACCAGTTCTATCCACTCGGTTTCATCTCGAAGTGTAACACATGCCTTCCCGTGAAAGAAAGCCTCTTTTTGTACACCGCCACTATCCGTCATTACCATTGCGCAATTTTGAAGCAACCAATGCATTTCCAAAAATCCAACGGGTTCAATTACCATAACATTATCACTCAGCTTTACATCACCCATTTTATTGATGATGCCTGCCGTTCTAGGGTGAATAGGTAAAACCACTTGCGTAGTTTCGGCAATTTGATTTAATGCACCTACGATTTCACGCAGCTTTTGCTGATCATTCGTGTTTTCTGCACGATGTACAGTGCACATTATAAAGGTATCCTTAATACCTGAAAGTTCCGGACGGCGAGTTTTTTTACCATAATACAGCGTAGCATCAAACATTACGTCGCCCACCTGACTTATTTTTTCAGCTGCAATACCTTCACTAACTAAATTTTCAACGGCAGTATCGGTAGGTGCAAATAATAGGGTAGCAGCATGATCTGTTAATACCCGATTTATTTCTTCGGGCATTCTGCGGTTAAAAGACCGCAAACCCGCCTCAACGTGAGCTATTGGTATATGTAGTTTTGCAGCTGCTAAAGCGCCCGCAAGCGTAGAGTCTGTATCACCATAAACCAGTACATAATCAGGTTCTTCATCTATCAGCACTTTCTCAATACCTTCAATCATACGACCTGTATTCTGTCCATGAGTACCACCGCCGATTTTTAAGTTATAATCAGGTTTGGGTATATCAAGTTCTGTGAAAAAAACATCAGACATGTTGGCATCAAAATGTTGACCAGTGTGTATCAATACTTCTATGACGCCATCTGTTTCCAAAATGGCCCTAGATACTACTGCGGCCTTGACAAATTGCGGACGAGCTCCTACTATAGTACAAATCTTCATATCAATTATTATTTGAATCAGGCGAACAGTTTAATATATTCCCTCTAGTTAATATTTTAACCTGGTCTATCATATACTTAAAATCATTGCGGTTGAAGATACAAATCAAGATAATTGATACATACGTTACTATTGTTGATGCTGCATTATTGGAGTAAAAAGTGTTCGCTGTAGCTGATATAAATAACACCGTACAACCGGATGCAAATTTACTTATCTTAAAATCAACAGGAAAAAGGCGATATGAAAAATATGTTCGTAAACTAAAAAATAGCAAATACGAACAGGCGGCTGATAGCGCTGCGCCTTTAGCACCAAATGCCGATACTAATGGGATTGTTATACCTATACTTACTACTGCACTTATTATAGAAATAATGATATGCAAATATGTTTTCTTCGTAAAATTAATTCCGCCAACAGTTATCTCTGATAGTGTATTTATAAGTGGTATAAACACTAAAAAAGGTATAATAGCTGCAGCATCTGAGTAATCTGAAGCAAATAACTTAATTAACAGCTGATTAGATGCAATTAAAATTAAGCCTCCTAAGAAAAATAGTGCGCTGAGGCATTGAAACCAGCGACTTAGTAATAATTTTGTATCATTTGTTCCTTTTTCAAAAGCTTCTAAGGCTACTGGTACCCAAAAATTAGAAAATGTTGTTTGTAACAATGTAAGTACTGCTACAATCTTCATAGCTGCAGTATATAAACCTAGCTGACTAAAATCTGCATACTGTTTTATTGCTACCCGATCAATTGCCTCGAATAACCAACCTACTATAAATGCCGGTATAAATGGCAAACCATATTTAATAAGCGCTATAATAGATATGGGAGAATTGACAACTAATTTTGCTTCATGCTTTTTTGTTGTAACAATGCAACTTGCAACTATAGTTGATACTACTAATCCTGATAGACATCCTATTAATATACTGAGCAAATCAGCTTTTACATACTTTGCATAAACAATTGTAACAGCAACGTTTACAATTGAGTTAGTTACTTTTACTATCGAAAATGCTACCCCGTTCTGCGCCATTCTAATCTTTAATGATGCAAAACGTTCTAAAGTAGCGGCAAATGATAACGCACCTAGCAAAACAACCACGTCTTTTCTCTCTTCGCCAACGAGATAGTAACTAATAGGTTGATAGAAGAATAATAATGGCGGTATTAATAAAGCACTTATAATGATTGGAATAATGGCTGACCGCTTTAATAAGGCCGGACGGCTTTCTTCAGGCGAATTATAGTACTCCCGTACATAACTCTGATCAAGGCCTAAAAGAATCACTTGCAACATAAAACTGTAGCATAGTATGATGAAACCAGATTTGCCAAAATCGGCTGGCGAAACTAAGTTACTTATGATAGGTGTTGATGCAAAAGTGATAGCTGCCGCAGTAA
The DNA here is from genome assembly GCA_946480915.1 of uncultured Sphingobacteriaceae bacterium. The sequence goes on along the minus strand of CAMLLO010000062.1, from coordinate 1,047 downwards.
TCCCACCCAAAGAGAATTTAAAAAACTTCTTCAGCATCGCTATTGCTCTCCAAAATTACTAAAAAACTCCCTTAAGCTGTTACTGAGCCTTGTTGTGGAGAGTCGATCTTTTAGAATCCGTCGATTCTCTAATACCTGAGCTTGGGTAAGCCGACTTACTGCTTCCTTGCCTGCCCCTATTTCATCAACCGAATAGATATAGCATCCGATTCTTTTAAGGAAATGAAACATTGTATTCCTATCACTTAAAAAGACCTTAGCACCAATCCATAGTAAACTTAAAATATTGCCAACCGCCTGTTGCCGGTAATGGTTCATTATTGCAACACTACAAGTGTTTAACAATTTGTTATATTCCTCCAAGGGCATGAAGTCTGTAATAGGCATGAAGTCTTCAGCGAACATCTGGCAGCCTAGATTTATTATCTTGTCCCTATACTCAAGATCACCGTAGCTTAATATCGTTAGCACTTTAGCTGGCTTGATATCAATCGTTCTTAAAATTTCAAAAATTTCGGCGTGGTTATTTTCTTGTGTTGCAGAATTACCCAAAAGAATATTATCACCTAATGCGGGAAATTCCTCTGAGTTTTTAAACACATGTTCGGGTGGATAATAACTGTATATAAATGGTTTACAATCAGGATGAATGGCTTTTTTCGATTTTAGACTGGCAAAATCCTCTTCATACGGAACCCCTACATATTTAATGTTCGTAGCTACTTCAGCTATATCGCGAAGCAATGACGAAGGGTAAATATACTTCCGGATTAAATATTTAATTCCTTTCGATATCCAGAAATTATTATTAAGAGCTAACAACTGTTTAGTCGCTGGGCCCAAAAGCATATCCTTGTTAAGTATAGGATTGTTATAGACTTCTCCTCCCCAAAACAGCCACACAATTTTTTTATACAAAGAAGAACTCAGCGCCAGATTAGTATGGACGCGCGTAAGCCCGTGAAAAACGATCACGTCAAAATCGTTAACAATTTGGGCCAACTTTTCTTGTGCAGTTGTTTCATTGTAGCCCGTCATAAAGCGGTC
>CAMLLO010000061.1 GCA_946480915.1 uncultured Sphingobacteriaceae bacterium | reverse complement strand
AAACTTAATTGACCAGATTAAAAACGTTGAATGCATTATTATAGATGAGAATGATCACCTGTACACCTCAAAGAATATAAAAATCAAATAACTATGAAAACGCCAACCTTCCTTAAATCAATTTTATTAGCTGCGATAGCATGTGCAGGACTTGCCTCATGTAGCAGCGTTAAACCTTACCAAAAGGCCCAGTTAAACGATTCTGAAATGGAACTTTCATCGCGCAAGGTTCAAAAGTTTGAACAGAACTTTGAATTGTACCGGGAAGGTGCGTCGGGAGCAAATGGCGGCAAAAGTGGCGGTGGATGTGGTTGTAACTAAATTCTACGTATTATGAGAATTATCCCTTTAACTATCGTCGGAATGTACTTCAGCATTTTGAGTGCATTTTCACAATCTACTGAACCGGCAGACACAGCTTACAGAAGCAGAAAGCTTTCTATTGATGAAATAAACATTGTTTCAGCTTACTACCAGCAAGACGGGAATAATTCTGCGGTTACTGGCGGTATAGGAACGGAACATTTAACCGATATAGCCAATACCATTGATTTACAGCTGTCAAAATACGGAAAGTCGCCGTTCATAAAGCATCATTTGGGGTTCGAATTAGGTGTAGATACCTATTCATCCGCCTCATCAGATAAGATAGATCCTTCTACCATTTCTTCAGCTTCCAAGTCGGATATACGCATATACCCATCCGTATCCTGGAATATAGAAAATGAAAAAACAGGCAGTAATTTTGGTGTAAGCGCATCCTTCTCAAATGAATTTGATTATAACTCTTTAGGTGGCGGGATTAACTTTTCTAAGACATCTAAAGACAAAAACCGGGAAGTGGCTTTAAAGCTACAGGCCTTTCTGGACACATGGAAAGTGATCTATCCCATTGAACTAAGAAGCCTGAACAACAATAATGAACACAGTCCAAGAAATTCATTTAACGGTTCGCTTTCCATTTCTCAGGTAATTAATAAAAGATTGCAGGCACTGATTATGATCGAGCCTGCTTATCAGCACGGTTTGCTTGCTACAAAATACCAGCGTGTATATTTCACTAACAACTCCGAACAATCAGAAACACTGCCCGAGAACAGGTATAAGCTCCCGATTGGATTGAGACTAAACTACTTTGCAGGCGATAAAATCATTCTGCGCTCCTTTTACCGTTATTATACAGACAGCTGGGGCCTCAATGCCAATACGTTTGAATTAGAAACACCGGTAAAGGTAAGCCCATTTCTCTCCATCAGTCCTTTTTATCGTTTTTATCAACAGAGTCAGGCTGATTATTTCGCTCCCTTTGCCCAGCATTCGGTGTCTGAATCTTACTTTACCAGTGATTTTGACTTGTCCAAATTTAATAGCAATTTCTTCGGTGCAGGAATTCGTCTGGCTCCGCCCAACGGTGTATTTGGCTACTCGCATTTACGCGGGTTAGAGATAAGGTATGGGCATTATACACGAAGTACTGGACTGAATTCAAATATCATAAGTCTTAATTTGAAGGTAAAGTAGCCTTGGTTTGTTGAAGAATTTCAATTCACTATATCAGAATTAAAGGTTATTTCCAGGCTTGCAATCAAAAGCCTGGAAATAACCTTTTACTATCAAGTCTAACAGAAAGCTGCTTATACTTTATTTCGCCTCTATTCGGGCGATTATTTCTTATAAAACTCGTAAGTCTTTCCCGCAACGGTGTTCACATCATACAACTTACCGCTGTTAACTGACACTCCCGCCAATGAAGCTTTTTCTGAAATCAACGGCTTCTTAACACTCGTTTCGGCGTAAAAGGGGTTTGAATTTGCGCCCGTAGCCGGAGCAAAGGTAAACTTCTGTTTTGTTGTTAAGGCACTAAGAACCCTCAAACGGCAGTTTCCCCCAAGCTTTGAAAGCACCTTTAAATAAGTAATTTCGCCCCTATCCCACTTCATATCAATAACAAACCCACCGCGGGCAACCAAACCTTTTACACTCCCCTTTTTCCATTTATCCGGTAAAGCCGGAAGCAAATGAATGGCGCCATCGTGAGACTGGATAAGCATTTCTGCAATACCTGATGTACAGCCAAAATTACCATCAATCTGAAAGGGAGGATGAGCATCAAAGAGGTTTGGATAGGTCCCGCCATTTTGGCCTTGCGTTTCCATAGGAGCCGGGCTTAACTGATCTTCAATTAATTTATAGGCACGATTTCCATCCAGTAACCGTGCCCACAAATTCACTTTCCAACCCATCGACCAACCTGTCGATTTATCACCCCGCATAGTTAAAGTTTTCTTTGCAGCTTCAAATAATTCGGGTTGGGCGAAGGGAGAAATTTGTGCACCTGGAAATAGCCCATATAAATGGGAAACATGCCTGTGCTTATCATCTTCTCTATCCCAATCCTGAAGCCATTCCTGCAACTGTCCAAACTTGCCGATTTGCATCGGTGGAAGTCGCTTGATCATGGTCCTGACGGTGTCTGATAAGGCCTTATCCATCCCTAAAATTTCGCTGGATCGGATAAGATTTGAAAACACATCAAATACCAGCTGATTATCCATCGTCGTTCCTGCACTTACTCCCACCCCACTCATATAAGTATTTTCCGGCGACATCGATGGTGCAACAACCAGCCACTTATGAGTGGGCTCTTCCTGTAAAGCATCCACATAGAATAAAGCAGCGCCTTTTAACACAGGGTAATATTCTTTTAAGAATTCTTTATCGCCTGTAAATAAATAATGCTGCCACAGATGCTGACTTAACCATGCGCCTCCCATTGGCCACATTCCATAAAATCCGCCATCAACCGGCCCCGTAATCCGCCACAAATCGGTATTATGATGCGTGTTCCATCCTCTGGCATGATACATTTGGGATGCACTCTCCTTCCCTGTTTCCGACAGGTCTTTTAACATCTTAAACAGAGGCTGATGCATTTCCGTTAAGCTGGTAACCTCTGCAGGCCAGTAGTTCATTTCAGTATTAATATTTACGGTGTATTTACTATCCCAGGGTGGACTAAGCTTGTCATTCCATTTTCCTTGAAGATTAGCCGGATGGCTTCCCGGCATTGAGCTAGAGATCAATAAATAACGACCGAATTGGAAATAAAGAGACGTTAAGGCCGGATCATTTGCTCCGGCGAACTCTGCAATCCGGATGTTTGTAGGCTTTTTAACAGCATCAGAGGTTCCAAGATCAAGCGATACCCTGTCGAAGTATTGTTTGTAAGCATTCACATGAGCAGTTCTTAGAGAAAAATAATCCTTCTTTATTGCCTGGCTTATGATTTTAGATGCTTTCTCTGCCTCGTTTCCGCTTATATCCTTGTAATTAATATAATTGGTAGCGGCCGATATATAGAGAGTCAGGACATTGGCTTTCGTTATTTGGAAACTTGTATCGGTACTTGTAACCGTTCCGCCCTCTGCCTTAGGCAATACCTGCACCTGGTAGCGTACTTTCCCTTTCTTATTATCAACCGACGATGTAAGTCCGGAAAGTAGTAGTTTCCCATTCTGCATCTGCCTTTGGTACTCCTTAAATGGACTACCCATTGCCAGGCTGCAACTGATACTTGCGGGTTTGTCGGCTGTAAGCCGTACGATAATAGCACGATCAGAAAGTGATGCAAAATATTCACGTTTATAATTTACGCCGTTTAAGTGGTAAGATACACTTGCCACAGCCCGGCTGATATCTAAATCTCGCCGGTAATTACTTATCGCGGACTGATGATCGTTAAACCGGATAAAAAGATCTCCGGCCGGTTGATATTGCATACCGTAATTACTGTTGGCAGGAGCACCTCGTGGAAAGGTGGCATTCGACAGATCCTGAGCTTCCTTGTATTTCCCTTCAAAAATTAACTTTCTTATTTGCTGTAAAGGTTCATAAACATTTTGCAGAATATTATTGCCAGGCTCGCCGGCCCAAATGGTTTCTTCGTTAAGTTGCAGGCGCTCTTGGTTTACTCCTCCAAATACCATCGCCGCCATAAAACCATTCCCGATAGGAAGTGCTTCATTCCAGTTTGACGAAGGTTTATCATACCATAAACTCAGCTCGCTCGCCGGGCGCTTTTGTGCAAATCCTGAAAAGGTCAGGCTAATCATTAGTAGTATTAAAAGACTTCTGTTTGTATTCACCATGTTGATATATTTTATTATTCTGAAGTGTTTATCTTAATCCATGTATTCTGCGCTTATCAATATCCCCGGAGCAAAACGCCAATGATGGGTAAAATTACCTTCGCAAAGCGAATTGATATTTATTAAATGCAAACGTTGGCACTCTGGTTCCATGTAATAAATGAGTACATTTTTAAACAGGAATTTCAGGTTATTTTATAGCGTATAATTGTTACGATGTCAAAAGTAAGATAAAATATTCTATTCTGTTAAGGGGCCGCTTTGAATCTACATTGTATCAAAGGAAAATACAGAATTTGTCAGCATGCCCCTTTTCTAGACTTAGAATGCTTCGTATAAAGCCCTATAGCTAACAGATTCCCCTCATGTTCATTTTTTGAAAAGTATTTTCATAGAACAGCATTAACATTCAAATTGTAACATTTTTATAGATACCAGTCATGGCTCGATAAAATCTATTAGAATTTACTTAATTAGGGCCTATCCAATTTAAGCTTATGTATAGAAAACTTACAAGCCTCTGCCTGTTCCTTCTTTGTTCTGCTATTATTAAGGCTCAGTCGAACGAAGAAATAGTCAGGAAAATCGCCGACCAAATCATAAAAGAGACCGTATTAGGATTTGAAGGAGTTGAGAATAAGCAGTTTTACAAATCATCTCAAAACATCCCTGAAAATGTAAAGGTAAAATATGCGAGTCCATATACCGGCTGGCATTATACGCATGGCGTTCTCAACATAGCGATGATAAACCTCGGGAATTACTTAAATGATCAGAAATATGTTGATTACGCGGCCCGGCATGTAGCTTTCGGCTTTGACAATTATCAACTATTCGAAAAACGGTTCAAACATGATGTAAAACATTATACCTATCCATATGGAGAGTTTTTCACCATGGAAGAGCTTGATGATTTTGGCGCCATGAGTGCGAGCATAATCGAGGTATATAAGCACAATAAACGGCCTGAATACAAAGCCTATCTAGAAAAAGCGGCTAAACACCTTACAGAGGATAGACCTCGCCTGGAAGACGGAACTTTTGTCAGAGCTTTTCCTCATAAAATGAGCGTATGGGCTGATGATTTGTATATGAGTGTTCCCTTCCTGGCCCGGATGGGTACGCTAACGGGTCAGAAAAAATATACAGATGATGCTATTAAGCAGGTTAAAAACTTTAATAAATACTTATGGGATGCTGACAAGCAACTGTACTGGCATACTTATTACAGCGATCTGAAACGAAACGGTGTTGCACATTGGGGGCGCTGCAACGGCTGGATTATGCTGTCAACGGTTCATCTGCTGGATGTCCTTCCTGATAATCATCCTGAAAAGAAAAACCTGATAAAATTACTCGAGCGCCAGATTCTGGGCCTGGCGCATTACCAGGGCGCCGAGGGTTTATGGCACCAGTTACTCGATAAGGAGGATTCGTACACAGAATCGTCGTGCAGCGCCATGTTTGTATATGGCACCGCTCATGCCGTAAACCAGGGCTGGATAGATAAACGCTATGCATCAATCGCCAAAACAGGTTGGGAAGGGTTAAAAAAGAATAAGCTTAATGAACTGGGTCAGCTTAAAGACATTTGTGTTGGAACTGGTATTCAGGACAATCTTCCATTTTATTACAATCGTCCGGTTGGGTTAAACGAAAAACATGGAACCGGTCCGCTGCTTGATGCAGGGGTAGAAATATTAAAACTTGAAAAGGCGACAAGATAAAGCTATTTTTTTCCCGGGGTACCTTGATGCTGCATAAGTGTGCTGTTGCTATTTAAGCTTCCCGGTAAAATTTACTGGAATTTACGTTAATTAGTGCATCCTTATAGGTATGGAATGGCTACCATCCGAGCAGGGATAAAGAAACAATGACAAGCGCCAATAAATTCAAAGCTAAAATCGAGATTATAGGAATTAACCCCTATGTCCTTGTCCCCGAGGAAATACTCCTTACTATTTTTACAAGTTCAGGTAAATTCAAAGGACATATTCCGATTAAAGGCGAAGTAAATGGAAAGGAATACAAACAGACCTTAGTAAAATTCCAGGGTTCGTGGAGATTGTACATAAATACCACGATGCTTGAAAATTCACCCAAAAGAATTGGAGAAATCATTCAGGTGTCGGTCGAGTTTGACTCCGCCGACCGAACTATTGAGCCACATCCCAAATTGGTGGAAGCACTTAAACTAAATCCAGATGCCAAAACCGTGTTCGACAACTTATCAAAATCAAAGAAGCACGAAATCGTCAGATACATTTCTTCTCTGAAAACAGATGAAAGTATTGTCCGCAATATTAACAGGGCAATTGATTTTCTGCAGGGAAAAGGACGATTTGTAGGAAGAGATAAGCCTTAAATTCATGATCTTAATCTCTAATTTTAAGAATATAACTCACTCTTAAATCTCTTTGCCAGCAGTCCGGTTGCCAGTGAGGGATCAACATCTGCAACGATGACGCCCGTCCTTCCATAAACTTCATGCCTCAGACATGAACCGTCCGGACTGATTATGGCGCTTGCAGATTCGGGGTAAAGGGAACAGTAATTTGAACTTGCAAAATAAATGGTATTTTCCAGTGCTCTCATCATCATGGCTTTTTCGTAATACGGATTTTCCTTATGTCCCCATTCTGTAAGTTTCGGACCGGCTATATTACTTCCTGCCAGATGTGGATGAAATACAATATGAGCGCCATTTTTAGCAGCCCATCGTACCGATTCAGGATAACGAAAACCTTCATGACATATAGTGATTCCGAACCTTATGCCATTCACCTCGAATATACTTCTTTCAGTACCTGCAATCCAGATGTCATCTTCTGTAGGGTCTAACTGATTTTTAGTTTGATACCCCAATACCTTTCCTGTACGTGATATCACATGCGCCAGATTCGTAATTCCCCCCGAAAGATGCCAATCCATCGGTATGATGATCGCTATTTTATTTTCGGATGCAATTTCACATACGCTAGCTAACGCAGATTGTAATCTTTCAGGCGAGCGCTCTTCCGCAGTGTATTCCATCCCGGGATAACCGGGAATATAAGATTCGGGAAAACAGATAATTTCGGCCTCTTCCTTTGCCGCATCTTTCACTAATTTTTCAAGCCAGTATAAGCCATCAGGTATTGATCTCGGAAAAGGTGGAGAGGCTATTGCTATTTTCATAATGCAATATAAGAAACCTAATCTTTTAACCCCAAATGTACGTATCAACCCAGCTCATGCCAGCGTTTCCCCCCTCATACAACGACAAAATGTGAAGAACAGAATAACGCAGATCAGTTTAATTAAAAATCATTATCTCGCCCCGGCAGCCATTTAAGCTTGACGATCCACATTAAAAAGAAATATTTAAAGTTTTAAGTAACCTAAACCGTTTTTCTCAGTAGAAGAAACCATATTTGCAAAAAAGCCTCCATTTAAAATTTAAAATATCAAGAGTCGTGGGGAAAGGAATAGTTCTAATTATAAACTCTTAATAAATTCAATTTTATAAACCTGATGCCGTCACTAGAAGATATCTTATCCATCGTTAATGCCTCCCCTACTTCTTGCCTCATCCTGTATCCTGATGCACCCCGATATACAGTTGCCGAAGTTAACGAGACTTTTATTCGTGAAGTGGGTGCATCCAGAAGTGATATTATAGGGAAAGGAATTTTTGAAGCATTTATAGAAAATCGCGATGATACCGCATCTCAGAGTGGAGAGGTTGTGAAAACTTCGTTGGAACATGCTTCAATCTTAAAAAAAGCACATAAAGTAAGAAACCAGAGATATGATGTTCAAACTGCTCCGGGATGTTTCGAGGTACGTTACTGGGATTGGGACACCTATCCGGTTCTGGATAAGCAGGGTAATGTGCGATTCATTATCCATAACCCTGTAGATATCACAGATCAGGTTAATCAACTTGCTTTAGAAAGAAAAAAGTATCAAAGTCTTTTTAATTTGAGCCCGCTCCCTATGTGGGTATATGACACCGGAGATCTTCGGTTTCTCGCCGTTAATAGAGCCGCTGTACATCATTATGGCTATAGTGAAGATGAGTTTCTTTCTATGACAATAGAAGATATCAGGCCAAAAGAAGAAATCGCAGCGCTTCGTGATATACTTGTTAATAACGTACAAGAAGGATTTTTCAACCGAAGTTCTGTAAAGCACCTAAAGAAAAACGGTGAACAAATCTTCGTTGATATTGAAAGCAATTCCATCTTATCCGACAATAAAAACGTCCGCCTTGTGGTGGCGGTAGATATTACAGAAAAACTAATAGCCGAGCTGGCTTTACTTGCAAGCGAGCAGCGCTTTAAAGCGCTTGTACAGAATGGTTCGGACTTGATAAGCATACTTGATGATGAGGGTAATTTTAATTATATAAGTCCCGCCTGTGAAAAGGTGTTCGGGATACAAGCGGAATATTTCATCGGAAAAAACATGTACGATTTTATCCATGCAGATGATAAAGACAGAGTGCAGGATCAATTCCGGCAATTGAAATCGGTACACAGCACTAAAATTTGTCCATTTCGCTTTAAGGATACAAAAAATAAATTCCGATGGATAGAAACCATCGTTACGGATATGACCGATGATCCGGCTGTTGGTGGTATTGTAACCAACTCAAGAGATGTAACCCTGGAAATAACTAACGATATAAAAATAAGAGAAGGTATAGAGCGATATAATATCGTTTCGAAGGCAACCAGCGACGCTATTTACGACTGGGACCTATTGACCAATAAGATTAAGTGGAGCAAAGGCTTACAAGCTGTTTTTGGGCACAAAAGAGCTGGTAGCTCAATAGACTGGTGGTATAATATGGTTCACCCGGATGATGTTGAGCGTGTTAAAGCTGGAATAAATCTGGTGATGACGAACAACAAAACCAGATGGCAGGACGAGTATCGTTTTCGTTGTGCAGACGGCACCTATAAAGTTGCACTTGACCGGGGCTTTCTGATATATAAATCAAAAAAACCTGTACGAATAATTGGATGCATGCAGGATATCACCGAAAGGGTAAATCATATCCAGGCGATTGAAGAGCAAAACCAACGCTTTCATCAAATTTCATGGATACAATCTCATTTGGTGCGAGCTCCCTTATCGCGCATTATGGGCATATCCTATCTGATGGGCACCAGGGATCCCGATGAAGACATTATTAAAGAACTACTCCCTCATTTGAACGACTCTGCCAAAGAATTAGATGATATTATCAGGGATATTGTTAAAAAAACTGAACGGCTTCAGTAAGTAATATCTTATTCTCTGGAATGAGACTAAGGTATTTAGGCTATGCACGGTAAAGAAAAGAAAAAAGTAGAGCCTTCGTTCTTAATGCTTTCAACCCAGATTTTCCCGCCATGGTCGTTTATAATAACCGAAGCTATATAAAGCCCCATACCTAATCCCGAATAGCCATTTATCACTTGCTTATCGCGGTGGAACTTTTGAAATATCTTTTCAATACTATCTTCCGACATACCAATACCTTCATCACTAACCGATACGGTTAAAATACCACGATCATTAACAGATGTTTTGAGAGAAACCTGACTGCCAGCTCTTGAATATTTCCCGGCATTGCTTATAAGATTGGTAAATACCTGATCCATTCTCTCTCTATCGAGTTTTACCTTAGCGTTTACACCCAGATCAAACACTAACGTATGATGGGGTAATAAATGTGTGATGAGAAAAGACGTTTCCTCAATGAATGCATTAAAATCAACTTCCTCATACTTGTACTCTAACTTGCCATTTTCAATTTTAGATGTATCCAGCAGCTGCTGTACCAGATTGGTTAACTTGGTAGATTGTGCATCAATCTTTTTCAGAAAATCTTTCATATGTTCGCTGCATTCTTCTTTTCCAGAAAGAGCGAGTTGGGTATATGCTTTTATAATGGTTATAGGCGTTTTTAACTCATGACTTGCAATGGAGATAAATTCGCTTCGTTTCTCATCGATATATTTTGATCGCCTTAACTGTTCATCCTTATCTTCGGCGATATAGAACAACTCGAGATTCTTTTTCTTAATCTCTTCATAAGCAGAAATAGGCGGTTCCTGTTCAAACAGATTTTTAAGCATGCTCACCCGTTCGGGATTTAAGTTGGCCGACCGCGGAAGATTGATACTAATCTCTAATACAGCTGTTTCATTATCTGAAGAAATATTAAAAAAGGGTATGAGTTTTTTGGCGTAATAATAACTTTCTTCGGCAATTTTTATTCCTTCAATTTCTTTGTATTCTATTGTTCCCCTTAGAGAATAGCGATTTTTTTCATTTGAAAGCCCCAGTAAAAGCACGCCCGTATCTGTATGATCAATAACCACCCGACACAGTTCGGCTATGGCGGTAGCAAACGTTGCCTGCGTTGAAAGGCTTAATTTTAAAACTTCGGAAAGTTTTGAAGCCTTCTTTTGAGCCAGAACCAGGTCCATCTCATTTTCTAATGTCAACTTAATTAGCTCAACCATATCATTAAGCTCTGCAAACCACTACCGACATATCATCCGTTTTCTTTGCCTGATCTTTATATAAAGCTGCGGCAAGAATTGACAGATCGTATTTATTAATACCTTCATATTTATTGGTATCCCATCGTGTTTTCAAACCGTCAGAGCAGAGGATGATTCTTTGAAATTCATCTACCGGGATCTCCTGAGTTTTCATATACGCAGGTATATTATGACCTATGATACCGTTGAAGGACATCACACTCTTCACCTTCTGATAATTAATCATATTGGTTGCGATATTACCTACCCCGGCTATTTTCCAAACTTTATTTTTGAAGTCAAACACAACCACTGTTCCTACTGCGCCCCGGGTTTTTTTAATCGATTCGTGAATAAACTTGATAATTTCCACAGGATCATGATCTACGCAAATTTTAAACGCCGCAGAAGCTTCAACGACAGCCTGATGGGCTTCTACACCGTGACCGAGACCATCGGCCACTAATAATTTTAAATAATCCGGACTAATTAAACACACCCCTCCGTCGCCGCTTACCTCTTCGCCAGGCTTAGCTACGGTTATGGATCGTACAACAACGTTTTTATGGGCAGCTTTTGGTTTAGCATGTTTAAACAAGCGGCACAACATAATGGTGCCCCAGCCCTGAATGCTATAAACCTCAAAAAAGTCGGAAAGTCTTTTTATGCTACCCAGGCCACTCCCGCTTGTGCTTGCTGTCGAAACGCCGTCGAGCATCATTCTTTCAGGGTTGGCTATACCAGGGCCATTATCCATGGCAATTAGCTCTATATATTCGTTTTCCTCCTCGCCTGCTACACAAACAAGAAGCTCGCCTTTTTCTGCATATTTCAGCAGATTTGAGGTCATTTCGGCAACAATAATATCTAGCTTATCTAACTTCTTCGAGCCAAAACCTGCTTGAACAGCCTTTTTGTTAACCTCCTTTTTTAATAAAGAAAAGTAACTTCTATCCTCTACCAGATAGCTACTGTATGTTGAATTATCCATTAGCCCATTTAATTAGCACCACAGTGGTGCCTTTACCTGGTACGCTGCTTATGTTAAATTCATTTACAAGACGTTTCGTTCCCGGCAAACCCAAACCAAGACTTTTGCCTGTAGAGTATCCATCTTTCATGGCCAGTGGTATGTCTGCTATTCCGGGGCCATTATCCTGAAAAGTTAATCTCACGCCTTTCTCGGCCCCTTTAACTACAATTTCAATAAGCGCCTGACCGCCATTGGCATACTTAAGCATATTACGCACCATCTCACTGGCAGCAGTAATCAGCTTAGTTTGATTCAGAAGGCTCATTTTAATTTTAATCGCGTATTCTTTTACGCGGTTTCTAAAAGGCACTACATCCTTGTCCCAGAGTATGGGCATAAGGTCTTTAGATAGTGCTGTTATCATCATCCTCCAGATCATCATTCTCGTCTTTATCAATCTCAACCTTGGAATATAATAACTTCATTCCCTTTTCAACGTCTAGCGCCGTATGCACGCCTGTTAAAGGCAAGCCAAGCTCAATTAAGGTAATAGCAACTGCCGGCTGCATGCCCACCACTACAGTTTCTGCATCGAGAATTTTGCACATGCTGGCAATATTGCCAAATATCCGACCCATGAATGAATCTACAATTGTAACGGCAGAAATATCAATAAGCACACCTTTGGCGCTGGTTTTATTCACCATTTGAACCAGATCAGCTTCGAGGCTCAAAGCAAGGCGATCATATAGGTCGACCTGAATTGTAACCAACAAAAACGGCCCCATTTTAAGAATAGCAATTTTATCCATTTACTATATGCGTTTTCTTAACCTCCAGCTTAAGTGCATGGAATGAGAACTTTAAAGCACTGGCAAGGCTGGCTTTAGTGATTATATTTGACAAATCAATACCTAAATGCACAATAGTCTGAGCAATTTCAGGCCTTATTCCACTAATAATACATTCGGCACCCATTAAACGGGTTGCGCTAACTGTTTTTATTAAATGTTGTGCTACCAGCGAATCGACAGCAGGCACTCCTGATATGTCAAGAATAGCAATACTGCTACCAGTTTCTACAATTTCCTGAAGTAAATTTTCCATCACAACCTGGTTACGAGAACTATCCAGCGTTCCGATGATCGGCATTACCAAAATACCATCCCATACCCGAATTACAGGCGTCGAAATTTCCGCAATTTCATCTGTTTGTCTTATAATTACCTCTTCACGGCCTTTAATAAAGGTTTCGAAAGTAATCATGCAAAAGTAATCCATCAATCGGTTCACTTTAAGTGTCGACTCATAGAGTGTCGATTGATCATCCTTAATCTCCTGCTGCAATAATTGTAAAAGGGCTTGTTTTAATCCGAAAATAAAAGCACATGTTTCGCGTGGGCTGAAACCTTGTCGTGCGCGGGTTATTGATATGCCCGACAGAATCTCGGTAACACCGTCGAAATCGGTAGAGTACACATCCTCTATATTGTCCTGGTTAAGATTGTTTAATATTGATTCTAACAACTCTTCAGACTGCTGACGCAGCTCATCATCCGATATCAAATCTTCTCTTAAATCAGTTTCCGAAAGTTGATTTTTAATCCACAAATCAATAATATTCTTCTTCTTCTTTAGTAACAACTTAGGGATATTATATTCCATTTTTTTATTTAATGTATGTAATGATACGCATTAAAAAGGGGGGATTTCTTTTTATTGTGGTGATAGTGCCTTAGGAGCTTGGAAAGCAGGTAAAGAGAAAAATATAAATCCCGGGGCCGAAGATGTTAGTCTACGTTGAGAATCGTTTTAGCCAAATTGATCATACTCTCCGAGCCCGAATATTTACCCCGCTCGTCGGATAATTTTACCACTTCGGTCCAGTCGCCTTCCTGGGGCCGGGCGGCTGTCATTTTTATTACAATGTTGAGTGGCTCGGGGCCAACATCGTTAGTTAAATTGGTACCAATACCGAAAGACATGCCAATTCTTTTCCTGCAATGTTCTGCTATGCGGGCAACTTTCTGATAGTTGAGTCCGTCAGAAAAGATAATCGTTTTGGTTTTTGGGTTAATTCCCATTTTCTGGTAGTGCGAAATAACATTATCTGCAAACACGAGCGGATCTCCACTATCGTGCCTTACTCCGTCGAACAGCTTTGAATACATCTTGTCGAACTGGCGGAAAAACACTTCAGTTGTATACGTGTCTGATAAAGCAATCCCCAAATCGCCCCGATAAACCTTAACCCAATTTTCTAAACCCATGGCATTCGCCATTTTAAATCCATAACAAGCCGCATGAAACATAAACCATTCGTGTGCATGTGTTCCGATGGGTTTGGTTTGTTGCAGCATAGCCATATGTACATTGCTGGTACCTATAAACGAGCCATTTCCATATTGTTTTAAGGCTTGTACCACCTGGCGGTGTACCTGGTATGAATACCTGCGACGGGTTCCAAATTCGGCAACGGTAACCCCTAAGTTTTTGAATTTCTCAATCTTTTTCTTGTTGCATTCTTTAACTTCTTCATTGCTTATCCGCTCAGAATGATTGTGCGTATAATACAATTCGCAGATCAGCGACATTAAAGGCACTTCCCATAAAATCGTCCGGTACCAAAAGCCTTCAATCCTGATCTTTAACTTATCGCCGTGCTGTATGATTTCTACTTCGTCGGGATTGTACCGGTAACCGTCGAGAAAGTCGAGATAAACCGGGTCAAGGTAGTGGCAGCAAGAACTGAGAAAGAGCTTTTCTTCCGAGCTGAGTTTCAGTAAAGCCATTTGATCTACAGCATTTCTGAGCGCCTCGGCAAAGCCGGGCGGAAAAGAATGTTTACCCCGATTAATAAACTCGTACCGGGCTTTAGCCTCCGGAAATAAGCGAATAACCCCTTGCTGCATGGTAAACTTATAAAAATCGTTATCGAGCAGCGATGGAAGAGGCGAAAAAGCTTGTATCATATCAAAACCTAAGGCATTTTAAAAGAAACACCGTTTCGTTCTGCTGGTTTACCCTTGGATGAGAAAAAAGGCTAAACGAAATGATCTTTGCATCACATACAGGAAATTTCAGAAACTTGTTGGAAATTTCAGCACACAAGTTCTGCTAATAACAGATAGAATGGATACATTTATGGTCTCATTCTCAGAAATTAATGACGCTTTTTAGAATCTATTCTCTGGCAGCCCTGCTGATAACGTTTAACTTTTCTGCTTTTTCGCAAGAACAGGACTCCACCGGTTTAACCAAAATCCTCATCAAGCTTGAAAGCTTCGCCAACAAGTATCCGCAAGAAAAAGTACATGTTCATTTTGATAAACCTTATTATGCTGTTGGCGATACCATCTGGCTTAAGAGCTATGTAACCGCAGGCTTGCACATCCCCTCGCCGCTTAGCAAAATTGTTTATGTCGACGTGTTAACCAGCCGCGACTCCCTGGTTCAAACACTGAAGCTGCCGGTTAGCAATAGTATGGCATGGGGAAATATTGCACTTAGCGCCGAAAAATACAAACAAGGAAATTATCAAATCCGGGCATATACCCGGTGGATGATAAATTTTGATCCTGATTATTTATTTAGCAAAAGCATTAACATAGGCAACGGCGAAAACAACGTTAACACCCACATTAGCTTTAATCACAATACCACCGGCACCACGGCAAGCATTGCTTACAAAAACCCTAACGGCACAGCCTATTCAAATAAAAAAATAAGCTGGAAAATTGATGAAGGTGATAAACAACGTAAGGGAAAGGGAGTCACAGATCAAAATGGAATTTTTAGCCTAAACCTACCGGATGATCTTTCAATTGCAGCTAACAGTTTATCACTGGTAACTACCATTGAATTAACCGATAATACAGTTTCTAACACATTCCCCTTAAAAGCGGCTGATAAAAAAATAGATCTTCAATTTTTCCCGGAAGGTGGAGAAATTATTAGCGAGATTCCTGCAAAAATCGCTTTTAAAGCCTTAAAGGCTGATGGATTAGGCATTGACATTAAAGGTACCATCACAGATAATGAAGGTAACTTAGTAACTGACTTCAGTTCGCAGCATTTGGGCATGGGGCTTTTTGTGTTAGCGCCCGAAGCCGGAAAAACGTATGTGGCCAAAATTACTTCTCCGCTTAATTATAGCGGCACCTACCCTTTGCCAAATGTGGCCGCCAGCGGCATTACCCTGGCTGTAAGCAATGGTGCAAATCAAGAAAGCCTGAACCTTCGATTTTTATGCAATAGCAGTTTTCTCTCAGCTAACGAGGGTAAAAGCTTTTATTTAATTGCCAAATCCGGCGAGATTGTTTACTACGCCGCAAAAATAAATCTAACAAAACAGGCGTTTGCAACATCCATCCCTAAAAACAAATTTCCCACCGGCATCGTTCAATTATCTTTGTTATCTGCCCAGGGAAAAGGCTTGAGCGAACGGCTTGTTTTTATTCGCCACGCGGATGAGCTTAACCTTTCCTTAAAAACAGATAAAACCACTTATGGAAGAAGGCAAAAAGTAAAACTCAATATAGAAGCCAGGAACAATAAGTTACCAGGCGAAGCAAATTTATCGGTTTCGGTGGTCGACGAAACAAAGGTGCCTTTTGATGATAATGCCGAAACCACCATTTTAAGTAATCTATTGCTTTCGTCTGAATTAAAAGGATATATAGAAAAGCCCAACTATTATTTTAACCAGGTAAGTGAAAAAACGGAAGCCAATTTAGATGTGTTAATGCTCACGCAGGGTTACCGCCGCTTTTTGTATTCGGACATACTTGCCGATAAAAATCCGCAGATATTTTTCTTGCCCGAACAGGGAATCGACATCACAGGTATTCTGCGAAATTCTACCGGCATGCCTTTAAATAAGGCGAATGTAAAGCTTAGAATACCCGACAAGTACTATACAGCTTATGCGACAACAAATGGATCGGGAGTTTTTAAGTTTCCGAATATAGTAGTTGCAGATTCATCCCAGGTGATTGTTACTTCGGCAGATTACAGCAATAAAAACCCTATGCTTACGGTAGATCCTACTGCCTTCCAACCGGGTATAGGTACCATAAAATGGCCGCAAGAGCTGAATCTGGATAGCACCATGAACAAATACCTGAAAAACAACAAAGAGCTTTTGAAAAGATCGCTGGTATTGAAAGAGGTTGTAATTAAAAGCGCAGCAAAAACAAAGGTTCCAAGTCATACCGATTATCCGGCATTGAGCGGTTTAAGTGCCTGGCCCGATCATTTAATCACAAGCGACCGCTTTGCCAACTGTCCGAATTTTTTCACTTGCGTACGATCAATGCTAACCGGGGTAACGTATGAGAATGAGAACTTTTATGTTAGCAGAGACTATAATACAGGCAACAAAACCCCTATGCAGGTATTTTATAATGGAATGCCGGTGGATGCGAATTTTATGAACACTGTAAATTCGACCGAAATAGAATCCATTGAAATCTTCTTAAAAGATCAGCTGGGACTAGTAAACCGCACCTACAACAGCAATGGCGCCCTGGTAATCAACGGAAAGGCGGTTGAGAAAAAACCTAAGATGAAGATGGAAGATATCCGCAACCTCTTACCAAAGCCCGGTGAGGTGAAGTTTATACCCCAGGGATATACCATCGCACGAGAGTTTTACTCGCCAAAGTATTCTCCTTCGGCAGCTATAAAAGGCATCGATCTTCGCACTACCATTCATTGGGACCCTAAAGTAAAAACCGACAAAACCACCGGCAAATCTGTAATTGAATTTTACAATGCCGATGGCCGCGGAACTTACCGGGTGATTGCTGAAGGAATTGATGCTGAGGGGCATATTGGAAGGACTGTTTACCGGTATAAGGTTGAGTAGACGGAGCGGACTCATGCCGATAGGATCGGCAATCGTAATGCGCTTTGCCGGAAAAAGAAGAGGAACGTGCTCTGCATTAGGATTCCCGCCTGCGCGGGAATGACGGCGATGGGGTGTTAAACGACAATCGTCATCCCAAGAGCTCCGTCATTGCCGATCCGATCGGCAATCGTAATGCGCTTTGCCGGAAAAAACGAGGAATGAATTGGGTGATACTCCTTATCGCATCACCTCATCCCTAACCCTTCTCCTCGAGGAGAAGGGAACCAGAGG
>CAMLLO010000060.1 GCA_946480915.1 uncultured Sphingobacteriaceae bacterium | reverse complement strand
ACACCCTCTCCTTGAGGAGAGGGATTAAGGGTGAGGTGACAGCCTACAATTTCTAATTAATTGCAGATTTGGCCGTTAGGAAGCGATTAACCTCCAGCCAATGCATAAAGGCATCAAACCAACGGTTACTTGTTCGGTCTGGATTGCCTAGTCCAAAGCCGTGGCCGCCGTTCTGGTAAAGATGAAACTCTACTGGGATACCGGCTTTGTACCAGGAGTCGATCACGCCAAACTGTCCGCGGAAAAGGAAATCATCCGAAGCAATTACGTTGAACATAGGCGGAGCATTTTTTGGCACCTGCACCGGGCCCATACCTCCGTAGATTGGACCAATGAAAGCCAGTTTCATGGTTTTAGAATTAAGTGTTGAGTGCATGGTTAGGCCAGCCCCGGCCGAGAATCCAATCATCCCGATTCTGGCGGTATCGACGCCCCACTCTTTTGCACGCTTAACAATCATGGCGTATGCGGCCTCTGCGTCCTCCAGTTGATTAGAGAGATCAGGTTGTGCCGGTCTGGCTGGTGTTGAACCAGGCGTAGTATTGGCGTTGGCAAGAGCCGCAGGCCTCGGAGCATTCATCGATTGCTTAAAATCTTCAAGCGATACGGGAGTAGGTTGCAACCTGTATTTAAGCACAAAAGCGGCGACTCCTTTATCCGCAAGTGCCTTTGCAACTTCCCAACCCTCATTATCTAATGATAACCATCTGTAACCTCCGCCAGGTGCTACAATCACCGCGGTGCCATTTGCCTTGCCGGCTTTCGGCAGAAAAGGAGTTAAAGTTGCTTTGGTGATATTTCTTGCCATTGGATCACCCCACTGGCGGAACCAGGTTTCTTGTGCCGGCTGATTATCGACACCTCCGGTGCCGAGTGGAATTGCATTAGGCTCTGCAGGCGCATTTAGTGGATAGATAGTGCCGTCCTGTGCCATGGCAGATATAGAAAGTGCCATCAAGATGGCCAGAGCGGACTTTTTAGCAAAATTTAGTGATTTTTGAGTCATATGGCTTATAGTATATTAATTAGTATTTCTGTAATTAGTATTCTTTGTCTACCGCAGAGCTTTGCTAAAGCATATTGTCCTACGGTCGGCTCAGAAATCTGTTTATTTTACCAGATTCTTAAAAGCTGATCCAAATATCAGATAACCTGTATTTCCGGCAATCGTGCCCTCGTTCTGTCCCCAGAAAAAGGGCCAGTCATCGTAATTCTCAAAATGGTCGGGCTTTCTGAATAATACTCCCGGTGCAACATTCCCCGGTATCGCTGAGAAGTCGGCCCTGTTATTTCCATAAAAAACGGCTTTCGGACGGGTAGCACCCACTGTTGCCACAAACGAATAATTGTGATACGGGTGGCAGCCAAATAACCAGTTGGTAACTTTGTATGCATGGCTGGCATCTACCACGTCGGGGAAGTACTGGTTGGCAAAACAAACGGTGGTACCAAAACTGGTTACTCCACCATTACCAGCCCAGTTACCAAGACCGATTGGCACTCCGTAGGGATTGTCCTTTTCAAGGCCTTTGATGTAATCATTGTATTTTACAACATAGGGACGAAGCTTCGCTTTGTACGATGCGCCCATATGTGGTATGGCGTTTAAAGCCGTCAGAAGTACAAAATTTACGTTGCGATCAAGTGCCGGCCATAAAAGCTGCTGAAACTTATCGATGTATTGTTTTTCGCCTGTGGCGATATAGAGTTGCAGATTGGTGGCAATATCTCCTGATCTGCCTCCCCTGCTCACAGTGTCCTGCTTACCTTTCGCTATCAGTTCTGTCGCCTCCTTCAGAAGTCTTTTCGATTGCTGCAAGGCTCTGGCCGAAAGATCATCGTTATAGCCCTTCAGGGCCCGGCTTGCTGCTGCAAACATCGTTGCTGCACTCAAGTCTAAATTTGGATTGCGACTTGTGAAGGCCCATAAATCATCCTTAACACCGCTTGACTGGCCGTCCTTCGCAACTTCATAAGGACCGAGGTTCGGATTGTAAGGCAAGCCGTCTGTAAGAGAAGCTGCGTCTCCCAGGTGATGGTAATTGTCAAGCACAGAGTTTGAAAGCGTTTGCGACATATGGCCAAGAATCTCTGCCTGAGCTAC
The DNA here is from genome assembly GCA_946480915.1 of uncultured Sphingobacteriaceae bacterium. The sequence goes on along the minus strand of CAMLLO010000060.1, from coordinate 15,688 downwards.
CAGGTTCAAGGTTCCATGCTCAATAAACTGCAATACATCCGGGGTTCCGTCGGGTCGGTGAAGATCAACATAACGCTGCTTCTGGCTCACAAAAGTTTGATCGCGCAGGGGTTTGAAATATTCCCAGGTATGGACAAAGTTCTGAACAACGCTGATATTTGATCCGGTCTCGATATCAAAGTCACCCGCATCGAAGAAACCACCCACGTTTAATCCGGGAATTAATTCCAGTGGCTTGTATTTAGTGTCGGTTGTTGGCCCCTGGCTATGAAGGTCGAAGTGATCTGTATTTGGCGGAGCCTGCAGGTATCCTTCTTTAAAGGGCTCGCCATGCCAGACCCGGTAAGCCTCGTTCACAAACATATGGTTCATGTGTATGGGAATCCATATATCGCTGGTGGCATCGGTTATCTTGTCGTAAACATTATTTTCTATCAGGAAATTGTTCGTCTTAAGATCGCCGTACTTGATATAGTAAATGCCCGGTGTTTTAACCGAAGAGAAATCAAATTTTACATAGTTATATTTAAAATAATTTCCCCAGGCTTGGATTTTTCCACTGAATACTTCGGAAGCATTGCCGTCATTTCCTACCTTATATAAGGAAGCTGTAGGGAGCGCTTTGTCCTTCTTATCGAGTTCAATTACAGAGATCTTTTGCTGAGAGGGAACATAGCCTACCTGAGAAAAACCAATGTTCGGTTCTTTTACCCAGCCCTTAATGGCGTTGGGTTCAACTGTCCAGGTTAGTACTTTGCCTGTCTTCCCGGCAGGAAGTAAACTGCGCACCACAAACCAACCGTTTTGCGCCAGCACGCGACCGTCGAACAGCATAAGATCAGCGTCCTGCGAAGTAATTTTTACCAGTCGCGAAGGTTCATCGGGTGCCAGTAGAAAGGTACGCCCTTTTTCAAGTGGCAGCGGATCGATAAACTTGCCCGTGCCCCGGTCGTCTGAAGTATTATACCCTTTATATTGCTTTGGCTTTTCTGTATTAGGCCTGGTAACGGTATTTCCTACCACATAGCGAGGGAAGCGATTATACCGTCCGTCCATTAAATATGCCTTACTCCAATATTGTGAGGGCAGAAACTCAAGATTAAATCCTGCACTTCCTTCAAGTGCCTTTGGAACAGGCTTATCAAGGTAAACGGATATCTCAACACCATTCCCCTTGGTCGTTACCACCACCCGCGAATCAAAATTATATTCATCATAGCTTAAGGTCGCCTGAATTGTATTCGTAGCACGATTTACCTTTCGGCTTGAAATGTTAGGAACCAGGTCCCATTGTTCGGGAGTGCTCGATAGCCTTACAGCTCCGCCCTGCCCTGTTCTTACTCCGTGATGAATCAGTTCTATCCCGGCGTTTTTTTCGTCGTTGAAACCTCCGGTAAAAAGGTTATTGTACACAAGGACATTTACACCCTGCCTTTCGAAGTACTCAAGATCATTGAGTTTCAGATCCTGACCCGAAGCATAATTAACAGCAGCCAGCGGTAGCAGCGCTACCAGTAAAAATTTTAGTCTTTGCATGTGTGATTAAAATAAAGCACAGTCTAACCAGCCGATAATTCGACGTTTAAGAATCCGTTCGGGAGGCATTGAAATATGTGCAAGAAAAGGTTCTTTCTTTCATCAAATTCAACTGGGTTTACCGCTTAAATATTAATAAGCTTCAAAAGTAGAGCGGCGTACTTAGAACGACTGTTACATTTGACCAAGGTGATAGCAAATATGTCTAAATGAACTATCAATGCCAGTTTTTTAGATTGCTATCTCAACCAAAGCTTATTTACCTCAGCGGAAGGCAGCGCCTGAAACTTAGGCCAGTGAGGGATGGATTTGTTATCGCATCACCTCATCCCTAAGCCTTCTCCTCGAGGAGAAGGGAACCAGAGGCAGATATGATGGAGATAATCGTTTTAATGATGATTTTCTTAAGATTACTATTTTTATAAGGTTGCCATAAAGAAAAGAAGTAGCATTAGCCGGACGTGAACTCAATAGATAGCAGTTTGCTACCTTAGAGACCCACAACGCTCAAGCAGCACTCTACAGTTAAACCGGAACCAACAAACTTAAGGCAGTGAGGATTACAGTCTGTGAGGATACTAGTAAACACTCCAATATTGAAAGTCTTTAATTACCCATCTTTTAGTCCCTTTGATAAATTCAATTATTCCACTATGTCCACATAGACCCATAGTACCGCAATGCCAATCATAGAACATTATTCCCTTATCTTTCTTATCGTTTAATACAATTTTTGAAAGTCTTAGTCGCCCAAAAGTGCATGCTGCTGAATCATTTTTCGAATTTTCTAATTTCTCAATCCTTGCAGTACATAATCCAAAATCATTAGGTGAATATCTCTGTTGCAGTCCGTTCAAACTATCCACGGCGGCACGAGGATTGTTGGTATATTGGCTAAGTAATGTTTTAAATTTAATGTCTTGCTCAAACCTCACTCTGTCGTAAAAGAATTTTCTTCGCGTGACTGTATCAAGATATATTGTACAGAATTTCGAAGGTCTACCGAAGATGGAGTTGTGAGCCTTAATGAACTCAATATCCATTCTTGCTGTGTCGGGATTCTGTATATTATTATAATAGTATTTTTCTCTGATCTCTTCTTCTTTAGCCCCGAGGTATCTGCCATGCATCCTATTCTCAATCAGGTCTGTTAAGATATTGTTGTAAATCAACAGTTCTTCGTTCTCTGACATGAACTCACAAATCTTTTTGTCTGGTTTACAAGCAGCTAGGATCGAAAACATTAAGAAGAAACACAGTCTTTTCATTTTTCAGACAATTGCACTCATCGAGTATATACAATAAATTATTCCATTTCCAATTTGCAGCTTATTTCCTGATTTCCGCTAAAAATCTTGTTAAATCAGTCAACACCATCTCCTGACTGGTCGTATCGCTACCCTGCTCTGGCTTAAGCTTAGACAGAGACTGTGAAAGGCCTAGCTTAATGCCTATTACAGAAAGCTTGTAGCTTCTAGAGACATAGTATCCGGATTTACAAAATCCTTTTATTGGCAAAGCTTATTTACCCAAACTGAAAGCAGCACCTGAAACTTAAGCCAGTAAGAGCTTATGTGAATTTAATCGTTTTACTTAATGCATTATTATACTTTTGCACAAAATAGAAAAATGGCAACTACAAAACTTACAATAAATAATAACGGCTCGGTAAAAATTGAAGGCGATTTTGAGATTGTTGACAGGGAAGGCAACTCCTATGGCTTGCAAGGTCGAACGGTGGTATCTATCTGCCGCTGCGGACTTTCTAAGAACAAGCCGTTTTGTGATGGATCACACAACGGTCATTTTGACCACGAAGCAGTTGCATTCGACTTGCCACCAAAGAAAGTCTAATAACCCCTCCTAACCAAGTCATGTATAAGAATCCTCAACCGTTTCTCTGATAAATTCCTTTCAACAAAAGAGCTGCACTAATAAAGGGAAGAATGAAAAGAAAAACTATTCCTCCCGGTGTACATGGCCCACTAGGTACAGCTTTATCAAACAAATAAACGGATAGAGCAAACGCGAGATAAAAAAGAAGGCTTGGAATTACTTCTCTTAAAACTCGGTCTTTGGAAAGTATGGCGATAAGCATTTAGTAAGGCAAGTTACAAGTTTTTAGCAGGTTACAAAATTGAGCGAAGAATTCGCAGACCTCGCTACCTCCTCGTACAAACGAGGACGATTTGAGTTGTTTATCGTTTTTATAAGGTTCTCACAGAAATACGCACCCCCCCTACCCCCGCCAGGGGGGGACACTGGATGCCTAGCCTGCATAACGTCGCATTTGGCGTTCAGTCATTTTAAGGCGTTTTGCTAAAGCGCTTAGTGTCCCTCGTCCGGCGGGGGAATTAAAGGGGGTGGTGGCCGGAAATACTTAATTACCTGTATCGTCCTAAAATAAGTTTACAGTTTTTATAATAATCCTGCTATACATTTACAGGCTGTTTATTGTCTGCAATGGGTTTACAATTGTACTTTCTTTGATAATAGTTTTCCATAATTTCTCTGCTATCAGATTCTTTGAATGAACCAGTTCAGGTGTAAGCAGACCAATGCTAAAGTGTGGCCTGTCCTCGTTGTAAAGTTTTACAGCTCGGTGTTTTGCTCTTTGGTCTGTTCTATACCGCTGTGAAAAGGCCTAGCTTAATCCTATTATAAAAAGAAGCTTGTAGCTTCTGGAGACATAATAGTCGGATATTACAAAATCCTTTTATTGCCAAAGCTTATTTACCTCTGCTCTGTGCATTACCTGAACCTCAAACCAGTGGTTGGACTCAACCGAGTAAGGGGTTAAAGTACTATTTAAGTACCTTATAAGTACCCTTTCAGTACCTATAAGGTACCTCTTATAAGAGATACTTTAACAGTAACTAATATAATCTTTAGCATTATTTAATCTTAAGTTTAAGATTATATGATTCGTATAGCGTGCCCGGTTCAGTATAGTGTAGATTGTCACGTGAGCCACTGCACTAAGATGTCCCTTTCTGGCTTAGGCTTATGCGAAGACTGTGCAAAGCCTGGCTTAATGCCTATTATAAAAAGAAGCTTTCAGCTTCTGGCGACATACTAGACGGATTTGGAAAATCCTTTTATAGGCAAAGCTTATTTACCCAAGCTTATGGCAACGCCTGAAACTTAAGTCAGGAAAAACAAAATAAGCCAGTGAGGCAGTTGCCTTCATTCGCCAGGCAGTGGCCAAGGTTTATGTCATCGCGAATTAAGAACTTGATTCTTAAATTTAAACCGAAGCCGCTGATCATAGTTAGCAGTTTTTTGGGAATGTTCATCATACGCTGACTATGCGCTTTTTCATATAACGCAAATACAACCATATAATAAATGGAAAAACGATATAATGTATTGCCGTAGTAACTGTTTGAAATGCAACCCCTGTTTTAATCGGGTCATTTTTAAACATCGGGATCAATAATTGCTCGCCAATGTTACTTCGGGAAAATATGATCATAAAAGTAAAATTATAACCCAAATGTAAAGCGAATGGAAAATAGATGGTTTTACTTATGCTAAAGGACAATGCAAATATATATCCCATGATAGCAGTAATAGTAAAAACAAACAGCATAGGCACTACCTGGCCTAATACACCCATTGTAAACCAATGATAGAAACCAAAACTTATTGCAGATACCAGCACTGCTTTTTGAGTACCTATTTTTTTGATTAATATATATAATAGCGCTCCGCGGAATATCAATTCCTCATAAACGACCGATATTAATACGTACCGCGTCGAGTTTGTAAATGCAGCGAAAGTATAATGCGGGTTTAAATGATAGGGGCTTTTTACCCACAATGATATACCCACCAAATGAACAACCAGGAAAGCCACCGGTATAAATAAAGCTATTATTATTGGTGTAAGTTGTTTGCTATTGATTTTAAACCCAAGCACCAAAAGGTTTTTATTAAGAACAAATTTGAGCAATAACCATGATATTATAAGTTCTACTACTAAGCCAGCCATTTGAGTAAGTTTTGATAAAAGTATTATATTTAGCGTTGTAACATTTACGCCTTTTAGCAATGACGTAAAATGACGTAATTGACATACTTTAGATAAGTTGAATACCCAGCAAATTGGCCACTTAATAAAGCAAAGCCGTATTAAAAAAGGATATACCCAGCAACAGGTGGCAGATATGACCCAACTAAGTTTGCGGTCGGTGCAGCGTATTGAAAAGGGCGAAGTAATGCCACGGCAATATTCATTAGATGTGTTAGCAAATCAACTGGAATTTGCACCAATAAGTATTGAGCAGGAATTGACCATCTCAGAAAGACAAACTGTTACTGCCCATCAACCATTAAATAAGGCCAGGAAGTTAATACTGACTTTTGGTTTTGCCATTTTATTGATCTTGCTCACCGGTGCATATATATCCCAATCCCGAGGCTTCCCTGAAACTCATTTTGAAGCGTTCCTGTTGTGGACCGGTGTTGCCATTTTATATTTGGTTTTTACGTGGAAGATCTGGAAGTAAAAATATCACCATCTTATAGTTAAAGGCTTTTGGTGCGGAAAAGAGACAGGCCCCTGCTACCCCCTTTCTGGCTTAAGCTTACGCGAAGACTGTGGGGAAGCCTGGCTTAATGCCTATTATAGAAAGAAGCTTGTAGCTTCTAGAGGCATAGTAGACGGATTTACAAAATCCTTTTATTGGCAAGGCTTATTTACCCTGCTATTGCGAGCATAATGCACGAATCTGGTGGCGTTGGCTGGTTCGAGCTTGCAGCTCGGACCTTATTACACAAAGTCAATTTCCAGGATCCCTTTACCGCCTGAATAATCTATGGCGCTGCTGTATTTCCAATAATGAGCTTCTGTTACAAAACCCGCTACAACGGGATTGTTATGAATATAATCGACTTTTTGATCGATTACTTCCGGGCTCCATAACTCGATAGGCTTATTGTGCTGTTGCCAAAACTGCATATTCTTCACATTACTGTTCTTTAATCCTGCCCGAGCCATCATCCATAAAATCCATTCTCTCCTGCTTTCCTGAGGATGTTCTTCAATCATTTTTTGCAAAGCTTTTGAAGTATATGTTTTGAAACTTTTTAGCAATTCGCCAGGATTAGCATCTTTTGCTCTGAACACCAAATGTACGTGACTTGGCATGATGCACCACGAATATATTTCCATTCCTTTTTCGTTGCGACACCAAGCCAAGCTGCCGACTAATGCCATAAAGTATTCATCGCGGACGAAAACATCGATCCAGTTAATGGTAGCAAAGCTGACAAAGTATAGCCCTTCTTTGTTGTAAAATTTATAGTTACGACTCATCGGTAGATGGGATCCAAGATAAGGAATTATCGTTTATATAAAAGGTCCGAGCTGCAAGCTCGAACCAGCAAGCGACTTATGCTCGCGGTAGCAGGGGACATAATAGACGGATTTACAAAATCCTTTTATTGGCAAAGCTTATTTACCCGAGCTTAAGGCAGCGCCTGAAACTTAAGCCAGTGAGGGGTTTACGCGACTGATTAATTAGTCAACAACGCTTTTTTCACATCCTCTGTATTCACCCAGTGAAAATCCTTGTTAACCACTATACCTTCCGGGTTTACAATAGCGTAATGAGGGATACCATATATCTTAAATCGTATTGATAATAAATTATACTCGTCGGCTGTTACCCGGTAATGTTCCCCTTTAATTTTCGGTATCAGAGTTCGGTAAGCTGTCTCAGGCGAGGTATCATTTGTTATATACATAAACACCACATTTTTATCCACGAGGGCAGTTTTTATCGGTTCTATTTCCTGAATTCCCTGAAGACAGGGGCCACACCAAGTTGCCCAAAAATCGATAAAAATAGTCTTGCCTTTGTATTTGCTAATGATGTTATCAAAAATGCTGTCGGTGCTTATAGCCGGCATCTTGTTAGCTGCGTAACCGTCTTGATGTTCACTAGTTTCAATCTCCTTTCTAACCTTGTTATTGAGGTCGATTAGTGACATAAAAAATGAAGTGTATCGGAACCTCCGCTTTAAACTATCCAGGGTAGCATTTGATAACGGAATCTTTTCTTGATAAATCCCTTGGCACAAATCCTGCAACTCCATCAGTTCAAGCTCGAGAGTAATATCTGTTTTTAACAAGCTTTTCAATACAATAGGCCTGGCACCTTCAAGCGCCCCAACTTCTCTAGCCTTGTTTTTCATTGATTTTCTTAGATCTGTTATAATGGCCATTATACTCGCGTCGGTAGTATCGAGCTGCTTTAAATGATTAATCTGTTCAGTATAATCGATCGGCTCAGCCATATTATAAATCAGATCGAGAAATTTTAATCTGTTTATAAAAATGTAGTACTTAAAAGATTGCATACCGAATGAATCGTTATACTTAAAGGTTTTCAAAAAATCAAAATAACCTGTATCAAGTCTTACCTCGCTTATTACCGGTACCCTATTTTTAAAACCGACTTTATTTTTTATTCTATATGCCGATTCTCTTTTAGAATTGAAATTCATCAGTTCAATGGCAATGTCGTATTTTATATCGGCGGTGGCTAGCTGAACTGCTTTTTTACTTAATCTCTCTGTTTTTGACAGGTTTTCAACAGCAGCCAGTTTTTCGGCTTGTATAGCCAAAAAATAGGCTTTGTATTCCTCGGGCGTTAGTCCATAAATATCAGCGTAAACTTTGTTCCAGTTATATTGGGTTATCGCCCTAACCTTATTAAAATCGTTGTTAACTACCCCGCCATCGTTCCGGAATACCGACGACACCTTAGCCGGTATAGAAATATCGAAATCATGTACGAGTTCTTTTCCGGGTTCTAAATAAACAGTGCCCTGAAAAAAGGGGAAACTTATCCAGACTTCGTTATTATACTTTAAGGGAATTTCTACAGAAAATTTTCCAGAAGGAGAAATGTCGATCAGATACATTTCCTGTCGGCCCGTTGTAACGTTATTTACAAACACCTTGCCTGTTTTAAATCCTGCGGTTGCAGTATACCCTTTGATACTGCCGGAATAGACTGCGGGCTGCTGCCCGGCCTGTCCGCCAAATGCCGATAGAATTATACAAATGAGTACTACTATGTATTTCATTTAATAAGAGTTTAGCAAACAGTCTTTCAAATTAGTCTTTTAAAAATATACTTCGTGACTGGTCGTAGCGTCTCGCTACGACGTCATTATAAAAACAGCAGTTCAATTCTGCAGATAATAAGAAGCTTGTAGCTTCCTTAGAGAAACTCAATCTCCAACAGCCCCTTCCCTCCTGAATAATCCAAAGCGCTGCTATAAATATAATAATGTGCTTCAGCTACAAGCTGCTCTTGAACTGGATTCTGATGAATGTACTCTAAACGTTGCTCTACCATTTCCGGACTGCTTAGTTGAATTGGGCGGTTATCCTGCTGCCAGAATTGATAATCTTTATTATTAGTATTGCCCCTGCCGGCTGATTTGAATATCCACAACATCCATTCACGACGACTTTCTGTTGGATTATTTTGAATTGCTTCTAGTAGTGCTTTGCTGGTATGTCGTTTCAAATCTCGAAGAATGTCGGATAAATTGAATCCTTCTTTGGCAGATGCAATGAGATGAACGTGGTTGCTCATGATGACGTATGCATATAGCTTTAGACCTTTCTTTTGCTGACAGAATCTCAAAGAATCAATTAGAATATCTTTATACGCTGGCCTGCTTAATGCATCTACCCATTGGACTACGGCAAAGCTGATGAAATGAACATCGTGGTGATCGGAGATTTTGTATTTGGATGACAAGGTTGATGATGGTTTGGTAGACGAATTTACAAAATTCTTTTATTGGCAAAGCCTATTTATTTTCTCTGGCTTAAGCTTACGCGAAGACTGTGCAGAAGCCTAGCTTAATGCCTATTATAGAAAGAAGCTTGTAGCTTCGAAGGACATTGTAGACGGAAGTTACAAACTTCCTTTTATTGGCAAAGCTTAAGTTACCCAAGCTCAGGCAGCAGCTGAAACTTAAGCCAGTAAGGGTACATGGCTCGGCATTATGCACCAGGAGTATATTTCCATCCCTTTTTCTTTACGACACCAGGCCAGGCTGCCGACTAAGGCAATAAATTATTCATCGCGGACGAAAACATCAATCCAGTTAATGGTGGCAAAGCTGACGAAATATAGGCCTTCTTTGTTGTAGAATTTATAATTACGACTCATCTGTAGATAAAGATCCAAGATAAGGAATTATCGTTTATATAAAAGGTCCGAGCTGCAAGCTCGAACCAGCTCGCGCCTTATGCAAAACGCTTATGCTCGCGGTAGCTGGGGCCTTCGCAGCATCGACTAAGGACTAGATTAAAGTTCTAGATGGTTGAAATTACTATCCAAGTCCAGTCCAAAATCGATGGACAAAGATTTGTAGATTAGATGAGCATATTCATAGAGGTGATCAATTATCGCATTCGCTTGATATGGGGTTAAGGCCAACTTTGTTAACCCATTCTCTTCTGATATAGTAAAGTGCAACCTGAAAAGCTTCAACCTATGTGTCTCTAAGATATACTCCTTGAATTCTTGGTTCAGAATCAATCTGGAATGCACCACTAAATTTCTAACTTTTGCAATTATTTCGAACCAATGGCTCATATTCCGCTGCCATATGTTGTTTTGTTCATGTGCCTTAAAAAAAGGAGATATCTTTCGTAGCACCTTAATAAATCCTTTATTGCTTTCACCCTGAATTCTAAACAAGTTGCGTCTTATTGCATCAAAATCTGCTTCACATTCTAATTTCAAGTCACTCACAAGTGACTGATTATTTTGAATTAATATTGATAAAACGTTTTTTAAGAACGATTCAAATACCTCAAAAGAGTGAGTTATTGTGAGACAACTTGTATAACTTTTTAGCCTTTCTATTTCGCCGTTTAGATTCGAAGTAGCTAGCCGATAATGAACATTAGTGAGATATAAATTATTGCCACCTTCTAATTGAGTCAAATCCCTGTAGGTAGAGCCCATGGAATAAAGCTGATAATCTGTAAAAGGAAAATTACGATGTAGCTCCTTCCCCCTTTCTTCAACAAAGGTGTCTAGCACATTGAGATTTGCATTCAAGAATGTAATTTCAGCAAATAACGATTCAATGTATGTTTTTAAATAATTTTCGGCCATCCGATGATAAATGGTAATAGTTAGTGGCTTTTCCCAAGACAACTACTAGGAAAACTTCACTAAGACATATTCAATGATAAGAAAAATCAAAGAGGCTCCGAATGTCAATAATGACAATCTCACGTTATTGTTTTTTGCTGATAAAACATTACTGATGTGCCAATTTTGTTTTCCGTATTCAATCTCTTTCTTCGCATTGTCTAATTTCCCCAATTCTTCTAAGTAACTATCTAACGATTTGTGACTTCTGATGCTTTCCCAAAATATCAGACCTTTACCTGCATTTGTTAAGCGAGGATACAGAGATTTTAAAGAGTAGAAGATGGAAAATATCGAAAAAACACCTGACAACAAAAAAATGAGGGCAAAATTGCATGCATCGACTTCCATAGTTGAAAGTCCGCCAAGGACGATAAAATTTGATGCCAAAATCGCCGCAGCTTTTGCATCAGCTACAGTAACATAATGGTTCAAATAATCATTTACGTCCTTTCCAAAACCAAGTGGAATACTAGGCCGCTTGTTTTTTTCCATTTCTTCCATACTAAAATTATTTATGCGGCCATTTGTGGCCTACTAAATCCCCAATGTATTGGGTATATCCCATGAGGCATCTCAGGGAACGGCCAATAATGCTTTTTTAGATAAAACTCATATCCAAAAGCCCACTTAAAAGATTGTTCAACTGCATACCCACAGGTTAATCCTTGGTTATATCGAATATCCCCTGGGAAAGTGAAACAAATTATCCCGTTCATTAACATGTGAATATCTAAATTCACTTTCACGCTGGGCGAAAGGAGTTTCAAAACTGGTGTTTGATATTGAATTTCTTCCCGATCATTTATTAGATAGCTTGTTACTTCAAATTTATATTCGAATTCCAAGTCATCGTCTTTAACAACGTAATTCAAGATTATCCTATCCTTGAAGTTCGACACATTGATAAAATTTAAGTCTGATATGGAGTTCACATGAATAAATCTATCTATTTCTCGAGTTAGCTCCTTGTTTTTTTGATCAAAAATCATAGCCATAGAACTTAGTTGGTGATATACTGTGACCGACATCCCCCATTATCCCACTAGTTGTTATTGCAGCTCTATTATCTTTGAGCATTTCGACTTTTTGATAAAACGAGTTTGTTTCAGGATTATAATCGTAGTTAATCTCGATATTACTTCCATCCCACGTAATAAAAGGATAACTATCTACTAAAAATTCTTGCCAATTAAACTGATATTGTCGATAGTCGGGTCGTTCAAAAATGAGGGGAACAGGTTCCTTTTCATGAAAACGTACTGTGGAATACTTTTGAATAGTGGATACCTTTTTGATTAAGTTGTGACCGATCATAATTCCATTATGACCAGCATACGCCTGCATCTTGGGAGCAAGACTAGTGTGTAAGCTAACAGTTGTAAGTTCCGAACATCCATTTACTCCAAAAATATACCAAGATACTTCATCATCATCTCCAAAGTCAATTCCAGCACGAGTATAAACAGTATCTAATTCGTTGGCGTCGAAGATTTCTGGAAGTTCATACTTCATAAAGTATGTAAAAAAGCTTACGGCTTTAAGCGCATCATCGATTGCTTGTTCACGGGTCTTATTTTTACCCCCAAAATACAAGAACAACCCATCATATTGTTGTCTTTGAATATGTCCATTAAAGAGTGAACATGTGTGAATTGCGGCACCCTGTATAGTCTGGATAATCAAAGCAATCTGATCGTGATTGTACTTTCTAAAGAAATGTGTTGAGTTTTTGATGTCGATAAATACTGAAACTATATAGTGCTTCTCTCTCACATCTTGACTATTTCTTAAATAAGCAAAATCTGGATGATCTCCTGAGCTAACATAGATGGGATGATCTTTTCCAAGTAACCGCTTTAAAGACGACAAGCCCATTTCAGCAGAGAGATCGTTCACATCCTCAAGTGAAAGTTTAGTGCCGTAATTACGACTTTCAGAAGTAAAATTCGCAACTTTATTGCTTAGTAAATTCGGCTCATTAATTGCGCTTCGAATTTGGTTTAAATAAGCTTGATAAACTTTCTTCGCCATATCGTTAGTTTTAGTAAATTAAAAACAGCCAGCCGATAACTATGGCTAAACTCATCACATCAAATATCTAAAGTATTTAGCAAAAAATGCTAATATATTTATCAACACAATTTGCAAAATGTTGATAATCAAAACCAACAACTTAAAAAGAGCAACACCTTTATAGAGCAGTAACTTCAAAGAATGCACATCTCTTGATATTTAAACCTGATTACAGTGGATACCGGCCTTCGCGCCCAATGCCTGCAGGCGTATGAACGTAAAGCAGAGCCCCAGCACCTACGAAGGCGTTCCGTTCGTTTTCTAAAACCTTCAACAAACCTAACCCTTCCTCTTCACCCCTCTTACCGCCTCTGCTTCGAGCGGGTTTTCGGGCCATGAATGTTTGGGGTATCGGCGTTTGAGTTCTTTGCGGACTTCGAAATAGGTGTTTTGCCAGAAGCTGCGAAGGTCGGTGGTGACTTGCACGGGTTTGTAGCCGGGTGAGAGCAGGTGGATGACTACGGTTTGTGTTCCGCTGTTGATGCTGGGTGTATCGAGCATGCCGAATAGTTCTTGCAAACGGACGGCCAGTATGGGGCTTTCGCCGTAGGGGGAATAGTTGAGCGGGATGCTGGAGCCGCTGGGTACGGTGATGGCGGCCGGGGCGAGCTGGTTGAGCTGCTGCTGTTGTTCGTATGTGAGGGAATGCTGCAGTATGTGACTGAGGTTAATTTTTTTGAAGTCGTCTGCTTTGCGGAGCTGGTCGTAGTACGGGCCCAGCCAGGTATTGTTGCTGGCGAGCAGGGCCTCGGTGCTGACGTCGGGCCAGGATTGTTCGGGGTTCCAGCGGAGGAGGCTGAGTACGCGGTTCTGCCAGGTTTGTACGTCGGGGTTGAAATCGAGCAGGTGCTGGCCCTCGGCTTTGATCGTGCTGGTGAGGACCTCTTCGAGCTTTTGTTTGTCGGGCGCTGCGAGTTGACGGGATTGCAGCACGATGCTCCCGATGCGGAGGTCGGCGGAGGCGAGGAGCTGTTGTTTGCGACTGTCCCAGCGGATGTTCTCGGTTTCTTTGGCGAGGTGTGTGAGGTCTTTAGGGTTGAGGGGGGCGGCGATGAAGATTTTGCCCTGCCCTTTCTGGGCGTCGAGCTGGGCGATGGAGAGCCAGGGCTCGTGTGCGAGATCGTCGTCGCGGTTGATGGTGGCGGTTTGGCCGTTTGCAAGCTGAAAGAGGCCGTTTTTGGCGTCTTTTACGGAGGCGATGCGCTCGGGATAGGCGTAGGCGAGCAGGAGCCCGGCGTGGTAGGCATCGGCGGCGGAATTGTCGGCTTGGATGTGGAAGAGCTTGCGGTAGGCGGCGGCGGTTTTCTCGATCTTTTCGTATTGGCGGTCGCGGCGCTGTTCTGCGCGGTAGCGGCGGAGGCTTTCGATGCGGTGGTTGAGGTCGGCACCAAAGAGGGTACGGTCGAGCGGATCGCGTTCTTCGAGCAGAGCGGCGATGTCGGTGGCGAGGGGCAGCTTATTGAGCTCCTGCGCGGTGATGAGCATATTGGCCAACCGCGGGTGCAGCGGCAGGCGATGGATTTGTTTGCCGTGTTCGGTAATTTTGTCGCCCTGGATGGCACCAAGGGCAGCGAGCAATTCTTTGGCGCTGTTGAGCGCTGTGGCCGGCGGATTATTGAGCCAGCAGAGCGTGTTTGGATCGTGGATGCCCCATTCGAGGAGGTCGAGCACCAATGGTGTAAGGTCGCTGTCGAGGATCTCGGGGGTACGATATGGTGCCAGGCGCTGCTGGGTGGCGGCGGACCACATGCGGTAGCAGCTTCCGGAGCTGAGGCGGCCGGCACGGCCTGCGCGCTGATCGGCGGAGTCGATGGAGACCTGCACAGTTTTGAGTCCGGAGAGGCCGGTGCGGGGATCGAAGGCGGATTTGCGGGTGTAGCCGCTGTCGACTACGATGCGGATGCCTTCGATGGTTAAGCTGGTTTCGGCAATGGAGGTGGCGAGGACGATTTTGCGGCGGCCATGCGGGTCGGGCATGAGAGCGGCTTGTTGTTCGGCGTGGGTGAGTTGTCCGTACAGCGGGTGTATGGCGAAACTGCTTAGGCTGCGCTTGAGTATTTCGGCGGTTTTGCGGATCTCGCCCTGGCCTGGAAGAAATACGAGGCAGTCTCCCTCCTGCTCTTTCATAGCCCGAGCCACGGTTTTGCTGCAAAGGTCGGGCAGGTGCTCGATGTGCTGCTCGCCGGTGTAAATTACCTCCACGGGATACATCTTTCCTTTGCTTTCGACTACAGGCGCTTGCAGCATTTCGGCTAATTGCGGCACATCCAGCGTGGCGGACATGATTAAAATGCGGAGATCGGGCCGGAGCACTTCCTGTACCTCGCGACTAAGCGCCAGGGCGATGTCGGCGTGGATGCTGCGTTCGTGAAACTCGTCGAAGATGATGAGGGCGACGTCTTCTAATGCGTTGTCGCTGTGGAGCATGCGGGTAAGGATACCTTCGGTTACGACTTCTATTTTGGTGTTTTTTGATATTTTATTCTCGAAGCGGATGCGGTAGCCGACGGTTTGGCCGGCTTGCTCGTTTAGGAGATCGGCCATGCGGTGAGCGATGGTGGAGGCGGCGAGGCGGCGGGGTTCGAGGAGGATGATTTTTTTGTTGGCTAGCCAGGGTTCTTGCATTAATGCTAATGGGAGGATTGTGCTTTTTCCGGCACCTGGAGGGGCGGTGATGATAAGGGTATTATGATCGGTCAGCTTGCGCTGAACGGTTGGGATGATATCGGTGACGGGGAGGTTGTGAGTGTAGGGGTTGAAGTTCATGATATTGGGGCAAATATAGCGAGTTAGATGATTGCTGAGTTGTGATCACGATTATCTTTGCCGCTCATAGCCGCGGCGTGGCCTAGTCCTTTTGGCATAGCCGCAACCTGCGA
>CAMLLO010000059.1 GCA_946480915.1 uncultured Sphingobacteriaceae bacterium | reverse complement strand
CAACTATAGTGAATGGTAAGGTTCATATTCTTGGTACCGGAACTACAACCATTACTGCTTCACAGGTTGGAGACAACGTTTACGCACCAGCCCCATCACAAACACAAGTGTTAACGGTTGTCATCACTAATAATATTGCGCCAACTGCGGTAATGGGCACATCATTTACCTATACCATTACCAATAACACTGCATTAAACAATTTTACGGCAACTGGCCTGCCGGCCGGTTTAAGTTTAAATACCAGTACGGGTGTAATATCGGGTACTCCTACTGAATACGGTGCATTTGCGGTGGCTTTAACCGCTTCCAATGGCGGCAGCATTTCAGGTTCACAAACAATTACTCTAACCGTATATACGATCGTAAACAATGTTATAGTTGCATCAGGTGACGCTAAAAATATCATCGAGTGGGATGCTATCCAGAATTTTAGTTACAACGTTAAACGCTCAACTACCTCAGGTGGGCCTTATACAACCATTGGAACCACTTCTGCTAGCTCATTTAGCGATACGAATGTGGGTAATGGAACTACCTATTACTATGTAATTTCTGCTATCAACTCTCTTGGAGAAAACCCTAATAGCGCCGAAGTGGTAGCAACGCCAAATGCCGGACAAGTTACTTATCTGAAATTTGACGAGTCAGGCGGAACGCGTGGCATTGATAGCTGGGGAGCCAATCATGCTACTTTGCAGGCAACAGCAACCCGCGATGCAGGTCTTTCCGGGTCTGCGCTTAAGCTGGACGGAACTTCTACGGCTTATGCTACTTTGCCAAGCGGTATTGTAAGTACGTTAAATGACTTTACCATATCCACCTGGGTAAGAATGGATGCTAAGGCAAACTGGATGCGAGTATTTGACTTCGGTTCGGGAACCAGCAAGTACATGTTTTTAACCATCCAGGCAGGAACCGCCAATATTATGCGCTATGCCATTAAGAACGGTGGATCAGAGCAGCTGGTGAGCTTTACTTATACCCTGCCGCTGAATACCTGGACGCATTTTGCGGTTACCCAATCCGGAAACACTTGTACCCTGTACATCAATGGAACGGCTGTTGCCTCGAATACCGGCGTTACTATCAAGCCTTCTACCATAGGCAGCACTACTCAGAATTACCTGGGTAAATCACAGTATAACGACCCGATGTTTAATGGTTCTATTGATGGGTTTAAAATCTATAGCAGGGCATTGAGTGCAGCAGAGATACAAAACTTCACAACAAATCAGATTGCTCAAAAGGAAGGTGAAAACACTCTTACACCTGACTGGGGCTCTGGTAAGGATGCGGTAGTAAATGGTACTGCTATTTATCCCAATCCAGTGGTAGATAATAGATTCAATATTGCTACCAATACGGAGCTAGTTGGAAAGGATGTGACTTTGAAATTAATTGATTTGATGGGGCGGGCTGTATATTCAAAATCATATAAAAATAATTCTGGTACCATCGATGTGGGCTTAAATCAGGCTTTGCCTGGTGGGATTTATTCCTTAATTCTAAATAATCAATATGCTGGCAAGGTTATAATAAAATAACAGGTTCTATAATACCTTAAATAATTAAAAACGGCCTCAGGAGCATATGTTCCTGAGACCGTTTTTCGTTTAAAATCCTTTAAAGAAAATGACTGTCCTGTCCGTAGTGATACCTAGGTAATTTATTAACGAATTCATTAATAAAGTCATTTATAAAATTGTTAAATATTTTTTTCTACCTGAGTATGAGAGATCATATTAAATGCATCTATATAAAAAGCGGTTGTTGAATTTCGGCCTGCTTTGATATTAATTAACTAATAATTAACTAGATGAGAAAACTTTTACTTTATCAGTTTAAACTGATTGCAAAGGAGAGTCTGACTATGCTTTTTCTGGCCATTCTGGCTTTAATAAGCGTCGAGAAAGCAGATGCTCAGACACAAACATTTGTCCACCCAGGTCTACCTTTTACCCGGGCCGACCTGAATCAGTTGAAAGCCAACATTACCAAGGAACCCTGGCTATCTGCCTACAACGCATTTAAAGGTTCCGGACAGTCCCAACTTAGCTATGGGATGAAGGGTCCGTTTGCCACGGTAACCCGTGCTCCGGATTTCAACAATGGTCCGTGGAAAAGCGACATGGTAGCTATCCACAACCTGGCCTTTATGTACGTGTTTACCGGGGACAGTGCTTATGCCCGAAAAGCTACGAACATACTTGATGCCTGGGCGGTTACCAACACCAGCTGGGGCGGTAATGAATCTATGCTGGATATTGGCGACTATGCCCAGTATTGGGGCGTAGGTGCTGAAATCCTCCGTTATACTTTTCCCGGCTGGACCGCAGCCAATACACAGCATGTGAAAAATTATTTTGCTAATGTGTTATTTCCGACTTCCTGGGTGCCTTATCCATTACGCGACCAGAACAAAGGCGCTATTCAGCTAAAAATTGCCCTTGCCGCATCGGTTTTTTGTGATGATGCCACCCGGTTTAACCAGGCGGTTGAAGTTTACAGGATGGATGCCGGCGGAGGTATGCGCAACTCGCTGCCCAATGGCGAAACAGGCGATACCGGCCGCGACGACCACTGGGGTGTGCAGGCTGCGGCCCTGGCCTGGGGAGCAGAAGTTGCCTACAAGCAGGGGGTAGATATGTTTGCCGAACTGGACAACCGGGTATTGGCTATCGGCGAGCTGTATCACAAATACGCTTTTGACGGTGCTACTATGACTTATATTCCGTTTGGAGGTTATGCCAGTTATTGGCTCAATTGGGGAATGCTGCCCGGATCAAGGAGAGGCGACATGACCAATCTTATTTACAGCGCTTATAATGTACGTAAGGGAATACCTACCCCTAATACCGATAGGATGCGGGCCGCTATAGGTGGCGCCGGGGGCGATTTCCTGTATCTGAAATCATCTGATACTTCTACCGCGGTTACCTTGCCTCAGGTGTATTATCCTGCCGATCATGTGCAGCCGGTAAGCAACCTGACCAATATCGATATTGGGAATACAGGATTGGCAGGCAGCGCTTCCTTCAATAACGGTATTTGGACACTTAAAGGTGCCGGAACTTCCACAAGCAATTCCTTCAACTTCAACTTTAAAAAAGTTAGCGGCGATGCCGGCCTGGTCGTAAAAGTTGAGAATATGTCGCTTACTAGCGGGGGCTGCGGCGTTATGTTACGCACATCGCTGGCACCTGGTTCTGCCTTTTACGATATTTTTCTTAAAGCTACCGGCGGTATAGGGCCCCATTGGGCCCCCAAAGCACCCTGGTGGTTAAAAATAGAGCGTGTAAACACCCGCATATTTGCGTACCATTCGCAGGACGGTGTTAACTGGACCAATCTTAGTTGCTGGTATTCTGCAACAGGTTTCCCAACTAATTTATATGCGGGATTTTATACCATCTCCAGTAATACTTCGGCAGTAAATACTGCCACGTTCAGTAACGTGGCCTATAGCCAAACCGCACCTGTGGGCTCACCGGAGATCAGCAGTGCTACCACAGCCACAGTTACCCTGGGTGCGCCTTTCAGTTATAGCATCAATGCTAATGCTAGTCCATCTTCATATAGTGCCAGCGGCTTGCCTGCAGGGCTTAGCCTTGATGCGGCTACCGGTATTATTTCGGGCACACCGACGGTAATAGGACAAAGCGAAGTTGCCATAGCAGCTACCAATGCCAGTGGCACTGGTACGGCAACCCTGATCCTGAACGTGATCAATAACACGGCTCCTGCAGCGCCTGCTTCG
Source organism: uncultured Sphingobacteriaceae bacterium (assembly GCA_946480915.1). The sequence continues at coordinate 15,085 of CAMLLO010000059.1, read as the reverse complement.
GCTGTGGCATCGGTTGTTAATACCACACAGATCAAACTTACCTGGGCCGCTACAGCTAACGCTACCGCTTATTCGGTAAAACGTTCGCTAACAGCGGGAGGAGCCTATACAACTCTTCAGACCGGAATTACCCTCACCAGTTTTACGGATATAACTCCTGTGCCGGAAGTAACTAACTATTATGTTATTACTGCCCTTACCGGGGATATGGAAAGTGATAATTCTAATGAAGTTTTCGCTTCCGTTCCTCCTGCAGCCCCGGCACAACCTACTGTAGTTAATAAAAACAACGAAGTTGATTTAAGCTGGAACAGCGCGTCGGGTGCATCTACATATAATGTAAAGCGGGCAACAGTAAGCGGTGGTCCTTATACTACGGTAGCTAATGTATCAACTCCAGCCTATGCCGATATTCATGTAAGCAGTGGAAGCCCTTATTATTATGTGGTTTCTTCTGTAGGGGCTACAAAGGAAAGCGCTAATTCGCCCGAAGTATTCGGTGTGCCAGGTTCTACATCTTCTACCTGGAGCCCTAATGCCACAACAGGATCATTTAGCCAGGCATCTAACTGGCTCGAAAATGCCGCGCCTGTAAATCCCGCAATTATCACTTTTCCATCATCGGCCGATACGGTTTTAACAAATGATATCGATGGGATGGTCGTTTCGAAAATGCAGTTTACTGCCGATGCTATTTCGCCATATACCATAGCCGGTAACGCTATCCATTTAAAAAACGACCTGGTCAACAATACCGCGTCAACGCATACCATAAGTACACCTATTGTGTTAGATACCCTGTTAAATGTTAACGCGGTAAAAGGCGGTGGTACTATAGCTATTAACAGTGCCATATCCGGTACCGGCAGCCTGCTTAAAACAGGTATAGGGTATCTTTACCTATCGGGAGCCAATACGTATTCGGGTAATACTATATTAAACGGTAACGGGCAAAGCTGGCCGCCTATATACGGTATGGAAGTATCGGGCACCAGTACCGGCGCGCCGTCGGCACCTACATCGGGCCCCTTGGGTACAGGTAAGATCATTATGAACGGCGGAGCGTTATTCTCTTCGGGCGGCGATGCAACCTTGTACAATGATATTGAAATAGCCGCGGGTAAAACAAGTTATTTTTATCAAACAACAAATGCATTAAACCTGTACGGTAAACTCACAGGCAGCGGAACCATTATTCAGGATGGTAATACTTTTGCCGGTTTGCATCTTTATGCTGATAACAGCGGCTTTAACGGTTACTTTGTAGACAAATTACGTAGCGGTGCCAACAGGTTGCGTTTTGAAGCAGCACAGGCAGGCAGTGCCAATGCTTACTGGAATCTGGATGCAAACGCAGGCGACTGTATAGGCTTCACATTTGCAACGGGTACCATCAGTTTTGGTGGCCTTAGCGGGAGAGGACAGATGAGGTATGATGGCCCCGCGGGGGGCAGCCCGACAATCAGCATTGGCGCGCTAAATGGTAATTCGTCTTTTGGCGGAGGCATAACAGGCTCCATGAATGTAGAAAAAGTGGGCACAGGATCGTTAGTATTCTGGGGAAACCATTTCTATAGCGGCAAAACCACTATTAAAAATGGGGCGTTCTATTTATATAACGATGCAAGTACTGGTGCTTTTTCCAGTCCTGTTATTGTAGAAAATGGTGCATTTGGTGGAGGAGCTAGGAGTACCGCTTCAGTTACCATTGGAACAGGAAGCGGCCCGGGTGCTGGTTTTGAACCCGGCTCGCTTACCATTGGGGCTCTTACCCTAAAAGCAGATGCTACTTATAAAGCAGAACTTAATCTGGGTACTGCAACCGGTAGTAAAGTTACAGCAACTAGTGCGACTCTGCTCAATAGCCCGGCTCTGAGCTTAAGCAATATTGCTGGCACATTACCATCAGGAACAACTTATACCCTTATTAATAATACCGGAACATCACCTATAAGCGGTACTTTTAAGAATTTGCCTGAACTATCTCTGATCAGTACAGGCGGTTACGATTTCCGTATTACTTACAAAGGAGGTACAGGTAACGACGTTCAGTTATTAGACGATCGTACCCTATCGGTGGTTATTACCAGTGCAGAAGCAGATACTGCGTTGCTTGGAGCTCCATTCTCTTACACGATTACAGCTATTAAATCACCAAGCAGCTTTAATGCTACCGGCCTTCCTGCCGGATTGAGCGTAAATACCACTACAGGTGTAATATCCGGAACACCGACTGAGACCGGGCTTTTCTCTGTTTCTTTAATTGCTTCAAATGATGCCGGAGCAGATACAGCAGCCCTTTCATTAAAGGTTTTAAGCAATATAGTGGAGGGTGTTATTGTGGCCTCAGGCGATGCTAAAAATATCATCGAATGGGATCCAATATTAAACTTTAGCTATAATGTTAAACGTGCGACTACCGCTGGTGGCCCGTATACTACTGTTGGAACAGTTTCGGATACAAAGTTCACTGATTCGAATGTGAGTAATGGAAGTACCTATTATTATGTAGTTTCTTCTATTGATAGCGTAGGTGAAAACCCTAATAGCACAGAAGTAGGAGCCACACCAAATATTGGTCAACTTGCTTACCTGAAATTTAACGAAGCAAGCGGAACACGTGGCATCGATAGCTGGGGTGCAAACCACGGCACATTAGTAGCTACTGCAGGTCGTGCTGAAGGTAAAGACGGACAAGCCCTTAAACTGGATGGAACCGCTAACTCTTATGCTACTCTTCCAGCCAATATAGTGAGTACTTTATCTGACTATACCATATCCTCATGGGTAAAAATGGATGCATTAGCTAACTGGATGCGTGTTTTTGATTTTGGAACAGGAACATCCAAGTACCTGTTTTTATCTGTACAGACAGGAGCTGCAGGCCAGGTACGTTTTGGGATTAAAAACGGAGGTTCAACAGACTTTGGGATAACCTATAATTACGCCGTTCCGCTAAACACCTGGACGCATTTTGCAATTACCCAGTCAGGCAATATCTGCAGTATGTATATTAACGGTGCTTTAGTTGCCACTAATACCAACCTTCAGATCAAGCCTGTAACAATAGGCGCTATGAACCAGAACTACCTAGGTAAATCTCAATGGGCCGACCCTATGTTTAAAGGCGCTATTGATGAATTTAAGATTTACAGCAGGGCTTTAAGTGCATCTGAGATCGCAGCGGGTTATACCAGCCAAACGATCACGATGAATCCGATTGCCACGAAATTAATGGGTGATGAGGATTTTGATCTTGCTGCTACCGCTTCTTCAGGCCTTCCGGTAACTTATACCAGTTCGGATACCACAGTTGCAAAAATTGTTGATGGTAAAGTTCATGTTCTTACTACCGGAACTTCAACCATTACAGTTTCACAGAATGGAAATAATGTTTACTGGCCGGCACCATCACAATCAAAAGTTTTATCGGTTGTTATTACCAATGATACTCAACCGACTACTTTAATTGGCAGGCCATTTACGTATACCATTAGCAATAAGCCACTCAGTAATTTTACTGCTACTGGTTTACCTGCCGGCTTAAGTTTAAATGACGCTACGGGTGTAATATCTGGTACGCCTACTGAATTTGGTGTTTTTCCTGTAACCTTAACCGCCAGCAATGGCAGCAGTACAGGTTCACAAACCATCACCTTAACAGTACAAAATAGTGTAATAAGCAATGTTTTGGTTGCAGCAGGTGATGCTAAAAACATCCTGGAATGGGATCCTATTCAGAATTTTACGTACAACGTTAAGCGTTCAACTACATCAGGCGGGCCTTATACTACTATCGCAAATGTGAGCACTACCAGGTTCACCGATTCGAATATTAGCAATGGAACTATTTATTACTATGTAGTTGCTTCGGTGGATAGTGTTGGTGAAAAGTCTGCCAGCGCAGAGGTAGTGGCAAGACCAAATGTGGGTCAGTTTACTTACCTGAAATTTGACGAAGCAAGCGGAATACGCAGCATCGATAGCTGGGGAGCAACTCACGGCACATTAGCAGCCACAGCAAGCCGGAACGCTGGAAAGTATGGAACTTCTCTAAAACTGGATGGCACAGCCAATGCTTATGCTACCCTGCCAACCGGAATAGTGAGTACTTTAAATGACTTTACTATATCCTCATGGGTAAACATGGATGCTAAGGCAAACTGGATGCGTGTATTTGACTTTGGGACAGGTACATCCAAGTACATGTTTTTAACGATCCAGGCAGGAACCGCTAATGTTATGCGTTATGCGATCAAGAACGGAGGATCAGAGCAGCTGGTAAGTTACAACTACACTTTACCGCTTAACACCTGGACCCATTTTGCCATTACCCAATCGGGCAATACGTGTAGCATGTATATTAACGGAGCTTTAGTTGCTTCTAATACTGGCGTTACTATCAAGCCTTCTACTATCGGTAGTACCAACCAGAATTACCTGGGCAAAGCACAGTTTAACGACCCGATGTTTAAAGGTTCAATTGATGAGTTTAAAATCTACAACAGGGCATTAAGCACTGCTGAGATTGCAGAAAGCATGAGGTCTGGTCAAAACATTATATTTAATGCGATGGCTGAAAAAGCACTGGGAGATGCCGATTTTGATCCTTCTGCTACAGTTACTTCAGGTCTTCCTGTAACGTATACAAGTTCAAATCCCTCAGTTGCAACTATTGTGGATGAAAAGGTGCGTATTTTAGCTACCGGAACCTCAACCATTACTGCATCGCAGGCAGGAAATGCCGATTACACAGCCGCACCATCCATAGCACGGGTACTAACGGTTAAAAATGCACAGACCATAAACTTCCCGGCAATTGCTCAGAAATTTATTGGCGATGCAGATTTCGATGCGGCAGCAACAGCAAGCTCTGGTTTAAGCTTAAGCTACAGCAGTTCAAATCCTAATGTTGCAACTATTGTGGATGGAAAGGTGCATATTATTGCTACCGGAACCTCAACTATTGTTGCTTCACAAGCAGGAAATGCCGAATACGCAGCGGCAAGTTCGACTCAAACGCTTACAGTAAATAAAAAGGAGCAAAGTATCGCATTTGCTGCCCTTGCACCAAAAACAATAGGCGATGCAGATTTTGATGCAGCAGCAACAGCAAGCTCAGGCTTAGCGATAGCATATGCAAGTTCAGATTCTACCGTTGCAACGATAGTTAATGGAAAAGTGCATATTACTGGTTCAGGTATCACAACTATTACTGCTTCACAGGCAGGAAATTCGCAGTATAACGCAGCGGTTTCTGTCACGCAAACGCTTAGTGTAAATAGAAAAGAACAAAGCATCACATTTGCCGCTCTTGCACCAAAAACAACTGGCGATGCTGATTTTGATGCAGCAGCAACAGCAAGTTCAGGTTTGGCGGTAACATACGAAAGTTCAGATTCTACAATTGCAACTATAGTTGGTGGAAAAGTGCATATTATTGCCGCCGGTACTACCATCATTACTGCTTCGCAAGATGGAGATGAAAGCTATGATGCGGCGCCTTCGGTAAGTCGTGAACTAAACGTATTTACCCCTCCAACTGTACTAGCAAAAAACACAGAGGTAGAGCTGGATGCAAACGGGAATGCTTCCATTACAGCAGCACAGGTGGATAATGGTTCGATCAGCTATTCAGGAGCCTTAAGCTTAAGCTTAGACAAAACCACTTTTGGTTGCTCTAACGTTGGAACTCCGGTTACTGTAACACTTACAGGTACAGATGCCAAAGGTTATTCCAATTCTGCAACTGCACAAGTAACTGTAACAGACCACCAGAAGCCAGTGCTTACTGCCCCATCGGCTCAGTTATTCTGCTTTGCAGGAAGTACCTATACGCTTCCGGCTTTAGTTGCTACAGACAACTGCGGTGTGGCTTCTATTGCTTTTGCAGTAAGTGGAGCTACCCAGAGAAGCGGATCTGGAGCTGATGCAAGTGGTGAATTTAACGTGGGTACATCAACCCTAACCTTTACCGTTACGGATGTTCATGGTAATGTAAACACTTCAGAAACTAGTGTTACTGTCAATTCCTTATTGAGTTCATCTATACCAGATGTATATGCAATGAATTCATCGACGGATGAGAAGAACACAATTTATTTAGGTTACGGGCCATCTTCGCTTAGCATTAATGCAAAGGCAAATGGCGGCACGGCTCCGTATAGTTATGCATGGAGTAACGGTGCAGCTACACAATCAATCAGTGTAAATGCAGCAGGAACGTATACTGCAACTATAACCGATGCCAAAGGTTGTCAAACCGCCTCATCTATTGTGATCCATGTGCTGGATGTACGTTGCGGAAATAATAATGATAAGGTGATGGTTTGTCACAATGGTCAGACCATTTGTGTTGCTTCATCATCGGTACAAGCCCATTTAGATCATGGCGACCAACTTGGTTCTTGTAATACGGGGACGATTTCATCCATCCCTGTAAGTCAGAACTTAGAGCAACCGGCAACATACAAGGTGGTGCTTTATCCGAATCCAGTATCAGATATCCTGAATATTCAGGTAAGCACATTGGAAAAAGGAGCTACAGTACGAGTGTTCAATTTAGCTGGAGTGGAAGTTCTTTCACAACGCTTAACTCAAACACTTCAAACTATTTCTGTTTCTGCTCTGCAGCCAGGAGTATACGTGGTACAAATAACTAACGGAACTCAGGTTACCAGAGAAAAAGTAATTAAGGAATAAATAATTTTTTAAATTTATGCAGAAGGGTATTCAATAAAATGAATACCCTTTCTGCATTTGGTATTGAGAGAAATAAATTGAAATTTAAACACGGTATTCTTTTAAAAACATGAAATTTTTAACTCTATTATTAATTCTCCAAAGTCTTTTTTTTGGAGTATATGCCCAGAATCCGCAGAAGGCATACGCTTTGTATTCTCCGGACAAAAAGTTGGAAATTAAGCTAGAGAAACAGCCTGATGGCAGTTATTGGTACAGCTTTTCTGCTAACAAAAAATTATTGATAGGCAAATCACCGCTTGGGTTTGAGACAGTAAAAAGTGGTAAAATCCCCTCGGCAGGATGGACAGTTACAGCCCAGGACCGAAAAACAGTGAATTCTGTTTGGAAACCTGTTTGGGGTAAGCGGCAAGTAGTTTCTGATCGTTATAATGAATTAACACTAAAGTTGTCCTCTGCCGGCAATAATTCAGAGAAAATGAACATGGTGTTTCGGGCCTACAATGAGGGCGTAGCATTCCGGTACCTTATCCCGCAGGAAAGTAATTTCGAACAGGAGGTTCTTTCAGAGCTTACTGGGTTTAATTTTGCTGGTGATTTTACAGCATGGTATTATAATGGTGAACGACATAATTTGGGGCCCGAATTGCTCTCGAAGGCTGATGGCGACCGAATGCCGGTGATGACCATTAAAGCTTGCGATGACTCCTATATGGCCATTCACGAGGCCTGTTTAGATGAAGGCGAACCTCTTAAACTACGATCCAAAAAAGGAGAACTTTCGTTTTCTGTCACTTCCAAACCTCGGCAGCTTCATCCTGGCTACCACTCTGCCTGGAGAGTGATCTTTTTTGGAAACACACCAGGTAAACTGGTCGATTCGCACTTACTGGAATTGCTAAATCCGGCCCCTGAAATGGACTTTTCCTGGGTAAAGCCGGGTGTGGCCCTTTGGGATTGGAGAATAGACGGTGCAGTTTGGGATGGCTTTCATTATGAGATGAACTATGCTTCCTGGGTGAAGATGATCGATTTTGCTGCTAAACAGGGCTTCCCCCATTTGGTACTGGATGCCAACTGGTACGGACCGGAATTTTCAAAAGACTCGGATCCTTTAAAAGGGGACAAAGCAAAGGATGTACAAAATATCATCCGATACGGGAAAGAAAAAGGTGTGGGCGTATGGCTCTACCTGAACGATGTTGGTGGAAAGAGGTTTCCTATAGAAAAAACACTCCAGCGATATGGCCAATGGGGCGCTGTCGGCGTGAAGTACGGTTTTATGGCGGGTAGTCCTGAAGAAAAAAACACCCGCACAAAAATGATCACCGAACTGTGTGCCAGGAACAAACTGCTGGTTGACTACCACGACGGGCCGGTGCACCCTTTCGGCCAGATGCGTACCTGGCCAAATGCCCTCACCCGCGAATACTGCAAAGCACAGCTGGATGGTAAAGATATATTTTATCCTAAAACGTTTGTAACGTCAGCCTTTGTAAATATGATCGCCGGGCCAGTTGATATGAACAATGGGATGTTCGATCTCCGTCAGGGAAAAACCACACGAAAAGATAACAATATGGAAGTTCCATCCACGGTTGTATCAGAGGCTGCCCGTACCCTCATCACTTTTTCAGGGGCAACGATTATTCCGGATATCCCCGAGTATTATGAGAAATATCCTGAACTGCTTGGCTTTCTATCGGCTCAGAAAATGCCCTGGAAGGAAAGTAAAACATTAGCAGGCGAAATCGGGGAATATATAATAACCATGCGGCAAGCTTCAAATGGGGTGTACCTGGTAGGCGCTGCTACCAACGAAAAGGAACGGGTACTTCAGATTCCAATGTCTTTTTTACCTCGGGGTACTTTTGTAGCTGAGGTTATAGAAGACGGGGACACTGCTGATTATTTGACAAACCGGGAAACTTACAAGGTAATGAAGAAAAATATTACCAGAAAAGATCATTTAAATGTCAGACTGGCTGCAGGCGGAGGTGCTTGCATTAAGCTTGTGCTGAAGAAGTAAATCAGTTCATGATAACCACACTTACTCTTAAAAAGACAATAGCACTAAACCTGCTGCTACTTACAGGGATTATGGCACTTGCGCAGCAACCAGCTGCATTAAAATTATGGTACAATAAACCCGCAACACAGTGGACTCAGGCGCTACCTCTGGGTAATGGAAAAGTAGGTGCCATGCTGTTTGGAGGGGTCGAAGAGGAGCTGATACAGCTGAATGAAAGCACATTGTACAGTGGCGGCCCGGTAAAAAAGACTATTAATCCGGATGCTTCTTCTTTTCTTCCGCAGATCAGGGAGGCGCTGCTGAAAGAGGAGGATTATACCAAAGTCAATGCATTGGCTAAAAAGATGCAAGGTGTGTTCACTGAATCCTATATGCCACTAGGAAATATAAGTCATTAAACAAAACTTTGCGGGAGCTAAACCAAGCTCTTATTATCGTGATTTAAACATTGAAAACGCCGTTTCTACTAGCAGATTTACAGTTGGAGGCATACAGTATCAACGCGAAGCTTTTATTTCAGCACCTAATAACATCTTCGTTATAAGGCTATCAACATCAACTAAACAAAGCTTAACCTTTGATGTGTCTGCAAATAGTCCTTTAAGAAACACAGTAACAGCAAAGGGAGGTAATGAATTATTTGTTAGTGGAAAAGCCCCGGCTCATGTTGACCCAAGGACTTACAATCCTAAAGGCAGAGAACCTATCATATATGAAGATACAACCGGATGTAATGGCATGCGTTTTCAACCGTATCTATGCGCAGGCAACGGGAGGCACTGTAACTTCAGATACTTCCGGAATTCACGTAACAAAAGCTAACGAAGTTCTCTTATTTGTTTCCGCAGCAACCAGCTTTAATGGTTTTGATAAATGCCCTGATTCTGATGGAAAAGATGAAAAAATGCTTGCCACAAAAACATTGTCAGAGGCTGTGAAAAAACCGTACTCTTCTTTGAAAAAAGCTCATCTGGCAGATTATCAGAAATATTTTAAACGTGTAAGTTTTAATTTAAAAGATACGGTTAAAGTAAATGCCAGCGCTTCTTTACCAAGCGATGATCGCTTAAACGCTTACTCCAAGGGAGCTTATGCCCCCTTTTTAGAAACCTTGTATTTCCAGTTCGGCCGCTATTTGCTGATTTCTTCATCCAGGCCAGGTGGTCCGGCGGCAAACTTACAGGGAATTTGGAATAAAGAATTAAGGGCACCATGGAGCTCTAACTATACCATTAATATCAATACGCAAATGAACTACTGGCCGGCAGAGCTAACAAGCCTGTCGGAAATGCATTTGCCGCTTTTTGATTTTATGCATGATTTATCAATAACCGGAGCGCAAACAGCTAAAGAATTTTACAATGCAAGGGGATGGGTAGCGCATCATAATTCAGAAATATGGGCTGCTGCTAATCCGATGGGCGATAAAGGTGCAGGCGACCCGGTGTGGGCTAACTGGTATATGGGCGCTAACTGGCTAAGCAGGCATTTATGGGAACATTATGCTTTTACAGGCGACAAAAAGTTTTTGGCAGAGAAGGCCTATCCTTTAATGAAGGGGGCTGCACTCTTTACTTTAGATTGGCTGGTTGAAGATCGGGATGGCTTTCTGGTAACAGCTCCGTCAACTTCTCCGGAAAACAAATTCAAAGATAAAAATGGGAAACAGCAAGCAGTTTCCGTAGCTACGACCATGGACATGTCCATCATTCGTGATTTATTCAGTAACCTGATAAGTGCTTCAAAAGTGTTAGGAATTGATAAGGCTTTCCGTGATACCTTGATTGCCAAACAAAGAAAATTGTATCCATTGCGTATTGGCAGCAAAGGACAATTATTGGAGTGGTATAAAGATTTTGAAGAAGCAGATCCGAAACACCGCCATGCTTCACATCTGTATGGATTGTTTCCAGGTTATGAAATATCATCCAATACCCCTGACTTTTTTGCGGCATCAAAAAAATCACTGGAAATACGCACCGATGCAGGAACAGGCTGGAGCAAAGGCTGGAAAATTAACTGGTGGGCCCGGTTAGCCGATGGCAATCATGCTTACAGCCTTATAAGAAGCTTGTTGAATTATGTGGAGCCAGGAGGTGGAGGCGGTGGCGGTACTTACGCTAACTTCTTTGATGCACACCCTCCTTTTCAGATTGATGGAAATTTTGCTGGAACTGCAGGAATGGCCGAAATGTTGCTTCAAAGCCATTTAAATTATATTCGTCTCTTACCGGCTTTGCCTACTATATGGGAAGAAGGAAATATTAAAGGTTTAAAAGCCAGGGGCGGTTTTGAAGTAAGTATAAGCTGGAAAAACCAAACTTTAAGTTCTGCAACTATTACATCGTTAATTGGGAATGATTGCATAATCAGGACAAGCGTACCAGTTAAAATAAATGGCTCTGATGTGGTTTCGACAAAGAAAGATGAGGGCTACGAATTGTCTTTCAAAACAACGAGAGGGAAATTGTATCAATTGGTAAGATTGTGATAAAAAATTAGTCAATGGAGATTCTGAGTCAAAAAGGGGACACTGCACAAAGCAAAAAACGTCCCCTTCTCAGTTCCAGTTGAAGCCTAATTTAATAACCTGAGCTCGATCATAAAACCAGCTTACTTTAGAAGTTTCCTTTACATCAAACTTGATAGCCGGTTTTTTAGGGAAGAAACTGTAAGCGATTAAATCCGGAAAGAATATTTGTCATAAGATCACCAAAAGACGATGTCTGGAATGCTCTACCTAGCGCATGTTTTTTAATTTATCATTGATGGTTTCGATCACTGATCTTTTTCTTAGCATAATTTTATCTTTCAATTCCATTAAGCAGTTCTTCATCTTGCTTTAAGAATATCAGCAATCATCCTCATTTCTTATTTTTCGGTGATCAGGCCAGCGAAGCCACCCAAAGGCAGGCATTGAATAGGAAGCGTTTGCCCTCCCTTTATATTTATACGCTCATTAGCGATTTGTCAGGAGACTGAAAAACAAAAAAACTATTTTCATTTGTTCCATATTTGAAATTTGTTCGTTAGATCTTTAATAAATCGTTTTAGTAAAAAGCCCAAACGAAAGCTTATTACGCTTCGTTTTTGGACTTTACCACCCGCATTAATTAGGATGTTCTAACACAATCCTAAGAATTAACAATGTTTTATTTATGGCAATTCATATTTCACTCCTTCCCTCTAATAGAGAAGCGTTATTTCTCCTACTACCATTTTAAGAAGAAGGATATAAATGGTTTATGAATCAATGCTTGTAAGAAATCTTACCCAAACGCTGCCGTCGAACCATAAAACGGCTTTTTGCTCCGAAGTTCGTTATAGTCTGCCTTCAGTTTTTTTTTAATCACTCCTTACATATGATTTTTATTTAAACTTCACATTTTCTACAAACTCCCCGATAATGATGTCGCCCTCATTTGCAGACCTGATCTTTTTGCCATTAATTTTTACATTTTCGAATGTGATATTATTGACATTCCGACTTGCATTGTGTCCTCTGATTTGAGATGAGCGTAAACTCGTTCCATTGTAAGTAATGTTCTTAAAATAAATATTCTCAATCGATCTTCCTGATTGGGTATTGTATTTCGGGTCATTCACCACACGTAAATCAACTAAACGTCCCTCCTGGATATCTTCTATCCGAATATTTTCGTAAGTCACATTTCGCACAAGATTGTTATCGGCTGCTATTATGGCCATAGTGCCCAGGCAGCATGGGTCATCTTCATCATGCTCCAGGATGTCGATGTTTGAGAAAGTGATGTTTTCAATTGTATCTCCCTCAAGGGTGGTATTACCATGAGCTCCTATATTGGTCGGATGGGCAATATCTGCCCATAGCGTGGAATTTGTAATCTTAACGTTTTTGGCATTCCCGTAGAAATCCCATCGATGTGCATAAATGGCAATGCAATCATCTGAATTGCGCATGAAGACACAGTCTATCTCTACATCCGAGCAGCTCATCAGGTCAATACCATCACTCCAGCCTCTGCAACTAAAGGAGGTCAGATTTTTGATTTTCAACCCCTTAGACTGTCCGCCGTAAATGGTATAATGCCGGGGATTGATGACATGAATTCCATCAATTTCTACATTTTCGGAAAACCGGATCTCTACGCCTCGTTCAGGCTCTAAAATGATCCCTCTTCCAATAATACGCACGTCTTTAACATTGTCGCAAAGCAGTTTTCCTTTGATTACTGCACCACCATGAATGTACACGGTTTGTCCGCTTTTGATGCGGTAGACATCCCCTGGTTTGTCAGGAGCTTCGTGTACACCAGGCCCAAAATAGACGACATTGGGATCATTAGGGTTCGGTCGACTTCTTTCAATAGAATGAGCAAACAGGTGAAGATTGTGTAGCTTGTCACCGTTCACCTCCACCGAAATATTTCTGGGCCTATCAAGGGTAAACTCGATAGTGTTTCCGTTCACTTTCGAAGCAATCTTATACGAGGATGGCCTAACATCTACAGTTCCAACGTTTCCGTTGTTCTTGCGTATTTTTACTTCTACTATTCCCGAGAAGTCAAAATAAACCATGGAAGCATCCTGTACCTTGTCCATGTCCACCTGCACCCTGTACTCATAAAGGTCTTTCCACTGTCCACCGGGTTTTCTGACCTGCACCGTAAAATCATCATTGTGCATAGAATAAAACAGGGCTTTAGGAACTTCATAGGTTACAAGGCTGTCTTGTGCGAAAACCACTTGAACAGTTACGGAGCAGATTAATAAAATAAGAGGAAAAAGCTTATTCATAAATTAAGTGTGTGTTTATTTTCAAAATTCGATTCGGCGATCATCTTCCAATTGATAATTCGGGGGATAAAAAAGGCCTGTTAAATTAAATGAGAATTATATATCATTAGGTTTGATTTAGCTTTTCACCTAATGTTGAATTACGAACTATTAATTGCGTTGGTAAAACAATGGTTTGGTTGTTCTGATGGGGTTCCGGATCAGAGATACTGCTCAATAGCAAATTAATGATATTTTCCGAAATTTCTCTGATCGGTTGTGCTACTGCCGTAATCGGGGGAGTAAATAATCTGAAGAAATTATAATCATCAAATACTATTACACCCAAATCCTCGGGGATTTTTAATTTAAGATTTCGGATTGCCTCTAGTCCAGCCTCTGCAAGATAATTAGTGGAAAAAAAAACAGCATCAAGTTGCTTGTTCATTTTGAGAAACTGCTCTATTTCCTCCACCGATTTGTCTAACTCCTCATAATAAACTGTTTTTTTAATAAAGCACTCAGCTTCATGTTCATCTATAGCGCTCATATATCCGTCCAATCTTTGCTGCATTTGAATCTGCCCGGATGGGAGTGTTACAAACGCTATATTTCTATGTCCACCGTTGAAGAAATGTTTAATGGCTTCATAAGTGCCCATAAAATTATTTACGACCACATTATTAGTAGGAATGGACGCATAGTATCTGTCAAATAAAATTACCGGAAGATTATCTGCTAAAAGTGATTTTATTTCCTCCTCAATTCCCAGGGGAGGTGCTATAATATATCCGTCTACCTTTTGGGCTCGGTACATTTTTAAAAGTTCCTGTGTTTTTTTTGTGTCGTTTTCCGTACTGCTATAAATTATCTTATATCCTTTTTTATAGGCACTCTCCTCAATCATCCTGGCAATACCCGAAAAAAAAGGGTCGGATACGTCCTCTATCATTACTACTAGAATATTTGTTTTACCCGTTCTTAATGCTCTTGCATACTCATTGGGCTGATAACCTACTGCTTTTATATAGTCAAGGATACGATTTTCCACAGCATTGCTTATGCCTTTATCCTGACCTTTCCCATTGATTACAAAGGAAACAGTAGTTTTAGAAACTTTTAAGGCAGCTGCAATATCACTAATAGACAACTTCTTCACCATATTTTACCACTAAACTCACCTGATCCGCCGTCTCAAAAGGCACCTGAATATATTTAGACCGGTAAAATGCTTCTTGCTTCACCGGGCGAACTAATTTTCCATTAACCTTTACTTCCACATCGATTTATATAGACCAACTCCTTTTGTGCTTACCTTTTTAATATTTCCAGCCTCATCAAAATTGAGGCTGTCTAAGCAAAGCTGTCGCAATACAAAATCTTTTTTCTGTGGAAAAATCCGGTGATAGAGGATATAATCCTGGTTCCTTGACCTGAATACGGTGTGATGGCCCGGGCCCACAACAGAACTATCACTTGCTGTTTCTAAAATAACACGCTGTTCTGGTTCAGTAAACGGACCTAGTGGACTATTCGAAGTAGCGTAACCAATTTGATAAGTTGCATCAATGGCCTTACCCTCTGAAAACATCAAAT
>CAMLLO010000058.1 GCA_946480915.1 uncultured Sphingobacteriaceae bacterium | reverse complement strand
TTCCTGGCATCCCTTTTTCTTTTTCTAATCTGTTTCGGATTGCTATATTACCTTCCGGGTGTGGTAAGAAAAAAGAATGTAAAAATCCGTTAAAGAACATTCTCTGGCAAACGCTCAAACTTATGTTTCAGATCAGGCGAGCGTTTCGCCATCATATTTGTAATTACCAGGTGCATCCATGCGATACAAATCATGGATAAAATCCAGATAAACATCCACGAACTGGTCCATAAACCCGTACCCGTCAACAAGTAGCCAAATAAAATAGGTCCTACAAATCCGCCTAGCCCACCTATCAGCCCTACCATTCCTCCTACCAGGCCAATTTGTGATGGAAAATACTCTGGTATATGCTTAAATACGGCTGCCGTACCAATTCCCCAGGTCATCCCAATCAACATTACCAGGCCAATAAATATCCACATATTAGCCTGAAAATAAATCCTGGTGGTACCCTGCGCAAGCAATTGCCTTTTTTCAACTTTGTCACCTGGTTTTACCAAAATTTCGTGCCAGCTCTCTTTTGCTGGAAATACCATCACATTGTTCCTGACCCTCTCAAATACCTTATTTTTCTGACTGATGGGATACACTTTGTCTCCAATTATTATTTCAGTAGGCGACACTGATGTTACCACACCCGACTTTGTTGCCATAACACCCGAGCCTGGAGAAGCAATTTCCATCCTTGGAATGATCAAGAAAAAGCTCAGTACAACCGACATTCCGAGCACCCCATACATCACTTTCCTAGCGCCGTATTTATCCGACAGATATCCGCCAACGGCACGAAACAATCCTGCAGGCAGACTAAAACATGAGGCAAAAAAACCGGCCATCACCAGATTTGTTTGGTATACATTCAAAAAATAAGGAACCAGCCATTGCGAGAATGTTACGAAACAACCAAAAACCAGAAAATAATATAACCCGAAGCGCCATACCCGCACCTCTTTTAGCGGCGATAGTAATTGCACCAAGCTTTTATTATTTAAAGGAGGCTTCTTGTTCTCAGCAAAAAATAAGAATAAAACGCCTACTACTACCAGGATGATCGCGTAAATAACGGGCATTTGCCTCCAGCCATCAGGATTATTTCCATTTTCGGTTAAATAATTCAACAAAGACGGGCCCACTAAGGTGGTCAGGGATGCCCCTACCGCTCCCACCCCAAAAATTCCGATTGCCCGGCCCTGCCAGTTTTTAGGATACCAAACAGACGTGTACCCAACCCCAACTGCAAAACTGGTACCTGCCATTCCGAAAAGGAAACTTAGAATTAAAAAACCAGTATAACTATTGGCTAAAGACAAGAAAAACAGGGGAATTGCACAGAAAAGAAGTAATGAACCGAACACCCACTTTCCTCCTATTTTATCAGTTAAAATACCGATCGGTAACCTCATAATCGAACCTGTAAGAACCGGTACACCCATTAACCAGCCAACCTCTACTATGCTCCAGTGAAAAATTCCGTTATCAATAAGATAGGTTACCAATACTCCATTAATCATCCAGGCTGCAAAGCTTACCAGGAATCCCAGGGTATTTAGAAATAAAATTTTATGCGATTTAAAACTCGGGACAGCCTCAGTGAACATACGATTTTTGGTTTATTGCTAGCTTTTATGCCGCAGTTTTGGTTTTTGGGTTTTGATGGGAATGTACCTCTGAATATAATGTTTGGGCTAGAAAACCTGATTCAGGCATATCAACTCTCCCAGCTAGTGAATATTTTTTAGACTTTAATCGACTATCTGATACACGGGCTTTTCGCATTGACAAAAAATTAAATTACAGCTCAAACATAGTGATTCACAATAAAAGACAAGCTCATCTTTTGTTGATCGATGTCAATCTAAAATAAATGTTTTTTTGGTAAATGTGCGACGTATATACTACAGTTCCGCATAAACCTGGAGCGATACCGGATTACGTGCATCAAAATTATTAAACAACCTTTATTCCTGAATCAATAAAGGCTGCCCGAATCCCGGACAGCCTTTAAACAGATTGATAAATAGCTTTCTTAGTGCATTCACTATGCTACAAGCGGCTCTTCGGCGCTTACCCATTCATTGATGCTCCCCGAGAAGTTCATAACATTCGTATAGCCCTTTTTCGCCAGAAAAGAATATCCAATTGTTGCCCGGTCGCCACCTTGACAATAAATAATTACTTTCTTGTCTTTACTTATCTTGTCCAGATTGTCTGGCAGCGTACCGACAAAGATATTCTGGGCCTGAGCAATATGGCCAGACTTGTATTCTGATGCACCTCTTAAATCAATCACCTGCACCCCGTTATTCTGAATCATACGTTTCGTTTCTTCAATAGAAATAACATTGGCCTTTTGCAAAGTTCCACCTGACTGTGTCCATTCGGCGGTAGTCGAAATATACCCCTCAACCCTATCCAGTCCAATTCGCATTAGCTTGCGGGTAAGGTCATCCAACTGATTTTCGTCGGCTAAAAGCATAAATGGCTCATCGTAGTTTAAAAACCATCCAGCCCATGTAGCAAAAGAGTTATTGCCTTGTATATTGATACTACCCGGAATAAAACCTTCTGCAAATGCGGCCTTAGGTCTGGCATCAAGAAACTTCATTCCTTGGGCCATATTGTGTCTGAGCTGTGCGGCAGAAAGCTTTTTAAGCTGCGGAACTTCGGTTAATAGCGGACGACTTGTTTTATTCAGCTTTTTCATCATGGCAAAATACTTCGGCGGCTCCGGCTGATCTTCCAATAGATAATCAACAAAAGCCCTCTCATTATCTGCAAACTGAAATGCCCAGTTTCTCAACTTCTCATAACCAACAGTAGTACCTGGTACAGAGCCCAATGCTTTACCGCAGGCAGAACCAGCACCATGTCCTGGCCAAACCTGGATATAATCCGGCAGGGCGCTGAACTTTTTAATGGACTGATACATTTGTTTGGCACCTGTCTCTTTGGTTCCGATTAAGCCTGCGGCCTTTTCCAGCAGGTCCGGGCGATCACCCACAAATACAAAGTCGCCGGTAAACAACATTACCGGTTTGTCTACAGCCGGATTATCGGTTAATAGAAAACTGATACTCTCTGGTGTATGGCCGGGAGTATGTAAAACATCGAATGTCAGGTTGCCTAAGGTGATTTTATCGCCATCCTTAAGACCCACATGCGGAAACTCATATTGCCAGTCTGCACCTCCTTCATCAGAAAGATATAAGTCGGCGCCGGTAAGTTTGGCCAGCTCTCTTGATCCCGCAAGGAAATCGGCATGAATGTGTGTTTCCATGATATGGGTAATCTTCATGTTGTTAGCCTTTGCTATTTCAAGATAGGTATCCACGTCGCGTTTGGCATCTATAACTGCCGCTACGCCGGCTTTTTGACAACCGATAAAATAACTTGCCTGTGCTAGGCTCTTATCATAAATGTGTTGAAAAAACATAATTAATTTCTTTATCTAATTGACTTACAAAAATGCGTTGATTCGAATCTGAAGACGGTAACATTAGTTGCTTTTAACCCCCGTCGAGTTTAAATAATGCGGATAAAAAATGAAGTTTAATGTATCAGCATTGAAGGAAAGAACAATTCTTTTATGATGATGTAAACTCCCATTATAAAGACAAACCACCCGAAGTATGATTTTAGCTTGTCGCCGGGTACTTTTTTTGACAGTAGAACACCTATGAATATACCGAACACGGCAAAAATGGTAAATCCGCCCAGAAGGCGCCAGTCGATAACCTGACTACCCTGTAAGTCTCCGATAAAGCCGATGAGCGATTTTACGGCGATGATCAACAGAGAAGTTCCAACGGCCAGTTTCATCGGCATCCGGGCAAGTAATACAAGAGCCGGAATGATAAGGAATCCACCGCCGGCACCTACTAATCCTGTCAGAATACCTACTAGTGCACCTTCCGCCAATATCAGCGCGTAATTGTAATGCATGGGTGTATCTTCATCTGTTGTATTCTTCTTTTGGGGCCTGATCATACTCACAGCGGCAAGAATCATCACGAGAGCAAATAATAGCATTAAAGCAATAGACTTGGTAATAAGCAAGGGCCCGATCGAGAATAATTCCTCGGGTATTAGCGGAACCAGCCACAAACGGGTAGCATATACCGCCGCGATAGATGGCAGGCCGAAAATTAACACCGTTTTAAAGTCAACTTTCTTATGTAAAGCGCTTTGAATGCCTCCAACTAAAGACGTTGTGCCGACGATAAAAAGAGAATATGCGGTAGCTAATACAGGATCAATTGACATTACATACACCAGAATCGGCACTGTTAAGATAGAACCTCCGCTCCCTATTAAACCTAATGAGACACCTACAACTGCCGCCAATGCCAAGCCTAGTATTTCCATATATATTGTTAAATTTTATTATGAATACAAAGGTCTGCTCAGCAAATCCAAGAGATGGTTACATATGTTACATTGACGATATGTTAATATAATAGTTTTATTAATAAGCAATTAATTCAAAACATATAAACTATCAGTATATATACACACTTAGTGTATTTATCCGATCCATACTGGATAAATCAATCATTATAAATGTTGTGTAGTAAAATAATTTATAAAAGGTAAGGTGAAAGTATATCAGAGATCTTCTAACCAATTATTTAAGGAAGCTGCGCCTTAAAGCTTAGTTTGATTTGATTGTACGGTGGGTTAATCTCGTTCTAACTTCCCTGTCGTAGTCTGCAGAGCTGTTTTCTCAACAAATGTATGAGCAAGACCCAAATCCTGCCATGGATAATCTGCTTATCAGTTTAAAAAGGATAACATCCATGAGATATCTCTAACAAATATGGATGACCATTCTGCGACCTACAGACTTTGAGTTTGAAGCCTAGGGCCTGAGAAAGATCCTTATTAGAACTTCAGCATAGGTCGATTTAAGCTTAAATGTATATAACCCAACCACATAAATTATAAATTCATACAAACAGATATAATCAACTGATTAACAAGACACCTTAACTTAAAGTTAATCCAAGAATATCGTCTTTTGACCCTCCATTATTACAAGTTTCTGACCCTTTAGACTCCATACTTTCTCAAATTAAGCCTATCTTTGTTCCCTTTAAAGATGAGCAAGCACGGAAGAATTTTAGTTGCAATGAGTGGTGGAGTTGACAGCTCCGTGGCCGCGGTCATGCTACATGAGCAGGGGTATGAGGTTATTGGTTTAACCATGAAAACATGGGACTATGCTTCATCGGGAAGCTCTTCAAAAGAAACCGGATGCTGTAGTCTCGATTCCATAAACGACGCCCGTGCCCTTGCTGTTGGTTACGGCTTTCCCCACTACATTCTCGACATCCGGAGTGAGTTCGGTGATTTCGTAATCGATAACTTCGTGGATGAATATCTTGCGGGTCGCACCCCCAACCCCTGCGTTTTGTGCAACACTCACATCAAATGGGATGCGCTTTTGAAACGTGCGAATAAACTCGATTGCGAATTTATCGCTACCGGCCATTATGCAAATATTCGTCAACACGACAATGGTCGATATGTGATCTCTAAGGGTAAAGATGAAAACAAAGACCAGTCCTATGTTCTTTGGGGTGTATCACAAGAGAATCTTGCACGAACTAAGTTTCCTTTGGGCAGTTTCGCGAAAGCGGAAATAAGACAAATGGCTTTAGATATGGGACAGGCCGAACTCGCTAAAAAAAGTGAAAGCTATGAAATATGCTTCGTTCCCGATAATGATTACAGAGCATTTTTAAGAAACCGGGTAGAAGATCTGGACGAACGCGTAGGTCCAGGAAACTTTATATTAACGGACGGCACCGTTGTAGGACAGCATAAAGGTTATCCCTTTTATACTATAGGCCAACGAAAAGGCCTGGGTATAGCTCTAGGTCACCCGATGTTTGTAACCGAAATTATGCCGGCAATAAATACCGTTGTTCTGGGTACAGCCGATGAATTAGAACGCTCCACCGCCCTTGTCAGAGGATTAAACCTGATTAAGTACGAAAACATTACCGAACCAATGGAAGCAATTACAAAAATTCGCTACAAAGATTCGGGAACATTAAGCTCAATTGTACAGGAAGGCGAGCATATGAAAATAGATTTCCATCATTCTGTGAGTGGAATAGCCCCGGGCCAATCTGCTGTCTTTTATGAAGGCAACGATTTATTAGGAGGAGGATTCCTGATATAAACGACACCTTTGTCTGACACTAACTAAAATACAATCAAGCCTTTACAAGTTAAAATCTTTTGCCCCGGCATTTGCTTGAAGTCAACGTTAAAGCAAATGAATTTTGCATTCCTTCTTTTAATGTCTTTATTTGCAGAAAAAGGTTCTTGAATGGCAAAAAATCTACTCATAGTTGAATCACCGGCAAAAGCAAAGACAATAGAAGGATATTTAGGAAAGGATTTCCTTGTAAAATCCAGCTATGGTCACATTCGCGATTTGGTTAAAACCGATGATGCGATTGATGTAAACAACAATTTCGACCAGAAGTACGAAGTTCCAGCAGATAAAAAAGCTGTTGTGAATGAATTGAAAAAACTTGCAAAAGAAGCCGAAATGGTTTGGCTAGCATCGGATGAGGACCGCGAGGGAGAAGCTATTTCATGGCATCTTTATGAAACATTAGGGCTAAAGGACGACAAAACCAAACGCATTGTTTTTCATGAAATCACTAAGCCTGCCATACTAAAAGCTATTGAGACACCTAGAAAAATTGATTATAATCTGGTACACGCTCAACAAGCGCGACGTGTTTTAGATAGATTGGTAGGTTTTGAGCTTTCTCCTGTTTTATGGAAAAAAGTTAAGCCTTCCCTATCTGCAGGACGTGTTCAGTCTGTAGCGGTACGACTTATCGTAGATCGGGAACGTGAGATCACTAATTTTAAAGGAACTGCTGCTTATAAGATTGTCGCCATATTTTCTACGGGAAAGGCAAAAGAACTGTTCAGGGCAGAATTACCCGAGCGCTATGATACTGAGGCCGAAGCGACAAAATTCCTTCAGGATTGCATCAATGCATCTTATACGATATCCAGTTTAGAAACGCGGCCTACAAAACGTAACCCGGCCCCTCCTTTTACAACCTCGACTTTACAACAGGAAGCCAGCAGGAAACTTGGATTTTCAGTGTCGAGAACCATGACAGTAGCGCAGAAACTGTACGAATCGGGAAAGATCACCTATATGCGTACCGACTCGGTAAATTTATCTGAGACGGCTTTAAACGCCGCTGCGGCTGAAATTAATTCAGCATACGGAACTAAATATCATCAGCAAAGAACATTTAAAACCAAATCTGCAGGCGCTCAAGAAGCTCACGAAGCAATTCGACCTACTTATTTTGAACAACATACTATTAATGGCGATGCGTCAGAAACCAGGCTTTATGAACTAATCTGGAAACGCGCGATCGCTTCTCAAATGAGCGAAGCTCAGTTTGAAAAAACCACCGCTAAAATTGCCATCTCAACCAGAAAAGAGAATTTTGTGGCAAATGGTGAGGTAATGAAGTTTGATGGCTTCCTGAAGGTTTATATGGAGTCTACAGATGAAGAAACTGAAATACACCTGGATGGCGCGGAAACAGACAACGCAATTCTTCCGCCATTAAGTAAAGGCCAGGCATTGCAGGCGCAAGAGTTAAAAGCAACAGAGCGCTTTAGCAGACCGCCTGCACGATATACGGAAGCCAGTCTTGTAAAAAAGCTCGAAGAACTTGGCATCGGCCGTCCCTCCACGTATGCTCCGACAATTTCCACCATTCAAAACCGCGGCTATGTAGTAAAAGAAGACAGAGATGGCAAAACCCGGAACTTCTGCGTTTTTACTCTCGCTAATGGAACTATTAAAAAAGAAACCAAATCGGAAATAACCGGTGCAGAAAAATCAAAACTATTCCCTACCGATATTGGCGCCGTTGTCAACGATTTTCTAGTTCAACACTTTAAAGGCATTGTCGATTTTAACTTCACAGCTTCTGTAGAAAAAGAATTTGATGAAATTGCCCAGGGTCTGAAAGAATGGACTGAAATGATAAAGTCGTTCTACAGCCCATTCCATATTGAAGTTGAAAACACTCTGCAGCATGCTGACCGTGCAAGCGGAGAACGCTTATTAGGCGTCGATCCTGCAAGTGGTAAAAACGTTTATACGAAAGTGGGGAAATTTGGACCTCTGGTTCAGATAGGTGAAATTGACAATGAAGAAAAGCCGAGATACGCAAGTTTGTTAAAAGCACAATCAGTATCTTCTATCACCCTTGAAGAAGCACTTGAACTATTTAAACTTCCATTAAAGCTGGCTGATTACGAAGGAAAAGAAGTGATAATCGGCGTTGGGCGTTTCGGACCGTATGTGAAATGGGGCGAAGCTTTTATTTCATTACCAAAGAACGAAGATCCTTTATCTGTTACCCAGGAGCGGGCAGTTGAGATCATCAATGAGAAAATTGCTGTTGATGCACCTGTTGCAGAATATAAAGGGCATCCTGTTACAAAGGGAAAAGGCAGGTTTGGACCTTTTATCAAATGGAACGACCTCTTCATAAATATACCGGCACGTTATAATTTTGACAATCTTAGTCAGCCTGAAATAGAAGAGCTGATCGATAAAAAACTGGAGAAAGAATCCAACCGTTTTATCCAAAATTGGGAAGATGAGAAGATTGCCATCGAGAATGGCCGCTGGGGCCCATTTATTCGCTTCGGAAAGGAAATGTTAAAGCTTGGCAAAAATCCCGATACCAATCAAAAATTCACGCCGGAAGAACTAGCCATACTTTCCCTTGAAGAGGTAAAGAAGTTGATAACGGAACAGATTCCGGACGCATTTGAAAAGAAAGCAAAAAACAAAAGCAAAAAAGCAGCGGTTAAAAAGAAATAAACAAGCTCTTGCATTGCATGGATGCTAAAACATGTTGAGTTCATGAAAAAAGATCTTCCGGAAAATATAGTTGAAGATATCGCGGTAGCTGTTGTTCTAGAAAATGCAACACCCGAGACTAAAGATTGGAGCGTTTACTTAATAAACCTCAAAGATAGGCCAATCGAGACGGTTTTAGTGAGTTCTAAGGGGTACGGCTTGAAAGATGGTGAAGAGGTTAAAACATCCATTTTACGCCATTCTATTGGAGATTTAGGCGCAAAAGACTATGCAAAAATTGAAGCTATCGATGAGCAGGTATTTGGCTTGACAAACGAATATTGGTTGAGCTATTACATCGATGGAAATATCTACGACAAAAAATTCATCTTCCTTCCGGAAAGTATAATTGAGTCTAATTTTATTAGGATACCTGTATTGAACAAGGTTGGAGTGATGATTGGATAAATTGAATAATAGTTTGGAATTCACTAAATTCAAAAACTATTATGATTTTATGCTTGAACACATCGACCTATCACAATTACTTGTTCTCGATATTGAAACAGCTCCTCAATACTCAACCTTTGAAGAGGTCCCAGAAATTTTTAAAGAATTATGGGAACAAAAAACTCATTATCAACGAAAAGAAGAAACAGCTGCCGAGTACTATCCGCGAGCGGGAATATTTGCAGAATTTGGTAAAATAATTTGCATTTCTGCCGGCATTTTCACGAAAGAAAACGGAATCATAGGCCTAAGAGTCAAATCTTTCTTCGGGGATGACGAATGCAAACTGCTGACTGATTTCATCACGCTTTTAAACAAACAGCCAAGCTCTTTAACTTTATGCGCCCATAACGGGAAAGAATTTGACTTTCCTTATCTATGCCGAAGAACTTTGGTAAATCAGCTGTGTATTCCCGAGCAACTTCGCATCAGCGGGAAAAAACCATGGGAAATTAATCACTTAGACACAATGGATCTGTGGAAATTTGGCGATTATAAAAGTTTCACTTCACTAAACTTACTTGCTGCAATATTTAATATTCCTACTCCCAAAGATGACATCAAAGGAAGCGATGTTCATTGGGTTTACTGGAAAGAACATGATATTGAGCGCATCAGGACCTATTGCCAAAAAGATGTAATTACTACTGCACAATTATTAATGAAGTTTAAAAACCTTCCCTTGATCCACGAAGAGCAGATTTCCTTTGTTGAATGAAGCAATTCTCCTAATATTCTGTTATACTTACAACATTCAACATTTATTAATGGCAAAAAAGAAAACCAACCATATAAAGCTGGTATTTACACAGCTAATACAAGACATAATTGAAAAAGGTGGCAACAAACCTTTAAATTATAAACAAATAGCGTCGAAGCTAAACCTTCATGATAACGAGTCAAGACAAATCATACTTGAGGTTTTAGAAGATGAAAGCTTTAAAGGAACATTTACGGAAGTTGAAAAAGGAAAATTCCAACTTCGTGAACTTAAAACTTTTTTAACAGGCACAGTAGCTATTACCACCGATGGTTCTGGTTTTATTATTCCTGATGATGAATTTGAAAATGATATTTATGTAGCTCCAAGAAAGCTTAAAACTGCATTGCATGGAGATAAAGTAAAAGTCTATGTGTATGCCAAAAGCACTGGCAAGCGTAAAGAAGGCGAAGTTGTAGAAATTCTTGAACGTGCAAAAATGGAGTTTACAGGTATTTTAAAAATATCTGAACGCTTTGCTTTTTTCATTCCTGATGATAAAAAGATGGTGCACGACATTTTTATTCCTTTACCGGATTTAAACGGGGCACAGCACGGCGAGAAAGCTATCGCAAAAATTACCGAGTGGCCGGAAGACGCTAAAAATCCGGTAGGTATTATCACCCGCGTTTTAGGAAAACAAGGTGAAAATAATACCGAAATGAATGCCATACTTGCTGAATATGGCTTCCCTCTTCAATTCCCTGCTGAAGTTGAAAAAGAGGCGAATGAAATTTCTGATGTGATTACGGACGATGAAATAAAGAAAAGAAGAGATTTCAGGAACATCCTTACATTCACGATAGATCCTTTTGATGCCAAAGATTTTGATGATGCCATTTCCTTCAAAGTTTTAGAAAATGGCAATTACGAAATCGGGGTTCACATCGCCGATGTTTCTCATTATGTATTACCAGACTCAGCTCTGGACAAAGAAGGCTACGAACGCGGAACGTCTGTTTACCTTGTAGACCGCGTTATCCCAATGCTTCCCGAACGATTGTCTAATGGTTTATGCTCACTGCGCCCTAAAGAAGATAAATTATGCTTTGCAGCTGTGTTTGAGCTCGACCACAATGCCAATGTAATCACTCAATGGTTTGGAAAAACCGTAATCCACTCCGACAGGCGATTCTCTTATGAGGAAGCCCAGGAAATAATCGAGGGAAATTCCACAGAACTGTATGAGGAAATGAAGATATTAAATGAACTTGCTTATAAGCTTCGCGACAGAAAGTTTAAAGAAGGCGCTATAAGTTTCGAATCTACAGAAGTAAAGTTCAAATTGGATGAAGCCGGAAAACCTATTGGAGTTTACGTAAAAGAGAGGAAAGATGCACATAAATTAATCGAAGATTATATGCTTTTGGCGAACCGGAAGGTAGCAGAATTCATCGCTAAAAAAGGCAAAGGAAAGAATAAATACACCTTTGTTTATCGGGCGCACGATTCCCCAAAAGAAGAGGCTCTGTTAAATTTCGCCAACTTTGCAATGCGGTTTGGTTACAAAATCAACACAAAAAACGACAAAGAAATTGCCCGTTCCTTAAACCACCTGATGGAAGATGTAGAAGGAAAGAAAGAACAAAATGTTTTAACTCAACTGGCCATCCGCTCAATGGCTAAAGCGATTTATACCACTAAGAAGTCAAGTCATTACGGATTGGCATTCGACCATTATACCCATTTTACGTCTCCAATTCGCCGGTATCCCGATGTGATGGTTCACCGCTTATTGGAACACTATCTCGGGGGCGGAAAATCGCTTAGCGAAGAAGAATACGAAAAAAGAGCTATTTACACCTCTCAAATGGAGAAAAAAGCGGCTGATGCTGAACGTGCTTCAGTAAAATACAAGCAAGCCGAATTTCTAGAAGACAACATTGGCAGAGAATATAACGGACTTATTTCGGGTGTTACTGAATGGGGTATGTATGTGGAAATCATTGAAAATAAATGCGAAGGAATGATTCGTTTAAGAGACATTTCTGACGATTTCTATGTTCTTGATGAAAAAAACTATTGCATCATCGGCCAGCGTAAAAAGAAAAAATACCAGTTAGGTGATGAAGTGAAAATTTTGGTAAAAAAAGTAGATCTGAGCAAGAGACAGATTGATTTTACCTTGGTACAGGAGGGGAAAGCAAGTAAAGCTGATAAAGATTGGGGCTTTTAAGATGAAAAGAAATTGTAGCCACGAATGCACAAAGAAGTGCCAGTCGTCCTTTGAGTCTTTGTAGCTAAAAAACTACCTTTGCAATCAACGGAAAATAATTAAACATGTATTCTATTTCGCAACTCCAGGATTTAATCAACAAAGAAATTGCAGAAAAGCAATACTCCGATAAACCTTTAGAGCTTTACGAACCAATTCGTTATATCATGGCTCTTGGCGGAAAACGTATGCGTCCTGCTTTGTTGCTGATGGCTTGCGATTTATTTGATGGCAGTATCATCAAAGCATTACAACCAGCAGTAGGAATAGAGCTGTTTCATAACTTTACCTTGATGCACGACGACATAATGGACAAAGCTCCTCTTCGCCGTGGCAACTCAACAGTACACGAAAAATGGAACGAAAGTATTGCCATCCTTTCGGGAGATGTAATGCTGGTTGAAGCCTATCAATTAATGATGAAAGTCGACGAAAAGATCCTCCGTGACGTACTCAATATTTTTTCTGAAACAGCAACTGGCGTTTGCGAAGGTCAGCAGATCGACATGAACTTTGAATCGCTGGGAGAAGTGAGCATTAATGATTATCTGGAGATGATCCGTCTTAAAACCGCGGTTCTTCTTGCCGGAAGTTTAAAGATCGGTGCACTCATCGGACAAGCGAAATCAGAAGATGCTGAGGCCTTATATAAATTTGGCGAAAACCTTGGCCTCGCATTTCAACTGCAGGATGATATTCTTGATGTATATGGTGATCCGGAAAAATTCGGCAAGCAGGTAGGTGGCGATATAATTGCAAATAAGAAAACTTTCCTTTTGATAAAGGCACTTGAGCTTGCTGACGATTTAAACCAAGAAGAACTAAATTACTGGCTGAATGAAGAGAATGCAGACTCAGAAGTTAAAGTAAATGCAGTTACTGAAATATACAACCGTCTTGGAATCAGACAACTTGCGGAACACGAAATGAACACCTTCGCAGAGAAAGCTTTATCGGCGCTCGAGAACGTTCCTGCAAACACCGATAAGAAGAAAGCTTTACGGGCCTTCGCTGAGCAGTTGTTAATAAGGGAGAATTAAGAGCCTTACCCGCCTTTCTTGAATATAATTCTCTACACCAACAAAAGCACCAAATACCAACGTGCCCAAACGATAACTACCCCAACAAAAAAGCCCTGCTAATAATTAACAGGGCTTTTTTAAATTTTATAACGTAATCTTATTATTCTGCCGGTGCAGCTTCTGCTTCAGTATCCGCAGCAGCTTCGGTAGCCTTAGCTTTTTTAGGAGCTTTTGCCTTTGGAGCAGCTTCAACAGGTGCAGCATCTTCCAAAACTGGTTTCGCTACAATAGGAGTTACAATTTCTGAAATATCTTCAGGTTCTAATGGAAGAATTGAAACATACGATTTATTATCAGCTTTCTTTCTGAAAACAACTGTTCCATGAGTTAAAGCAAACAAAGTATGATCTTTACCAATACCTACGTTTTTATCAGGATGGTGTTTAGTACCACGCTGACGAACGATGATGTTACCAGCAATTGCTAACTGACCACCGAAAATTTTAATTCCCAGACGTTTGCTATGCGACTCTCTACCGTTTCTGGAACTACCGGCTCCTTTTTTGTGTGCCATTGTATTTTATCTTTTAAATCGGGAAACCCAACTATGTTAAACGAATTTATTAAGCGCCAAGCCTTTTTGACTTTTTACTTTTAACTTTTTACTTAAATAGAAATCCCAGTGATTTCGATTTTAGTGAACTGCTGACGGTGACCATTTCTCTTTTTGTAACCTTTTCTACGTTTTTTCTTGAAAACGATTACTTTATCACCTTTTAAATGAGACACGATCTTAGCAGAAACTTTAGCGCCTTTCAGTGCATCAGCACCTACTTTGAAATCACTACCATTAGCAGCTAACAATACATTGTCAAATTCAATACTAGCGCCCTCATCTCCTTGTAAACGGTGTACAAAAAGGTGCTGGTCTTTTGCAACTTTGAATTGCTGCCCGGCTATATTTACTATTGCGTACATTGTTATGTATTTTTTTTAATGAGGTGCAAATATAGGGATTATATTTTTTAAAGCAAATGCAAGATTTATTATTTTGAAAAGCAGCGTTCAGGCTTGCAGATGCTATTGCCCTGCTTTTCGCTTTAGTCCCGAAAAATCGGGAGCTGTCGCTGCAATCAGGTTTAAAATGATGCTGCGGTTCTTCGTAGGAGAGTTGAAAACAAAAAAAGCAGACAGTGTTCAAAACGCTGTCTGCTTTAAAAATCAATATTAATGTCCTGAGTGACCGTCAACACCATGCGCATGCCCATGAGCCAGCTCATCCTGAGTAGCCTCACGCACGCTAAGAATTACACCTTTGAAATGTAAATCCTGACCGGCCATAGGGTGATTTAAGTCGACGGTAACGTTCTCTTCAGATACGCCTACAACTTTCGCTCTAAATTGATTACCCTGATTATCCTGCAAAGGCAATACCGAACCTATCTCTGGTTTATCCATACCTTCAAACATCTCAGCAGCAAGTTCCGCTACCGCACTGGCATCTTTCTCGCCATAAGCATCAACTGCAGCCAAATGAAAATCATAGCTTGCGCCTTGAGTCATACCGCTTAAGTTTTCTTCAAACTTCGGAAGCATCATTCCAACTCCGTATAGAAACACCAAAGGCTGTTCTTCAGTAGCTTTTTCTACAAATACTTCTTCCCCATTTTCTGTGGTGTACAAATCGTACGTAAGCGCCACTACGCTGTTTGGTTGAATGTTCATTACACTGAATTTTGTAAGGTATTTTATCCCTACGATTTATAAATAAAGCATTCCGAAAGGAATACTCCTAATTGAATATCATCCTGTCTGAGGTTAAGAATCCACGCAGATAGCACAGTCATATTAAACCTGTTCTAAAGCTTCTTTAACTTCTGTAACGGGTAACTGACAAGTTCTGTTTTTGCAAACAAAAATTTTAGTCGCCCCTACCCATTTATCCTGCAGCAAAGGTAATGTTCCTGAACTTCCGCCCAAGAGAATTTTATTAGGAATAAAATTATTTTCAAATTCCGCCCGTTTTTGTTCTGCTTCGGCACCTGTAATTGCGATTTCATTTAGTCCGAAAATCTCGTTCATCAATAATATTGCCCAATTGGAATATCCGGATGGATAGGTTTTAATTTCAGGAAATATATTTTGCAGCATCTGCGTCGACTGAACCAAATACATCTCATCATCAAAAAAATGGCCTAGCTTCAATAAAACATTCGCCATTACAGAATTTGAGGCTGGGATAACATTGTCTAACAACTCGAATTTCCTGGCAATCAATTCTTCATCGTGCTTCGATGTATAAGACAGCATCCCTGTTCCGGGATCATAAAAATTTTGTAGGGCGTACTCGCATAAATCGCGGGCGGCCAACAACCACTTTTCATTAAATGTAGCTTCGTACAGACTGATCAAGCCATCGATGACAAGCGCATAATCATCCAGAAAAGCTACACCGGGAAATTCATTTTCTACCTTTACTTTATATACCCGTGTAAGCCTTCCACCTTCGTCGACCAGATTATTAAGAATAAAATCAGCATTGCTTATCGCAGCCGTTAAAAACTCTTTTTCATTAAAGACCCTGTATGCATCCGAATATCCCTTCAGCATCATTCCATTCCACGATGCGAGAATCTTATTATCCAGCCCCGGGCGAACACGCTTATCGCGATAAGCGAATAGCTCTTCTTTCTGAGATTGTAATACTTTGCGAATTTCATCTATCGGAATTCCTGCTTCCTTCGAAAAAGCTTCATCATCTTTAGTTCGCATCAGCACATTCGTCTGCTCCTCTTCCCAGTTGCCGCGTTCAATAATATTATAATAGCTACAAAACAGCTCGCAATCACTCCCCAAAACTTCCTTAACTTCTGCCTTTGTAAAGGTGTAAAACTTTCCCTCCACCCCTTCACTATCTGCATCTAAAGCCGAATAAAAACCACCTTCAGGAGATGTCATTTCCCGCTTTACCCAATCAAGTGTTTCATAAACTACATTTTTATAGAGTTCCGTCGGGACGTATTGATACGCTTCAGAATATAAACTCACCAGCTGGGCATTATCATACAGCATTTTTTCAAAATGCGGAACATGCCAGAAAGCATCTACCGAGTATCGTGCGAAGCCACCACCAATATGATCATAGATGCCCCCAAAAGCCATCTTTTCGAGTGTCAATCGTGTGGCAATATGTGCGGCATCATCCTTCATATGGTAAGCATATCGTAAAACAAACTGCCAGTTATTGGGAAGCGGAAATTTGGGAGCGCGGTTATAACCGCCTTCAGCCATATCAAAGGTTTGCTTTAGCGGGGTGAAAATATTTTCTACATCCTTTGGTGAATACTCAAATTTTTCCTCAGAAAGATTCAACTTTTCAGACTGCTGAATGCCTTTAGTTAGTTTATCTGCATACTCTATTGCTTCTTCCGGTTTCTCCCGCCAAAAATTAGCTAAGTTTAAAAGTAAATTTTTCCAGTTATCCTTCCCGAAATAAGTGCCGCCATATACGGGCCGCTGATCGGGTAAACAAATACAATTTAACGGCCAGCCACCCTGACCGGTCATTAACTGAACGGCCGTCATATACACCTGGTCAACATCGGGACGTTCCTCCCGATCCACTTTGATGCATACAAAATGCTGGTTCATAATTTCGGCAACACCATCATCTTCAAAGCTCTCATGCTCCATTACATGACACCAGTGACAGGCGGAATACCCAACACTTACCAGAATTAATTTATTCTCTTCTTTTGCTTTACTCAAAGCTTCAGTTCCCCAGGGATACCAATCGACCGGATTATTTGCGTGTTGCAATAAATAAGGTGAAGTTTCTTTGCTCAGTCTATTTGACATATCGGCTGCGAAGTTAATGGTCTGATTATTATTTCTAACTCTTATATTGCTGAATTGTTGAGACAAAAACATGTAAGGATAATTCATGAATTATCCTTACATGAATTATCGCTACGAATAGAAAACATAATGAAAATCACACATACTGACATTTACCGCTTCAGCATTAAAATGCGTCCATTTTCAATTGCAACGGGAACTATGGACTTTGCACAAAATGTTTTTATCCGAATTCACACAGATACGGGAATTCATGGGGTTGGAGAATGTTCCGCTTTTCCAATGATTGTTGACGAAACCCAGGAAACTTGCCTGGCAATGGCAAAAGATTTTGCCCGATTATGGAAAGGTAAAAACCCGCTGCACATTGAAGAACGGTTAAATGAATTGCACAAATACACTGCTCATAACTTCACTATAAAAAGTGCGTTTGATATGGCCTTGTACGATATCGCCTCTAAATCTGAAAATCAGCCCTTATATAAATACTTAAAAGGAGTGAAAAGGGAAATAGAAACTGATATTACAATTGGCATTGGAACAACTGAAGATATGGTTAGCCAGGCTATCGTCTTTAAAAACTCCGGAGCCAGAATCCTGAAAGTAAAACTTGGAAAAAATACAGAAGATGATATTCAACGCATTTCCAAAATTCGCGACGCGGTTGGATCTGAAATCATATTAAGAATTGATGCCAACCAGGGATGGGATTTCGAAAATGCGATTAAAGCACTAACAAGCATGGCAGATCTAAACATTCAATTCTGTGAACAGCCTATGAGTGCCTGGTATGATGATTTATTACCTGCATTGAAAGAAATTTCGCCTGTTAAACTTATGGCTGACGAAAGTTGTTTCAGTCATCACGATGCCCGCAAATTAATCAACAATAATGCTTGCGACTATATCAATATCAAGTTTTCAAAAGCAGGCGGGATTACCGAGTCTCTAAAAATTTATGAAACCGCTCGTGAAGCTGGAGTTTCCTGTATGATCGGCGGCATGCTGGAAAGTAGAATTGCCCTGAGTGCCAAATTACATTTTTCATATGCTTGCCCCGAAATTAAATTTTATGATTTAGATACCTGTATGATTGGTCACATTGAAGATCCTTGCATCGGCGGTGTAAAATACAATAAATACTTCTTAGATATCGACGATACGCCCGGAATCGGCGCAGACGCAGATGAGGACTTTTTAAACCGATGTGAGAGATTTATCGTATAGATGTGCCCATAATGTAAATTAAAAATATGCCGATTTTGCGCCTGGAATTTGCACATCCGCATCAGCCAGTTTGCACATCTATTTAACTATTAAGGATTTGAATGCGGTACTATCTCCATTAAAAACGTTAAAATCTACGATATATCCAATTCCGTTCACCTTGGCCTTATCAGAATGCTGCCAAAAATGCCATTTCGTTTTTTCAGTTATATTGAGTTTCGGCTTATAATAATGAGCTATCCATAAAGGATGGCCGTCAAAATATCCTTCCAGATAATCTTTATAGAAGCTTAATCCGGTGTAGATAATGGGTTTTATACCGGTTTTCTTTTCTACGTGGTCAACGTATTCTTTAAGTTCTTTCCTCATTTTAGCTGCAGATACTCCATTTAATTCTTCCACGTCAACAACCGGAGGTAAATCCCCTTTTTCAACATCAACGGTCTGGAGAAAAAATTTTGCTTGCCACAGTCCCGACTTTCTTGGCCTGAAAAAATGATAGGCACCACAAATTATTCCCGCCTTAGGTGCCTCGCGCCAGTTTCGCTGAAAATACCGGTCAACTAACATAATACCTTCTGTGGCTTTTATGAATGCAAAGCTGACCTTCACACCATCGTCATTCATGGCCTTAACTTTCTGCCAGTCGATTTTGCCCTGGTAGTAAGAAACATCAATTCCATGAATGGAATAATTTCGTGGGATTCGAATATTATAGCTTTCATACGACGGATAACTTGGATCATCCCCGATATATTTCAGCCAAACCCATGTGGAAGATGCAATCTTTAATATATATCCGTAATAAAATGGCGAAAAAAGAATAAGCAAAATACCTGCAAGAATAGCTTTCATTTGCAGAGACAATCCTTTGCTCTTCTTCTTTTTTGCTGGTTTTCGTTTTCTTTTGACTGGCAAGGCTCACTAAAAATAATCACAAAAAAGCCAAAGACCCATTAATTCTTGATGCCTTTGGGTCTTTTGTAGCAAACACTACTTATTACTTAACTCTGCAAAGTACTTATGAAACAGTGGAATTGTCTCAATTCCTTTAAAGTAATTAGCTGTGTCGAATTTTTCATTTGGCGAATGAAGGTTATCGCTATCCAATCCAAAACCCATTAAAACAGTTTTAATTCCGAGTTCCTTTTCAAATAAAGACACGATTGGAATACTTCCTCCTCCCCTCGTGGGGATTGGCTTTTTACCGAAAGATTCTTCAATAGCTTTTTCAGCAGCTTTAAAAGCAATACTGTCCGTCGGTGTTACAACTGGCTCCCCGCCATGATGAGGAGTAACTTTTACCTTGACATTCTTAGGCGCTATTTTTTTAAAATGATCTGTAAAGAGCTTAGTGATTTTATCTGATTGTTGATTTGGCACCAAACGCATGGAAATTTTCGCACTTGCTTTTGATGGAAGAACGGTTTTAGCTCCTTCGCCGATATATCCACCCCAAATGCCATTAACTTCTAAGGTTGGACGAATGCCGGTATGTTCAATTGTGGTATATCCGTGTTCGCCCCAAAGTTCATCAACTCCCAAATCTGCTTTGTATTCCGCTTCATTGTAAGGAGCGGCATTTAACATATTGCGTTCCTCATCACTTAAATTTTCCACGTCATCATAAAACCCGGGAATGGTTATATGATTATTAGAATCATGCAGGGACGCAATCATCTGACAAAGAATGGTTGCCGGGTTTGCAACTGCTCCGCCATATACACCGGAGTGTAGATCACGATTGGGCCCAGTAACTTCAACCTCCAGATAAGACAAGCCTCTCAAGCCTGTTTCCAACGATGGATTCTCCAGGCTTATCATTGCTGTATCGGATATAAGAACTACATCCGCTTTAAGTCTTTCTTTATTTGCTTTTACAAACTCACCTAAATTATCCGAACCAACTTCCTCCTCTCCTTCTATCATAAACTTAATATTGCAAGGGAGTGTATCAAACTTCATCATCAGTTCAAATGCCTTTACATGCATATAAAACTGACCTTTATCGTCGCACGCACCTCTGGCAAATATTTTTCCGTCTCTAATTTCAGGTTCAAAAGGAGGCGTTTCCCATAATTCCAGCGGATCAGGTGGCTGTACATCATAATGCCCATACACAAGAACTGTCGGCTTAGAAGAATCGGTTATCTTTTCACCATACACAATAGGATATCCTGCGGTCGGACAAACCTCCACGCGATCAGCGCCGGCAGCCGTCAGTTTCCCCGCTACAAAATCTGCTGTTTTTAATACATCATCTTTATACTTCGGGTCGGCACTTACAGAAGGAAAACGCAGCAGTTCAAAAAGCTCATTCAAGAACCGCTGCTTATTTTCTTCTACATATTTCTTTATTTCTTGCATGTCATCAAGTTTCCACAAATATAACCCTGTTGAGAAAACTTTGATTGCAAGATTAGAAATAATTAATCCCAGGAGGCTACATCATTTTTACCTTCGCTTGATTGAGTGATATTTATATTCTCAATCTTATCATTTGTTTTTCGCTTTTTTGTAAAACCGGCTATTACCATGCCGACTGTCGTAATCGTAAATATCAATAGCAATATTAATGTTCGTTTCATATGGCTGTATATTATCGATTAATCCATTCCAATCATTACCCGGTCTGCTCCGGCTCCCATGGTAGCATTCTCCACTTTAGCTGGCTTTACTTCTTCTTCTTTTTTGCAGGATACCATTCCGATGGCTACAACCGCTAGTACTAATAAAATTCTTTTCATGTCTTTTCTTTTTAAGGTTTATTTCTGATTCAATTAATCCATTCCAATCATTACCCGGTCTGCTCCAGCTCCCATGGTAGCATTCTCCACTTTAGCTGGCTTTACTTCTTCTTCTTTTTTGCAGGATACCATTCCGATGGCTACAACCGCTAGTACTAATAAAATTCTTTTCATGTCTTTTCTTTTTAAG
>CAMLLO010000057.1 GCA_946480915.1 uncultured Sphingobacteriaceae bacterium | reverse complement strand
CACAAATTTCTCCGTTAAGAATTATCAGTTCACGCTGATTATATTTTTGCTGGTGGCAGTTGTTGGCCTGCTGACGCTGTTTACCATGCCTCGCTCGGAAGACCCCACTACGCATCCGCCGCAGTATCTTATTACTGTAATTTATCCGGGCACCAGTCCCAAAGACATGGAAGAGCAGGTGGTAAAACCCATTGAAAACAAAATTTACGGACTGGAAAATATCGATAAAATCCTTACCACAATAGAGGACGGCGTGGCAGCCATCCAGCCCAAGTTTAAATTTGGGGTCGATGTGGACAACAAGTATCAGGAGATTTCCACTGCGATAAATGCATTAAAAGGAACTGAACTTCCCAAGGATATTTATATGATCAAGACCGAGAAGATATCCTCCTCTGATGTCAAGATACTGCAGGTGGCCCTGGTTTCAGACAATGCCTCCGGCAAGTTGCTCCGGGATAAGGCGGATATACTTAAAACACAACTGGAAAAGATCACTAACCTGAAAGATGTAAAATATTTCGGTATGCCGGAACAGGAGATCAGGATTGATATGCAGCTGGACAAACTGGCCCAATGGAAGATACCGCTCAATGTGGTAGTAGGTAGTCTGCAAAGTGAGGCTGCGGATATTCCCGGAGGAAGCATCAACCTGGATAGCAAGGTATTCAATGTGAAGACTAGCGGCAAGTTCAAGAATGTGGATGACGTGGCCAATACCGTTATCTATAATGCCAGAGGAAAGATTGTTTACCTGAAGGATGTGGCCCATGTTAGCTACAGGGACGGCACGGTAGACCATGTCACCCGTCTGAACGGTCATCGTTGTGTACTCGTTACGGCAGCAATGAAAGATAACGTTAACATCGCCAAGGTACAGGAGGAGTTCCTCCCGGTGTTGCAAGAATTCTCCGCAGGGCTTCCTGATAACATCCGCATGGTCAAGAATTTTGATCAGGCTAATATGGTTTCCAAACGTCTCGGGCACCTGGGGTTTGACTTTGGGCTGGCAATAGTTTTAGTAATCATCACCCTGCTGCCACTAGGTTTCCGGGCATCGCTCATTGTGATGATCTCGATTCCGCTTTCTCTTGCACTTGGGCTCATTGCCATGAATTTATTGGGTTATTCTTTAAACCAGTTGAGCATTGTCGGCCTGGTAGTTGCATTGGGACTACTGGTCGATGACAGTATCGTCGTGGTGGAAAATATAGAAAGATGGCTGAGGGAAGGCCATTCCCGTAAAGATGCCATATTGAAAGGAACAAAGCAGATTGGGATTGCGGTTGTAGGATGTACGGCTACCCTGGTCATCGCGTTCCTGCCGCTTGCGTTCCTGCCTGATCTGGCCGGTGAGTTTATCCGCAGTCTTCCAGTTGCCGTAATGACCAGTGTCCTTGCTTCTATGATTGTCGCCCTGACGCTTGTACCTTTCCTCGGTAGCCGGGTATTGAAGAGCCATACACACGGGGAGGGGAACGTTTTTCTAAAATACCTGCAAGGGTTTTTGACCTCTTCTTACAGTCGGGTAATGCCATTGGCTTTGAAGTGGCCAAAAACCACTATAGGTATATCGCTAGCTTTAAGTGCACTTGCGTTCTTCTTATTTACGCAAACGGGGTTTAAGCTTTTCCCAACGTCAGAAAAGCCGATGTTTCTCATCAATATAAAAATGCCCCTGCAAGCAAACATTCCCGAGAGTGACCGGGCAACCAGGCTGGTGGAAAGTGAATTAAAGAAGCATAAAGAGATTGTCTATTATACGGCTAATGTGGGTAAGGGCAATCCGCAGGTTTATTACAATGTCCATCAGCAGGATGTGAAGCCCGATTTTGCGCAGGTCTTTGTACAGTTGGACGAAGAGGCCAGCCCTGAATCCAAAACAAACCTGATCAAACAGCTCAGAAAGAAATTCAAAGATTTTCCCTATGCAAGGATAGAAGTTAAAGACTTCGAGCAGGGGACACCGATCGAAGCGAATATCGTGGTGAGGGTTTTTGGGGAAGATCAGGAAAAGTTACGGGAACTCTCCTTCAAAGTGGAAGAGATCTTGAAAAAGCATCCCGGAACTTTTTACATCAACAATGAGCTGAATGCGTACAAATCGGATGTTAAAATCAAAATTGATAAAGAGAAGGCCCGTACTTTAGGTGTGCTTACCAGCGATGTAGACAAGGTGATCCGGATGGCGGTAGCTGGGCTAAACGTAGGTGATTACATTGACGATAGGGGTGATTCCAGGAACGTTGTCATCACCCTGCCCAGAGAGAAGTTTTCCAACCTGGATGCTTTAAAAAACCTCTATGTAAACAATGTACAGGGTACGCCGGTGCTAATTGATCAGATCGCTACCATTTCGTTTGAAAAGTCACCGACAGCGATCAATCATTTCAATAAATCACGCTTTGCGAAGGTAACCTCCCTAACCAAAGAAAACGTACTGGCGAATGACATCCTGAAGGATATCGTTCCCCAGCTAAATCAATTGAAGATGCCTCCGGGGTATTATTACAAGCTATCCGGGGAGGCAGAATCGGAAGGGGATGCTCTGGGCGGCAATTTCTTGTCTGTGATCTTACTGAGCGGTTTTCTTTTTGTGGGTGTTCTGCTGTTGCAATTCAAAACATTCAAAGGGATCGTTATCGTGTTATCCATCATACCCTTAGGAATACTTGGCGGGGTGGTATTTCTGCTTTTCACCGGCAACCCCATGTCGCTGGTTTCCATTATCGGTTTCATCGGCTTATCAGGTATACAGGTTAAAAATTCGTTGTTGCTTGTTGATTTCACCAACCAGTTGCGCATGGAAGGACATAGCATTGATGAGGCGATCAATATGGCCGGTGAGACGCGCTTTCTGCCGGTTGTGCTTACTTCAATAACCGCGATCTGCGGTTTACTTCCTATCGCGCTGAACCCCAATCCGCTAATAGCGCCATTGGCTATTGTATTGATCGGTGGGCTGATCAGTTCTACCATACTTTCGCGGATCGTGACACCGGTGATGTATAAATTGATTCCGCCACATCTGGAAAGTGATGACGATGAAAAAGCGTAGTCAATATTTTCGTCCTGTGAGCAGTAAAACTCATGTCATTTGATAGCCGCTTTACGGAATGAAACGCAAAGCGTCCTAGCTTAACAATGACCACTGCATTCAAGTGGCGTAAAAGGGATGGTGTGTTATCATCCCTTTTATTTATTTGCACGCGCTTCAAAGACTTTAGAAAAAATATTTTAGGGGGATGTGCCGTTAAGTTTCGCGTTCCGAAATGGTCGGGAAATGGTACCGCACAAATTGAAGTAGAGCTGGTTTTTGTTGATGTTAATTTCGTTCGTGAGGCCTGAAAAAGGGATCAGGATCAAAGTTGGGAAGGCTAAGTAGAAGATTAATTAAAGGTCATTTCGTATCCATTCAGGCTGTATAAATCTACACTAACTGGCCAACTGTCAAACTACTCTTTCAAAGATTTTTACTCTTCAGTCATTGCTAAATAAGCTTTTGTGACAATATCCGGTAAAGGCTTGGCAAATTTTCTTCTTTCTATATCAAACCAGGCAATGTCAACTGTTAACTTTGCTTTAGTCTTCCCTTTATCATCCTTAAACTCATGAATAATCTGCCATTTTGAACCATCTTCATTCACCTCATTAATGATGAAATTAATGTATACAATGTCCGTATACCTGATTTCTCTAAAGAAAATACACTCCTCCCGCATTAAGATAGGAGCAAATCTACCTTGTTCCATAACGTCAAGTGTGATTCCGTAGTTGTTTAATATTTCCAGGCGGTATTGTGATGCTAAATCATAATAACTACTGTGTTTTAAGTGAAAATTCGGATCAAGATCTGACCACCTAAGATTGATTTTTTGAGGTTCTGATTTCATGCAGTTTAAAATGTAATTTAAGTTTGCAATATATTAAACAGCGTTCAATGTGAGCAAGATTTGAATAAGATAAGGTACCCAAAAAAGCAGTGTCTCCTAGGGGAATGAGCGCTACCAAATAGGTACCACGTTCGGACCAAGTCCACTAAGTAGTGGACTTAGTCCGAACCTGTCTCGATCAGGTCCCCTGCCAGGTAGGAGCTTGGACATCCCCAAAATCGTTTAAGGCAATGGAAGAATGCTTTACCACTGCTTCTCACCAGCGGGGGATAGCAATTGCCTTAGGCATAGCCATCATTGATCTAAGTGATGCTAACTTATTACCTCTTCAACGGCTTCTCCTTTGCAGAATACTACGTGCCAGGTATCCAAGTTAAGGTATCGTCGCCGCTTTATATTCTCTTTGTGATTATGGACTAACCGTTTGAAATAATCAGTGATTTCTGCCGGGGTCGGGTTTAAAATCATGGTATTTGAATAATGGGTCTGTTTAATTCTAAAGTATAAATAACTATCTTGGAAAGTTAAAAGTGCTGTGTTTGGAAATTTGTGTCGTTGAGAGTAACCGGACGAAAAGAGTTGAAAAATCAACTTTTTTGTTTGAACCAAGCTTCGAATTATTTAAACCTATTAAGCAATGAAAACTAAAATTTTATTTATCCTTTCCTTAGGCCTTCTTTCCTCCCTTGTTCAGGCAAATGTCCGGCCTGCCCGGATTTTCGGCAGTGGTATGGTGCTCCAGCGCAATACTGCCATACCGGTTTGGGGGTGGGCGGATGCAGGTGAAGACGTAATTGTCCAATTCCACAATCAAATACGAAGAGTTAAGGCAGGAAAGGATGGTAAATGGAAAGTAAACTTTGACGCAGAAAAAGCAGGAGGTCCCTATATCCTAAGTTTCAAGGGGAAAAATTCACTGCGCTTTAATGATGTACTGGTGGGTGATGTTTGGGTTTGTGCGGGGCAGTCAAACATGGAATGGACCGTATCGAATTCCAAAAATGCAAAAGATGAAATCGAAGCAGCGAACTATCCTCAAATACGACATTTTAAAGTTAAGATCGATATGGCCGACCAACCTCTGGAAGATTTGAAGTTTGAAGGTCTCTGGAAGTCAGCATCACCTCAAAATGTTGGTGATTTTACTGCTGTTGGGTATTTTTTCGCCAGAGACTTGTATAAAGAACTGAATGTTCCGATAGGATTAATCAACACTAGCTGGGGTGGTACTGATATCGAAACCTGGATTAGCAAAAGTGCCTTCGAAAATAGCAGGGATTTTAAACAAATGATTTCGCGCCTACCTGCGATTGATCTTGATGCCCTTACGAAGGCTAAAGAGGAAGAATACCGAGATTTAGTAAAGCGTCTCCAAGGAAATCTGCCTTCTAAAGAGGTTCTTGCAAGCTGGCCGACAGCTTCATTTGACGATACTTCCTGGCCAAAAATGAAGGTGCCTCAGCTATGGGAGCAGGAAGCATTAAAAGATGTTGATGGAACCGTATGGCTGCGCCGAATTATTGAGATATCTTCGGAAGATGCAGGGAAACCGGCTTCACTTTCTTTGGGAATGATTGACGATAATGATCAAACTTTTCTAAACGGCGCTAAAATAGGGGAGACATCCGCTTATAACATTAAACGGACTTATGAGGTTAAAGAAGGCTTACTTAAAGCAGGTAAAAATGTATTAGCTGTTCGTGTAGAGGATTTCGGTGGAGGCGGAGGCATTTATGGAGACGCTGCCGATGTAGCTCTGCGGGTCGGCGATAAAACCATTCCACTGTCAGGAGAATGGTCATTTGGTATTGAGAGTTTGAAAGATGCAGCTGCTAGCATTAGCCCTAATAGCTTCCCAACTATCTTATATAATGCCATGATTAATCCTCTAATCCCTTTTGCTATGAAAGGTGTGATATGGTATCAGGGAGAAAACAATGCGTCGCGGGCTTACGAGTACCGGAAATCCTTTCCCTTGATGATTAATGACTGGAGAAATAAATGGGGAAATACAAACTTTCCATTTTACTTTGTCCAGCTTGCCAGCTTCAATGCAGGTAATGGAAATAGTGAACAGGGTAGTGATTGGGCCGAGTTAAGAGAAGCTCAAGCTATGGCTCTCGCCTTACCTAACACAGGCATGGCGGTAACGACCGATATAGGTGAAGCGACGGATATCCATCCTCGCAATAAACAAGATGTTGGACGACGAATAGCTGCTACAGCTTTGCGTAATACATACGGCAAAAACATGGTGGCTGTTGGTCCCGCATTGAAATCGATGAAGATAGAAGGAAATAGAATCCGGATCTCCTTTTCTGATATCGGCGGCGGCTTGTTTACAAAGGATGGCTCCGGAAATTTATCTGGTTTTGATATAGCAGGAGAAGATAAGAAGTTCAAGGCAGCCAAAGCCATAATTGAAGGCAATGAGGTTATTGTTTACAGTGATGAGGTCTCAAAGCCTGTGGCCGTAAGATACAACTGGGCGGATTTTGCGGAGGGTAATCTCTATAATAAAGACGGTTTCCCGGTTTCTCCATTTAGAACGGATGATTGGGCAGGAAAAACAATAAACGCCAGATATTTGGCGCGCTAATTAAATATAAGCAGCACCTTAACAATAAAGCCTGTTTTTCCGACAAGGCGGAGAGTTCGATTATGTAGAGAATTAGTCGTTCCTTAATGCATAGTGTTCGTTGGTTCTGTTTTTTGATCAATAGAACAAAAAAAATGACCAATAGCATAAGCTTAAATCGCTAATTTCTTTCTCTTTTGTATATAAGACTTCAGAACTTCAGGTCTATATATGGTTTTGATGGTTTCAGTAATTGAGATTTCAAAAGCTCTGACAAGATTGCGGAGTTCTGCTAAATCAACCAGGGAACGGGTCTATATCTATCTAAATACCGATGCCTGTTATTTTAAGAGAAATTTGTGGGGGGATTTTAAAGAGGCAAGGATGTTACTGATCCTATTCATTAATTGAAGGAAAACTAGGTTTAAGAAAATTAAATAATAGAAATGACAAAAATGATGAACTTAACAAAAAATCTGGGGCTTCTGCTCTTGTTTCCTGCTCTCGCATTTGCCCAACAGGTTAAGATCCCAAATGGGTGGTCGGATGGTTATTCATATGCAAACGGAATCCGCATCCATTACTACCACGCCACTACTCAATCGGACAAACCTGCAATGGTAATGGTACATGGAGTTACGGATAATGGACTTTGCTGGACTACGCTAGCCTTAAAACTTCAGGATAAGTATGACATATATATGCTTGATGCCCGTGGACATGGCTTGTCAGACCCCTTCACCGCTGGTGATAACGGTGAGACATTAGTAAAAGACGTGGTCGAGTTCGTAAAGGTCATGAAAATGAAAAACCCAATCCTTATGGGTCATTCTATGGGAGCGGCTACGGTGATGCGGGTAGGTGCCGAGTATCCTGAAGTTGGTCGCGCCATTATCATGCTGGACCCTTTACTTGGAATGCGGATCGGGGGACCCGCAAATGCAGCACGAGGAGTGCCTAACCGTAATCCTCAGGCACAAACACCTGCCCCGACCAGAACACCTAATGACCGCCTCTCGGTAAGTATGTTCGGAAGTCCTGAGACCCTGGTTGCTCAAAACAATTATAGCTTCGAAGATCTGGTAGCTTCAGGAACTCGTCAAAATCCTTTGTGGTCTAAGGCCGACATTGAATACTGGGCATTGTCGAAGAAACAATACCACGGACCGTATTCAAGCGAAGCTTCCCAGGTAATGACGGGCACTATGAATATCGGAAATTCATTAGCTAAGATTCAGGTACCTGCAATCATCCTAAAGGCGGATGCCTCTCCTGAGGTGCGAAAAAGCAATGAGGCTGCGGCTGCTGCCATGCAAAAAGGCAAGCTCGTGCATATTGACGGAGCAGCACATAATCTGCATCACGATAAACTAGAGCGAACTAC
The DNA here is from genome assembly GCA_946480915.1 of uncultured Sphingobacteriaceae bacterium. The sequence goes on along the minus strand of CAMLLO010000057.1, from coordinate 13,860 downwards.
TGAAGTGCTGAAAGAGTTTTTATCAACTCTTTAGCAATTACAACGATATTATTACAGGCAACTTCAAGATAATGTAGCTGAAGTTCCCTATAGTTGCTCATTATTTCATGTATATGCACAAGCATTTATGTTTTCGAAAGCGAATTCTTTGGCAGCTGTTATTCGTAGTATTTTTTGTTGTATCCATATTCAGTACAGAGCGCAGCGTTGCCCAGAAGCTGAATATCAAAAATGACGTATTCTGGAACACGAAAGATGGCCAGCCCATTTACAGCCAGGGTGGAGGAATATTTACATTTAAGGACCCGAAAACCCGCCAGGAGAAATATTATTGGTATGGAGTCCACTATAAAGGGGCTGAAGAGTATAGAGATTTGCCGAACAAAACATACCCAGGAACAGGTTTTGAATCGGTGACTTGTTATACGTCAACTGATTTGGTTAATTGGACTTTTGAATCCGACGCCCTGACAAAGGCTGTTGTTAATGAGAAAGGCAGAGCTTACTGGCTTGGGCGCCTGGGAGTAGCTTATGTAAAGGAAATAAACCAGTACGCAATGTTCGTTCAGCACGGTAATGGAGTGCTGATAGCTGTTTCTGATTATCCTGCCGGCCCATTTAAGTGGCACCAGAAGATAAGCATGCTTGATATAATAGGGACACCCAACACCGGAGATCAAACTGTTTTTACCGATGAGGATACCGGAAAATCCTACCTTGTTTATTCTTTCGGGCGGGGAAGGAATAAAATCTATATTTCCGAAATAGGTATAAAAAATGGAAAAGTAGATCTGCTGAACTGCATTAAGATTTTTGAAGGAGCGAGTCGTGAAGGCAACTGTATGTTTAAATACAAGGGTAAATACTACATGGCGGCTTCCAATATTTACGGTTGGGATGCTTCCTTGGCATATTATCTGGTGGCAGACGAAATAAATGGCCCGTACAAGCCCAAGAATAATATGTTGGTAATGGATGGCAGCGAACAGGATTATGCCCATGTTACTCAAACTGGCTTTTTTGTTACAGTTAGAGGCTCTAAGCAGGAAACCGTCATTTATTGCGGCGACAGATGGGCGGATTTTGCCGGTAACGGCTTGGGATATAACCAGTGGGTTCCATTGTCGTTTAATGGAGTGAAGCCTTACTTCAATTCTCTTGGCTCATGGAACCTGGATGCTAAAACAGGCGAATGGGAAGTAGCCGCTGATAATAATTATGTGAAGAACTTTAGTTTTGAGGCCGATCGGAAGAAAATACCAAGCCCTGTTAAGCCTGTACAAACCTTTTTAATGGGCTGGGAGACCAAAGTGATTAAGGGTAGCAAGATTTCGCTCGACACGGCTACTTCGCCTGTGTTGAATTTTTTAAACAGTGAGGAAGACAGAAATAGCGTGATAGGAGAAAAGAGCCTTAATATTAGTGATAAAATTGATTTTCAGCGCCATGTTTCGCAAATAGTCAGATCTTCTCCCTACGTCGAACTGCCTGATGGATTCTACACTCTCACAGCATATCTTAGGAATAGCGAAGGTTTCTCGCAGCTCGAAATGTATGTAGAGAGTGCTGGGAAACGAGTGGCAAGTACGATAAAAGGCTCTAACCCAGAGTGGACAACTATCCAATTGAAACGTGTACCTGTGAAAAACGGGAAGGTTGAAATTGGCTTTAATGCTGATGGTAGTGCCAATGCTTCTTGTCAGGTGGATGATATTTCCCTGGTTCGGGAAAAATAGAAGAGGGTTGACTGACCTGTACGATCGAATATAATTGAATGTACTTCCGGGCACTTATTAGGATTTTGCATGCGTTTCGATATGGGAATTCAATAATTGGTTACATCCAGCGCTTTTTATTTTTCTACCTTTTAATTTCGCCCAAAAATTGCGACGGGGTTTTTCCAAATTCTTTTTTGAATGCTTTGGTGAAGTAGGATTGAGTTTGAATGCCCACGCGATACATTACTTCGGTTAAGAGAACATCTTCCTGGGTCATGATTTCAACAGCTTTTCTAAGACGTATTGTTCGAATAAATTCCCCTATCGACTGTCCTGAAATGGATTTGATCTTTTGATAAAGTTTGGTTCGGCTCATTCCCATTTCCAGGCAGAGAAATTCTATGTCAAGTTCGGAATTGATTAACTGCGACTCGATGATTTTCAAAAGTTTATCAATAAAATCTTTATCTTTTTTAGAATGGACGAGATCCCGTATCTCAGCATACTGATCTTTCGAATAATGATCTTTAAGACGTTGTTTTTGTGAGAATATGTTTTTAATAGTTAAAAGAAGCAGATTAATACTTATCGGTTTGGAGAAATAATAATCTGCTCCAGACTCAACTCCCTCGATTTCGGCCTCGACACTATTTTTTGCCGTTAACATTAAAAATGGTAAATGACTGGTTTCAATATCCTCCTTAAGTATTTTACAAAACTGAATACCATCCATTCCAGGCATCATCACATCACTGATTATCAGATCCGGTGATATTTCTTTGGCTTTTTCAATACCGGCATAACCGTCTTCAGCCTCTGAAATTTTATACGAAGAACTCAGGCACTCTTTTAAAAATGTTCGTAATTCTTCATTGTCATCAACTATTAATATATGCTTAAAAAGTACTTGCGATGTGTCGGGACTAAGGGTTTCCGTCGCGGCTGAAACAAGCAAATCAGCATTGTAATTAATGCTTTCCAGTCGTGTTCCTCCTTCTTCATTGCTTTTAATCCACCTTTCTTTTTCATCATAGTCATCCTTTGAGGTAGGAATTGAGATAATGATTTCAGTCCCTTTATGTTTTTCGCTGGATACATGGATATTTCCTTTATGCAGCATGGTCAGGCTTTTAACAAAAGCCAAACCAACTCCCGAGCCTAAATGAGACTCGGTTATTCTGTAATAGCGTTCAAATAAGTGATGAATAGATTCTTTCGAAATGCCCGTCCCATTATCAGCTACTCTGATGTAAATATCATTTTTAGCACTATGCGGATTTTTTATAATGAGGTGATTTTCAAACGAAGGTTTGAACTCGTTTAAAGAGGATAAGATCTCTAGAATTACTTGCCCGCCATTTTGAGTGTATTTTAAAGAATTGTTAATAAGATTTATTATTATTTTTTCCAGTACATGTCTGTCAAACCATATTTCTGGAAGATTTTCGTCTTTTTTGACTTTAAAAGTGATGTTTTTATCGGAAGCTAATTCCTGAAATTCTTCGGCAATTTCATCGATAAATAAACTGAGATTTCCGGGTATTACTTTTAATTTTAACGCACCTGCCTCAACTTTTCGGAAGTCCATTAGCTCATTGATTAAGTTCATTAATCGGGCTGCATTTCTATACATTGTTGTATAGTAATGATTGAAGGATGAATTTGGATTTTCTTTAGTTAATTTTTCAAGCGGACCCAGAATAAGACTTAAGGGTGTCCTGAATTCGTGAGAAATATTTGTAAAGAATTGTAGCTGTGTTTGATGGATTTCTTCCCTCTTGGCTTCCTCAAGCTCCTTTAACTCTAATTTTCTCTTAAATTGATAGGCTGCATAGGCACCTGTACTTATAAACGCCAGTATCAACACTCTGAACCACCACGTCTCCCAGAAAGGCGGCGTGATTGTAATTCCAATTGAAGTACCTGTGTTATTCCAAATACCATCGTTGTTGGCGGCCTTTACAATAAAGGTATACGTGCCGGGATCTAAGTTTGTATAGTTTGCTCTGTGATTATTTCCGGCATAAACCCAGTCATCGTCCAAACCCTCCAGCTTATAGGCATAATTATTATTCTCGGAGGCGGTGTAATTTAATGCGGCGAAACCGAAGGAAAACGTTGATTGATCATATGAGAGATCAATCTCTTTAGTTAAACTTATGTCAGATTGCAATGGAGAGTGTTTTCCTCCAGGCATTATTTTTTTGTTAAATATTTGAAAGTCGGTTATATAGACCGGTGGAATGTACCTATTGGGTTTGATATCTTTCGGGAAAAAGGAGTTTATGCCATTTACCCCTCCAAAAAACATTTCGCCCTTTCTGGTTTTAAGGTAAGCATTAGCTTCAAACTCCAGCCCCTGTAATCCATCCGCAGTATTGTATTTTTTGAAAGATTTAGTTCGGGGATTAAATTCTGTAAGCCCATTAGAGGTAGAGATCCAGAAATTTCCATTCTCGTCTTCCGTAATCCCTTTAATAAATTCGGTAGAAAGACCTGCTTGGGTACTGACAAGGGAAAATTTGTTTTTTGTGGGCTCAAAGAGATAGAGGCCGGTCTGTCCAAGCCATAATCTGCCCTTGCTATCTAAAAATATCACCCGGATCTCTGGCTTCTTTTCCTCATTTTCGAAATAATGGGAGAATTTTCCTGTCGCCGGGTCGTAACAATTAAGTCCTCCGTCATCAGTGCCTATCCATATCTTCCCGGTTTTATCTTCATTGATGGCGAGTATGTTGTTGCCAAAGAGCCTGCTTTTCTTGTCGGACCCATAAAGAATTTTTTTGAACTGCTTTGTGCGGGGATCAAACAGGTTTAGTCCGCCGTAATAGGTACAGATCCAAATATTTCCATGACTATCTTCAAACGATTTTTGAACGTAATTCGACGAAATTGAGTGCGTGTTTTGACTGTTGTGTAAATATCTTGTAAAGGTGCCTGTATTACGGTCAAATAGGTTTAGTCCACCCCCCCAGGTGCCAATTAAGAGATTCTTTCTGCTATCCTCCATGATGTGAAGTACGGCATCAGAGCCGATGCTGTTGAACACATAAGGGCTGTAACGATGATGTCTGAATGTGTTGTTGCTTCTGTCGAGAAAATTTAAACCTCCTCCATCTGTTCCTATCCATAAATTGCCATCCCTGTCTTCATAGAAGGCCTTAACATCGTTATAACTTAGACTATTTTTAGTCGGCTCTTGTTGGATAAGTTTAAATTTGTCGGCTCCCGGGCTATGGAGATTAATTCCGCCTCTATGTGTGCCAATCCACAAATTTCCCTGTTTATCTTCAAATAAAGAAGAAACCGTTCGTTGTGATAAGCTACTTGGATCGCCTGGCCTATTCTGATATTGTAAAAAACTTTCGGTTTGAGTATTAAACAAGTTTAGGCCGCCATTTACACCACCAACCCATAAATTTTCTTTTTTATCAACTACAATGGCTCGTACCTGATCGCTGCCTAAACTGGAAGGTTTTTTTTCCTGATGCCGATACTGCTTGATATATCCAGTTTGGGTATTATAACGAATTAAGCCAGCTTCTTCGGTGGCTAACCAAAAAACCTCATCCGATTCTTTGGTTATCTTCAGGATTGTGTAATTCTGAAGAGCTGCAGGTTGCTGAAATGTATGTGATGCTTTTTGATAAACGTTTAAGCCGCGGGCGGTAGCTATCCACAGGTTTCCATTTTTTTGCTCAACAATGTTATTTACGCGGTCATCACTTATCGTTTTTTTATTCTGCTGTTGATGCTTGAAATGGTTAAATCTGCCAGACTGTAGATTCAAAACATTGAGGCCGCCCCCATACGTTCCTATCCATAATTTTCCAGATCTGTCTTGATGTATGGCCGTTATCAGATTGTTAGACAGCCCATTGCTGGTTTTAAAACGACTGAAGGTGTTGTTTTTCGCATTAAAGCGGTTAAGCCCGTTCGATGTGCCGATCCACAGAGTATGGTCGCTATCCTCATAAATATCACGGATATAATTGTCGCTAATACTAGTTGTGTCTGCAGGGTTATGTTTAAAGACAGTGAACTCATATCCGTCAAAACGGTTCAGTCCGTCGCGGGTGCCAAACCACATAAAGCCTTTGTTATCCTGAAAGATAGCCTCTATGGTACTGTTCGAAAGTCCATCTTCATTAGTAATATGCCTGAATTTTACTTGAGCACTTTGGGACAGGCCGATGCCTGGGATAAAGGCAAATAGTAGATACAGCGTATTTGTGAAAAGAAATCGGGCGGTAACAGCTATTGAGTTTGAGATTGAATTTCGGGGCATCAGGTTAAAAAGTTGCTCATTAAGGCGAATAAATTTTCTGGATTATTTAGGGCAAGCGGTTCAAAAATAAAATTAATAGAAAATAAAGGAAATCATGGCAAAGAGAATGGTTTAAATCAATTGCTTATTTAACAAATCAATATAACACAATAATTCAGGATCAACAAAATGTTAAGAATTAACCCGCACCCAAAGGATTGTTTTAATTCACCTAAGCCAATTAGCGAGAGAACGCGCTAGAGGCTTATAAGATATTCCATAAATCACCATATGTTATCTGAAGTATGGCTGATAGAACAAAAGAAATGATCGATAGAACAAATTATACGATGATGAATCACAGTTATTTGTAACGTAAACCAAATCTTTATATAAACCAACAGCTCTAACAAACTTAATTATGGACAATAAATTACTACTATTATTAAATCGATTCTCCCCCGGTCGGAGATTAACAAGGCAACTTAGCTACGCAAGTTTTGCTATTGTTTTTCTTTTATCTCTAGTTAAGCCTTCAGAAGCTAAGGCTGCTAATTATGGTAACAACAAAATAAATCATATTGAGAAAAATGATATCCTGATCAGTGGAAAGGTGACTAGTGGGACTGACGGGGAAACGTTGATCGGTGTTTCCGTTAAAGTTAAAGGAACATCTGTGGGTACTACAACAGATCAAAACGGAATTTTCTCTATAAAAGCTCCTGAAAATGGAGTCTTAGTAATCAGTTACATTGGCTTTGAAACTCTTGAAGTACCGGTTAATAATCAGACATCATTAAATATCGTCCTTCAACCAGCTTCTAAAAACTTAGAGGAAGTAGTAGTTGTAGGTTATGGTACGCAAAGAAAAAAAGATGTGACAGGTTCGGTTGTGTCTGTCCAAACAGAAGATCTTCCGCAGGTTGCCAATGCTTCAGTTAACAATTTATTACAGGGCAGGGCTGCCGGTTTAAATTTAGACCAGCGAAGTGCTCAGCCAGGTGGCGGCCTTACCGTGAATCTGAGAGGTGGTGGTACACCTTTGTATGTAATTGATGGAGTGCCTTTATTCAACAACAAAGCGCCAGAGCCGGGTATAAAAGACGGTGATCTTGGTTATAGCGGCGGCATCGACCGTGATCCCTTAAGTTCGATTAACCCCGCGGATATTGAATCGATTGATGTATTGAAAGACGCCAGTGCCGCGGCCATTTATGGTTCTGCCGCGGCCCATGGTGTGATATTAATTACCACTAAAAAAGGTAAGGCCGGAAAAATCAACACCGAATACCGCGCCAGTTACACCGCTCAGTCGCCTAAAGATTATTTTCCATTCCTGGATGCGAAAGGATTTATGCAAGAGCAGGTGCGTTTGTCCAGAGACAAATTTCTTTTCGACAAAAAGCTTGCGCCATATGGCAATCAAACAACAACCGATGTGTTTACTCCGCTATTCACTCAGTCGCAAATCGATGCTGCCGGTCAGGGAACCGATTGGCTTGGAATGTTGATTCGCGATGGCAATATTAACGAACATAATATTACCGTGTCCGGAGGAACAGATAAAACCAGGATTTATACCTCTTTTAATTATTATGGTAATAAAGCTGTTATCGCAAATTCGGATTTTGACCGTTACACCGGACGGATAAACCTGCAACAGGATTTAAGTGATCGGTTTAAACTGTCGTTAAATCTGACCTTAAGCCAGATAAACAGTAACAACGCGGCTTCAGGATCTAATTCCGGCGGACAGGAAAAATACAATGAAATACAGGCAGCTTATGCATTCGTGCCAACGGTGGATGTTTTCGATGCTTCGGGAAATTACTCAAGAAGTTTAAATCGTTTAATTACAAATCCGGCAGCATTCTTCATCATGACTGATAAATTAAGAACTAACCGGTTCTTTGCCGCCCCAAATCTGGAAGTGAAAATAATCGATGGCCTGAAGTTTAATCTTTCTGGTGGTATAGACAAGCAAAGCTCTAAACGAAATTTTTTCCTGCCCAGAAAAGTTCAAAATTCGCAATTGCCTGATGGTATGGGACAATTATCTACCAACAGCACGGGGAATTACACTTCAGAAGGGTATTTAACTTATAATAAGTCAATCGGTGATCATGCTTTTACGGTTGTCGGAGGAGCGGGCTATTATAAAAACGACTCCGAAAGTTTCGGTCTTCAGGCTGTAGGCTTTTTTACCGATGCCTTAAATGTGAATGATGTTAGTATCGCCAGCAATAAGGATAGAAGCTTTGTAAATTCTTTCAAAGGTGAGGGCATTAAAATGTCTCAGTTCGGCCGTATTAATTATTCATATAATTCGAAATACATTCTGACTTTTAATATCAGACGCGACGGTTCCTCCAGTTTTGCTCCTAACAAGAAATGGGGTGTGTTTCCGGGGATTTCAGCCGGCTGGCAAATCAGTGAAGAGTCATTCCTGGCCAACTCAAAGGTTATTTCAAACCTTAAGCTGCGAGCCGGCTTTGGAACGGTAGGGAATGATGCCAATCTAAATGCTTTAGCTCTTTATGGTTTGGGTGGCGGAAGCTTTCTGATCGGCAATACGCTTTATCCAAGCGTTGCTTTAACACAACTTGCAAACGATGATCTATCCTGGGAAACCCATAAGTCGACAAATATTGGATTGGATTGGGCGCTCTTTAATAATCGCATTAGCGGTGCTATCGATTTATTTAGGAGAGACGCAACAGATTACATAAGATATGTTCCGCTTCCTTATAATAACGCTGTTTCGAGGTTGCAAACAAATCTTGGTGGCGATACCCGAAGCCAAGGTATAGAGTTTAGCCTCAATTCTAAAAATACCGCCGGCATTGTTAAGTGGGAAACTTCGTTCAATTTATCTAAGTATGCCAATCGCTGGTTAGAAAGAAGCCCTTATGATGTGTTAAACAGCTATCAGAAAAAAGACGACCGTTTGGATGTAGTTTATGGATGGAAAACCAACGGCATTGTAAACGCAGCAAACGAAATACCTTCCTATATGCCCAACGCTACTTTAGGAAACGTGATTTATGTGGATCAGAATAATGATGGAAAACTTGATGCTGCCGATGTTGTAGAGCTTGGTAACCGCGACCCAAAATGGATCTTCGGACTAGGTAACACCCTTAACTTTAAAAACTTCGATCTGAATGTGTTTGTCTATGGCCGGTTTAACCAATATATGAATAACAATTATTCAGCATTCTACGGCGCAGATAGGATAGGAGTGCCGGACGCACAAAATACGTTGATCGGAATTTCTGATGTTTATTCTGCCGACCGCCCAAATGGGTCTCTTCCGGGAATTGCCGCCAATTCATATGCGGGTTCTAACCCGACCGGCACCACCGACTTTTATCAGAAGGATGTAAGCTATCTCAGAATTAGAAATGTGTCACTAGGTTATACAATTAGTCCCAAAAAGATGATCCGCTCTGCCCGCTTATTCGTCGATCTTCAAAATCTCGGTGTGATTACTAATTATAAGGGATATGACCCGGAGCTTACCGAGGCTAATCCATATCCTCAGGCAAGAGCAACAACATTTGGTGTTAATGTAAATTTTTAATTAAAGATCATGAAAAAGAAAAATTATTTCGGTAAAACGCCTGCATTTTTGCTTGCAGTTTTTACTTCCATATTTATTTTAAGCAGCTGTGAAAAGCAGTTAGAAACAAAAGTATATTCTCAGCTTACTCCCGAAAATTTTTACCAGTCTGAAGCAGATGCGAACGCCGCTCTGATAACTTTATATACTCCATTTTCATCAAACTGGGGTAACCCGGATCCTGGTAGTGGTTCGTGGTATGCATCATTATACAACGCAGATATAAAAACTTATTTGCTTCGCTCAGTAGCTTCAACGGACGAAATTAGTACCGACTGGGACGGAAATTTGACAAATTTTACCTGGGGACCCTCCACATGGACGGGTGCGAATGATCCAACCTATTACAAGATAAGTTTCGTTGCGAAGGCTACCGAAATTATCGATGCAATTAACAAAAGTGGCAGCGTTAGTGCTGAAGTTAAGAAGAGCTATATTGCCCAGGCAAAAACGTTAAGAGCTTGGACAATGTACGTACTTTACGATTTCTACGGACCGGTGAACGTTAAAACCGACCCTGCTGTGCTATCTGATACATCAGCAACTGCTCGCCCAACAGCTCAGGTTTACTCTGGTTTAATTGAAAAAGATTTACTGGAAGCAATGCCTGATTTAAAAGATAAATATAATTCAGATGCTGCAAACTGGGGCCGGGTTTCGAAAGGCGTTGCACGTATGTTATTATTAAAGCTTTATATGCATAATAAAGAATGGGCTAAAGCTGAGGGAATAGCTAAAGAAATAAAAGGCATGGGGTATTCGCTACTTTTGGGTACATCTGGTTATGCCAATGTTTTTAAACAAAAGGCAAATAGCGAATTAATTTATGCGGTACCGGCAAATGATGCCAGTCCTAATTACTGGGTGCAGGAAGTGTTGCCAGGAGATTTTAAATCAGGCGGTGGCATTAGCAGGGAGCCAGGTTGGGCCGGGTATTATATGCCATGGAGTTTCTATGATAAATATGAGCCTACCGACCTTCGAAAATCGACGATTATCGATACCTATACAAAAACGAATAACACAATTGCCAGCAGAGCAACCGGGTTACGCGGTGCCATCCCGCTAAAATATACAGGCATCTCTGGAAATGGCCCCGGTTATGCTATTGATGTGGTAGTGTTCCGTTATGCCGAAGTGTTGCTTTCCTTGGCAGAAGCGATTAATGAACAAAGAGGACCGGCTGATGCGTATCAATATGTAAATGAGGTTAGGCAAAGAGCAGGCGTAACGCCTTTTTTGGGCATGACCAAAGAACAGCTCAGAGCTGCTATTTTAGATGAAAGAGGCCGTGAACTCTATGCCGAAGGGGCCCGTCGCCAAGATTTGATCCGAAATGGCAGTTTCATTTCCAATGCTTTGGCAAGAGGGAAAACAAACGCAAAAGCCTATATGGTGCTTTATCCTATCCCGAATGCAGTTATCGTACAAGGCAAAGGCGTTATTGCTCAAAACACCGGGTACCAATAAAATATTTACGGGTTATTAGAAATCAACTTTTTAATAACCCGTGTTTTTCATGATAATTTCGATTGTTCCTCTAAAGTTTGTTTACCTCCTGTTTCAGGGGGGCGAATAAATATGATATTCATTTTTGATTGAAGCTCCATTAAGTATTACAATTCAAATCTGGAAGTCTGATCCAGTTTTAAATAGCCTTCCGCGGATATAATCTGCATCTGCTTCCCGAGCCGGTTCCGGTCTTCGTGGGAAGTTTAAAGGGGTTGATGTTTGGGTTTATTGAGTTGAAAAAACGCACATTTTTCGTAAATGAAATTAAACTAACCAACAAATTATAAATCAACAATTATGAACAAAACCAATTTAAATGCTTTAATTCTATTGCTTGGGTTAAGCCTTGGATGTAAAAAAGAAAGTTCAAATTTTCCGCAAACCGAAGAGCTTCCAAGTTCTTCCAAAATGCTAAGCACTGCTTCAACCTTTAGCGGTGCTTATGCAAAAGGCGCAGATGTGGGCTGGCTTTCTGAAATGGAATATTACAACACTAAGTTTTATTTTAATGACGGCACCCAGGGAGATTGTTTGGATATTATGAAAAGTAAGGGGATAAACTCGATTCGTTTCAGGGTATGGGTAAATCCGGTAAATGGCTGGTGCAATAAAAATGATGTGGTAACAATGGCCACTCGCGCTAACAATAAAGGACTTAGAGTGATGATAGATTTTCATTATTCTGATTCCTGGGCCGACCCCGGCAAACAATATAAACCTGCAGCCTGGACTAATCTGAACTTTACAGATCTTACCTCTGCGGTTTCTGCGCATACCACCGACGTTCTTAATGCTTTAAAAGCAAATGGAGTAACACCCGAATGGGTGCAGGTGGGTAATGAAACCAATGACGGAATGCTTTGGGAAGACGGTCGGGCATCAAAAAGCATGAAAAACTTCGCTACTTTAATTACCGCAGGTTATAACGCTGTTAAGTCTGTTGATCCCTCAATTAAAGTCATAGTACATATTTCCAATGGTTTTGACAACTCCCGCTTTCGCTGGATTTTTGATGGACTAAAAGCTAATGGAGGAAAATGGGATGTGATTGGAATGTCTCTATATCCCACCCGCACAAATTGGCAGTCATTAAACGATCAATGCTTAGCTAATATGAAGGATATGGTGACAAGATATGGATCGCAGGTTATGGTTGTTGAAGTAGGGATGGAACAAAAGGAAGCCAGAGATTGCAAATCGTTTATCACAGATTTAATCAATAAAAATGGGTCCTTACCCAATGGAGCAGGCTTAGGCGTTTTTTATTGGGAACCAGAAAATTATAACAAATGGAATGGTTATACCAAGGGAGCATTTGATGCGACCGGAAAACCTTCAGTGGCAATGGATGCATTTCTGGTAAATCCGCAGCCTCCTGCAATTAACTACGTCCAAAACCCTAGTTTCGATGCTGCTGGTGCGGCGGTACAAACTGTTGCAAGCTGGACAGAAGGTGGTAATGCTATGGCTTCATTTGTAGGGGGCGCAAATAATGGATGGAATCCCGACGGGGGCTATTACCTTGGGCATTATTTGGCTTCTGCCTACATTGCCGATACCTACCAAACGATTGCAGTACCCAACGGAACGTATAAATTAAGTGCTTTTGCCGTAGGCTCAAGTGGCTTCACCGAACGGAAAATGTATGCCAGGGACTTTGGAGGTGCTGAGCTTTCTGTAGCCTTACGGGCTATGAGTGCATGGACAGAAGTTTCGATTCCAACTATAACCGTGACTACCGGCCAGATAACTGTTGGATTTTATTCTAACGCGGCTGCTGAGACCTGGTTGGATATTGATAAAGTATCACTGATTCAACAATAACAGCATTAATTAGATATATTAAAAAAAAACTAGATTTGAAAGGTTAGTATAAATCATTGGCTCCGTGCCAATGATTTATTAAAAATATAATATTTGTCAAACTGCAAAGCATCGTTCTGTTAACACTGGTTTTTCTATTCGGGGCACGCCATAGGTGTTAAATTAGCCTGTTAGAACCAAAAGAATGTACAACTGAACAAAGGGAAGTGATTGTATTTGCTGTCCTTTGGTTCGATGTAAATAACTAAAGGAGTGTTTGTGAAATGAATTTTTAGCCACAGCAACCTTAAAAACCAATTATTATTAAAAAATGAAACTTGTCCATCAAATTCGCGACCAAATTCGAACTAAACTATAATCAACTATGTCCCTGAGAAAACAAAAAATTAGTTCAAATTTCACAAAATTAAAATCCTTTAGAAAGATCGTTCATATGGTTGAAATTTACAGGCAGCCCGCATTAATTTCATTTTTCATTCTGTTAGTTCAAATGGCTTTTGCCCAGGTGAGGGAGGTAACAGAGTTGAACACTGACTGGAAGTTTTATAAGGGACAGAATGAGGCGGCATCAAAGCAGGTCTTCAATGATAAAAAGTGGCAAACGGTAAAAGTTCCTCACGATTGGGCAATTTACGGTCCCTTTGATAAGGATGTGGATAAGCAGGTAGTAGCTATCACTCAGAACGGAGAAAGAGTTGCCAGCGAAAAAACCGGAAGAACGGGTGCTCTGCCCTATATCGGCGAAGGCTGGTACCGAAACTACTTTGACTTGCCGAATTACAGACCTGACCAAAAGGTTTTAATTCTTTTTGAAGGAGCCATGAGCGAGCCTAAAGTGTATGTTAATGGCAAGAAAGCAGGCGAATGGAATTATGGATACAACTACTTTTATTTTGATATCACAAAAGAAATTCAGG
>CAMLLO010000056.1 GCA_946480915.1 uncultured Sphingobacteriaceae bacterium | reverse complement strand
TGGTTGTTGATCCGGGAGATTCTACGAATCTTAATGCCGGACAGATTATCACTCTTCGTAAGCTGAGAGACGAAAACTCGATGCTTAAACGTAAAGATATGCGTTTAGTTGAAGCCCGTGATGCTATTCCTGCGACATCAAGTCAAGTATTACAGGGTATTACACGTGCATCATTAGGTACTAAATCGTTCATTTCTGCAGCTTCCTTCCAGGAAACTACAAAAGTATTGAACGAGGCTGCTATCCATGGTAAACGCGATAACTTGTTAGGTTTGAAAGAGAACGTAATCGTTGGTCACTTGATTCCATCAGGAACCGGATTACGCAGCTATGAACGTATCATAGTTGGTTCTCAGGAAGAATACGATAAGTTAATGGCTTCTAAGGAAGAAGTTATTGAAGAAGAAGCGTAAGCTTAATTCATTATATTAAAACTTATTTCCAAGTCCTCTCTTTTCAGAGAGGACTTTTTTTATTTTTACGACATGGAAGAGCAAAATTTAGACGGACAATTAAACATAGAGTTATCTGAAGAGATAGCTGAAGGAATCTATTCAAACCTGGCGATCATCACCCACTCGAATACCGAATTTGTGCTTGATTTTATACGGGTGATGCCGGGAGTGCCTAAAGCACGTGTTAAATCAAGAATAATTTTAACGCCTGAGCATGCTAAGCGATTGGCACGCGCTCTGGATGATAATATAGAGAAATTTGAAGCGGTTAATGGCCGGATTAAAGTAATGGAAGAGGGAAGTTTGCCGATGAATTTTGGCGGGCCTACTGCTCAGGCCTAGATGCATTAAGTGCGACTGGAAGCAGGGCTATGGTTCTGCTCTTTTGCATTTTACAAGGCGATAACAGAAGTTTTATCTTTTTTAGGACTGAAGTTCTGAGACACTCGAGGATATAAAGTTTACAATCTGCTCGAACTCCTGTGGCCCGAACCAATTAATACCGGAGTCTTTTCTAAACCAGGTCAGCTGCCTCTTGGCGAATCGGCGGGTATTTTGTTTGATGTTTTCTATCGCCTGATCGAAGGATATTTTCTTATCAAATGCATCAAAGATCTCTGAGTACCCAACGGTATTCAGTGCATTTAAAGCCCGGTAGGGAAGTAAGGAGCTAACCTCCTCTATTAAACCTGCTTTAACCATTTGATCCACACGCAGGTTAATTCGATTATATAGCTGTTCTCGATCGATATTCAGTCCGATCTTGATAGTTTTGAAGGGTCTGTTTGCGTGATGTTTTGAACGGAAAGATGAAAATGGTTTCCCCGAGGAAATAGAAACTTCTAAAGCCCGGATCATCCGTTGCGGATTATTGAGATCTACTTCTTTATAATATTCGGGATCGAGAAGTTTGAGTTTATCCTGTAATGGTCTGATACCTTCATTTTCGAATAAAAGGTTGAGTTCTGCACGAAGTTCGACATCTGCTTTTGGTAAAATGTCAAAGCCTTCGGTGATGGCTTTTATAAAGAGTCCGGATCCGCCAACTAGTACGGCGAAACCGTGGTTTTTGAATATCCCTTCAAGCGTTTCCAAGCCCTGTTCTTCAAAATCGCCCACGGAAAAATCATCCTTAATTGAAAGAGAGTTTATAAAATGATGTTTAACTGCAGCAAGCTCTTCGGAAGAAGGCTTTGCTGTGCCAATTTCCATCTCCCGGTAAAACTGACGGGAATCTGCTGAGATTATCTCGGTCTGGAAATGCTTAGCTATTTTAATTGCAAGTTCAGTTTTACCAATGGCTGTGGGGCCTGCAATTACAATTAGCACTTTGTCTGACATTGTTTTGAGAGATTCTACCGATGGCTTTTGAGTTTGAATTTAGGGAGGATCGAATTTAAGGAGGGATTCAAGGACTTAAACATAAACAATCGGTTATCTTTCTGTGATAACCGATTGTTTTTGATGCTAATAATCGTCTTTACTATCGAATTCATCTGCGTCTAAGCTTTCGTTATCCGCAAATTCATCCATGATATCGTCTTTTTCTTCTTCCTCTACCTCGTCGTGGTGTTTTGAAACCACCAAGCCATCTCCGAGGTCTTCCTCTCCAACACCCATTGAAATTATATCTTCTTCTTCTGGTTCTTCGAGATCATTAAGGAAATCAAATTCTCCCTCATCATCTGATTCGGCTGGGATTACAACACTTCCGGGAGGTTTAGGGGCTTCGCCAAAACTGCGCAGGGTAACCGGGTATTCTTTGCCTTTTTCTTCGTCAAGAATTTTGATCAGCTCGACATGGAAATCGTAGGGGCGCTCGAAATTGTAAGTATAGTAGAATTTTTGATGCGGGTCGTCTATAAACTTATAAAGTTTAGTGCCATTCATTAAGGCTACGCCAGCATCAGATTTTCGTTGATTGGGCAAGAATGCTATTTCTTCGGCTTTTATCCAATGATCATTGCTTACATAAAATGACGATGATTTTTCAGGGTTATAACCAGTAGTACGATGAATAGCAAGATGCAGGTCTTCAAATGTCTGCGTCGATTTTATATCAATCTCGCGAATCACATCATCGTAATCTTCAAAGGATACTTTGAATCTATAAATAGCCATGTTTTTTAATTTTTGTTCTAATAATTTGGCGTAACGATAACGCCCTTTTACTGATAAAGTTTGATTAAGGTTGTTTAAAATTTATAAACGGGTTCTAATCCCAGATCTTTAGCTTTTTTTATCATGAAATTTATAGCTTCGTCTCTTGAGTTATTTATTTCGCCTTCCAATATGGCTTCTCTGATTTGGTTTTTAATTATGCCAACTTCACGCCCGGCAGGTATCCCAAAAGTTTCCATAATATCTTCGCCCGTTATCGGTGGTTGCCAATTTCTAATTTTATCACGTTCTTCAACGTCTTTTAATTTCTGTTTTACAAGCTCAAAGTTTTGACGGTATTTTTTCTTTTTGTAATCGTTTTTGGTTGTCACATCGGCATGACATAGCATCATTAGGCTTTCAATATCCTCTCCCGCATCAAATAGCAATCTTCGTACCGCAGAATCAGTTACTACTTCCTGTGCAAGGACTATAGGTCTTAAATGCAACTGGACGAGTTTCTGAACAAATTTCATCCGATCGTTTAAGGGCAGTTTTAACTGGGCGAAAATTTTCGGCACCATTCTGGCTCCCTTATCTTCGTGACCGTGAAAGGTCCATCCGTGCGATGGTTCAAAACGTTTGGTAGGAGGCTTGGCAATGTCGTGTAAAATTGCGGCCCACCTTAGCCAGAGATCATCTGTAGCTTCAGAAATATTGTCAAGCACCTCCAGCGTGTGATAGAAATTGTCTTTATGTCCTTTGCCATTTATATAGTCCACCCCATATAGATCCACCATTTGTGGAAATATGTGATGTAGCAGACCTGTATCGAATAAGTATTTAAAGCCTGTAGAGGGTTTAGGTGAAAGGATGATTTTGTTTAATTCATCTGTTATACGCTCTTTCGAAACTATTGCGATACGTTCTTTGGTCTGTTTAATAGCATCTATTGCAATGGGGTCGATATTAAAATTTAGCTGGCTCGCAAAGCGGATTGCCCGCATCATTCGCAGAGGATCATCAGAGAACGTCTCCAATGGATCGAGCGGAGTGCGGATGAGTTGGTTGTTCAGGTCATCTATGCCATGAAAAGGATCCAACAGTTCTCCGAATGTGCTCTGATTGAGGCTGATCGCCATGGCATTGATGGTAAAATCCCGGCGTTTTTGATCGTCCTCCAGCGTCCCGTCTTCCACCAGCGGCTTCCTGGAGTCTGCGCGATACGATTCCTTTCGTGCACCTACAAATTCTATTTCCAGATCTTTATACCGAAGCATGGCCGTCCCGAAATTTTTGAACACGGAAACCTGGCTTTTCAACGCGACAGATGCAGCCTCGGCAAATTTGATACCATTGCCTATTATAAGGATATCGATGTCTTTAGAAGGACGGTCTAAAAAAATATCGCGAACAAAACCTCCAATCACAAATATCTCTGTATTCATTTGATCGGCTAAGGCGCCTAGCTTTTTAAATACCGGATGTTGGAGGTGTTGTTTCATGAACTATTTTTATCCTGAATATTCCAGGAAGGCTTTTTATGATTGCCGGGTTGCAAAAATACTCTATTTTACTAAAGCTGAAACCAATTACGATATTTCTTTATCTTCTGATGAAATTAAATCGTCCGTCGGCCTCTAGTTTCATAATAGTTGAAGGCTTTTTTGGAGTTAAATCTTCTTGTTCAAGATTTACGACGTAATCAACCCCATTGATTATTTCTTCGGTTATTTCAGGGAAGTTTTTCGGGGTAGGGTTTCCGCTTATGTTAGCGGATGTAGAGACAATTGGTTTTCTGAAGCGATGGATCAGTTGCTGGCAAAAGGGATGCTTTACAATGCGTATCCCAATGCTGTTGTCCTGGTTCTTTACATTCGGCGCAAGATTTTTTGCTCCCGAAAAAACAATAGTCAGAGGATTCTCTGCATATTCTATTAAGTCGTATGCAATTTCAGGAACATCAGAAACATAACTCTCCAGGCGATTTTCATTGTCTAAAAGTATGATCAGACTTTTGTTTTCCGCTCTACCCTTGAGTTTTATAATTTTTTCTACTGCAATTTCATTTGTCGCGTCGCAGCCTATCCCCCAAACGGTGTCAGTAGGATAAAGAATAATGCCGCCTGCTTTGATTATTTCAAGGGCTTTTTCAATCTCTTCTTTAAGCATTGTTTAAGACTTTTTCATAAACTTTCATCAGATTAGATGCCAGTTGTTGTTCGGAAAATTTTAGTACATAATCGTAACCGGAATTGATCATTTCGGTACACTTTTCAGGATTATTCAGAATCATATTTATTGTCCAGGCAAGCTGTATGTCATCTTTGGGGTGAATATAGCAACTTCCCGGCCCGCCAGCTTCTTCAAGACAGGAGCCTGTTGCAGCAATTACCGGAATTCCGGAATACAATGCTTCAATTACGGGAATCCCAAATCCCTCGAATTGTGATGGATAGACAAAAATTTTCGCCTGCTGGTAAATTGCAGGCAGATCTTCTAAAGGAACATTTGTCAAAAACAATACTCTGTTTTCCAGTCCATGATTTACAAGATATTCTTTTATTTCCCTGGCATATTCTGTTTGCCTGCCGATTACAACTAGTTTTATTTCGCCCGGGATTGCTTTTAATGCTTTAACCGTGAGCATTAAGTTTTTACGTTCTTCTACTGTGCCAACTTGTAAAAGGTATTGCTGGGGCAGAGCGTATTTTTCGCGTATTTTTAACTTAAAGTCTTCTGAGGTGGCCTGTTGAAATGTTGTATTACAACCCTGATAAATTACATCAATTTTATCAGCAGAGATATTGAAATATTTAATAATGTCTTTTTTAGTTTGCTCGCTTACTGCGATAATTCTGCTGGCGTTTTTACAGGCAAACTCAAATTTGTAACGATAAATTGTTCTGTCGATAAGCGGATAAAAATCAGGAAAACGCAAGAATATCAGATCATGAATTGTGACGACCGAAGGTATTTTTGAGGATGAAATTCCTAAAGGTAATTCGTTACTTAGGCCATGATATAAATCAATTTTTTGTTGCTTTAAATCTTTTATAATGCCGTAAGTGCGCCACAGGAATGATGGCTGATAGGAAGCCGGATGATGAAACTTTATACCGGATGGAACTTTTAAATTTTCGGAAGGTTTTTTTGAAGAATATACAATGTATTCGTTCTCAGGATAATGCTGCGTGAGCAAATTCAAAACAAACCTGCTGTAGTTACCTAAGCCGGTAAAATTCTGAACTACCCGTTTCCCATCAAAACCAATTTGCATAATGTAAAGGTACTAGATAAAGGTAAAAGGTGAAAGGAGAAAAGTGAGAGGGCGGTGAAATGTGAAAGGTAAAAGGTGAAAGGTGTATCGTGAAAGGAGAGAGGTGAAGTTGGATCGTGAACTTAATGATGAAAAGGATTGAACGAATTAAAGTTAAAAGGTCCGGATAAACGGACCTTTTACTTTATTTTTTTAAACAGCTACGTTGTGCTCACGGAGAGCATCGTTTAGCGAGGTTTTTTTATCTGTGGAAGCTTTACGCTTTCCGATAATTAATGCACAAGGCACCTGGTAATCACCGGCAGGAAAACTTTTAGTGTATGAGCCTGGGATAACAACCGAGCGAGCTGGAACAATACCTTTGTATTCTACCGGGGTTTCGCCTGTTACGTCGATAATTTTGGTTGACGCTGTCAGACACACATTGGCACCTAAAACAGCTTCGGTTTCAACCCGAACGCCTTCTACTACAATTGCTCTTGAACCAATAAAACAATTGTCTTCGATAATTACAGGAGCCGCCTGAACCGGTTCTAATACCCCTCCAATTCCAACACCGCCACTTAAATGTACGTTTTTACCAATTTGAGCACAGGATCCAACTGTAGCCCAGGTATCAACCATGGTGCCTTCATCTACGAATGCACCGATATTTACATAAGACGGCATCATGATCACCCCTTTTGCAAGATATGCACCATAGCGGGCCGTTGCCTGAGGAACAACACGAACTCCGAGTTCTTTAAAGTTGGTTTTCAATCTCATTTTATCATGAAAAACAAAAGGTCCAACAGTTATTTCTTCCATTTGACGGATAGGGAAATACAATATCACAGCCTTTTTAATCCAGTCGTTTACATGCCAGCGGGTACCAATCGGCTCTGCAACTCTTATTTCTCCTTTATCGAGCATGTTAATTACATTTTCGATCGTATCGGCATATTCTCTAAAGCTTAGAAGGTTGCGGTCATCCCACGCTTCTTCAACTTTCTTTTTTAATTCAGGTATCATTTGTAAAGAATTTTTCGCAAAATAAAGGTTTTCTAAAGATAAATGTAGAATGATTGGGCTTAAATCTTTTTTGAAGCATTCAAACTGTGCTGAATATTGCTATAGAAAGAACTTAAGAACTGTTTCAAACTATTTAGCAGGCGGTATGTATTTTGCAGATGAGGAATAAAAATATATGAAGCTTTATAATTATTGTGAGTTAATTTGTCTAAATTTTAAGAGATTAAAATCGATTCATTTTCAGTAGAATGGCAGAAAAAGAAAAATTAAGGATTGACAAATATCTTTGGGCGATAAGAGTATTCAAAACACGGACACTGGCTACGGAGGCTTGCAAGGCTGGACGGGTAAAACTTCAGGGAAATAACGTGAAGGCATCTCATGAAGTTAAGCCAGGCGAGATATATTTTGTTTCTAAAGGAATCGAGCGAAGGGAAATAAAAGTCACTGATCTTCTTTTTAACAGGGTTGATGCAAAAAAGGCGGTTAATTTTTATGAGGATGTAACGCCAGTAGAAAAGACACATGCTTACAGATCTGTATTTCACGCCCCGCTTTTAAGTCGGGATAGAGGCGCCGGCCGGCCTACAAAAAAAGAACGTCGCGACATTGATGGCTTAATGGACGAAGATTCTATCACGCCTGATAGTTTTTTTGATGATTAGGAAGAGGTGCTTGATTTAGTATTCGACTTTTAGTCCAGAGTTTTGCCATTCTTTGAATACCTCCAATGCCTCATTTCTTAACAACTGCACCCCTGCTAACTTTCTTTTCTCAGCAGGTAAATCAAGCTCCTCATAAATGAATTTATCGTCGAAACCTAAATCTGCGGCATCGTGTTTGGTATTGGCGTAATAAATCTTAGAAATCCTCGACCAGTAAATTGCTCCCAGGCACATGGGACAAGGTTCGCAGCTTGAGTAGATTACGCAATCACTTAAATCGAAGTTTTTGAGCTTTTTAGATGCTATCCGAATGGCCGAAATTTCGGCATGAGCTGTAGGGTCGTTGGTGTCTATAACTTTGTTTACACTCTTTGCTATTACTTTGCCATTCCTGACAATTACAGCCCCAAACGGACCGCCCAAAGCTTTTTTAATGTTTTTCTTTGAAAGGGCTATTGCCATTCTCATGAACTTTAAATGCTCGGGGTCTTCGGTTTTCATATCTTTAAAAAATAAAACCCCAACAGCTTGTTGAGGTTTTATAGAATTCTTAAGTCTGACTTATTTTTTTTCTGTTTTATAAGCTGTATTCAAGCCAGAAACAACTTCCTTGGTAACATCCAAACTTTCGTCTGCGAATAACACAGTCGGATTGGCTTTAGAATACGTCAGAACCATTTTATAGCCTTTTTTCTTGGCATATCCTTTTAGGTATTCAGCTACCTTTTCATAAAGCTTTTCATTTTCAGCAGCCGATTCATTCGCCAACGCAGAACTTGCATTCTGGTTAAATGTGGCAAGTTCTTGTTGCTTGCGTGCCAGGCGTTGTTCTGTTGCTGCACGTGCATCAGCACTCATTGTTTGTGCGCTTTGCTGATATTCTGCAACTTCTTTTTGAAAAGCATTTCCTTTTGCAGTTAAATCAACCTGAGCCTTTTTTGATTTAGACTCCATTTTACTGCGGATATCTTTAAAATAGGTATAGTTTTCCAGAAGAGAGTCGGAATTAACATAAACTATTTCTTCAACCGGTTTGTCTGTTGTTGTTTTACCGGAAGTGCTGGTTTTGGGTTGATCCTGATTACATGCAACTATAAAACTTGCAACAGTCAATAATCCTGCGGTTAGTTTGAAAATATTTTTATTCATTTTGTGATTATAATTTAAGAGCAAAGATAAACTTTCAGGGTAAGTATCATAATTTAAAAGGACTTAAACCATCAATTTCAATTTTAGTTTTTTATTATTAAAATGGAGGTTTCCACAGGGCTTCTATTTATCCACAAATGCCGATAATTCGCCCAAAAACGTTAAATTTGGATTTGTTGTTTAAAATAAAATATGAGCGAAGAAAAAGAAGACAAGTCTAATTATTCCGCGGATAATATTCAGGTTTTAGAAGGATTGGAGGCTGTTAGAAAGCGTCCATCTATGTATATTGGTGATACTGGTTTTAAGGGCTTGCATCACCTGGTTTACGAAGTCGTTGATAACTCGATTGATGAGGCGCTTGCTGGCTACTGTTCGGACATCATAGTAACAATTCATAAAGGAAATTCCATCTCAGTTGAAGATAATGGTCGTGGTATTCCAACGGCAATGCACACCAAAGAGAAGAAATCTGCTCTTGAGGTGGTAATGACTGTTTTACATGCCGGTGGTAAATTCGATAAAGATACTTATAAGGTATCGGGAGGTTTACACGGGGTAGGCGTGTCTTGCGTTAATGCTTTATCCATACATTTAACTGCTACCGTTCATCGCGAAGGCAAGATCTTCCGTCAGGAGTATGAGTGTGGAAAGCCTCTGTACGATGTGAAAGTAATCGGTGAGACTCAACGTAACGGTACCATTGTTACATTTCAGCCGGATGAAACCATCTTTACCTTAACTACTGAATACAAGTTTGATACATTGGCTGCCCGTTTACGCGAGCTGGCTTATTTGAATAAAGGCATCCGACTTAGCTTAACAGACGAGCGTGAGGAGCAAGAAGACGGAAGTTTTCTAAAAGAGGAATTCTTTTCTGAAGGAGGTTTAAAAGAGTTTGTGAAATACCTTGATGGTACGCGTACTTCATTAATTCCGGAACCAATTTATGTTGAAGGAATTAAACAGGGTATTCCGGTTGAGCTTGCTTTACAGTATAATGAAACATATGCAGAGAATGTGCATTCTTATGTGAACAATATCAACACACATGAAGGAGGAACGCATGTCGCAGGCTTTAGAAGAGGCTTAACCAGAACTTTGAAGTCGTATGCTGAAAAGTCTGGCCTGTTGAAAAACATGAAAATTGAAATTACCGGAGATGATTTCCGCGAGGGGTTAACTGCTGTAATTTCTGTAAAAGTTCAGGAGCCGCAATTTGAAGGGCAAACCAAAACCAAATTAGGTAATAATGAGGTGATGGGGGCTGTTGATATTGCCGTTGGCGAGATTTTAGGTAATTATTTGGAGGAGAATCCGAAAGAGGCCAAAATGATCGTTAACAAGGTTATTTTAGCCGCAACCGCCAGAGCTGCGGCCAGGAAAGCACGTGAAATGGTGCAGCGGAAAAGTATTATGGGAGGCTCGGGCCTACCCGGAAAACTTGCGGATTGTGCTGATAAGGATCCTGCTAATTGCGAGCTTTACCTGGTAGAGGGTGACTCTGCGGGCGGAACTGCCAAGCAGGGCCGTGACCGTAACTTTCAGGCTATTTTACCCTTGAAAGGTAAAATCCTGAATGTTGAGAAGGCGATGGAACATAAGATCTACGAAAATGACGAGATCAAGAATATGTTTACCGCTTTGGGTGTAAGCATTGGTAACGCTGAAGATGCAAAAGGTCTCAATCTTGAAAAACTTCGCTACCACCGTATCATCATCATGACGGATGCTGACGTCGACGGATCGCACATTACAACCCTGATTTTAACTTTCTTCTTTAGGTATATGAAAGAGTTGATTGAGAACGGATACGTTTACATTGCAGCTCCACCATTGTATTTAGTGAAAAAAGGTAAAGACTTCGAATACGCCTGGAACGATGTACAGCGTGATACTGCAGTACAGCGGTTAAAGGGCGCCGGAAAAGAAGAAAGCGTTCATATTCAGCGTTATAAAGGTTTGGGTGAGATGAATGCTGAGCAATTATGGGATACTACCTTAAATCCTGCCACCCGTACATTGCGTCAGGTAAGTATTGAAAACGCTGCAGAATGCGATCATATTTTCTCTATGCTTATGGGCGATGAAGTTGCTCCGAGAAGAGAGTTTATTGAAAAGAATGCGAAGTATGCACGAAGAATTGACGTGTAAGCGGATCATTCAGATATTTAAAGCCCGGTTAATAGCCGGGTTTTTGCTTTTAAGATTCTCTGAAAACTTAGTAAACTGTGGGGTGGTTCGGATCTTTAGGTTGAGTTCTAGACTTATATAGTTCTTCTTGAAACGACCGGTCATCCGAATAAGTCTTTCTCGGATTGGTTGGTACATAATTTAAATAAATAACAGCGCTGGATTGCTTTGAAGAAAAGATATTTACTCTTTGTTTGGTAAATCCATCATTAACGGTGAGTACACAAGTATTAGGAGGTATTTTGCCCAGGTTTTCTGCATAAATTACCACTTCATTTAATCCTGATAATTTATCCAGACGTACGGTCTTTTTATAAGGCTTTTTTCTGATTGCTAAATTTGATAAAATAGGAACGCGATTAAAGTAAACCGACACAGTATCGCTATCCTCCTTTAGGTAATCCTCAATTTCCAATGTCAACAAGTTTTTGGTAACGTTTATTATAATTGGCTGGGTAAGAGTTGTGCTTAAAAAAGTCATTTTGGGATTGGTATCTTCCTGTATCATTTTCTCAATCTGAGCTGGTATGGGGTCAGATTGTGTGCTATCAGTAAATGAGTAACGTCGTAAATAAACTTCTCCAGGTCGACATTGATTATTTGATGAATATCCGTTCCAATTCCCTGTCAGCGTTTCTTTATTGAATTTCTTCGAAAATGCAAGATTTAAAAATTTTATACACAGAAGCGCATTGTTCGTGGGCATTTCAGACTTCACAATTACCAGTTCAGTCACTTTACTATTTTCTTTTTCAATAGTCCCGATAAAGTCAAGGAGCCCCTGAAATATAAAGTACTGTTTGCTGTAAATATAGGCTCTGCCCGAAATCACATTTCCTTTTTGCTCTTTTACTTGTAAAACATACCCTGATGTAATTTCATAGTTGTATTCGGTAATATAGCCATGCCAAATTCCTTTATAATCTTGTGCCTTTATCAGGTGGGGTAAATAAAGTAAAAACCAAAGTAATATCGATTTTTTGGTCATTGCGGTTTATAATTTAAGTACAATGCAACGCTTTTTTGCAGCGATGATTCAATTAGTATTTTATGCCTTTGGATTCCATCATCAATGCTCAATAAGGAAGTGTTTGGCGGAATAGCACCAAGGTTATTCGCGTAAAGAATAATCTCATTCACTGCAATATTTCTGTTTATTTTAAGGGTGAATTTTAAGGGCTTTTTAGTGACATTTATGCGGTTTAAGATAAGCCGACGATTAAGATAGATACTTACAGTGTCATTATCAACTTTTAAATAGTCTCTTAATTCTAAATCTATTATTGGTTTTTTAATATTAATACTTATCGGAGCCGATAATGTCGTGTTTTTAAAACTTGCTTCCATCCCTTTCGCTTTAAAGGCACGCAATACGTACGACGGAACCTGGTCGTTCTCAATGTATCTGGACAAGGATATTGCTCCAGGCATACAGCCAACCATATTGCTGTTCCAGGTACCTTTTAACGACTCATGTTCGTTTTCTTTAGAATAATTTAATTGGCTTAATTTGAAGCAAAGAAAGAAGTCGTCGGTTGGTAGACGCTCGTCTAATATTTGTATATCGCTGATTATGATGGTGTTCTTTTCTATTTTTCCGATAAATTGCTGTAAGCCATAGGCTTCAGAGTATAAGTTCGGTTTGTAAAGCAAGGCTTTCCCAGATACGATCCCATCTTTGTGCTCCTCAATATTTATAATATATCCGGCTTTATGGTCGTAACCGTCGGTGGTTATATAGCCATTCCATAACCCCTTTAGGTTCGTTTGCCCAAAACATGGAATTGTAAGAGAAATGAGGAAATAGAAACTTAGCGGCTTGAGTATTCTCTTCTTCATACAATCAGTTTAAAGATCAGGGCTTATATTTTAGGTAAATTGCAGCAGTTTTTTGTTTATCTGATTCAATCACAAGGCGATGCGTGATATTTCCATCTATAATGACGAGTTGTGAAGTATTTGGCGGAATATGTCCGAGGTTTTCTGCAAAAAGGATAATTTCGTTCAGATCCCGATTTTTATCCAGATCAATATTCAAACGAATCTGCTTTTTAGAAATGGTTTTTTTACTGGCAATCGCCTGTCTGTTAAAATAAATAGTTATGATATCATTATCAACCTTCATATAATCGCTTATCCGCAACTCAATTTGCCGGTTATGTACTTCAACTTCTTTTACTTTTTTAATCTCAGTCGCCAAAAATATTGGGGTAAAGTCTGGTAAATAAGGTAGGGTATCGATTAGATAAGGCCGTTGAAATCCGTCGTTCGCAATAAACTCATTTAAAGCCTGTTTGCTTTTGCTTAGAATTACTTCGCCGGGCAGGCATGGCGAGCGATCTTCTTTGCTGTTTCCATTCCACACACCTTTTAAAAATTCATTGCCTCCCTGTTTGTAGTACTTTAAATTGAGGTGCTTAATACAGGCAATCCAGCTAACAGGCATGAATTCTTCTCTGATATCATATAGAGATTCGGATAAGCGGATTGAATCGCCATCAATAAAACCTTTAAGTCCAATTTTTACTGAGAGAACATTCGGAATAAAAGCGTAAGATTCTCCTGAGATGTTTTTCTTCTGAGATAAAGTAAGCTCGAGATCGTAAAGCTCAGAGAAGCCTCCAGCAATCTGAGTTATTTTTCCATACCATTTTCCTGCTATGTTTTGTGCAAAGCTTTGGATCTGCATCAATACGAAGAGGCCAAGGAATGCAGGAATTTTCATCTTTAATTGAAACCTTAAGGAGTTGGTGTTCAATTAAAAATACAAAATTTAAAGATTTGTTTTATTGCTTTTTACCGGGATGATTGGTTGTGAAGAAGGATTCATTTTAAAAAGCATTAAATCGGCAATTGCCTGAGCTTTTTCTATGGCAAGCTGTGCAAATTCACCTTCAAAGTGTTCGTTTATTGTATCATTGAAAAGACTTTTCCATCTCTCGAAATGTTCCTGAAGAAGCGGATGGATTTTATTTAATTTAAAATGTACCTCCATTGGATTGCCTTTGAATCCTTTTTTGCCGAACAAAATGGTTTCCCAGAAGTCGTACATTTTGGGTAGATGGTGTTGCCAGTTTACTTTCGCAATATCAGTAAAGATATATCCGATTTTTTCATCGTGCTGAACTTTTTCGTAAAATGCATTTACCAGCAGTTCAATGTCTTGTCTGTCGTTTATATCTTTTTTCATGGCTCTTCGAACGATTCCAGTTAAATCTCAAAAGAAATCTCATTCAAAACATAGCTTATGGTTGCCTTGTGTTTCATCAGAATATCTCCTCCAATTACACCAATTATCGGTCCAACGTCAAGACTTTCGTAAGCGGTATTGATCATAGAAAGGTCGAGAACAGCAGTTTCAAAGTCGGAAATAATAAGGTTGCCTATCAGGAGCTGGGGGATGGTAAGAATGTGGCTCTCCATCGAATTTGTTCCAAGTCCGGTAGAAAGTTTGTTGCTTGCCAAAAGTGCTTCCTGTTCTATGTATTGTTCGACGGTAGTTTTGTCTAATACCGTTCGTGATGCACCTGTATCGACAACCGCTTTAAAGGGTTTGCCAAAAACGAAAACTTCCACCAAAAGGTGGAAGCCATCGTCATGAAGATTAAGAATTTCTAAATCTGCTTTAAGCATATTGATTAGGCTGCTAAGAACCCTCACCCGTCTCCGCACTGGCTTCCGCAGCCTCTCCACAGGGGGGAGAGGAGTTTGGGTGCTTTATTCGGGCTCTGAATTTTTCGGAGGTCTTAAACTAAATTAGATTCCGCAAGTACGTTGTTCATTCCGCGAACAGCATCTGCACTTTTATTAAAGCTAGCTTGTTCTTCGTCGCTTAATTTGAAATCAATGATTTTTTCCCAGCCGTTTTTTCCTAAAATTACAGGAACAACAAGGGAAATATCTTTTTGTCCGTATTCGCCATCAAGAGCCACGCCGCATGAAATTAGTTTTTTCTCATCGCGAAGAATACTTTCAACCATTGCAGCAGTACCCGCACCTGGCGCATACCATGCAGATGTACCAATTAATTTAGTTAAGGTAGCGCCACCAACCATTGTTGAAGAAACTACTTTATCTTGTTGTTCTTTGCTTAATAATTGAGTTACCGGAATGCTGTTCCATGTAGCATGTTGAATCAAAGGAATCATGGTGGTATCACCGTGGCCTCCGATAACAACTGCATTTAAATCAGAAGGAGAGCAATTTAGTTCCTGGCTAAGGTAATATTTAAAACGAGCTGAATCTAAGGCACCACCCATACCAATAATTCTTTCTTTAGGTAAACCTGAAGTTTTGAATGTAAGGTAGTTCATGGTATCCATTGGATTGGAAACAACGATGATGATAGTGTTTGGAGAGTATTTTAAGATGTTTTCTGTAACACTTTTTACAATTCCCGCATTGGTGCCGATTAATTCTTCACGGGTCATACCTGGCTTACGCGGCAATCCGGAAGTAATTACTACTACATCAGAATCAGCTGTTCTTGAATAATCGTTGGTAACACCAACAATTTTTGTGTCGAATCCTAATAATGCAGCAGTCTGCATCATATCAATGGATTTTCCTTCAGCAAATCCCTCTTTGATGTCCAATAGAACAACTTCTTCGGCAAGCTCTTTTCTTGCAATATTATCAGCGCAGGTAGCACCTACAGCTCCTGCTCCAACTACGGTAACTCTCATTATTTTCTTTATTTGATTAACAATGCGTCCAAGTTAAAAAAATGATAGGGTTGAAGGAAATTCTTTTGGATATTTTATAATATGTAGACAAATTCCCTGGTCTTTTGATCAGACAGATGATATAAAATCTAATTACGCCATCTTTAGACGATGGTGTTTTGATGTTTTTTGGTCTGTATCATATAAAATGGATGTGTTTCTACATCCTGCCCCATGATGTTCGATCAGGGAATGATGAAGCAGAAGGATAAATAGTAATTTTTTTTCCGGGATTTAATGAGCCGCGTAGAATTAACGTGTTTTTTAGACTGATTTCTCTGAAAAGGCGGAAAATTAATTCAAAGATTAGCGATTCAATTTTGATCGGAAATGCAGATTTGTTCTAAATGAAATTCCAGGTGATTCAAATAATCGTTTATTAGAAATTCGAGTGTACATGCTGTCCCATCTTTCCCGATCGATGTTTTTGAAAGATTTTGTTGAGGAACCTGCTCAATCACATGCGCGAGGTGTCTGTTATAAGCTTCCCAAAGGAATATTAAAAGTTCAGGACTTTCTGATTGATAGTTTTGGATGCTGACCCAAAGATCTTGTTCATAAAATATTACCGGCGTTTCAAACTGAGCCCTGATAAATCGCTGGTGATTGTTTGCGGCTGAGTCTATCAGATGACCCAAAATCTCTTTCTTTGACCATTTATGTGGGACGGGTTTTAATGAGAATTCTTCGGCAGGTATCGTTTTCAATATCGCAGGGATAGTATCACATAAACCGATCAGTTTGCTGCTTATCTCTTTCATTATACCCCAGAGTTAGCATCTTGTTCATCAGGTGCACTATCAAACTCTTCAATCAGTTTTAGCGCCAGGTCGTACTGCTCATTTGAAATGATCACTTTAAATGGGTTAAAGCCTCCTGGCTCAATTCTCCATGGTGCAATGCTGCCCATGTGCTCATTTTCCATAAATGCCGGGATGTTGTTGTCCTCTAATAGCTGTTTTATTAACGAAGCTTGCCAAAATTCTCCGGCAAATACTTGTATGG
The DNA here is from genome assembly GCA_946480915.1 of uncultured Sphingobacteriaceae bacterium. Next base: position 5,477 of record CAMLLO010000056.1, on the reverse strand, counting down.
GTTTAATATTATTTTGATCAGACATTTAATAAAGGTATAAATTTATGAGTAAGATCAGAGTGCCATTAAAAGGCATTTTAAACCTGCTATTATTTTGCCGTTTCAAGGAATTTGGGCAAACTAGATCCGACAATATCTGTCCAACCCGCAATAAAGTTGTGTTTTGCCAGATCAGGGTTACTGGTGGGGAATGTTTCGAGGCCTTCATGAGTTAGTTTTACCCTTGTTTTATTTCCCTCGGCAAATAGCTCCCAGGTTACATGCGAATTACCTTCGTAACCGTCATATCGCCAGCTGTGCGATAGCTTTTGATTCGGAATGATCTCTGTTATTTTGCATAGGTGCAGGTACATTTTATTTTCGGCGCCGGCTTCAAATTGAAATTCATGACCGGGTTCAGGCTTGAAATCCGGAATGTTGAAATACCATTGCTTCATCTGATTTTTATCAGTAATAGCATTCCAAACCTTTTCAACAGGGGCATCAAGAACTTGTTCAATTATAACTGGTTCATCCTTCATAATTAGTGATGTTAAAAGTTATTTGTTTAATAAATTGCGACAAATTACTAGAGCTAATGACTGATCTGTTCCGCAAATGTTTGAAATTTTTTAATGTAGCACAATGGTTTCAACTTCGGGAATGTTGATTAGCGTTAATTGTATGTGTTTGCGCAATGCTTTTGATTTAAACTCCTGAATAATTTCTAAAACATCCCGGTCGATATAAACGCTATTTGCGCCGTTAATATCTACAATGGCGTAATCAGGCAAACGATCTAGCATCTCCAGAAATTTCATTTTATTCAGAAAACTAACATTTAAGGCAAGATCGATGGTAAGATGTTTCGTGTGACCCTGGTTCATCTCTTTGATAATAAATCCAGCCCGATAGGTGTGTTTAACCAAAAAATAGATTGAATAAGCAATTCCAATTAAAACTCCGATAAGCAGATCGGTAGCGAGGATAGATACGACGGTTACGATAAAGGGAAGGAATTGCTCCCTACCTTGTTTATACACTGCGATGATCATTTTAGGTTTGGCCAGGTTGTACCCGGTGCGGATAAGAATTACGGCGAGCACACAGTACGGAATATAATTGATTATGGGAATAGCAAACACTATTGCAAGCAATAACCAGAGGCCATGAACAAATGACGATAATTTAGTTTTTGCGCCAGCCTCGGCATTTGCAGAACTACGCACAATCACAGCTGTAATTGGGATGCCTCCGAGCAGACCGCTTAAAAAATTTCCCGTTCCCTGAGCAATCAGTTCTCTGTTTTGGGGCGTAATTCTATTGTATGGATCGAGTTTGTCAATTGCCGCGACACTCAATAATGTTTCAAGACTTGCTACAAAACAAATAATAACGGCATTGCGCCAGATTTCTGCATCGCTGAAAAGGGCGGAGAATTTTGGGAATTTTATCTCAGAAAAAATGCCGTGAGGAATGCTTACGAATTGACTGGAACTTAAATGAAAGAAGGGTGGAAACGTTTTAAAAAGCAATGCAATTATAACTCCGAAAATAACGGTAATGAAAGAAGTTGGTAGAAACGTTACTTTCTTGGCTAAGGTTTTTTTCCAAACTATCAGCAAAGCGATGGAACTTATGGCAATGAGTATGGACGCTGCTGAAATGTGCCGATAGAGATTTGTAAGGTGCTTGTAGTCGTATTTGAAAGTGAAAATGTTGAATAATTCATTTGTCCAGAAATCGGGTTTATCATATCCAATTAATAAAGGAATTTGTTTTGATATAAGAATAATTCCTATCGCAGCGAGCATCCCTTTTATAACGGCCGATGGAATAAAATGAGTAAAGCCTCCAAGCTTTAAAACACCCAGAAGTATTTGTAAAAGTCCGGCTACTGCAACAGATAGAAAAAAGATCTCGACTGCTCCCAACTGTGTAATGGCAGCAGCGCAAATAGCAGTTAAACCCGCTGCCGGTCCGCTAACGCTTAATTCTGATTTGCTGATAAGCGTAACAATAAGGCCACCGATAATTCCGGCCATGAGTCCCGAATAAAGAGGAGCATTAGAAGCCAATGATATGCCTAAACAAAGTGGTAAGGCAACAAAAAAAACAGTAATACTTGCTTTGAAGTCGTGTTTGATAAAGGACAAAAGGTAATATTTCGTCCTTCTGCTAAGAAAAATCATGATATTAATATCGAAAAAAAATATCACATAAAAGATGATTTGCGTATGCGATGAGCGATTTATTGACCGATTATCTAAGTCTCGTCACTTAATTCTACAAATCTGTCCTTAAATATTTGTGTTTCGTCACTTTGCAGATTCAATCCCCTTGAACTGGATTACGGTTTCCAGTTCCGGAGACTCCAATACATACATGGTTTTACATCATTTTGGCTAAACACAAACTGTACAGGATAATTAAGAAAGTGTGAAAAATTGTAAAATGTGTAAACCCAGCAAACCTGTATTAATCGCGAAATGGAGGATAGGAGAGTCTGATCCTATGAGTATTCTGAGCGAAGGATTGACATTAAGATCGCATTTACGTATCTGCCTCTTTTGAAAGTCGCCTCTCGCAATAATGCTTCTTTAATGAACTTACATTTTTCGTAAAGCTTTATAGCATTGAGATTATCTTCCTGAACGGTTAGATAAATCCTGTTTAAATTTAGTTCGTTGAATGCAAAATCAATCGTTTTGAGAGTTGCCTCCTTAGCATAGCCTTTGCCCGTTGCATTTTCTTCACCAATAAAAATGGCGATTTCAGCATTTCTATGAATCATGTTTATATTCTTAAGAAAGGCCATTCCAATGAATTTTCCGCTTTCAATTTCATCAATACCGAAAGAGGCAATGGGGATATCGGACTCGAGTAGACTAGAAAGCCAGGCTTCTTCTTTTTCAAGGTTTACGGGAAACGGGTGCCCGGAATAAAAGTATTTTATTCCCTCATTGTTGCGCCAGTTCCAGGAAGTTTTCGCATCCTCCTTTGTTAAAGCTCTAAGTCTGATCTTTTCTTTTTCCATTTATAGCTTTACTATTTGTTCTAGTAATCAGCTTGTTTTTAATATGTTTTATGAAATAAAAATACAAAATAATAAGATTTAAATCTGAAATATAGAAATTGTAAATTCAGTTGTTCACTGATCCCAAGAACTGCCGAAAAAATATAGAGCCCTCCGGCGACTTAACGAGCGCTTTCAATTTATGCCCTTGCCGGGGGCATACTCTCGGTGGATGTTGCGGGATAGTTTTACTATTTGATTTCCCTGCACAGGGAATTTTCAGGTATTGCTTAGTCAATAACTCGCAGGCCTGAAAATTGCAGAATACACAGATATCTCCTATAGCTGCTCCGTGTTGATAGAGGCGGCGATAGGAGATAAAAAATCGATAAATAGAATTAGCTAAGCAGTTTTAGGATTTCTCTATACGAACTGTCTACGTGCTGTTTAAACCGTTCGTACCAGTTTTTCCATTCATCCTGGGCCATTCCCGAATTCAAGGACTGTTCATAATCAGCCAAAGAGTTATATTGTTCTTCGAAGATCAGTCGGTACGAGTGACCCGTAAAATCGCTTAACAGCCGGACGGATTCAGTTTTCGGCATAATGCCGGTGTTTACAGCCTGGTCTAGTAAGTCCCGGGCATCCTTAAAATGACCAAATTTTAGCTGAAAAATATCTCGGATTATATACATGACGGTAGTTATTTAGAAGTTTCTTTATTAATCTTTTTATTTTGGACCCATACCCGGATTTACTGGAGCAGTGGCAGGGGGCGGCGGCGGCGGCATCATGCCTAACTGTTGCATCATTTTTAAATTGTCGTAAACACCCCAGTGTTCAACAGCCTTTCCATTTTTAAACCGAATAATATCAACGCCCTCGAAATTGATTCGTTTATTCGTGGCGGGCTTGCCCATGAAGGGGCCTGAATTAGTGCCTGTAGAAGTAAAGTAAGCCATTACAGTGTCACCCGCCACCCCCATTACATGTACCGTAGTTTTAATGTCCGGGAATGCGGCTTTGTGCATTCTGCTCATCTCCTTTACAGCTTCTAATCCTGTGGTTTTTATTTCGGGCGGCATTTCTGAATGCGAAACAGCATCTTTTGCAATTAGCTTGTCCAATGCATTGACATCTCCTTCGTCAAATGCTTTGAAGATCTTAGCAGCTATGGCTTTATTCATGGCTGCCGTACTTTTGGTTTGTTGCGAATATCCCGTTAGTAACGATGCAACGAGCAGGATGGTGGTTGAAAAAAAGTTTTTCATAAGAGTAAATTTTAAGACAATTAGATGGATTGATTTCTATCTTAAAACTAAAAACCTAAGCTTATGGCTTGTACTATTTGGAGATTGTAAAGCTGGGAATATATTTCTCAGCGTTATTGGGTTTCGCCGTTAAAAAGCAATGCAGCAAAGGTGTGATCGAGCTGTTTTTTGTTTATCGTTTTGAAGATTTCGCTTCTGAATTAAACGCTAAACATAAGTTAATCCAATATTCAAAATCACTTCTTGATTGAACACCGTCCGGGTTAATATAGCAGTATCCTTTCAACTCTTTTCCTTTCATTATCATTGGCTGAAAGCCCTTTTTTCCGGCAATATTATTTTGTAAAGCGGGGTTAAAACGACACATTAAATTCTCGCCACTTACACCTATACACATTTTTCCATTAACCATAAAGGTAAGTCCACGAAACATTTTCGTCTCTTTAATTTTAAGTTTTTCTTCAGTTTTAAGTTTGGGCGATTCCGCAAGATATTCTCTTATCCTGTCGGCAAGATGTGTGTCATAAGTCATGAGATGTCGTATTTTTTATGCTTTTAACCATTAGTCAATCTTGCGGATTTATGGCTCACGGTGCGCCTACTCGAGTAGTGGCTGATTTAAATGCTTATCGTAACCGTTGTATTCTTTCTGCGACTTGAGTACAACGGTCCATATTACCGGCTAAACCCATTGTTTGGGTCTCTATTTCAAATAGCTTCTTTGAAATCTCTTCTTTATCTGAATTGTTAGTTTTCAACCTGAATATGTGCGGAGTATAAGTTTTATATTCATTCCCTATGTCTTCATTGGCGTTAACGCCTATAGGGTCCCAATATTTCCACAAAATTTCATCTATTCTATTATAAAAGTCTTTAAACTTATAAATTGTCATGGTGGGTTATAATGTTAAGTCCTTGGGGCTCAGACCATATTCGGTCATTTAAATACCCATAACGTTTCGGAGCTTGGCGAAGGTGGCGATTCTAATGACTTAACTTTCATTAAAGCACTACGCGTCAATTATCCGTGACCCCTACGTACGGTGTGAGAGGCGCGCCTCAGGCTTATAGCTCACGGCCGCCTACTCGACTAGGCGCTCGTTCTTTTCTCCTTATACTTTTTCGTTATATTTTGGGTCAAATTCCACAATCCATTCAATACCGTATTTGTCTCTAAAACAACCAAAATAAGAACCCCAGGGACTATCACC
>CAMLLO010000055.1 GCA_946480915.1 uncultured Sphingobacteriaceae bacterium | reverse complement strand
CTGCTGGGAAACTAAAGGTAAATGATCCTGGTACCGGACCGGTTTCAGAACCGTTAGTTTGACTGATTGTAACATTGACATTTGCAGGGATCAGATCATCATCAGTAATCGTGCCGGTGGAAGTAGAATTGGCGAAAGTTAGGCGTCCGCCAAATGAGTCAGAAAGATCGTAAAGCTTTAGTTTGAATGTTTCGTTCATCTCGATCATCTGATCGCCTTTAACCTGAATAGAAACGATAAAGGATTCGCCCGGCATTCCAGAGAAGTTTAATACATCCTGCTTGCTTAAATAATCGTTACCGGCTGTCGTAGCAGTACCGTCTTCAGTCGTGTATTTTACAGAAAAGCTTCGGCCAGTAGCTTTTGCCAGGCTTACCGTAAAGTTCATAGATACAAAACCCGAGTTTCCTTCAGTTACTGTTGCATCACTCACCGCTAATGTGGTGTAGTCATCGTTATCTGATATAGTTAAAGTTTGTGGTGAATTGCTTATCACTATCCCTGCCAGATCGCTGTTACTAACCGCAGTTGTAGTTAAAGTTACAGTCTCTATATCTTCAATAATATCATCTTCCAGGATTATTAAAGGCAGATTTACACTATTTTGCCCGGCCGGAATAGTAACTGACACAGATGAAGGTGATGCTGTATAATCAGTTCCACCTCCACTCGCTGTTCCGGTAAGATAAAAAGAAATTACAGTAGGGGCACTTGCAACAATCCCTGGAGGAAAGCTGAACTTAAAGCTACCATTCAGCATTCCTTCAACCCCGTTCACCTTTGTTATGACAATGGTTTTGTTAGCAATGGTATTATCATTGTCTACGATATCTGCAGTTACGGCGGCAACCGGTTCTAAGGTTATATCAGAAATAGTACTGCTGGAAGCTGACTCCAAATCAATACTTACCGTTTCGGTAGGTTCAATAGTTAAATCATCCGAGACAGTAACATCAATAACTACAGAATTGGTGTTAGCGGGTATGGTAACTGTAGTATTATTTAGCAATGTATAATCAGTGCCGTTAGTAGCAGTTCCACTAATTGCGTAATTTACGGTTGTGGGTGCCGAATTACTGATTCCGGGTGGAAAACTTAAAGTAAACTGAGCATTGTTTCCAAGCTCTTCTCCATCAGCTGTTTTGGTTAAGGTGATTGTAGTATTTGCAGGAGTATTATCATCATCAACGATATCTGCACTAATCCCTGTGGTTGGATTTACCGTCAATCCAGGTACACTTATACTATTTGTGGCTGTGTTTAACGTTAAAATAATTGTTTCTGTAGCCTCAATCGATTGATCATCAGTAACAATTGGGTCAATAGTGGCGAAGTTAACTCCGGCCGGAATGGTTATAGATGTGGCTAAAGTGCCGTAGTCTGTGCCATTAATCGCAGTGCCTGAAATCACATAATTAATCGTAGTAGCTGCTGCACTAGTTACTCCTGCAGGGTAACTTACCTTAAATTGAACATTTGTTCCTGGCTCGGCCCCATCAGATACTTTAGTTAAAGTGATAATACTGTTACTCGCAATATTATCATTATCCCGAAGATCGGCAGTTACCGTTGTTAAAGGATTAACCGACAACGTCGATATTGAATTCATTGCTGTAGATAAACGCAGACTTACCGTTTCAGTAGGTTCAATGATAAGGTCATCAGAAACTAAAATATCGATATTGGCAGAGTTTGAACCTGCAGGAATAATTACCTGGCCAGTTAGAGTTGTGTAATCTGTACTATTTACTGCAGTGCCTGTAATTACATAATCTACTGTAGTGGGCACAGAACTTACATATCCTGAAGGGAAACTCACTTTAAATTCACCGTCTACCAACCCCTCTTCCGCATCCGAGACCTTTGTAAGTGTAATAATATTATTTGCGGGAATATTATCATTATCGGTAATATTTATAGTTTGCGCACCCGCGGGGCTAACATTTAATGAAACGCTTCCGCTGTTAGCTGAGGTTAAGGTTAGGGATACCGTTTCTGTCGCTTCAACGATTTGATCATCTATTACTGATACATCTATAGTAGCAGAATTGGTATTCGCCGGAATAATGACAGAACCTGAAAGTGTAGTATAGTCTACGCCATTAGTAGAACTACCACCTATGCTATAGTTCACGGTTGTGGGAGTCGACCGGATAATCCCGGCAGGATAACTTACCTTAAATTGACCATTAGAAGATGGTTCCGATCCATCAAGTACGGTACTTAATGTGATTGTATTATTTGCAACAGTATTATCATTATCAATAATATTTAGTGAAAAAGGCGAATTTGAAACTCCAATACCATTGTACTTACTGTTTGTAACAGTTCCGGTAGTAACGGTAACTGTTTCAGAATCTTCAATAATTAAATCGTCAACGATAGTACGTGAAAAAGATCCACTGTTAGCTCCGGCTGCAATGGTGACTGTTCCGGTAGTTACACCGTTATAATCGGTACCATTTCCGGCTGCCACACCACTGAGGGTATAGCTGATAGTAGTAGCAGCATCTGTGGATACCCCCGAAGGAAAACTGAATATAAACTCTGCATCCGAACCACCTTCTGAACCGTCGTTTTTTGTTATGGTGATGGTCTTATTGGCAGCATTATTATCGTCGTCAAGAATTGACATGGTAGCCGGAGAACCACTAATGGTTAATAAACCACCGAAATTATTGGAGAGATTTACTAACTTAACTTTGAAAGATTCATTCCCTTCAATTTTGTAATCTCCGTTGATAGCTATTTGAAGATCATAATATTCCCCGGGATTGGTTCCTGAAAAATTCAATGTGCCTGAACTTGCAACATAGTCGTTATCAAGTACTGTTGCAACGTCATCTTCTGTTGTATAATCTACTGTAAAAGCACTACTCGTGGTGATATCCAGTGATACTCTGAATGTTACGTAGGTTATGCCATTGTTACCTTCTACGACTTGCGCAGGGCCGCTAATTAAAATGGCATTGTCGTCGTCAGCAATATTTAAGGTTATCGGAGAATTAGATACGCTTATGCCAGTGTAGGGGGTTGTAATGGTTCCGGTGTTTACAATTATGGTTTCTGTTCCTTCCAATACTACATCATCGATAACTGGAAGCGTGATGGTAACACTATTTGTAAGAGCGGGAATAATTATTGTTCCGGTTATGGCACCAGTGTAATCGTCGCCGTTACCAGTCGCTGTACCTCCAAGTGTATAGGCAATTTCAGTATCTTCATCCGCGGTAATCCCTGTTGGAAAACCAATAGTGAAAGTAGCACCTGGCGCAACTCCTTCCGCTCCATCCGTTGCAGTAATAACCAGGGATTTATTTACTGCAATATTATCATCATCTAAGATTGTTCCGGTAGCCGTGCCGGTAGAAATCACTCCGCCATTACTTGGATTAGAAAGGGTTACTGTAAACGTTTCATTAGCCTCAATGATTTGATCCGTTGCTATTGCAACACTCAGAGTCTTACTTGTTTGTCCGGCAGGTATGGTAACAGTTCCACTGAGAGTAGAGCCAAAATCAGAACTTGTTGTTGTACCGTTAGTAATAGCATAGTTAACAGTAATGTCGCAATTTGGGTTAGCTGCTGATAGAGAAACAGTGAATGCCATGTTGTGCGTTCCTCCAGAGCCTTCTGCCTCTGAGCTAGCGGCTATACTTATATTACTAACATAGACAGGAGTAGAATCCGTTTGAATATTATTACAGCCAGCACCGCTTGGAGCAGAGTCACATTCAGATTGAGCATCTGCAGGCACTGCAGAATCGGTATTTGTTGCATCAGAGTCATAAACATCTGCAGGTCTCATGATACTTGCCGTAACACTAAGGGTATTAGCAGCAGGTAAAGAGGAAACAGTGCCAGTGATTGTAAATGTCAACACAGAGGCATTGTCCATATTTAAAGAGGCATCATATTGACTCCCTAATATGGTACTTGATGCGATACTTGCCGTACCTGACGTTAAAACCGGTGTTACTACTACTCCTGTTAATTGTGCTGGAAAAGTGAAACTAAATTTCGCATCTGCTACTGCACTTGGGCCGTTATTCCTAACTGCTACAGTATACGTTTGCTGCTGTCCCACACATATACCTGAAATCTTACTCTTGGTAACAGGAAGAACTTCTAAATTAGCCTGCAAAAATTGGATGGGCACAGAAGGTGTAACCGGAGTACTGAATACATAAGTCCAGGTATCAAGACCTTTATTATTTCCAAAACTTCCCGAGTTATATCCCGTTGATCCCCATTTATGGCCGTTGGTCGAACTGCTGGTACCATTCACTGATGTATTTAATGGACTGGATGGATTCGAAGTTGAAGAGATATTAGAATCGTTCCAATATACGGTTTGATCTCCGGACCCTACCCCGTTTGTTCGGGTAATAATTATTCCTGTTGGATTATTCTCCACATCCAATAAGGGAAAATGCACTTCCCCTGCACGTAAAACAACCTGCATCGCCGAGCTAGTGTATGAACCTGTCAGTGAAGTTCCGGCGCCGTCCAGTCCATCCCAAAAAACCGTATTGGTTCCAATTATGGCAGAATTTGTAATAATCCGGTCCGAGGCATCGGTAAAATCACCATCCTTATTAGCATCAATTTTTATACTGTAATTGCCTGTCTGATTAGCATCAAAAAGAAAATATCCACCCATCGTGCTTATTGCACCTGCTTGGTAGGCTGTACCTTCTTTACCAACAAAAGAAAAATTAGTGAGCTCAGGACTTACCGGGTTTGTTTTCAACCAAGTTGTACCTGCTGATCCCAAAGTTGCTGCCAGGCCATCCGTTGTTCTTGCCGATGCTGATGCAGGGAGATCGGTGGCCGGAGTATTAAAAAATAATTTATGAGTTATATCAGAGGGTGTATCTGCATCGAGTGGATTCTGAACAGTGGCTATTGAGGTACCATCCTGGCTTAAGTAACTGGGATTAGCCCCACTTTTAAAACCTTTGTTATTAGAAAAAAACGCAAAAGCATTACCCGCCAATCCATTTGCGTTTACATCATAGATATAGCCGTCATTGGTAAGCACTTTAAGTTTTCCGGTAAACTTTCCGTCAAAATCCCCTAGGGTGCCTTCCAACAAATTCATATAAGCACGGCCGGGAATAAAGGCAGTATTGGCTACATTGCGAACCGAAACATCGAAAGCTGCTATATAAGGAGAATTATTCGGTTGATCCCATACATCGTCACTAAGTTTTTGATTTGGGGTATTTGTACCGTTATTAGTACCATTACTGCCGACGAAAAAGATTGACCATACGCCCGCTTCCGAAGATAACGCTTTTCTGGTGTAAGGTGTATAGCCTCCTGCATTAGGTGAAGGCCCGGCCAATTCCTCTGCTCTTGTATTAATTCGGCCAGTAGTAGTAGAAGAACCGCTGGTATAAACAGTACCGTTTGGAGAAACCAGATAGATCGTACCATTACCTAATCCCTGAACACTTGATCCTACATATATAGTTTCATCCTGCTGTACATAAACTCTTACAAGCCCCTGGTTAGCATATGGAATTCCGGTTGTACTCGTTGTTGAGGAATAAAGAGATACCCTATGTCCTCCACTTGGATTCAACTCTTTGCTTCCTTCGGCAAAAGCTGAAGAAAAAAACAGAATAAAGAAGATTGCGGCCCCACTAAAGAGCAATAACAATTTCGAGGAAGTGCCTAGCACATATTTTGGTAAAAGGTTAATATTCAGCATTTAACCTTTTATATAATCTTTAAAGCCCAGCATATTGCATCTTGTACGAAAATTTAACTCATGACGTTACAAAAAATCCCCAACTAGTAGAATAATTGCAATAAATGAGGATAAAAATACCCGCCACACATTTAACACACCATTATTACCACCAGGTAAAGCCAACAAAAATCCATGACATTTTTCTGGTCTATCTATATTCTCACCTTTTAGGAGACCTTGGCTTTTTTTTCGGCCGAGCATTATCGAAGCCCTCGACATCTGGTTTCATTTTACCTAAATATTTGTTCTTTTAACGAAACCTAAATCAGGACAGCAACGTAAAAGGAACATTCTATCGATTCTAAATGCTAAGAAGTCTATATACAAATGGGATATTTACTTAATCTAAGTTTTCTTCTGAAGAGGCTAAAGGCATTGAAATTTGTGCCGATATTCTTATTTGTTAGTTTAGCTTTTGCCAATAATGCGATGGCCCAGGCTCAACCTTCGTGTCCATCGCTTCCAGTCTACGTGTTCGATCTTACGAATACAAGTTCCAAAACCCTGACTGGACTGAAAAGGGAATCCGGATCTTGCTGTAGCACTACAGACAACTCGATACAGTTTAAAATTATCCTTGGCCCTAATTCTTTGGGCGTCAGGTTCGACTTAAGCGATAATTCAGGATCTTATACGGTAAACTGCGTCCCCCAAGCACTTGTGAACCAATCACTTTGTTTAACAGGAGCTGCCGACGGTATTTATTATGTAACCTATACTAAACCAGGAAACGACGCGAATACTTATACGATCAGTGCAATACCTTTTGTAAGCGCCAGTAGTAATAGTCCGGCAAGCGCTACCAGCACATCGCAACTTTGTGCGGGCTCAACATTAACCCTTACTTCAAGTCCAACAATAGTTGGAACCTATACCTGGACATATCCTGATGGTTCAACTCACATTGGTCAAAATCAGACTATAACGAATGCAACTTCAGCAAACAATGGAACATATACTGTAAAAATCACCAATGCAACGGTGTGCCTTACCTCTGCAAGTGCTACCGCAACAACAGATGTAAATATTAACGCACGTCCTGCCGCACCAAGCTGGATAGGAAATCAATCGGTCTGCGAAAACGGTACTCCTCAAACCTTAACCGCCACCGCTTCAGTACCCTCAGGAACAAATATTGTTTGGTATAGTACAGCCACAGGCGGTAGTAGTGTGAGTCCAACTTTAACCAGCACCTCACCAACTTTCACTACGTTTTATGCGGAAGCTGTTGATGCTGTCACCGGTTGCACCAGCACCTCCAGAACAGCAGTTGGTTTAACTATTAATCCACGATCTGCAGCCCCAACTGTAAGCAAATCTTTTATTACAGAATGTGAAAAAAGTCCACTGCAGACACTGGACGCCAGATCTGTATTAGTCAGCTCTACTGGGGTAACCTGGTATGATGCCGCTTCCGGTGGATCCCTGGTAACACCAACATGGAATACTGTTGGCGTGGCAAAAACATATTATGCAGAATATTTTAACGGAACCTGCCCAAGTTCGACAAGAACACCGGTTACTTTAACCATTACTCCAGCTCCGGCTGCTCCGGTTGTCACTCTTCCTTCGATTACCGAATGCGAAAAAAGTCCAGCGCAGACGTTGGATGCCAGATCTGTATTGAGCAATCCTACTGGGGTAACCTGGTATGATGCCGCTTCGGGTGGATCTGTGGTAACACCAACATGGAACACCGTAGGTGTCGCAAAAACATTTTATGCCGAGTATTCTAACGGAACCTGCCCCAGCGTTACAAGAACCCCGGTTACTTTAACTATTACTCCGGCTCCTGTTCCACCAGCTGTAACCCAGCCTTCGATTACTGAATGTGAAAAAAGTCCCGTGCAGACACTGGATGCTCGATCTGTATTAAGCAGCTCTACCGGGGTAACCTGGTATGATGCCGCATCCGGCGGATCCGTGGTAACACCAACCTGGAACACTGTTGGCGTGCCAAAAACATATTATGCGGAATATTCTAACGGAACCTGCTCCAGTGCAACAAGAACACCGGTTACTTTAACTATTACTCCGGCTCCTGTTCCACCAGCTGTCACCCAGTCTTCTATTACAGAGTGCGAAAAAAATCCACTGCAAACACTGGATGCTCGATCTGTATTAAGTAGCTCTACCGGGGTAACCTGGTATGATGCCGCTTCGGGTGGATCTGTAGTAACACCGACTTGGAATACGGTTGGCATAGCAAAAACATATTATGCGGAATATTCCAACGGAACCTGCCCCAGCGCAACAAGAACCCCGGTTACTTTAACTATTACTCCGGCTCCTGTTCCACCTGCTGTCACCCAGTCTTCTATTACAGAGTGCGAAAAAAATCCACTGCAAACACTGGATGCTCGATCTGTATTAAGTAGCTCTACCGGGGTAACCTGGTATGATGCCGCTTCGGGTGGATCTGTAGTAACACCGACTTGGAATACGGTTGGCATAGCAAAAACATATTATGCGGAATATTCCAACGGAACCTGCCCCAGCGCAACAAGAACCCCGGTTACTTTAACCATTACTCCGGCTCCTGTCCCACCAGCTGTAACCCAATCTTCTATCACAGAGTGCGAAAAAAATCCACTGCAAACACTGGATGCACGGTCCGTATTAAGCAGCTCTACCGGGGTAACCTGGTATGACGCCCCTTCGGGTGGATCTGTTGTAACACCAACATGGAACACCGTAGGTGTGGCAAAAACATATTATGCGGAATATTCTAACGGAACCTGCTCCAGCGCTGCAAGAACCCCGGTTACTTTAACCATTACTCCGGCTCCGACTGCCCCGGTTGTAACTCTACCCTCGATTACCGAATGTGAAAAAAGCCCGGTGCAGACACTGGATGCTCGATCTGCCTTGAGCAATCCTACGGGTGTAACCTGGTATAGTGCCACTTCGGGTGGATCCGTCATCGCTTCCCCGACCTTAGCTTCCGTCGGGACTGTAACATATTACGCGGAATACTCTAACGGAACCTGTTCAAGCACCTCAAGGACACCTGTTACTTTGACCATTACTCCAGCGCCAGCCCCTCCGGTTGTGACTCTTCCTTCGATTACTGAATGTGAAAAAAGTCCGCTGCAGACACTGGATGCCAGATCTGTATTGAGCAATCCTACCGGGGTAACCTGGTATGATGCCGCTTCAGGTGGATCTTTGGTAACGCCAACATGGAACACCGTGGGGGTGGCAAAAACATATTATGCAGAATACTCTAACGGCACCTGTTCAAGTGTTTCCAGAACTGCTGTTACTTTGACAATAAATCCAGCTCCACCTGCACCGTCAGTTACATCAAATGCAATAACAGCATGTGAAACAAATCCAATTCAAACGCTTGATGCAAGATCTGTACTAACTTCGCCCACAGGTGTCAGATGGTATACTAGCCCACTAAGTGGAACACCTATTGCCTCCCCAACATTAAATAGCGTAGGAAGCATAACTTATTACGCAGAATACTTTAACGGAACATGTTCAAGCGTACCAAGAACCCCGGTTACCTTAACCATAAATCCAGCACCGGCTGCACCGGCTCTATCGGGAGCAGCAAACATTACTGAATGTGAACTGGGTCCGATTCAAACACTGAATGCAAATAATGCACTGACCTCGACAGCAGATGTAACATGGTATACTGCAGCAACAGGTGGAACGATAGTATCATCCCCAACCTTAAGCAGTGTAGGTACGATAAGCTATTATGCCGAAGCAAAAAACAGCACCACAGGTTGTAGCAGCCTTACAAGAACCTCTGTAACTCTTACTATCAATGCAGCTCCAGTCGCTCCGGCATTGTCGGGGTCGGCAACAATAAAAGAATGTGAGATAAGCCCTGTTCAAACACTTAATGCAAATAATGCACTTGTATCTACAAGCGGCATAACCTGGTATAGCGCAGCAACTGGCGGAACATTAGTAAGTTCACCAACCCTAAATTCGGTCGGGTCTGTAACCTATTATGCTGAAGCGAAAAATACTTCAGGATGTATTAGTCTGACAAGAACTGCTGTTACTTTGGAGATAACTCCAGCGCCAACAGCTCCGGCATTGTCAGCATCTTCAACTATTACTCAATGCGAGACAAGCCCTATTCAAACGCTTAATGCAAATAACGCACTTGTATCGACCACAGGAGTAAGCTGGTATACCTCGGCAACTGGTGGCTCCATAGTAGCATCTCCAACTTTAAATAGCATTGGAAGTGTAACCTATTATGCAGAAGCAAAAAACAGCATAACAGGCTGTGTAAGCTTGTCAAGAACCGCGGTTACCTTAACCATCAATGCTGCGCCTGGCGCTCCTGCCCTTTCAGGTTCGGCAAATATTATCGAGTGCCAGAAAAGTCCTCTTCAGACACTCAATGCAAACAATGCACTTACTTCCAGCGCAGGAGTAACATGGTATAGTGCCGCCACAGGCGGAACCCTGGTTAGTTCGCCAACATTAAATACGGTGGGAACTATCACCTATTATGCAGAATCCCAAAACACGACAACAGGTTGTAATAGTTTATCACGTACAGCGGTAACATTAACGATAAGTCCTGCGCCGTTGGCTCCGACGCTTTTAGGCTCAGGAACAATTGCCGCCTGTCAGGAAAATTTAGGGCAGACACTCGATGCAAACAGTGCATTAACCTCAACTGCCGATGTTACCTGGTATACAGCAGCAAAAGATGGGAATGTAATTTCTAATCCAACTTTAAACACGGTAGGAACAGTTACTTATTTTGCCGAATCAAAAAATCCTTTAACGGGATGTTCGAGTGCATCAAGAACTCCGGTAACTCTAACCATTAATGCGGCACCTCCGGCGCCTGTAGCAGCGGGATCAACAAACATAACTCAGTGCGAAACACGCCCGATTCAAACTCTGGATGCCAGGGCGGCGTTTTCTTCTTCTTCGGGAATATTATGGTATGCTGTAGCAACAGGAGGATCGAGTATTGACTCACCGACCTTAAACACCGCTGGAACTATAACATTTTATGCAGAAGCGGTTAATCCGACCACAGGTTGTAAAAGCCTAACAAGAACTGCAGTAACATTAACCATTAAGCCTAGTCCGGTTGTTGACCCAATTGCTAATATCACTCCTTGTAATAACACTACTGTCAGTTCCATAACCTTTAGCTCTGTAGTTCCAAATACAACCTACAGCTGGACCAATAGCAATCCAGCTATCGGACTTCCAGCAAGTGGAAGCGGTAACCTCCCTTCTTTTTTAGCAACTAACACCACAAATGGCCCATTAACAGCTACGATAAGAGTTACTCCTATGTCTGATGGTTGTACAGGAGCAGTCAGAACCTTTACCATTACGGTTCCCAAACCTCTCATCACCAACTCTCCGCTTTCACAAAGAATATGTTCAGGAACTAACACAACGGCTGTTCCCCTTACATCCAATACCACCGGAGCTACCTTACAATGGTCGATAAAGAGCGTAACAGGAGTTACCGGGCAGACAGTCTTAAACGGAACGGGCACCATCCCTGTTCAAACACTGTATGCAACAGGACCAGGCACCGGGTCAATTACATATACGATAACGGCTATAGCGAACGGCTGCCAGGGCCCATCTGTAGAGTATGCGATTGATGTGATCCCATTGCCAACCCAGGCTAAAACTTATGGAGATCCAACAAAACGATATAATATTAACGCACCTGCTCCTTTAAAAGGTAATACAGCTATAATAGGTACAGGACGCTGGAGCCAATCGTCGGGACCGAACACGGTTGTTATCAAAGACCCAAGCAATCCTGACACCGAAATCTCAGGTCATATCCCAGGCTCTTATGAGTTTAATTGGACGATCTCAAATAATATTTGCGTTAGTGAAAAAGCCTTAACATTAGCGGTTAACGCTCCACCGATAGCTGGAAATGACAGTTTTGACCAGCGCATAGGTGTTTCTATCAATGGAAATGTAAGTACCAATGATAGAGATCCTGATGGAACAGTACTTACCTTTACCAAATTAACGGATCCGAGCAAAGGAAGCATTACAGAATTTAATGCAGATGGAAGTTTTATCTATGTCCCTGAAGCCAACTTTATGGGGACAGAAACCTTCACTTATGAAGCGTGTGATGTTGATGGAGCCTGCGTTACTGCTACAGTCAGTTTAAGCTTTTACCCATCAACCATCGCCAATTTAACACCCATTAAATCAGAAGTTTTTGAAGGCGGCAAGGTGAGGATTACCGCAGAGCTCGAATCTCCTATACACGAAGATGTAACCATTACTTTGGCATACGGGGGCGACATAACAAATGGCGATTACAGCTTGTCCGGAAATTTAACTCTAACTATTAAAGCAGGACAAACAAAAACAAGTGAACAAGTTCAGATTTTAGCCGTAAGAGACGGAATTAAAGAAATAGATGAAACGCTTTTAGTGACGATAAATACATTGTCTTCTAAATACGTGGATAAAGGAACGGGATCGGAAATAATTATACATGACGTGTTCCCGACTAACAATCCGCCTTCAGGTAAAGACGAAAATGCAGATATCAGGCCAGATCCGATGACCTCGCCTAATGAAGATGGAATAGGAAATGATGAGTTCTTTATTTATAATATATCGGCTTATCCGGATAATGAAGTAGTAATATTTAACAGATGGGGGAATGAAGTGTTCAGGATGAAAAATTACGATAACTACGACAAAGCTTTCAGAGGAAAAGCAAATACCGGAGTATTGACAAATACCCGGCAAGACCTTGTGGATGGAGTATATTATTATTTAATTTACACTAAAACACCAGGAAACGTTACCAAACTTAATAAGGGCTATTTTATTTTGAAACGGAAGAAATGAGAAAGATCTCATTATATAGCAACAGAATAAAAGCGGTATATCTTAAGTATAACGGATTGAGATTGCACGCGCATGCTTTTAAAAACCGTGTAAACGCATTGCCAAAGGCAACACTAGCTTTACTCCTTCTATTAACATGTACTGGCATTCGGACCCAAGCTCAGCAAAAGGCCATGTACACTCAATATATGTTCAATGGATTAGCGGTAAACCCTGCCTATTCTGCAATGGATGAAGCATTGACGATAACTTCATTGTTCCGGCAACAATGGGTGGGTCTTGAGGGAGCTCCGAATACACAAACTTTCTCTATTCATTCTCCTTTAAAACAATCGAATACTTCTTTGGGAGCCTTGATTATACGAGATCAGATTGGTGAAGTAATTACCGAAAAAGGCGCTCACATCACCTTGGCTCAACGTGTGCCTTTGGGCGAGGAATCGTATTTAGCTGTGGGTTTTAACGGCGGTCTCAGCACGTATACAGCAGATTATTCTGCCAACTATGCTGCAAGTCCGCAATCGGCAAACGATCCGGTTTTCGTGAACGAAAGTGAATTGCAGGCAAATTTCGGTTTAGGGGTAATGTATTTCACGCCTAAATATTATGTTGGTATTTCATCCCCTCACTTCTATTATCGGCCTATAGAGGCAATCGGTAGTGTGGCCGCTTCTACTACCTATCGTCCGCACTATATTCTTCAAGCAGGATATCTCATGAATATCGGAGAAAACCTGAAATTTAAGCCGCACTTTATTGCAAATTATGTAAATGGCTCGCCGGTTTTAATGGATTTCAATGCCAACCTTCTAATTGCAGAAACGCTTTGGCTGGGAGCATCGTACCGTTCAATGGACTCATTCAATGCCATAGCACAAATTTATGTTACTAAAAATATCGCACTAGGTTATTCATACGATTTTACGTCTACAAAACTTTCAAAAGTTGAAAAAGGAACCCATGAAATTTCTTTAAAATTCCGAATGCCTGTACCTGGAAGAAACTTCCCGCGTTGTTATTTTTAGTCCCGAGTCTTTAGCTATCCCGAAAAATGTCCTTGTTTTTTACCCAAAAAAGCCGCTCAACGAGCAGCTTAATTTAGCATTTCAATTCTTACTTCGGATCAGTCTATTAAATGCTTTGCAGCAATCAACCGGCCCTTCTGAAACATGCTACCCACAGTTCTACTCTCCCAATTGAAAATGTAATGGAATAGTGTATAGCACCCTTACCTGCCGGTTGTTTTGGATTCCTGGCTCCCATGCCGGTGATTTCTTGAGCACCCTGGCGGCTTCTTCATCACAACCAAAACCAATGCCTCTCACTATTCTGATATCAGTTAACCTGCCATCTTTTTCAACCACAAAACTAACAAGCACCTTGCCACCCACCCCTGCTTCAGCAGCTCGTTCCGGATACCTCAGGTTCTTTCTTAGAAACTTCATAAATGCCGACATCCCACCGGGGAACTCAGGATATTTTTCTAATAAATCCGGAACAACAATTTCGCTCCCATCTCCTGAAGCATCAGCTACGCCACTTCCGGTACCATTTCCGCTCGCTGCCGTACTTAGGCTAGCTGTTGATTCAACTCCATCTGAATTTTGACTGGCAATAGTTGAACCTTGTAATTCGGCTATAGTTGGTGGATTTTCTGTGACTGGAGTACTAACCGCCACGGGCTCCACAAAACGCTTCATTTTTACCTTTACAGGATCTGGTTTAGGCAGAGATGCCGTTGAAGCCTGCTTTTCTACCGGCTTTTTAAGCGGAGGGAGAGACACAACAATCGAATCATCGTACTGGTCCTGTACAAAAGGATCGGAAAGATCTCCACTCATAAACCTTTGCTGTATCAAAGGATAAAAAAACAACATTATTACAAAAAATGAAGCAATTAACAGAGCTCGCCCCAAACGTCTGTTATAATTTCGTCGTAGTTCATACGCTCCGTAAGACTTATTTCTGTTTTCAAATACCAAATCGAGCCACCCGGTCTGATAAATCGTGGATTTAGGATTAAACATATCGTCTTTTTTATTAGATGATGTCGTATCTCAGCTGATTCCATAAAAAAAATTTCACCAAACGAAAAAAAACGAGTTGTTTGTATTTTTTTTGAACATTAATTGGTGGTATGCTTTAATTTGCAAATCTTTGAACCTCTATAGTTTATATTTTTTTTTAAAAACACTAATACCAAACCATGTCAAGTCTTAGATTTCAAGCACTAAATGCCGTATTAACCAGGAATATCCCGGAAGTAAAGCTTCCAGCAAGGCTATCAGATATATACGCCTGCAATGTTTTCGACAAGAAAAAAATGAAAGAGTTTCTTTCAGAAGAAGCGATGGACAGCGTAAACGACTCGATCGTTCATGGTGCTTCAATTGAAAGAGATATTGCCGAACAGGTAGCAGCCGCTATGAAATCATGGGCGATTGGCTTGGGAGCAACCCATTACACACACTGGTTTCAGCCGTTAACCGGTTCTACCGCAGAAAAACACGATTCATTTTTTGAGCCAAACGGCGAAGGCACAGCTATGGAGAAATTCTCCGGCGATGCTTTAGCGCAACAAGAGCCCGATGCTTCAAGTTTTCCAAACGGCGGAATTCGCAGTACGTTCGAAGCTCGTGGTTATACCGCATGGGACCCTTCTTCTCCAGCTTTCATAATTGGCAGCACGCTTTGTATTCCAACAGTATTTATTGCTTACACCGGCGAAGCACTTGATTATAAAGCTCCTCTATTAAAAGCATTATCGGCTTTAGACAAAGCAGCAGTAGGTGTAGCTCAATATTTTGATAAAGCGGTTGAAAAAGTAAATGCGTCTTTAGGTATCGAGCAGGAATATTTTCTTGTGGATCTGTCCTTATTTAATGCTCGCCCGGATTTGTACTTAACAGGAAGAACCTTATTTGGTCATATGTCTGCTAAAAACCAGCAGTTAGAAGATCACTATTTTGGATCAATTCCTGAAAGAGTACTTTCATTCATGCAGGATCTGGAAGTAGAATCCATTAAACTAGGTATCCCTCTAAAAACCCGTCACAATGAAGTGGCTCCTTCTCAATTTGAGTGTGCCCCACTTTACGAAGAAATAAACCTTGCAATTGACCACAATCAATTGTTAATGGACATAATGGACAAAGTTGCCCGCAGGCACAACTTTAAAGTATTATTACACGAAAAACCTTTCGCCGGAATTAACGGATCAGGTAAACACAATAACTGGTCGCTAATTACAAACACCGGTAAAAACTTACTTTCCCCGGGAAAAACACCGAAAAACAACCTGATGTTCCTGACGTTTTTCGTGAACACCATCAGAGCGGTGTATGAGCATGCGGATCTGTTGAGAGCATCTATCGCTTCGGTAAATAACGACCATCGTCTGGGTGCCAATGAAGCTCCTCCGGCAATTATTTCCATCTTCCTGGGCAGCCAGTTAAGCAATGTACTGGACGAAATTGAGTCATCTCGGGTTACATCGAAAATGAAACAAGAGAATGCTCTATGGACGAACATTCCCAAAGTACCACAGATTTTATTAGATAATACTGACCGTAACCGTACCTCTCCTTTTGCCTTTACCGGTAACAAATTTGAATTGCGTGCTGTTGGCTCTTCTGCTAACTCAGCAGATCCAATGACCGTTCTGAATACTATCGTTGCCGAGCAGTTAAATAAATTCAAGTTTGAAGTTGATAAATTACTGAAGAAAGGCGAGAAAAAAGACGTCGCCTTAATGACGGTAATTAAACGCTATATCAAAGAATCGAAAGCAATTCGCTTTGAAGGAAATGGATATAGTGAAGAATGGGCACAGGAAGCAGAAAAAAGAGGATTATCAAACATTAAGACCACTCCAAAAGCGCTGGATGTTTTATTGTCAGACAAAACGCAGAAGCTTTTCGAAGATATGGCCGTGTACAGCAAACGCGAAGCACATGCCCGTCATGAAATCCTTTTAGAAAACTACTATAAAAAGCTTCAAATTGAAGCCAGGGTAATGGGCGAAATGGTGGATAACGTAATTATTCCCGCAGCCATTTCTTACCAAACCGATTTAATTGATAACGTTAAAGGATTAAAAGAAATTGGTTTAAAACCAGATGCTTACGCCGCTCAAATGGATATCATTACCAAAATATCCGAACATATTAATTCGATCAATACCGATGTAAGAGCAATGGTTGAAGAGCGTAAAAAAGCGAACGTTATTGAAGATAATCGTGAAAAAGCGATTGCTTACGACGAGAACGTTAAATCGCATTTTGAGCAAATCCGCTACCATGTAGATAAGCTTGAACAAGTTGTAGCTGATAACAAATGGCCTCTTCCTAAATTTAGAGAGCTGTTGTTTATTAAATAAAATAGATTTGAGACTTGAGAAAGTTCCGTATAATGCGGAACTTTTCTCATTTAGTACCTTTTTTAGCGAAACTACTTCCCTTGAGGATAAACTAAAGCCTTTAATTTAATTCTAATCTCTTTCCTATCCGCTTTTATCTCACATCTCATATCTAAAATCTCACATCTCCTCAAATATCTCATCTCTAAGTCCTATTTTTGCAGTCCATGTCAGATCTTAAATACAATCAACGCGGTGTTTCTGCCGGAAAAGAAGACGTTCATAACGCAATAAAAAACATTGATAAGGGCCTTTTTCCGAAAGCTTTTTGTAAGATTATTCCGGATATCTTAGGGGGCGACCCACAATGGTGCAATATTATGCATGCTGATGGTGCAGGTACCAAGTCATCCCTGGCGTATATCTACTGGAAAGAAACCGGAGACATTTCTGTATGGAAAGGTATTGCTCAGGATGCGATCATCATGAACCTGGATGATCTGCTTTGCGTTGGTGCAACAGACAATATTTTACTTTCTTCCACTATCGGAAGGAATAAAAATCTAATTCCCGGAGAAGTGATTGCCGAAATTATAAACGGCACCGAAGAAATACTTTCGGAACTGCGTGAACTTGGCATCGGAATTTACTCTACAGGCGGCGAAACTGCCGACGTGGGCGATTTGGTTAGAACCATCATCGTAGATTCTACCGTTACCTGCAGAATGAAACGAGATGAAGTAATATCCAACGACAGAATTAAAGCAGGCGATGTTATTGTTGGTTTAAGTTCGTACGGACAAACAACTTACGAAAAAGAATACAATGGAGGCATGGGGTCCAACGGACTCACATCAGCCCGTCATGATGTGTTCCATAAATATGTGGCCGAGAAATATCCTGAAAGCTACGACCCTGCCGTACCATACGAATTAGTTTTTGCAGGGAATAAAAAGCTTACAGATCTGATTGAAATTGGCAATGGTGAAACGATAACAGCAGGAAAACTGGTATTATCTCCTACCCGTACCTACGCTCCTGTTATTAAAAGCTTACTTGATAAATACCGGTCTCAAATAAACGGGATGGTACATTGCAGTGGTGGTGCGCAAACCAAAGTGCTTCATTTTGTAGATAATCTTCACATTATAAAAGACAATTTATTCCCCATCCCTCCTCTTTTCAAACTTATCCAGGAACAATCTGGTACCAGCTGGGAAGAAATGTACAAGGTGTTTAATATGGGTCACCGTATGGAACTTTATGTTTCTGAAGCAATAGCTGCGGATATCATTGCAATCGCTCAGAGTTTTCAGATTGATGCTCAGATAGTAGGACGAGTAGAAGGATCGGAAAAGAAGCAGGTAACTGTAAAATCGGAGTTTGGAGAATTTAAGTACTTTTAAAAACTAACAGAGGTTATCGCTTTAAGCCTTACCGGGGCGTTTTCCCAAGCTGGGGCCAAATTGAGATAACCTCTTACATAAATCTAAATAGCCGCTGGTTTTGCGTTCTGACGGTCGTTTACCTCAAATCCCCACTCACCAAGTTTCCTTGGATTTTTCTTATTAATCGCCTTTAACAGATCACGACTCGCTCTTACCAGTTCAGGAACATCTTTCATCAAGTTACGGATCAGGTTCAACAGTTGTGTCTTGGCACATAGTAATCCGCAAAGGAGAAGCGGGTGAAGAGATAATATTTAGCATCACTTAGATCAATGATGCCTATGTCTAAGGCAATTGCCATCCCCCTTTGGTGAAGCAGTGGTTAAGCATTTTTCCATTGCCTTAAACGATTTTGAGGATGTCCAGGCTCCTACCAAGCAGCGGACCTGTTCGAGACAGGTTCGGACCAAGTCCACTAATTAGTGGACTTGGTCCGAACCTGGTACCTATTTGGTAGCTCTCATCCTCGTAAGAGGCACTACTTTTTTCGTTCTTATCTTATTCAAATCTAAGGCAAATTCTGCGCGATGTCCTCACAATGTCGGACGCTGAAATCGTTGGAAATTAAAAATTATATTTAACTATGTGGAAGCAACATCTGAAGTCGGAAAGAAAAAGAAATTTTAATGTATACACAGACTGAATCTGATAGCCCTGGTGGATTAGCAGAACTTACGCACCGAATACTTAATTTTTTTAAATATATATTTGATTCAACCTGAATTCAATTAAGCTCCTCAAGACTTCGGACCTATGGACTGCAAATAAACAAACGTTACTGACCGCTCTTATACAAAATCAATCATAAACCTTAAACCTTTTAACATGGAACACAAACAATCTTTCAATGTAACCGCTGATTTCTTATCCGGTTTTACCGCTCTTTTCATCAAACTGATATTCCTTATTATTCTGGTTTATCTAATTGTCCTGTTGATGAATTTTTTAAGAGATAAATTCGTTAATAAGGTTACTGATACCAAAAAAGACGACATTGCTGATCTATTAACCATATTAAACAAAGTGTTTTTTCTTTCCGGTTTCGGTTTCATTGTGGCAAACATCATCCAGTTTGTACTGAACCAAATTAGTAATCAACGGTCTAACCCACTAATGAGTTTTGGCGGTGAATGGGATTATTTGACTTTCGGAATAATTCTAATATTTGTCGGGATAAGCTTCAAAAATGCAAATAAGGCGATTAGGCTCAATAGGGTTGAATGACTGGCAAACCGTCTCATAAAAAATAAAAGGCATCCAATTTTAATCCTGATCAATAAACAGCTAATTCTGATATATTTTTCTCAATCACTTATCAATCCTGAGAATTTATACCAAAAAAAGCTACACAATTTGTAGATTTGGCCCGGTCAAAAAAATAAAAATACAATTCTCATGAATTACGACTTAATAGTTATTGGAAGCGGTCCCGGAGGTTATGTAGCAGCAATCAGAGCTTCGCAGCTTGGTTTAAAAACAGCCATTATCGAACGCGAATCTCTTGGTGGTATCTGTCTTAACTGGGGATGTATCCCTACAAAAGCTCTGTTAAAAAGCGCTCAGGTATTCGAATATATTAACCATGCAGCCGACTACGGCATTAAAGTACAAGGTGGAGAAGCTGATTTTGGTGCCGTTATAAAACGCAGCAGAGGCGTAGCAGATGGGATGAGTAAAGGCATCCAGTTTCTGATGAAGAAAAATAAGATCGATGTGATCATGGGTACCGCCAAAATTAAAAAAGGTGGTAAAATTGACGTAAAAGCAGCCGATGGTTCATCAAAAGAATATACCGCTAAACACACTATTTTAGCAACAGGCGCCCGTTCAAGGGAATTACCTAACTTAAAACAAGACGGTAAAAAGATCATCGGCTATCGCCAGGCAATGAATCTGCCAGAGCAACCTAAAAGCATGATTGTGGTAGGTTCTGGCGCTATAGGCATTGAGTTTGCATACTTCTACAATGCCTTGGGTACTAAAGTTACTGTGGTAGAATTTATGGATCGTATTGTTCCTGTTGAAGACGAAGAAATTTCAAAACAACTGGAGCGCAGTCTTAAAAAAGCAGGTATCAATATTTTAACCAATGCTAACGTAGAATCGGTAGATACTTCAGGAAACGGCTGCAAAGCGTCAGTTAAAACTGCAAGTGGTGTTGAAACGTTAGAGGCGGACATTGTACTTTCTGCTGTTGGTATCACTCCAAACATTGAGAATTTAGGTCTGGAAGAGGTTGGTGTAAAAACAGACCGAGGCCGTGTAGTTGTTGATGGATTTTATAATACTAACATCGCCGGTGTGTATGCTATCGGAGATATCGTGGGCGGACAAGCTCTGGCTCACGTTGCATCTGCAGAAGGCATAATCTGCGTTGAAAAAATTGCAGGTCACCATCCAGAACCTTTAAATTATAACAATATTCCGGGATGTACTTACTGCTCACCTGAGATTGCATCCGTTGGATACACAGAAAAAGCAGCAAAAGAAGCAGGATACGAGATTAAAGTAGGTAAATTCCCTTTCTCGGCTTCAGGAAAAGCGAGTGCTGCCGGCACTAAAGATGGCTTTGTAAAAGTAATTTTTGACGCTAAATACGGCGAATTTCTTGGAGCTCACTTAATCGGTGCAAATGTTACGGAGATGATTGCGGAAGTAGTTGTCGCCCGCAAACTTGAAACAACTGGAATGGATATCGTAAAAACTGTTCATCCCCACCCTACCATGAGCGAAGCCATTATGGAGGCTGCCGCTGATGCCTACGGAGAGGTAATACATTTGTAGGAGAATTAGTTGTAGGTTGTAGGTTCTACGTTATAAGTACTGCAATAAAAAAGTTGTAAGTTGTAGGTTTTACGTTATAAGTGCTGCAAACTGCTAAAGACAATTTTGTTTTCTATAAAACAGGTATTACTAATTTTAGATTTTTTAAGCTTCCAACGGTCATCTGTTGGAAGCTTAATTTTTTAACCATCCAATCCCACAACCCACAACCCACAACCTCTATGGCCTGGTTCTTCTTAATTCTCGGCGGTCTGTTTGAAGTTGGCTTTACTACCTGCTTAAAACTCTCTAATAATTTTACAAAATTGAGCTGGAGTATCGGTTTTTTTATTTGCATCACCTTAAGCTTCATTTTATTAAATAAAGCTGTTCAAACCCTGCCAATGGGTACGGCATATGCGGTTTGGACGGGCATAGGTGCAGCCGGATCTGTGATTGTTGGCATCTATTTATTTAAAGAGCCTTCAGATTTCTGGCGATTATTCTTTTTATTCTTATTAATATCTTCGATTCTAGGCTTGAAAATAGTTTCAAAGACCTGAGGATGTAGGGTATAGAGTAGCTGGTATAGAGTAGCTAGTATTAAGTATAGAGTAGTTAGTACAAAGTATTAAGTATTAAGTTGCGGGTAACTCCTGACATTCAATAATTTATCCCGCTTCGCATTCCATTTGCACATCTGTACCCTCCCTTTCATTTGCACATCTCCACATCCGCATCTGCAATTAAATAAAGCACCATGCCGACATTTACTCATCCGCACATCCGCACATCTACACATTTATAAAGCACCATGCAGACATTTACAAATATAAAAATTAGCACATATTAAAATAAATTAAGCACAAATGAGATATTTTAAAAACAAAAAAGTAAAAAAAA
>CAMLLO010000054.1 GCA_946480915.1 uncultured Sphingobacteriaceae bacterium | reverse complement strand
AGCCGCCATCCCGGTTAAAGCGCCAACACCCTCTCCTTGAGGAGAGGGATCAAGGCTGAGGTGCAAGCCAAACCTAACCTGATAATTATCATACCCACCTATTTCCAATTATTTCTACATTTAAGCATAAAAAACATCCCCAACATGAAACCTATCACCAAAACCCTTTTTCTGCTGGCGCTAAACTTAACTATTTTAATTCCGCTCAGCTTATTTGCTCAATCTTCCGGGTATTCCAAAGAAGTACAAGACCGGATCTTAAAAGTAGAACAAAGTCTTGCAGGAACCGTGGTAGTAGAAGGCGATAGTTTTTGGACGCTCAAACAACGAATGCAATACCACCAGGTCCCGGCTGTGAGCATTGCCGTTGTTAAAGATTTTAAGATCGACTGGGCAAAGGCCTACGGCTATGCAGATGTAGCCGAGAAAAGAATTGCCAGTCCCACCACCCGTTTTCAGGCAGCTTCCATCAGCAAATCACTCAATGCCATGGCAATGCTCAAGCTGGTACAGGACAAGAAGATCGACCTGTATGCTGATATTAACACGTATCTCAGCTCCTGGAAGTTCCCTTATGATTCCCTATCGAAGAACAAGAAGATAAGCCTGGCCAACCTGCTGAGCCATACCGCCGGCTTAACCGTACATGGCTTTGACGGCTATAAGCAGGGCGAAAAAATACCTACAGTGATCGAGGTGCTAAACGGAACGGCGCCGGCTAATTCTGCTGCCGTGCGCTCCAATGCCGAGCCAGGTATCAAGTCCGTATACTCCGGTGGCGGAATAACCATCTCACAGCTCATCGCAATGGATATTAGCAAAAAGCCCTATCAGGATTTTGCCCTCCAAACCGTTCTGAAACCTTTGGGCATGAACCACAGCTTTTACTATCAGCACCCCAGTTTAGGTCAGGCAAAAGACCTTGCCACGGCTTATCGTGCAGACGGCAATGCCGTGCCCGGTAAATACCATACCTATCCCGAAATGGCAGCAGCAGCCTTATGGACCACCCCAACAGATCTGGCTAAATTCATCATCGAAACACAACTTTCCCTGCAGGGCAAGTCAAATAAAGTACTTTCCCAGGAAACCACCCGGCTCATGCTTACACCATACATCGATCGCCAGGCGGCTTTGGGTGTATTCGTTCAAAAGCTGGGCGAACAAAACTATTTTAGTCATGGCGGGGCCAACGAAGGTTTCCGTTGCCAGTACTTCGGAAGCATGGACGGCGGAAACGGCGTTATCGTGATGGTAAACTCTGATAACGGAGCCATCATGCAGGAGATCATTAACAGCGTAGCTAGCGTGTATCAATGGAACGGTTTTTACAAGCCCCAGGTTAAAAAGCTCGTTACTGTCCCCGATAGTATCTCCTCTGCATATGTGGGTAAGTATGAGATCAGTCCCGGCTTTATTTTAACCATTAGCAAAGAGGGCGGACAGTTAAAAGCTCAGGCCACTGGTCAGGGGAAACTGGATCTCTACCCCGAAGCAGAAAATAAGTACTTCGTAAAGGTGGCGCCCATCGGTCTTGAATTTATTAAGAACGCAAGTGGCGTGGTCGAGAGCCTGGTGATCTATCAGAACGGGGCGAAGATTCCGGCGAAGAAGATTTAACAATTTCTTATCTGGTCGAAAGGGTAGCTTGATGATTTGAAAAGGATAAGCACGGCGTCGTGGGTGCTGTGGCCCCGCCATACACTCATACGCCTGCAGGCCTTAGGCGCGGGGGGCCGGTATCCGTTTCTGTCGGGTTTAGAGATGTTGGTGTAGAACATCGTCGCTAATTATTGGGTATGTGAATTATTTTTTCTAATATCACAGGGTGAAACCATACTGAAATCACGTGATGAGTGAAAGTTCTGATACAAATAAAAATAGCTGGAAGGTTTTGCTTGATGCTCTATTGAAATTCAGAGAAGAAAGGGATTGGGAGCAATTTCATAATGCAAAAGACCTGGCTTTAGCCCTTTCAATTGAAGCATCTGAACTAAATGAATTGTTTCTCTGGAAAAAAGCCGAACAGGCTAACCCCGAAAAGGTGAAACAAGAGTTAGCAGACGTAATCGGATATGCAATATTGCTCGCTCATAAATACGATCTAGACATCAACGAAATAGTGCTTGAAAAAATAAAGTCAAACGCTGTGAAATATCCCGTAGATAAGGCGAAGGGTACAGCTAAAAAGTATGACGAGCTATAAATGATAATCTACCAAGCCACAAAAGGCAAATTCCTTTCGGACATTCTTTCTAATGATATAGAAAACATTGTTCGCGAGGACATGGAGCAATATGGAAACAAAAGAGTCGGATTAAGCGAGCTATCTTCATGGAAGAATTCTTTGCAATACATGAGTAATATCATGCATGACCCTGAAATTCCTAATGATTGCAACATCGCTATTGAATACCATATCCCTCAGACTTCTAAACGTCTTGATTTCATAATCACAGGTCAAAACAAAGAAAAGCAGGATCATGCGATTTTAATTGAACTTAAACAGTGGCAGGATGCTGAACTTACCGATAAAGACAGTCTGGTAAGAACAAGATTTAAAGCCGGAAATGCATTAACGCCTCACCCTTCTTATCAAGCATGGTCTTATGCAGCGCTTTTAAACGGCTTTAACCAAACTGTTTACGAAGATAACATCCAACTTAAACCATGCGCGTATCTCCATAATTATGAAGACGATGGTATAATAACCAATAACTTTTATAGCGAGTACATTGAAAAAGCGCCGCTGTTTTTAAAGTCTGATGCACTGAAGCTCCGGGAGTTTATCAAACAGTTTGTCAAGTATGGTGATGAGTCGAATATCATGTACCGGATTGACTGTGGCAAAATTAAACCGTCCAAAAGTCTTTCTGATAGCATTGCCTCAATGCTAAAAGGCAATAACGAATTTGTGTTGGTTGATGATCAGAAAGTGGTTTATGAAACGGCTCTTGCTTTGGCACGACAATCAAGCGCAACCAACAAGAATGTTCTTATTGTAGAAGGAGGACCAGGAACTGGCAAGTCCGTGGTTGCTGTAAACCTTTTAGTAGAGCTGTTAAAAAAAGGTTTAAACGCAAGATATGTCACCAAAAACGCTGCTCCGAGAGCAGTCTATCAGGCTAAGCTTACCGGCACTCTTAAAAAATCAGTCATATCTAATCTTTTTACTGGCTCAGGAGCATTCATTGATTGTGAGGAAAATGTATTTGATGCCCTGATAGTAGATGAAGCTCACCGACTTAACGCAAAGTCCGGAATGTTTAGCAATCTCGGCGAGAACCAGATTAAAGAGATCATTAAGGCAAGTGCCTTTTCGGTATTTTTTATTGATGAAGATCAGAAAGTTACATTGAAAGATATTGGAGATGAGCAGGAGCTTTTAAAGCATATTACGCAGGAAGAAGCTAAAGTTCACCTATTGAGTCTTAGCTCCCAGTTTCGATGCAATGGCTCCGACGGCTATCTGGCATGGTTAGATAACACCTTGCAGATTAAGGAAACTGCAAATGAAAAGCTGGATACACAGGAATATGACTTTCAGGTATTCGATTGTCCTTCAAAATTGCGAGATGCAATTTTTGAGAAGAATAAACATAACAACAAAGCGAGACTTGTTGCAGGATATTGCTGGGACTGGGAAAGTAAAAAAGACCCTAAAACTTTTGACATTATTTTCCCTGAAGCTGACTTTAAAATGCGGTGGAATCTGGAAACCGATGGGAGTTTATGGATTGTAAGTCCTGATTCTGTAAATGAGGTTGGATGTATTCATACTTGCCAAGGATTGGAAGTGGACTATGTAGGGGTTATAGTGGGAGAGGATTTTATTGTGAGAAATGGAGAGGTAATTACTGATGCTTCGAAACGATCGAAGAATGATTCTTCAGTTAAGGGATATAAGGCTTTGATGAAGAAGGACGCTCTAGGAGCCGTTGAAAGGCTAGATAGAATTATAAAAAATACGTACAGGACCTTGATGACTCGGGGGATGAAAGGATGTTATGTATATTTTGTTGATAGGGAGACTGAAAAATATTTTAAGTTGAACTAAAACGGTTCTTCTCATTTAGAAGATAGATCTTCCGCCCCCTTTATGCATTAATGGAAAAAGAGATAATGATCATAGAGAAAATATGAAGACTAATAAAACTTATCGTAGCTTATTAGATAAGTCGATAAACTCTATGTTATCAGCTATTGAAATATATAATAAACCTAACTTTTCCTATAGAGAAGAAACATTCGCGATTTTAGCTGTAAATTCTTGGGAACTCCTATTAAAAGCACATTTACTTAAATCTTGCTCTTATAAAATGGACACCTTATACAAGATGGAATTTGTTAAGAAAAAAGATGGAACAAACGCAATAAGAAAAAAGCCTCAATTAAACAGAACAGGTAATCCCACAACAATTGGAATATTCGAAGTGATAAAAAAGCTTGAAGATTGTAATATTCGATTAAGTTCAAATTTGAAGGATAGTATTGAAGCAATAATTGAATTAAGAGATAATGCAATTCATTTTCATAATGAAAAGCAAATTTCAATGGAACTTCAAGAGTTGGGTTTTGCTTGTATTAAAAACTATATGGGCATTATCAAATTATGGAATATCGACATAAACTTAAGTAAGTATAATTTTTATCTTATGCCATTAGCTTATGTGGATTCGAGGGTCGAAGCAGACTCTATTATTACTGATGAGGTAAGTAAATACTTATATTTCGTTAAAAATAAAATTTCAAACAGTGAAATAGACGATGACGATTTTACAATAGCTATCTCCATTGATATTAATTTCAAAAAGTCAAATCGTTTTGAAGGAATAGGAATAAATTATGATCCCGAGGGAGTAGCTGTATCAATTTCTGAAGAAGATATTAGGAGCAGATACCCATTAACTTACAATGATATTTGTTTGAAACTAAAAAAGAGGTATTCAGATGGGAAACAAAATGCTGATTTTCATAAGTATATGAAAACTATAAAGGATAACCCCAAATTACATCACCTCAGAAAGTTGGATGCTGCAAATGAAAAGTCTTTGGGAAAAGGATATTATAGCTCGAATATTTGGCAAGAGCTGGATAAATATTACAGTAAAAAGTAATATCACAACTAAGAGACTAGCATCGGAATTGCAAATCATGACGAGCGTGACTGTCGTAAGTCAGCAATAAATTAACATAAAACCATATATAAGAATAGATACTTGGTTTTACCAATAATGAAATAATCCGTTGAATATAGTTTTGAAGAACTCCTTAGTCCTCTCAAAAGCAAAAATAAATGCAAGAACCGACACAGTGATAGAAAATAGTTGTAAAAATAAGTTCGTTTTATAATTATTGAATTCTTCCAATGATTTGAAAATATCATTTAAACTCTTTGTCTTTGAATCAAGTAATTTAATTGCCGCTCGAAATCCTTCAATGTAGTACGTTGATAAATCCTTCACTTTAGGATCCTGAAAGTTTCTACCAATAAACTTTCTTAACTCGCCTCGGTCAATATAAAACTGAAGATTTCTAGTCGCAAATTCACTTTCAAATCTCTTTAGCGTAGTCAAAATTTGGATTGAATTATGCTTAAGGGTTAAGTAGCTTTTATTTCTAAATCTGAACAATAAGTATTTTAAAGAGTAGCTATTTTTAGAAATTTTAATTTGGTCATAGATGTTTCTTTTTAAACTGTTTAACCTATTTGTGAGTTCTCTAAGAATTGCAGAGAAAACACAAGGGAAGATTAAGCTTTTGAGGATATAATAGTTTTCCAAAGAATCGTAGTTTGTGTAATCGTTTCCAGTAACTGGTCTAGTTGCGTGTCCCTTCTGCTTTAGCACTTGTATTAATTGGCGTTTGTTATCAGAGTCGTTAAAATGCACTTCAACTTGTTGATCTTCCAGTGAGAAATACCTGCCAAAATCGCTCTCAATAAAGGGGTGTGTATGTTTATTAAACTCTATAATATCATTAACCTCATAGAACTCAATACTTGGAAGAATTTCAAAATTTTTACTATTGTGAAAGTACCCGTTGAAGTGTTTGGTTACGTTATGTTTAACTTGATAATTTAAATCAGAAACTAAATTATCCTTATTGATTAAATTTAAACTACCCTTATACGATGTATAAGAATAAAATCTTTTATGCATTAGGATTTTTAAAAAGCTATAATATGTTGGGATGCTTACTGGAACGTCTTTCTGGCAGGCTATTTTTTCAAAAACCTTGTGAAATTTTTCACTTAACCGGACTTGAAGGCTAATGATAAAATAAGACTCGTTTGTTTTGATATATTCAAAATTGATTGAATCTATTAAATCATTCTTTATATTTCGCCTTTTTTTTAAATTGATAGTTAATAAACTTCCGGTTGAGATATAGTCAAATTTATTTTCAATGTTAAAAAGCTTTTTCTTTAACTCATCAGTGTCTATAATTTTGAAACCACGATTTGCAGATTTACCAAATTTTGAAATAAGCTTCTTTCTAAATTGATGGAAATTATCGATGTCTATAACTTCAAAGAAATGGACTTCCTTCATTAAAATATCTTTGAAGTTATTGCTTAAAATTGGTGTCTCCGTTTGTAAAGTATATTTTTTAATCCATTGGTTATTTGCGAATGAGAAACTCTCCCAAACCTGTAACCAGTTTGAAATTCTACTATTATTTGTAATGAATGACAAAATATGTCCTTTTACAGTATCGATGAACTCATTCCTTTTTTCAAAAAAAGGTCTAAAAGCTTTTTTATAGAAATAAAACTCTTTGTTGTCCGCTTTCATTTGAACGAGTATGTTAACCGTGAAAGTTTTTCATGAACAAAACGAAAGTATTGGAGAATCAGCATAATAAAATTACTAAAGAATGTAGTTAGATTTATTAGAAAACTTAGCTGAACCATGTCCGGTATGCTGTTTCAACGGCTCACTTGTAATATGAATAATTCCACCATTCTCGGGATTTTGAATCGCCTCCATATACATATTGTTCTCCCTATCAATTACTCGTTCCTTGAAGACATACTTACCCTCTTTAAAATAATATTCATCCCCATCTTTTATTTCTCTAATATACTTTTTCTTGCCCCCCAGCTTTTCTTTAGTCTCTAGTAGTTCATAAGAATTAATTCCCTCTTCAAAATCTAAAAATATTGTCTTCTCAAACGAACCACAGTTGGGACACGCGTCATTAGCATTATCAGTTGTATAATGCATTAAAGCCTTTTTGCACTTTGAGCAAATGACTTTGTCTTCAATAAGATACATAAGTGAAAATTGATTTGTACTTTATTTGTGAAATAATAACATCGCAATTATTTATGAAACTTTCCGATAATCAAATTCTTTTCCCTGACATCCCCTCTTAATCGTCCTCATTTGTAACGAAAATGCAATGAGGTTTGCGAATCCTTCGCTTATTTTCATGAAGTCTGGCCTTTCTATTCGCGTTTACTCGTTGTCGTTTATGGCTCTAGGACATTTTACTTGGGTTGTGGCTCATATAACAGAAAACGTTGATTCATAAATGAAAAATTCGTACGGTATTAGTTTAACGCCTTCTTAATAATTCGTTGACTGATTGATTAAGAACATTTTGGAATTTAAAATACAGAATGCCACTATTATTAACAGGTGCGATTGCTCCTATTTTATTATCCACCTTTGCTTTTAAACACGTTAAAAAATGCAATTCATTGATAACTCTAAAATCAAATTTATCAATATAACGAATATAAAAAAGTTGAATTATTTTAAATTTTTGGGAATTACTCCCATTTCTGAACGCTGAATAAAAAAGATTAGGACTTTGATCTTTTAAAGATGTGAAAGTGGGAGATTGGGTATATAATTCATTTATAATTCTTTTGAATAATAGCTCGAAATCTGATTTCAATAAGGTGTTAATTTCTTGTACATTGGTTCTTTCGAGGTTTAAGTAAGACAACTCATTGAGTTTAACAATCTCATCCTTGATTAAATTTATCTCTTCTGAAAATTCGCCTTCGGGATCACTACTTAAATATTTGTCAATCAGAGGATGGTAAACATGTTTATTGCGACTCCTTCTTAAAACCGAGACCAATCTTTTACACAGTTTTTGCGGATTAAGCCTAAGTACATTTCCGTTCCTAATTATTAAAAAATACAGAGTTGTGAACTCATGAGTAGCATACAAGCCCTGATCTGTATATTCGAGTAATTTCCGAACCAATCTTTTATTCTCCTTATCATCTATGGTGAGGAAATCATGTCGCAATAATTGATTATATATTCTATAATTTTCCGGGATATCATCGCCCTTTACGTTATATATAATCTTGATTTCTTCTTTCAATCGATCATAATTAAACCCATCCCCTCCAGTAATGTAATTATAGATTGAGTTAAAGTAGTGATAGTTTTTCTCAGGATAATATTTCTCTATAAACCGGTCCAGAAATGAGTCAGAAGGCCTTGTATTGTTATCCCAAAGAAGTTTTGAAACAGCATATCCCATGCCATCATCTAATCTTTCCTTGTTTATATATGAAATTTGGCCTTTTCTGTATTCGATGGAAATAATTAAAGAAAACTTTAAAAGCATAAGAAGAATTTCATCCTTGTTTTTTTCTAAAGCTGAAATTCCTACGCCCTTCTCTATCTTATAATAGATATCACTAAAGTTCGAGATAAAATACTGAACTGTTCTGAAATTAATACCCAAACCGTTCTTCCATTCTTTCTGCAAAATTTCATAGATAATTTCACCGTTTTGTCTCAAATATTTTTCATATTTAATAGTTTGGCCAGAACTACATATTATGCCTTCGAAAATATCTATAAACTCAGGGTTAAAGTGAACTATATTCCCGATTGTTTTTTCTTTTACTTCTTTAAATTTTTCTGACGTTATTTTGTCATCATTGGCAACGACAATGACTTTGATATTTGCATTCTCAACAAGAGAATTAATAAATCCTAAGACTTCGTCGCCTGACAGATGTTCGGGAGCAATTCGCTCTAGATCATCGAAACATATAATTAGATTGTCTAAATCTATATAGTCGCTTTTTTGCTCTCTTATTTCAGCTACCCCGTCACTAATCTTATCTACAGCAGAACTTAAAATCCCGCGGCCTATTAGTTGCGTAATATCTATCGATTTTACAATGGTCTTAAGAATAGTCTTAGAGGTCTTTAAGTACTTGTTATCTAATATGGGGTATAGTTCAATAAATATACGATCCTTTATGTCGTCAATAGTTTTTACACCAAATAGTGAGACGATTATCGGTTTATACCGCCTAGTAGCTCCGCTGTTAGTCGTTTTTATAGTCTCTGCGTGGTTGAAGAATCTGTTTTTTAAGTAATATGTTTTCCCAACACCCCAACCACCAGTTAGCAATAAAGCATAGTTAGTAGTTTTGGTTAGATACATTTCTAACACTTTATCTATTCGCTCGAACTCCATTTTGCAAGTTAGGTCTTATTTGGCCATAATAAAAAATCAGGCTAATAGTGGAGAAAGTTTGTAGCTTTCTCCACTATTAGTTGTATAATGAGACCTTTGAAACTTCATTAGCGGGTACCTACTATAAGGCTTGGGTAACATTCACTAGTAAAATCTATTTATCCTGTTGAGAGTGCATTGCTAATCTCACAAAATGTAGTTTTCTTAAATGACTTATATACGTATAGCCTAAAATAAACTGTAAAATGGACTTTATTAAAGTAGAAAATTTAGAACAAGAAATTGAGATTGTGCGAGTGAGCGATATTAAGAGAATCTATGATCAGAAAGATGGAAATGGAAATTTCATAACTTTCATTGAATTTAAAGATAGTAGAGAGGATATGTGCATTCAGGAAAATGCTTCTGATGTCTTTAATCAGATTAAAGTTAATAATAAGAATTATTCAAGAAGTTAGCCAATCCCACGCTGGTTCGAGTTTGCCCCCACTGGTTTAAGTGTTCCTACAGGATCACTTAAATCATACCATGAAAACCAGGACTCCGTCCGGCTTGCCACCTACAACTCGATGCCCTATCTGTTCCCCATCTAGCTTAAGTTTCAGCCTAGGCCTGTGCGATAGCTAAATAAGCTTTGCCAATAAGGGAAAGTTTGTAACTTTCTCCCCACGCTGGTCCGAGCATGTGCTGGTTCGAGTTTGTAACTCGGACCTTCTAAGCAGAACAACCCGGATACGAGCTACAAGCTCGCACCAGCATATCCACACAACACACAAGCCAGTCGCTTTCGATAGCCATTTCGCTGGTTCGAGCTTGTAGCTCGGACTTTCCATTTTTGTCTGGGTCGATTCGAGTAAATCCCCACGCTGGTCCGAGCGTATGCTGGTTCGAGTTTGTAACTCGGACCTATTCAAAGACCTTCCTAAGTCCCTGGATTTTGCGGCACGAACCTGTGGAGCTATTACATGACCATGTTGCAAGCCGATTGAATTAAGTAGCAATGAGATGATTGATCAACGGCTGGACTACACTCATAATAGTCCTGTTGAAGCTGGATTTGTGGAAGAGGCTCATTATTGGTTGGACAGCAGTGCGAGGATTATTCCGAAGCAGGAAACAGTAGAATCAAATTGTTATTTCTATTTTGGTCATAGCGAGACGCTACGACCAGTGAGGGGCCCACGAAAATATCCCGTCCTCTAATTTTAGTTTTTCATTTAACTTTGTCATCGGTCTTAGATTTAAATTATTCCACCTTGTGGCTTTTGGGGGCCACTAATTAATCTAAGGCCTTTCTTCTGTTTTACATAGATACTCCTTGGTACGGGGATGATTGAGAACAGCAATTTTATCGCTTTCTAATTTAGTTCAAGCATTATTAAACAAGATTGAAAACCACAAAAAATACGAGCCCTTACTGGGCTGTTTGTCCTGAATGCAACGGACGAGGCAAAAAACGCCGAAAGCTCCGTAAGAAAGTGCGGCTCCTTTACAAGATAGCATTAAAAGAATTCGAAATAACAAATGGCGGAGGAACGTCTCCTATTCCCCCTAAGGGTGACTTATATCCATGCCTGGATTGCAGCGGATCCGGTTTAATTTCATCTGGCATTAAACCAATTCCGGCTAAAGAAATTTATCCGCATGTAGCCATTATTGGCGGTGGTATTGGCGGAGTTGCGCTGGCTGTAGCTTGTTTGCACCGCGGGATTCCTTTTACGCTTTACGAGCGGGATGCTGGCTTCGATACACGTTCTCAAGGCTACGGCCTTACGCTGCAACAAGCAAGTAAAGCGATTGAGGGACTAGGGATTTTCTCTCTAAAAGGAAGATTGATTTCAACAAAGCATGTGGTTCATAACCCCGATGGAATAGTGATTGCAGAATGGGGAGTGAGAAAGTGGTTACAAAAGAATGAAACAGGGTATCCGAAGCGCACCAATGTGCATATCGCTCGTCAGTCTTTGCGTTTAGCCCTGTTGGATGAGTTGGGTGGAAATGATGCGGTGCAATGGGGACATCAATTGGTAGATTTTAAGAAGTCTGACGACGATGGCGTTGAACTTAGCTTTTCATTGAATGGAGAGATTAAAATTGCCCGGGCAGATTTGATAGTTGGAGCCGATGGCATTCGCAGTTCGGTGCGGAGCTTGCTCATTGGCGAGAATAGTACACCCTTGCGCTACCTTGGTTGTATAGTGATATTGGGCATCTGTTCGCTCGAGGCTCTTGAAGGTGTTGAGAGTCCGCTGCTGGACTCTGCCACGGTATTTCAAACCGTAAATGGGAATGAGCGAATTTTTATGATGCCTTATTCGCAAGATGCGGTGATGTGGCAATTTAGCTTCCAAACGCCTTTAGAGGAGGCTAAAGCATTGAGTGCGCTGGGAGCAAAAGCACTCAAAGAAGAAGCAATTCGCAGAATGCAATGGCACCATCCCGTTCCCCAGATTATAGCAGCTACTTTGGAAGTGCAGGTGTCAGGCTACCCAGTTTATGACCGTGAATTGCTCAGGCCAGAATTGCTGGCCACGGGCGGACCGGTAACTTTGATTGGAGATGCGGCCCATCCGATGAGCCCGTTCAAAGGACAGGGTGCAAATCAAGCTTTGCTCGATGCCTTAGCTCTTGCTCGTGGAATTGCAAAAGGATGCAGAGCCCAATCTAATTGGAGAGACGCCGGATTGAGGGAAAGCGTATTAACTGAATTTGAATTAGAAATGTTAGAACGCAGTGCTATCAAAGTAAAAGATTCAGCAGATGCAGCAGGGTTCTTACATTCAGACATTGTGCTACATGAAGCCGATGAACCAAGAGGACGAGCCAGGAATGGCCTCAACTAAATCTTGTCCAAAGGAGAGGAATTTGGGATTTCGAGCTTTATTCCTTTGTTGGTGTCCCCACCAACAAATAGTAAATAAAAAAAATCTAAAATCGACATTAACCAAAAAGCCCAGACTTTTTACCAAACTTCAGGAAAGCTCCACCAAACTTCAGGAAGGGCATTCTAGTTATGTAAATGGGCACCCTTGTCATTTCGACGACAGGAGAAATCTCTTGAGTATGAAGATTAGATGTCTCGCTGCCCTCGACATCACAAAGCCGTGTTAACAAGCGCTCATCAATAACTGATACTCAAAAGATTCCGGATTCTCATCCAAGCATTTGAAACCACCCCTTGATCCCCTCCTTGAAAATAAGGAGGGGAGGTATGACGCTTTAGCAGCTTCTCAATCAAACCCAGCAACCCAACAACAACACGCAACCCTAGTCTACGAAGCCCCGTGAATCCCACAAGTGCCGGCAAAGTTCTTGCATCAGCAGGCCCAGCGCGCAGGCAAAGGGCATTGGCTGGTGACCTGAAGCTTGGGCCCGAGCACCAGAGGGAACCAGGCACAGCCCTGAGCGCTGATGCGAGAGCTGCGGGTAAGCCCTGTGCAAAAGGCACCTCGGGATTCACAACGCGTTTGGTCCTTTCCGCGGTGAAATTGCGCAGCAATCATTGAGTCCATTGAAAGGCAACCAATAACTTCTCAATAACGACTAGGCCCCGTGCCAATGAACGGACGAAAGGAATCATGAAAATTTAAGTTTCCCCATCCTCGGGATTTGTAATCCCGATGCTATGATGCTGGATTTACAATCCAGCTTAAACCATACTGAAGCCTTACCTCGCGCTTTCTCAGTGCTAGCGCACGCGTGTCGCGTGTGCTTTACAAATATTCAATTTCTATTAATCCTTTATCTCCTGAATAATCAACAGCACTTGAATACTGCCAATGCCAGGCTTCAGTTACAAATCCAGCAATTACCGGATTTGTATGGATGTATTCTGCTTTCTGCTCAATTACTTCCGAACTCCACAGCTCAATAGGCTTATTGTTATGTTGCCAAAACTGGTTAGACTTAACATTGCTGCTCTTTTGACCTGCCCTGGCAAACATCCAGAGCATCCATTCTCGTCTTGACTCCTGTAGATTGGAATCAATCGCTTTGATGTTTGCTTAGAAGTGTGCTCTTTAAATCTGCCTAAAATCACTTCTGGATTGTGCTCCTTTGCACGATAGATAAGATGAATATGACTCGGCATAATACACCAGCAAAATAATTCCATTTCCGAGATTTGCCCTGCAGTATTTAAGACTTTCAAGAATAATATTATTGTACTGCGGACGAACAAATACATCGATCCAGTTTACAGTGGCAAAGCTTACAAAGTACAGCCCTTCTTTATTCAAAAATTTATATTTCCGACTCAAGGTATAAGTGATATAGGTTTAGACGATAAAGCTAGGAAAAATTGAGAAGATGCACACGCGACACGCGTGCGCCAGCATAGGGAAGATTATTGTTAAAATGAAAGAGTATGTTGAGGTGTTGAGCTTTAATAGTGGCGTAGCGACAATATTAACTATTGCTCTGCAAATACTCTCTCAGAGTGCTTTCAATCTTTCCGCAACCCACCAAAAATGGCTTATCCTGAATGCTGATATTAAACCTTTGGCCTTCTACAGTATATGTTCCGGATACTTTGCCAAGTGGTGTAGAAATACCAAAGCTGCCTGTCGATTGATCACCATTGAAGGTTCCACCGGCCTGGGCGATTGCAGATTTTGCTTTTTGTACGAGCGTGTCTGCCGTATCCGAAAATTCAATTGAAAAATTACATTTAGACATAATCAAATCCGTTTTCAATCACAACGTCGAAAATGGAAAATAGTTCAGTGGGAAGTCCGACACAGTCTAGCGCAAGGGAAGGGTAACCTGAACTGTGTCAATATAGATTTGGTTTTATTATTCCC
This sequence comes from uncultured Sphingobacteriaceae bacterium, assembly GCA_946480915.1. Next base: position 10,825 of record CAMLLO010000054.1, on the reverse strand, counting down.
ATTCTTTTATAGTGCTCTTTATTCATCTCATAATGTAAGGTCGTCATTGTGTTTAAATAATCTTTTAAGGGTTCTAAAGAATACTCTTTTCTTAGTTTGTCTACGTTTACTGAATCTACAAGTCCGATTTTAGGAATGGCTCGTCCTGTTGTTTCCGTTTCATAAGTGACCTGAGTCCCAAATGATTGTTTTTCTCCTGCGTTTACTTTAACTCTGTCGTACAAGTACGCATAATTATTAGGATTGGCGTTTCCCTTTTTTACTTCTTTGTCCATTGCTTTTAGTACCTTCTTTTGAAACTCTGAATACTTGTCGCAATGCTGCACTAACAACCAAAAATGGGTTGAACCTTCTTTGCCAACTTTGTCAAACCCCAGAAACCCATACTTATTAAACATTGCTTCAGCCTTCATTTTATTATTAGTGATAACACTGTCTTGGAATTTGTGCCATTGCTCTTCTGAGAGGTCCTTATACTTCCCTTGGGGGATATAATTAGCGACTTGATCAATTTCAACTAATTCCTTCAATTGCCTTTGAAGCTGCCCCTTTTTGCTTTTTGTAAATTTTGCGGCACAACTGGTCAGAATAATGGAAATTAACATAATGGAAACTATACTTTTCATTTGCAATTGTCGATTTAAACTTACACCTAACGTTGATGCTTGGTGCAGTGCCGGATAAAAAAAGCACAAACCCCATCGTGTCGTACTAAAGATATTATAAAAATCCAACCACTGAACCCGGCATTGCTCCAAACTGTTAGGTTTTGGTGTTTATTAGTTGTTTCATATCCTCCATTGGACGCCCATAGTCTCTCATGCTGACGCACGCGTGTCGCGTGTGCATTAAATAGATGTATCGTGTTTTAAAGGTTGTTCATGTGGATGCTTCCGAGCTTTTGGTGTAGCGGTGTTTCTAACTATCTGTAGAGTTAAGCTTTAGCGTCTCCACACCCATATCGCAACCTATTTGTTAACCTAGCCCGTAATTGTTCAATCATCGACCTCAAAATCGAGAAACACCTCCCGGACCTCTCTCATTAACTCGACAGTTAGTGCCACATTCTGGTCCGCCAGGTCCAGCAGTGCCAGGAGTTCGGGCTGCTCCTGAAATGGGTCAAAGTCCATGTCAGGCACTTCTGAGGTAGAATTGCTGAGCATATAGGCATGGTAAAAAAGGGAGAGCTGGATTGAAAATAAAAACGTGCATGCCTGAATGCGGGAATCCTCCTCAGTAGCTGCCGGCTCTTCCTCAGAATAGGGCCAGTAGATCGAACTGTTTGCAGCTTCATAAGCTTCGCTGAGTTCGTCTTCGCTTAGGGCATTGATATTGCTGAGGCGACGACTAAACAACTCAAGCGAATGAATCACTTTTATGATGTCCCTGATCTGCAGGCATTCAGAGTCTTCAATCAGGGAGAAAGGCAATTCAAATTCATCTCCATCCTCAAGCAGGTCAAAAACATCTTTGAGCTCACCGAAACGGGCGATATTCATGCCGAATTTTGCTAGCTCATCTTTTGAATACTGGCAGCTGTTGCAAATATCGATAAGCCATTTGCGATAATTGAAAATAGGATAGCTTGTCATGACAACTCAAATATAGCTACCTCAATAACATGACGGATAACAAGGCTTGTTAATGAATGTTAAATGTGCTTTGCATGCTGCGGAGTGGAGATCTCTGCTTCCCGGTGCTGGCGCACGCGTGTCGCGTGTGCTTTACAAATATTCAATTTCAATTAATCCGGACTCCACAGCTCAATAGGCGTATTGTTATGTTGTCGGAACTGATTAGCCTTAACGATGCTGCTTTTTTTGACCTGCCCTGGCAAACATCCAGAGCATCCATTCTCGTCTTGACTCCTGTAGATTGGAATCAATCGCTTTGATGTTTGCTTAGAAGTGTGCTCTTTAAATCTGCCTAAAATCACTTCTGGATTGTGCTCCTTTGCACGATAGATAAGATGAATATGACTCGGCATAATACACCAGCAAAATAATTCCATTTCCGAGATTTGCCCTGCAGTATTTAAGACTTTCAAGAATAATATTATTGTACTGCGGACGAACAAATACATCGATCCAGTTACAGTGGCAAAGCTTACAAAGTACAGTCCTTCTTTATTCAAAAATTTATATTTCCGGCTCAAGATAGAAGTGATATAGGTTTAGACGATAAAGCTAGAAAAATTGAGAAGATGCACACGCGACACGCGTGCGTCAGCACGGGGGGCCTAAGTGGGTAAGTGTAAATGCTCTGGGAAGTTGAAAACTTCCGTCTATAATAGGCATTAAGCCAGGCTTTCCGCTCTGACCTGCCTTTAATCTTAAGCCAGGTTAGGAAAATATAATCTTGAGTTTTAATATATCTTTGTTATTATGTACTTATAATCTATGAAATATCTATACTGTCCCCTCATCGTATTGTTGTGCTTTGCTTCTTGTGAAAAAGCGGAAGATATACCCGTCCTTGCCTATTATATCGATGTTCAAGCAGTTAGGCAACCTGGTATGGACATAGAATATGAGTTATCCGGGACTAATATAGATCCAGTAAAAAATATCACTAGCGGACAATTCAAAACAGCATTTTATAAAAAAGGATCAACCCAAACAGTGACACTAACTACAACTCATGGAAACCCTATGTTAAGTATAGATGTTGCAAATGACTTTAGCAAATTATACACCAGTGAAAGTATAGCTCATACAGAGGGTACAGGAACGATATCAGTCACATTTGTCGTTAAGTAATATCTTCAATCCACGCCATGGTTCGTGTCCTCACGAACTAATTAAAGTTCTTCTGTTTCGTGAGGACACGAACCAGGGCGACAGATTTGTAATCCCGCATAAAGCCTAAAATTTCTAATAAATAAAAAATACACTCCTAAACCATCCCAATGAATAAATACCACACGTATCTACTTGCCTTCCTTACCTTAACAGTTATTCTTTCCTGTGGAACTCACCCTCAAGATAAAGAGGTAAAAAAAGAAAATGAGTCCTCCGAAGCTCTTCAAGCTACTGAAACAAAGATTTCAAGCTTTGGGTACCGCGATAACTTACTAGAAGAACTTTATAATGAGCTAGTAGATAAGTCTCCTAAATTGAAAAAACTGGAAGATGATTTACACGCTATGCGGTCGAAGACAAAAGAAGTTACTGAAGAATTTAACGTATACGACGCCAAATCAAAAAATTATTATAATTCTGCAAGCAGTCTATCTAATTCTATTGAAGATAGTTTGTTAAAGAAACGAATAATGGAACTTGTTTCTTCCAGCAATAAGGCTTATACAAAAAGAAACGCGGCACTTAGTTCGCTTTTAACACAAATATCAAATAATGGTGGCACGCTCAATGACCACCATTCTGCTTTGAAAGTGATCGTTACACTGCCAATAATTGAGAGGTTTCAGAAAGAAAATTTGCCTAAAAAGGGATATAAAGAATTATTAAAAGAGCAGCAAAAGTTAATTGAGCAGACAGATAGCATAACTATGCAATAGTTTTAAATAGTATGTTTAAAAAAGACTGGCATTTTAATCAAGAATGTTTTTTATTCCTTCAACAATCTAGTTTTTTATGAAAAAAACATTCCTTACAGCCGAGTGGCGAAAACTGGCCATGGCCAACTACTCTATAGATGCAGATATACTAAAACCCTATCTGCCTTGCGTGCTTAAATTTATCATCTCTTTATTCGCTGTCGGTTTGTTTCACTAGTTACTAAATGTTAACGGCTTTATTCCCTCAATCGTCCTGGTTGCAGCGAGGTTTGCGAATTCTTCGCTCGTCTACCGTTCCTCCAAAACTCGTCAAAGCTTGATAAACTCTGAGATAAAAAAGCTATTATATAATTCCTTTTTATCATTATGCTGGTTCAGAAACAAGCAATAAAGCGATATTTTATCTTTTGCGCCGGCCTCTTTCTTCAAAGCCTTTAAAATCTTTGGCTGTATAGGCATCCAGATGTAGCCGTCACCAACTTTAAACAAAACTTCCGATTTACAGATCTCCTCTACTTTAATGCTCTTATCCACAAACAGAGCGAACACATGTTTCATAGACATCAATACATCGTTGCTTAGAGGCCTCACTTTACCAGTGTATTCAGCAGTAAAACGATATTTGTCCAGCCGCGCATAAGATTGGGCAATATTCGAATCCCTCTCCACGCTATCGGCATACTTTTTTTCGAAACGTAAAACCTCCAGAATATTCACCTCCGGATAGTTCTTATTCCAGCTAGTCCAATATTCATCATGATTTTGAGCAAAGGAGGGAAGAGTGAGAATTGACAGTACTAAAAATAGAGTTATTTTCATGTTACATCATCATCATTTCAATATTACAATAACCAACAGAAGAACAGAGATTATTCCCGCAGAACCGGTGATATAGATATTTCCGTTGAGCAATTCTTTAAAGGGAATTGTAAACCCCGAAAGAATCCAGATAACTACTGACCCGGGGTATCTGAATAAAGAAAGGATGATCCCTTCCAGCAATATTGAAACAAAAATTTCAACCAGCCACATTATTCTCGTAGTTTAAATTGGAGTAAATATTAATTAACAACTCACACGGATTAATATAAATAGCCAATGCAACAGGGTAGAGCGTCCAGTTCCACCGGCAAGGTCTCTTTATTTGCACCATTTTAATAACAGTTCGTCTGCCAGTTTATCTCCTAAGAGTTTGATGATGTTGAGGTCCTTGCAAGCCCCCTGAACATTTCCCAGCTCATATTTGCAAACTGCCCTTCCATACAGCATTTGAACGTCGGACGGCATTTTTCCAAGACCCAGATCAAAGTAATAAAGTGCTGCAGAGTAATCTTTCTCTTTCATCGCCGAGGCGCCTTTTCGGTAGTAGTCCATTGCCGGATAGGCAGTATCAAATGATGAATATTTATACTCCTGCACCATTTGAACATCTACAGGTTTTCCATGTAAAACCGCCGGCTGCCAGTTGTTTTTCGTCTTGTTAAAGTTTTTAATGATCATTTTGTCGAAGTTCTCATCGAAGCTTTCCAGGATCTTTAAGCTATCGGCTTCCCCATTCTTTTTTACAACATAGGTAGCCAGGAAGTACAGGTTTGCCGAGGGTTGAGAAGGGACACCTTCCTTAAGGGCATCGAAATAGCTTTTGTCGCCTTTAAAAATGGGGTATATCTGCGGACCTGCCATATATATGGTATCATTTCCCGATACGGATTGGATGCCATCGGGACCAGGATGGTATGACGATTGATACTTGCTTTCTGCCACAAAATAGAAGCGCAGGCAATTTTCATCAGAAAAGCTGCTAGCACCTTTTTGAAGCATAATCAACGATGTGTCGTTAGCACTTTCTATCAAAAAATTGTTCATGATAAATCCCGAACTATTTTTAATGCTTAGCAGCTTGTTTTTTAATGTGAAACTGACAGGATTGCCATTATCATGATACACGGTAGCGATTTTTGCCTTACCCTTCGCTCCGAAGGTATAGCGCATATAAGAATACTTCAGCAACTGATTATCTTCTAATTCAGTACCATCGCGGTAGCTCACTTTAGCTTTAATCCAATTACCTGTTATATCCTGAGCATAGGTAGCGCACAGTATACATTGAAGAAGGAATGATAAAAGAAGTTTTCTCACACTTGTTGCTTTATTTTCGTTTTCAGTGAAATTTGTTCCTTAGTTCGTATAGAAGTATTTGCATCAACGGCTCTATCCCCGTTCTATCTTTCTTGGCTTTATAAAATAAGTATAAGGAGTTTTGCTGGTTTTCATTAGCCTTACAATTTCCGGCCAGTGTTTAATCATCAGTTCAACCATTCCCCAATACCTGGTTCCTTTGGGTGCTTTTAGAAAGAAGGCACCGATATTATGTGTTTTTAATAGAGCTGCCTGGTGCTTTGTTTTTTCTATTCTTAAATCCTGGGTAATAAATATGCCGGAGATTTTGCCCCATTTAGGTATCCAATCTTCATCTTTTATGCCTTTTTTGAATGATTTGGCAATAGAAGTTATCTCAATATCATCATCTAGGGGGATTTGTAATTGATTTAATCCTTCAGCGAAATATTCAGAAAGGTTTTCATCAATTAATACCTTAATCATGCAGCCTGTTTAGGTTCAAAGAGCGATATGGCATCCCTTACGTCGGCTTCGCTTAAATGATATAATTTTGTCAGGAAGCTTACAGATTCACCGGCTTTGTAAAAGTCGTAAATAGTTTCAGCTAATATATTGGTGTCTTCTATTATCGGTTGACCAAATTGATGATGGGGGTCGACGATAATGTGTTTGTCCTTCCCCATTGGGTAAAAACGGTCGGCTATATCAGACGAAGAGAATTCTATCTTTTTGCAAAAGCTTTCTATAATTTCCTTTAATGCTATTTGTCGGGAGCGGTTGGCATGTACAATGGTCTCATCTCCCATTTTGAACAATACGCTCTTTCCGTCAGTAAGAACTTTAGCAGAAGCAAAGGGGTATGGAGTTTTAAGTATCTCCCGCATTTCTTTATGAACGCTGAATATTCTCTTAGTGCTGATGTTCATTTCCCGCAACTGGTAAAATACATAAAACTCAATAAGGGTATAGAAGTTAGTCGCCTTCTCTTTGCCTTCGCCCCATGAATACCTGTTGTTCTTCTCTGAGCCAATCCTTTGATCCCAAAATTCATTCATCCAGCGGCGCACTTTTGCTGTAGGAAGCCCCAAAAGGAAAGCTGCATCAGGTATGGAGTAGATGCCAGCACCGAGTTTATGATTGAAATCTTTTGTCTGCATATTTTATAAAGAGCAAAAATAATGCTAATTAAATTAGTTTTCAGAGTTTGTTTATCATTTAGTGAGATGTTTCAGAGATAAATATATGCTAAAAATGCAAAACGACATCATAAAGATTAACGTCAATGTTTCCTAACACAGCGTCTCTTAATATTCAGGCTGTTAATTTATGTTAAATCCCCCTGCAGATCAATCCATTCATTTGCTTTTCTCCGGTAAAGCCTTTTAATTAGTGTCAGCATAAACGCATTTACCTAAGAAGTTACAACCGTACCTGTGAAATCGCCAGAAAAAGCTTCTTAAAAATTTAGAAAAAGGGATTATCAAAGCTTATTTACACAATTACCGCAGGGATGCGCTAGCTGCCGCTTTGCTTAAAGCTATAGAAATACGTTTGCTGAAAAATACAAAAACCGATGAAACCATCATGTGCAGTACACACAAAACCGTTGAGAAATTTGCCGCACATGACAGCTTCATTACCATTAGAAAACAATTATAATTTAATGAACAACAAAGACCCCATCACCCATCTATGAATCAAATTTTTCGCTCTCAAAACAAGCTTGTGCGGACCTTCGCAAGCATCCTGAAATTGAACCGTGCCGGTCCGAAAAATAAAGGTCTGAAAGGCACAATTAACAGAAGCTCATGAAAAATAAACATCAAAAACACACATCTAAACACAGTTTTAAAGACAAAAAGAGAATGTTAAAAGTGCTGAAAGCCATCTTGCAAATGGAGCAGCATACGGCGCATATTGCGGGTGTTTTGTACCCCTTTTTACATGCCATTAGCAATCCCGCCCAGGCGAGTATGCAGGTGCCTGCCGCCAGACCTGTTTCGAATAAAAAGAAGATGGACGAGTTTAGGGAAAACTGGCTCGACAAGCAGGAAGTAATCCGTTTAATGCCGGTGAGTGAGCGAAGTCTGTACGCCCTCAGGAAAGAGGGAAAGTTGCCATCGTACAGCTTCAAGGGCAAGATCTATTTCAAGCTGCAGGATGTTGAAAACCTGATGCGCAGCAAGGAGCCGGGACAGGCGCTGGCAAGCTGATTCCCCTAAATTTTTTAATAATCAAAGAGCCGTTTCGGACCAGCCCTGCCAGGGGGCTGGTTCGGGACAGGTTCGGGACGGCTTCGGAAATTTCCGAACAGATACCCCCCTTTTTCCGAACAATCCCCGAACAAAGTACCTGCAACTTCGCAATCTTCGGCAAGTTCTCGCAAATCCTCGCAAAGTTCGGCAAGCACCTCAAAAACAGCTACTAATCCTTAAAAACGCCCTTATGTTTGCTTCAGCAGAACAAAATTTAGCGCTAATGAAGAACTGCAGAAACAGATTTTTTAACCTTTAAAATTTAAACAATATGGGAAAGTTCAGTAAAGGAATTTTCGGAAATTTCTACGGAAAAATCGGTCAGGTAGTAGGCAGCAGCTGGAGAGGCATCGACTACATGAAGAGCCTGCCACGGATTAACAAGAACAGGCAGCCTACGCCCGGCCAGCTCGAGCAGCAGGCGAAATTCGGAATGATGACCGCCTTTCTAAATCCACTGCGTGATGTGCTCGACATTGGCTTCAGGAATACGCCCATTACAGCCACCACCTACAACCATGCCCTGGCAGATAACATCAGGTCGGCCATTTCGGGAGCGTATCCGGCGCTCGCCATCGAGTATTCGCTGGTGCAGCTAAGCCGCGGGGTGATGCCCGGCGGTTCTAATCCGGCGGTTATTGCCGCGCCGGGTGGTATCCTTGAGTTTAGCTGGGGCGACAATACCGGCAAAGGCAAGGCGCTGGCAACGGATCGTGCTGTAGCGCTGGTTTATTGTCCTGAGCTCAACGACTCGGAGTACAGTATGGGAGAAGCCACCCGCGCCGACCAGTCGCTGATCATCACCCTGCCACCCGAATTTGCAGGCAAAGCGGTAGAAACCTGGATCTTCTGGGCCGCTGCCAGCGGAAAAGAAGTAACGGGTAGTACCTATACCGGTGCGGTAACTGTGCTGAGCTAGAGATGGAGGGGGGCTGGAAGGTGAAAGGTAAAAGCATAAAGCTGAAAGGCTAAAGGTGAAAGGTGGAAGGTGAAAGCATAAAGCTGAAAGCAAAAAGCTAAAAGGCTAAAGGTGAATACTAATTACCAGATACTAGTTACTAGATACTAGACACTAATTACTAGCCACCAATTACCAGATGCCCCCTCTCCTTATTCTGTCCATTTAATCATTTAATAATCACATCATGAAAAAACTACAATATACCCCATTGGTAAAAGCATTTAAACGAGATGCCATCGAGCTGGTAAGCGAACAGCTTCCGGGTAAGCTGCATCTTGTGCGTCAAGACATTAACGGTTTCCTGAGAAAAGAAGAAAAGAAGCTGCGCCGCTGGCACAAAGCGCTTCTGCTGAACATCATCACCTCCGAAGAATTTGTCAGGCTCTTTAACGGAATCAGCAAATCTTTGGCCTTAAAAAAGCTGAAGGTAGCGGGACTCTCGGTAGAGCAATTAGTTGAGCTGGCGCAGCTGCTCCGTAAGCTGTTCAGGGCAATGATGATTACCTGTACCCAAAACGAAAACCCTTAAAAACTACGATATGGAAACGATAAAACAGTTTGTATTTCCCCTGTTCCGGCTTAAAAAAGAGCATTTGGCAATAGTGATAAGTCTGCTCACTTTTCTCAACTTCCCATGGCTCTCGAGGCACTGGGATATTACTTCGGCGGCGATAGACGCCGGAGCCCTGAGTGCGGTGGCGATGGCCATATTTGCCTTGCTGTTGTTTAAGGCCATTACCTGGTGGCTGGTGAAAACGCTTTGGCCGGCATTAGCCAACTATTCTAACTATCATTTTGCTAACAACTTTCAATCCTTACCCGCATGTCACAAAGTTCTTATCTATTTAGGCTTTTATCTCTTTTTGCTTTACTCCTTTGTGTTAACACTGGCCGCGCTGGTTTAAGGCAAAAAATGCACACCCCGCCCCGGCGCGAACAATTAAGCAGAATCTTTTCTGCCGAGCTGGGTGTGAGGGAGCTAAGTAACAAAAACGACGGACAAAAGGTGGAAGAATACCTTCGTTATGTAAACCTCCGGAAAGGTAATCCCTGGTGCGCAGCATTTGTATGCTGGGCCCTGGGTAAGGCCGGGGCAGCCAATCCGCGCTCGGGCTGGTCGCCTGATCTGTTCCCTGAGAAGAGAGTGATCTGGAGGAACAGCAGGCAGCTAAGCCTTAGTTTGCCGGGAAAGGCTCGAAAGACCTATCCGCAGAAGGGCGATGTGTTTGGCATTTACTTTAGCGATAAGAAAAGGATTGCCCATTGTGGCTTCCTGGAAAGTTTTGGCAATGCCTGGACCATCACGGTAGAGGGAAATACCAATGCAGCAGGAAGCAGAGAAGGCGATGGAGTGTATCGCAAACGGAGGTTGACTGCTTCACTTTATAGGGTAGCAGATTGGATTGAGATTGATGGTTAAATCTGCTCATTGCTATGACGATAACACATTTGAAAATGGGGATGTCCGTGAACGGCCGGATAGGCGTTATGTTGTCCTCCGCTGGCGGAGGTGCCGCAGGCGGAGGTGGTTAGAGCAAGCATATATTGTTGGTGGGGCACCAACAATGGAAGAAGGGGATGCGCCGTCATTGCCGACCCGATCGGCAAATCGTAATGCGTTATACCTAAAAAACGAGGAATGAGCACTGCATTAGGATTCCGCCTGCGCGGGAATGACGTGGTGGGTTGTTGAACGGGTGTCTTGACTTCCAGTGTACCGTCGGTTAAAAAATCCGATCTTACTAAACGACAATCATCATTCTTACTCTCCCCGTCATTGCCGACCGATCGGCAATCGTAATGCGTTATACCGGAAAATGAAGAGGAATGAGCACTGCATTAGGATTCCCGCCTGCGCGGGAATGACGTGGTGGGTTGTTGAACGGGTGTCTTGACTTCCAGTGTACCGTCGGTTAAAAAATCCGATCTTACTAAACGACAATCATCATTCTTACTCTCCCCGTCATTGCC
>CAMLLO010000053.1 GCA_946480915.1 uncultured Sphingobacteriaceae bacterium | reverse complement strand
AGTTTGATAGGCCTGTATGCAACATCTGCAAATGATATACAGCCATAAGCAAAAGCTTAAGCAGTCTTGGTTGCAAAGGAGGGTGGCTTAAGAGAATATAGATTTGAAAATTATTTCAAAAAAGGATTGGAAGATAAGGATAAGGATGAATGATTGTGTTATTGTAGAGTGGTAGTTTAGTTCAGAAGGTGCCTTTGTGCATGACACAATATATCGAAAACGGGTTCGTGTTTTTATAAAAGATAAGGCTGCTCATATTGAGCAGCCTTATCTGATTAATCATTATTATACTATTGATATCCTGGGTTTTGATATTTAGCCTTTTCTTCTGCGCTCATTTGCATGGCATCAAGCTGGCCTTGCGGAATCGGACGTAGATATAGATATTTTTGAATGTTACGTGTTACAGTTACTTTCGTATGGTCGTTCAGTCCTGGTCCACAAATCTGGTAAGTTCCAGCTAACTCTTCCCATTTTTGTGTACGTACCAAGTCGTTCCATCGATAACCTTCACCGAAATACTCACGAGAACGTTCTGCCAGAATATAGTCGATGGTAATAGTAGCAGGCGTGGCGGCTACCATAATGGCACTATTGTCTGCTACTTTTGCGGTATTGCCATTGTTATCAAAACTCCACTTTCCGGCGCGGGCGCGGATAACATTAATAAGCTCCCGTGCACTTTTACCAGCTTGTGTGGCTGCACCTTTAACAGCGGCTTCTGCAGCAATAAAGTAGAGCTCCGAAAATTTGGCAACGTTATACGGACGGGTAGTGGTAACATTGGGTTGTCCTAATGTACCGTTATTGTCTGTGCGGTACGGTCCTACTTTCCATAATCCAGGATATATTCTTCTGCTTATGCCGTCTGGCCCTACAACGAAGTCGGCTCTTCCGGGTAATACACCTGCACCTACGTTACTTTTAAAGGTTGTGTTAGAATAGTTGATCGGTGTCAAAGGATCATCATTAAGGAAAGTTAAAACCGGGTCGACACCGGGGGTAATTGGCAAATAATTTGCGTTATATAAAACAGGATTAGGAAGACCTCCTTTGGGCCAATTTCCACGGTAAACAGTTGTGAAAGTACCGTCGTAACGAGAATCGTTGATTTTGTCGGCAAACGTATTTTTAATTACCCCAATAGTCGGGCACATACGAACCCATGGGCGACCCAACTTTTGATCAGCCTCACGTTGAACAGAGCTTACCGGAACCCAAGCCGTGTTTGAGCTGCTACTTCTGATATTGGTGTAATTCCAGGTAAAAAACCAGCCTGCAAAGTTGCCGGGAGCGTCTGCATTCCCAAAGCCGTTAGTGATAGCTCCATTATATAGTTCGTTTTTCTCAGTATGGTCAGCGAATAACAGTATTTCCTTGTTTCGGTCTTTAGTAGCCACGTGAATGTCATAGTAGGTTGGCTGTAAAACAAAGGTAGTGCCTGCATTTTCAATACCGGATATTGCTACATCATAAGCCTGCTGAAAATACCACTGGGCATCATGGCCATCAGGGTCAGTTCTCGCAGCTGCCGGATAAGTAGGAACATTATTCGGGTTTTGCAGCCACCATCCGTAAGTAAGGTAAGCCTTTGCCAAATACAGCCGGGCAGCCGTTTTTGTTACACCGCCTGTAACACGCGGGGCAGCCGGTAGATCGTTTATGGCCGTTAACAAATCAGGAAATATAGCTTTGGTATACACTTCGGGTACCGTGTTGCGTACAGAGGTTCTAACGGTTGATGTATTAAATTTCAACTCCCCTGAGCCTAAATCCAGGGACACTCCGCCGAAAGTTTGTACCAGCAGGAAGTAATCGAATGCTCTGAAGAATCGAGCTTCGGCAACTAGTGAAGCCGGGATGGTTCCCACCGCAGCAGCATTTTCAATTATACCGCTGGCGGTGTTAATTGTCGAAAAACCCAAGCCCCAAATTATATCTGAACGGCTGCTGGTAGCATCAATGTTTCCCTGACCCGACGCATCCATAACTTTGAAGTTTCCATCTGCCGATTCTCCCCAGGTGGCTTCATCGGTTCCAACTTCGCAGGTGTTATTGTAATAGCCGTTACCGTAGATGTATCGTAAATGAGAGTATAATGATGTTATTCCGGCTCTAACACCCGACTCAGTTTTAAAAAATCCGGGTTCATAAATTGAACGCGGCTGTTCATCCAGAATCTTTGAGCATCCAGCGGAGAACAGCATAAGAAGTGCTGACGCAATAAAAGTTCTTACTTGTATATGTTTCATACTGATTGATTTAAAATGTCAAATTAAGTCCGATCACGTAATTGCGTGTCGAAGGGGTGGTAATTCCCGCTGTCAAAATGCGTCGGAGGTTAGAAGATAATGCTACTGCCGCATTTTCGTTTCCGTACGAGCTGGTTTCAGGGGCCATGCCAGATTCTTTATGGTAAGGCGAGAACATCACGAACGGGTTTTGCGCAGTTAAATTCATCTTCAGGTTAACACCAGATTTTTTAATCAAGGGTGTAAAGTCATAGCCAAGTGTGATGGTGCGTATCTTGAGGAACGATGAGTTAAAATAACCCATGGTGCTTTGATATTTTGGATTGTCGCCGCTTCGCAGAGCAGAAGGACTTGGATACCTGGCACCAGTATTTGTGGGAGTCCAGTAATCAATTTTGACATTGTTTCCGCGTCCGCCCTCCAAATTGAGGTACCCTCCGGACCCATAAAGTTGACTTAGCAGGATACCACCACTTCTAAAGGAGGCAACGGTGCTCAGATCAAACCTTTTATACGCTACGCGGGTATTGAAACCGCCTTGAAAGTCGGGATCTACATCCATTATTTGACGGTCCGAAGGACCTATTGCTCTGGTTGGTACCCCATTGGCATCATATTCGCCAGTATATTTCACCTTAATCATGCCAGGGCCCGAACCTGACCCAGGTTCCAAAACTTTTAAATTTGCTTCTCCCTCTTGCCATATTCCTACATACTCGTAATCATAGATGGCATTTATGTTATGACCCACAAACCAACCGTTTCCGATATCCTGAGGAGATCCGTCAGCCAGGGCTACGAGTTTGTTTCGGTTTGTATAAAGGTTAAAGCCGGCGTCCCATGTAAAGCCATTGCGATCTATTATGGTACCGTTAAGACTGAATTCCCATCCTTTATTTTGGGTTTCTCCAATATTTGTAGTGAAGCCACTAACCCCGGATGTAGGGGGCAAACCAAGGCCTAGCAGAATGTCTTTTGTATCCGTTATATAGTGCTCGACCGTACCGGTCAGGCGGTTATTGAACAGACCAAAATCCAGAGCATAATTCTGAGTAGCAGAATATTCCCATCCTAAAGCAGGATTAGGCAGTTGAGATACAAATGCTCCTACAGCATAGCTATCAGGTCCAAAGTTATAAGGCCTGGTGGTTAATCTGCCCAGAGTAGCATACACCCCAACAGATTGATTAGAGGTTTGGCCGTAACCCACGCGTAACTTCAACAGGTTAATCTGGCTTAATCCTTTCATGAACGATTCATTGGCGATGTTCCATCCTACTGATACCGCAGGATAGGTATGCCACTGATGTCCCTTAGCCAGCCTTGATGAGGCATCCGATCGTAGGGTGGCACTCAGCATGTAACGGTTGTCGTAGGAATACATTACACGTCCCATCCATGACATTAAGCCACTCAACTGGTAGTCCTGGCCGTTAGGATCAATGGCTTTTTCGCCGGTAGCCTGGCCAAGATTGTAGTATTGAAAAGCATCAGCAGGTATGTCCTTTGCTGACATGCTGGATCTTATGTATTTGTTTTGCTCGGCAGAGTATAGGGCTACGACATTGAAATTATGCTTTTGAGCTATGATGCGGTCGTAAGTAAGCAAATTTTCAACCGCATAATGATTGGTTTGTGAAGTGCTGGTACTCGCACTTGAAGAATTTAACAGATTAATATGGTTTACTCCGGTTCCGGTGTAGTTTCCACCGTTGTTCTGTATTAGATCTAATCCAAGGTTAACACGGTACTTCAAGCCCTCAACCCAAGGTATCCGTACTTCACCATAAAGAGAATTGTAGGTTGCATACCCTTTATTTTCGTTTAACCATCTATCCTTTAAACTTTCTACTACATCTCTTGTCACCACATAATTTTCATCAATAGTCTGACGTACCGTTCTCCTTAATGTGCCATCCGCATTATAAGGGTTTGCAGCGGGCGACAGACCGATGATATTTCCTACTCCCACCTGGTTGCCCTGGCTCATATTGTAGTTGTTGTTTGTAGTGAATCCTACACGGAATAGTTTACCTACCTGCTGATCAAGCGAGCCGCGCAATGAAAAACGCTGATATTGCTGCGTTGGAATCACTCCTTGATTTTGGTAGTAGCCCAATCCAAAGTTATAACTACCTGTTTCAGTGCCGCCATTCATGCCAATGTTATGGTCGGTTACGGCTCCATCTTTGAAAAACAAGTCCTGCCAGTCGGTATTTATGCCCTCTGCTTCATCCTGACCGTTAGTGGAGTATAAACCGGCTGCCTTGCGCAGTGCCAGGAGTTCATCTCCGTTCATCATCGGATATTTAGCGAAGATAGTTTGCTTACCATAATAACTATTGTAAGATATTTTTGGCGCTACTCCGCGCTGCCCTCTGTTGGTTGTAACCAAAATAACGCCGTTGGCGCCTCGCGAACCGTAAATGGCGGTGGCAGAAGCATCCTTAAGAACGTCAATACTTTTGATGTCGTTGGGGTTGAGATCACCTATGTTCCCCGGGAAAGGAATCCCGTCGAGCACTACTAATGGATTGTTTTCGGCAGAGAGCGACCTGGTACCACGAACACGGATTTGCATTGTGGCTCCCGGGCTGGTCGATGTTTGTGAGAGCTCTACTCCTGGTAAGCGACCCTGCAACGCTTGTGTTATATTGGCGGCCGGCACATCCCTTAAGGCATCTCCACTAATCGAAGCAACGGAACCTGTCACAGCTTCTTTTCTCTGAGTTCCATAGCCCACAACAACAACCTCTTCAAGAGATTTAGTATCTGGCTTTAGCGTAATCGTACCCAGGTTAGATGACTCGCCGGTAATTGATTTTTCGACTTCAGTATATCCCAGAAAAGAGATAACGATTTTTCGGGCGTTTGGAGAGACATTCAACACAAAGTCACCATTTATATTCGTGGTAGCTCCGGTGCTTGTCCCCCGAACTTTTACTGTTGCGCCAATTAAGGCTTCCCCTGTTTCGTCAACCACCTTGCCGCGGACAGTGATGGTTTGTGCAAAAAGAGCTAAGGAAAATAAATTTACCGATACTGCGATCAGTATAGTTTTCCAATATTTAATAGGTTTCAAGTTTTGCATGAATTTGTTAGATTGGTTAATTGATATTATTCTGTCGATGGATTGAAATTGTGAAGCCCATCAAATGGACTTTACTTTGATAAGTTCTAGCTCCCGGATCTTTGCATATACTTCTGGTTTATAGTGAATGGATATTTTGGTTTCCTGGGAGATACGCCTCAGCCATCAACGGGTAACAACCGTCAATTAATCAGTTCTTTTCCGGATTCAAACAGGAAGGAACCGGTCATTTTTTTAAGTGCAAAAGCTGAATCTCTTAAGGTTATGCCAACGTTGGTTATTTAAACAATATTAGATGAATGCAAGATGATGGAGTAGTTGAAATCGACAATTTGATGGAACAAATGTTTAACGTCAAGATATGTTAGGATATTTTACCTGCTGCGAAACTTAGTCATCATGTAAATGCACATCGGCTGGAAATCCCCCTTGAAGATGTCAAAATCCACGATTTTTAGATTTTCACGACCTGTCTCTGGATCCTGAATCTAAAGTAAGTTGCTTATGATTGCTTAGAGGAACTGATTTGAATGCAAATATTTTAGACATTTATTGCATATTCTCAGTCAATTAACGCAGTGAATTCTGTCTACACTTCCTATGTTTGTTTAATTCTGTATTGTGAATATTAGCGAATCTTAAGAAGTAGGGTTCCTCCTTTAAATTAGTTTAATTCACCGCATGAATTCGATCTTTTAACCTTATAATGTAATGTCAACTATATATGAGCCGGAGTAAATTGCCTTTCATTTTTTTTCTGTGTTTTTTCTTAATCCAGCCAGCCTTTTCTCAAGTTATCCTTCCGCGGTTGATTCGCGACAGTATGGTATTGCAGAGAGATGTAAAGTTGAAAATCTGGGGTTGGGCTTCTCCTAATGAAAAAATTAATATCCACTTCAACGGAAAAGCTGCGCAGGCTATAGCAAATACCAAAGGTGAATGGAATACTTTTCTTCCCGCGATGAAAGCAGGCGGCCCGTATATCATGCAAATAAAAGGCAAGAATACGATAAAACTAAATGATGTTCTAATTGGAGACGTTTGGTTATGCGCCGGGCAATCTAATATGGTTCACCAGATGGCACTACATAACATTACTTATGCGACTGATATAGAAAAAGCCAATTATCCTGAAATACGGCAATTCTGGATTGCCACAAAGGCAAGTTTGGGTGGACCCGAAGCTGATTTTGCCAGTGGCAGCTGGAAGTGGGCAAATCCGACGAACGTAAGGGATTTCTCTGCCGTCGCATATTTTTTTGCTCGTAAAATTTATGAAAAACAACACGTTCCTATCGGGATCATCAATGCCAGTGTCGGCGGGACCCGGATTGAAGCCTGGACCAGTGAAGAGGGCTTGAAAGACTTTCCGGCTATTTTAGCGGAGGTAATAAAGAACAAAGACACGGCATATGTTAATGACATTAACCGCAAAGCGTCGTTGAGTCAGAATCAAAATCGCGCTAACAACGACAAGGGACTGATCGGAGCTGTGAAATGGTACGAGAGCCAATATGTCCCGAAAGGCTGGCAACGGATCAGCGTTCCGGGATATTGGGAAGATCAGGGAATAAAAGATTTAAATGGGGTGGTTTGGTATCGCAGAGAAGTGGATATTCCCACATCGATGACCGGCGTGCCGGCCCGGATATTTCTGGGAAGGATAGTAGACGCCGATATTTTGTACATTAACGGTAAGCAAGTTGGCCAAACCAGCTACCAATATCCGCAAAGGAGATATACGATTAATGCGGATCTGTTAAAGCCGGGAAAGAACATCATTGTTGTTCGGGTACAGAACAGCTCGGGTAAAGGAGGATTTGTTCCCGACAAGCCATATTTTCTGCAAGCTAACGGAGAAACGATCAGCCTGACAGGATACTGGGACTATAAAGTGGGCGAGGTTTACCCAATCCAAACAAGACCTGGAGTTAATGCAATTGTTGCTCAAAGCCAACCAACAGCGCTGTTTAACGCCATGATAGCCCCTGCGTCAAATTTCGCCATAAAAGGAGCCTTATGGTACCAGGGAGAGAGTAATTCTGGAAATGCTGTGGAGTATCGAAAGCTACTTCCTGCTTTGATAAAAGATTACCGTGCGAAATTTGCTAATCCCGCACTTCCGTTTCTTTACGTGCAGCTACCCAATTTCGGAGATGTTAATTATCTTCCTTCCGAAGGTAGCTGGCCATTGCTTCGCGAAGCAGCATTGAAGACTTTATCGGTACCTAATACCGGTATGGCTGTAACAATTGATTTGGGCGAGTGGAACGATATTCATCCGGATAATAAAAAAGATGTCGGAGAGCGACTGGCCCTCGCCGCCCGGGCATTGGCATATAAGGAAAAAGGTCTGGTGTTTTCGGGGCCTATCTACCGGTCGTCTGAGATTTCGGGCAATAAAATTATCCTGAGTTTCGATCACGTAGGGAACGGACTGATTGCAATTGACAATGAGGAATTATCGCAATTTGCCATTGCCGGAGCAGATAAGAAATTTGTATGGGCGAAAGCTAAAATTGATGGTGATAAAGTTGTTGTATGGGCCGAAGGTGTAGCGGAGCCGAAATATGTTCGCTATGCATGGGCAGATAATCCTTTTGGTGCTAATTTGTATAATGCGGAGAAATTGCCCGCATCGCCTTTCAGGACGGATGAGTAGCGAGAGGTGTCTCCGGCGTTAAATAATCTTCAAAACCTGGTCAACTCTAGGCAGCTCCATAAGTTCGGGCTGCCTGCAAGTGAAAATTCAAAATAGTAATAGCTGCATCATTCTTATCAATCTTTGCTTATTTCACATATCAATAGTCCTATTCTTCCTTTTATAATCAGATATCGTCGACGGTTTTTTTTCCACGCGACCGATTTTTAAGGTGAAGGTAAATTTATGACAAAGGCTGTCAGAAGTACATCCGACAGCCTTGTTTTCTTTTAATTTGAAATGATTACTGTTTCAAAACTTTAAACGTCTTTACCTCGTCTCCAATGATTTTCACCATATAGAGTCCTGCTTTCAAAGGGTCTAAATAAAATGAAACTGAACTCTCACCCTTGATAGTTTGCTTCAAAACTGTTTGACCGATGGAATTGATAATCACTACCTGCCGCACATTTTTTGTTTCAGAACCAAGATCTACATACAAGCGGTCATGCGCTGGATTAGGATAGACAGTAATGATTGACTGAGGACTCCCTGAAATATCCAACACATTGCTAACATTGCTCACGAAAGCCGGTGCGTTGCCGCAGAAACCTATCGTACAACCATGTTTAATATGGGCAGACACAGCATTTTTCGAGATGTTAACCAATTCTCCCTTGTGGCAAACCTTGATTTTATCAGCAATAGTGATATTAATTGTTTCTGATTCACTCACATGCAAACCGTCACTTACTTGCACCTGCAGTGAGTAAGAGCTGGCATTGAAATCAATCCGTTCGGGCTGAGCAATGGTAATTAGCCCAGTGGCTGGATCGATAGCGAACACGCTCATTCCAGTTCCTCCGCTAATGGTCCAGTCCTGAATCGTGCTGAAGCCCGGCTGGTTGGTGTCATCTTTATCACTTGTTTCCAGTTTTCCAATTACATTAGATGATCCGCCATCAATAGCAAAACTCTGAGGCCCGGTAATCACAGGCGCGTTGTCATTCTCATTGCTCAAATTGATCGTCAGACTTTCTTCAGTGCTTTCATTTTTTCCATCATTTACTTTAACCTTGATGGTATATGAGGTAACAAGTTCGAAATCGACGGCTGCACCTTCTACTAGTCGAACAGCTCCTAAAGAGTCTATTGCAAAAACAGATGCTCCGGAGCCTCCGCTTATCTGCCAGGCGAGTTTTGTGTAGCCCGATTGATTAGTGTCGTCGGCATCGGTGGCGCTTGCCTGGAACAATACAGTTTGACTAGATACATTTTCACTAATGGTATAAGTGTGAGAAGTGATTACTGGTGTATTGTCGTTTTCATTTAGGATGTTGATCGTAACCGTATCCTCCTTGCTGTCTGATAAACCATCGCTAACCTTGACTATCAATGAGTAGGAGGTACTGCTTTCAAAATCCAGAACCGCAGCCTCGGCAACTTTGATAGAACCATTAATAGAATCAATAGTAAATGCAGCCAGACCTGTCCCTCCGGTAATTTGCCACTTTGTCAATATAGTGCCTGCATCGGCGTCGCTGGCAGATACGATACCTACAACGGCACCAGGATTTGCGCTTTCGCTGATGTTAAACGATTGTGAAGAAGCAATAACAGGGGGCTGATTAGGGCGGCTCAAACTGTCCAATTCTTTTACAGTAAAACTCTGGCTTGAAGAACCGAACACGAATTTATCTAACTGCAGGCCATTCTCCCGGCTTCCTATTTGAAAGGTTTGAGTTAGTGCATCCTGCGGTACATTGAATGATACAGGTGCCTCTCCTCCGTTGAATTTTGAAACATTAATCCATTTCCACTGACCGGAACCAACGGTACCGGCATTTCCAACAACATCGTTTTGTGCAGTATAACCTACCCCAGCCAGTCCGTTGCAGGTAATCCATTCATTGTTATCTGCTGAAGGGTTTTTTATGCCAAAGGCTTTACCATAATAATAACTGTCATCGTTGAAATTTCCCGGTCCTACCCAAATTTTAGCATATAAATCATAAGAGCCAGGCTTTTCGAAGTTGATATTGTAGGTGATAATTTTGGAAGCATTGCCAGGGTAGGCGGCGTTTAGTACATCCGTTTTTGGAGTTACGTATAATACATCTCCTGCCGACTTTGTTTCCCAATCCGAACCTGAATCGCCAGACTCGGCCTGCACCCGCACAGCTGTCTTTAGAGTAGCCTGTACAACATTGCTATATGTCTCTAATCCATTTATATTAATAGCTTTAATCTTATAAAAATTCGTGCCTGCATTTGGTGCATTATCAAGGTTAACGTAATAGCTGTCTTCTGTATTTTTTGCATCGGCCGTGTAAATGCTACTGAAATTAATTCCATCCGTACTCTTAAAAACTTCATACCTCAGCAGGTTTTGCTCTTCAGTTACCCTCCAATCTACCTGAACTTGAGAACTGTTTTTTTGAACTGCATCAACGGTCACAAACGAAAATGGAAAAGATTTCTTGGATAGGTATATCTTATCAAAATTGATAACTGCTCCCGGAGCATTGGCTTTAAGCTCAATTGTATTGCCGGTACCTGCAACTAGGGTTACTTTTTGTGTATAAAGCACCCATGTACTGTCGTTGACAGTAGCGGGGAAAGTGGGGGTGCTTATTTTGGCACCGTTTACCAATATGTCAACCTTGTTAACGTTCCCCTGTGGCGTTGAGTACCTCATTTGTAAGGCATAGGTTCCGGCTGAGTCGATATTCAGCACGTTGAACTTAACAGATGAAGCCGAGGAAGTTGTACTCGAAAACCGAACGAATCCGGTGCCATGATATCTCTTAGGACTATTACTCACCACCGCAGGGGCAGTTATGATTGCACCTTCGGCTTCATATTGCTTTTCTCCCATATAAGCTATGGGCTGAACTGGTGGAATTGAACCTGGAGAGGTTGGGGCAGTTTCACGATCGGTAGCGGTACCAGCGCAATCAATGCTTAAATCTACCGGCCCGTTATGTGTTATGCTTATTGTATAAACTCCATCCACCCAGGCTGTACTTGCGGTGCTGGCTTTGTGGCTTCCGCGGTCAGTAAGCGTATAAGTAGGCGTATTTGTGCTGCCATATATCTTGATAACGCTGGTGCGGAGTGTTCCATCAGTAGGATTGATAGCGAATTGTGGGAGGATAGTGTTTTGCAATGTGAACCATGAGAAATCATTAGGATATTCCGTCCAGAGTTGGTTTTTGTCTGTCCGGTAGTTATTAAGATATACCTGAAGCTTATTAGAAGATTCGTTTATAACACTAAAAGTGTGTGCCGGATAAGACAAGGCAATACTGTCGCAGGTATTATATTTGAGAGGAATGGAAGCAGTGGTTACAATGTCCTTATTAATCCAGGGATTATAGGTATACCAGCTATTATTCATCCTGCTGACAGACATGTCGCCGGTGTATTCCGCCGCATAAAGGCTATTAAATTCATCTATCTTTTTTTGTTCATTGGGCCAGCGTGTTTTGTATTGCGATTTTTTAACAATTGTAGCTCCTGAAAATAAGGAAGTTTCATAATCCCCTCCAGAATACAATTGAGGGATCGTAGCATACCGCCCCGATTTTTTAAACCAGGTTCTGTTATTCTTTAATGCTCCATCCATAGCATACAGACCCGAGAAAAGTGAATCTGTTGTATTAAAATCCACGTCGTTCACAAATACTACTTTGGTTCGGGCGGCTACCTCGTTTACGGTAGGAATACGGATGGTTCCATCCTGCACTTTTCGAAAGATATCAGCTATCATATTGTTAAAAGCCGGCAGCCGGTAAGAACCGAACAGCGTTGACATCCAGGGAACCTCTGGCCCGTCAATAACCGTAGCACCTGTCAGCATCATATGTTCCACGATTGGTACTCCCATAACCGCCTCAGGACATCCAAAAAGCGTTCTGTTGCCGTCGGTATTCTTGTCGTTAGCTACTTCGGGTCCAAATACTTGTCCTCTGCCCGACCATCCCCAGGAGTACATATCATACCGGATAGCATAATTACCTGCATGGCCCGATAAAAATGCACCCAAAGCACCGCTTTCGTTATCATAATAAGCCCATGAATTAGTGAACTTATTGCCGTAGATCATATGATCTTTATACACTTTCGTGGCGTTGGCGAAATCCGCATTGGCTTTGAATTTCGCTATTGTATTAACACCTGCGCCAGATACAGAAAAACAATCGTTTACATAAAGGTATCCTCCATATTTGTGACCTAACTCAAGCAAATTGCTAAATAAATTCAGTCTCGACTGGAAGGTGCTAGCATCAAATCCCCATGACTGTTCACAGAAATTATACCCGATAAAATTGGGGTATTTTTTATAAAGAGACTCGTAGGCGCTCAGGGCCGTATCGGCAGCAAAAGAATTCTGGATGCCACTACTTGGCTGAACCATCGCCCAAATACCATTTTGCGCACAGGTATTTAACCATGATTCTGCACAGTCATAGCCACGCTGACCGAGAATGCTAGTCGACATAGACAGATTGATAACCACAAAGGGACGTATATCTAAGGGGATTAAATCAATAACCTGCTGCGGCTGATGAGCCCAAACATCCGCGTGAACTAAGAACATTGGGCGGGTAGGTGAGAGTGGTCGTCTCATCGTAGCTACGGGCATTTCCGGATTACTGATAATACTAAATGCGAAAGGACTTGACACTGCTCCGTTGTAATTTCCATCCCCAGCAACCGTGGCCACAACCTGATAAGTGCCCGCAATAATGGGAGGTTTTGATGAGGGTCCGTATGAACTTGCTCCAGTGCCAGTATAACTATAAGTAATAGCACCGGTTGATCCTGTAACTGTAGCCGTCGGTCCTTGCGGCATACCGTTGTAAGGATAACTTGCAGCTCCGCTTATGGTGATGGTTGAGTTTCCTTTAACAGTTGATTTAAATTTTATATCGTCGTAGCAATATTGTCCTGAACCGCTTCCTATACCATAAACCAGTTGGGTTTCTCCGGAAGAATACAAATTTGCAGCATCGGTATAGCTTGTTCCGGTAGTAAAGGTTACTCCATCCATAGAGTACTCAAATTTAAGCACATTGCCTGTAACTGAAGCCCGAAACCAACAAGCCTTGTTAACCCCGAAACTGGGTATAGTTACGGCGCCGCTATTTTTTACATCTGCGATACCGGAAGCAGAGGAATTCATTATCCTGAAATTAACCGAACCTGTGGTCGAATTATTCTGTACCATGAAATAATAACCACGTTTTATCCCGGTGGTATACCCGCCGGTTCCGCCTGCTCGTAACAGAAAACCCTTTTTATAGCCGGTATTACCCTGTGTTACATATTCTTTCCAGGTTATATTATAGTCAGAACTAACTGGAAAAGAGGTTAGATTTGTGACGCCTGTGGCATTCGGAGAACCCACTGTTTTTGGCCGAAGCAAGGGGGTGTTGTTTGATACCCCATTGTCTGTGAGCGTTGTAAGAGACACGACTTCGACCGTTCCCGATAATGGTTCTATGCCATTTAAAGGCTGTGCTGAATTGAAATCATAAATAATTTCTGTTTGGGCGGATGCTCCATGATAATAGAGCATAGAGATTGCCAGAGCAATAACACATCGTAAAAATTTATTCATATTGTGATTGTTTGAGATATAAGTTTAAAATGACGACTCATCTTTTTGCTGTCTATTCTGGATTAACTGCAGTTCAGCTGAACTGCGATTAATCCAGAATACTTATCGAGGCCTGGAGTCAAGCCACGAATCTTAGTAGTTTCGCATCAGCCCAAGATCATAAGGGATGCTGCCATAATCTCCATAGTTGCCGTTCAATACGCCCTGAATCAAAACCTGGCAGTGGTCAATATTGTCGATTTCCAAACGTTCAGTTGTTCCTGAACGAACAATTTCACCGTGCGAAACCTGGTCGGTCCAGTGCTCTGCATTAAAGATGAGGTCATTGCCTGCTGCCCATTGCTCAGAAACTTTTGTCCAGGTGCCACCCAGGGTGGTTGCCGTCCATAATTCTTGATACCTGTTGATGTCTTCAACCATCATGTAATATTTTCCATCCGCTTTGTTTTTATAAACATGCACTCCTTCTAAAGTTTCAGTAGCACATACAGTGGGTGCTTCCCAATTGTATGGAAAATTTGTAATGGTTGTTCGCCGTCTCTTAATTGTACGTGTTCCATCGGCCGCTGAGTAAAAACAATAGACATAAGAACCATCAGAAATACACCAAAAATCGATGCCATCTGAAAATCCCATAGATCTAACAGGGGTCCATCCCGCCGGATTACCCACATCGGTGTTGGTCGAAAAACTGGCCGTCCTTCCATTTTGGTATATTAAAAACCATTTTCCTTTTACCGGAAACCAAAATATTTGCGGAGCAGCTAAACCGCCGCCGCTGCCTATACTGCTTAGCTTTGTATGAGCTGCTGTTTTAAGGCCCGCAATTGAGGAAGCCTTTGCATAGCCTAAAGACCAGACGCTTGTACGTCCTGTGTAAAAGAGGTGGTAGAAACCTCCGGAATAAATAATTGAGGGGTCTTTCACTGCAATATCATCAAATGAACCGGTTGGTCCGTCAAGGAAGCATCTTGCATCCACCCGCCAGGTAGGATTTGGAAGTGCTTTTAAGATGGGTTCGTCAGAATTGGCCTGAGTGGCTGTTTTCTTTGTGCAGCCGCTTAAAGTGAATGCTAAAATCGAGAATATAAAGGCAACTTTAATGAGTTGCAAAACTTGAGTCTTCATATTTTTGTGATTGGTAGTTTATTGTGAACTGGATGTGGATAGATCTTGCACAACAATCTTCGCGAGTATTTTTTTGCCTAAATTTTATCCGTGTTTTAAATTAAAAAAAGGGTGCCTAAAAATTCGCTGGATCAAACGGGTTTAGAATGCGCCTGTCGAAGTCTTTTTGAATTGCAACAACAACCTTTCGACAGGTTCAACAGAACGAGAGCAAATTTTAGACACCCCATTTATTAATACGATACCAGTGTTGTAACGCTGGATGCTGCCAGGTTAATTCCGAAACTGTCTCCCGAAACACTAAAGCTGTTGTGAACAAGGCTAGAGGAACTTGTAGTATAATAGCGGTTGAATCCTGTTACAGATATACCACTATAGCTGAAAGGCTGATAAGTAACAGCCGAATTCTGGTTTACAATAACGATCACTAGTTTCGATCCGCTTTTGTAGGCAGTTACATATACACCAGGGGTTGGGTTAGATGTACATGAAATTTTGGTGTATCCTGGGCGCACCCATTTTGCAAAGTGCGTCATTACGTAACCCACTTTGCTGACATTGCCGTTTTCATCGATAGGACCGTAAGACCTGCGGATATACCACCAGATATATGCAGACCATCCCGCATTCATACAATCATGGATCTCTTTTGCTGCGTTCATTGCGTTAGGCCAATCATTACCGCTTACTGAGGAATTGGTAAAATGTTCAGTCATCCAAACGCGTTTACCAATACTACCAAGGTTATATGGGGTTTTACCATAGATATGCCCGCAAACTAAAAGCGTTTTTGACTTCGCGGTACTATTACTTAAATAGGTATTAATAAAAGTTTGATCCATATTAAAAGGCTCCGGGGCCATTAAAGGGGCACCACAATTACTGCCCTCCTGAGCTACAAAGTTTGCAACCTCACTCGCCGTAGCGGATATCCAGGTCGTATTTGGAATGTTTGGTTCATTGGTAGGACTAATCGCATAAACGCCTCCAACAGCCGTGTTGAATGCTTTTAGATGCGCGGCATAAGCAGAATAAGAAGACGTTTTCAATTTAGTGCCATCCATCATGCTTGGTGGAGCAGTCCAGGCTGTTGCAATTACTTTAGCTCCATAACTTTTGGCCGCATCAATAGTAGGCTTTTGGGCCGCAAAATTAGCGCTGTTATCAGGTACCATTACCCGGAGTATGCTCATTCCTATGCCATTGGTTGCGGAAAAGGCTTTTGTTCTCTGGGCACTTGTTAAATCAGCCTGCCATGCCAAAATGCTTGCTCCTCCAAACCCATCAATTGTTTGTTGAGTAGTGCTGGCATTAATAGTAGCTGTACCTTTTAAAATGTTGGGGAGGCTTTCTTCGGAGGCTTCTTTTTTTGAACATCCTGCAAAGATTAAGTTAAGGGAGAGGAAAGTGATTCCTAAACGTTTAAAATAATTTTTTTTCATAATAATTGAGTGGTTGATAATTTGTTAGTAAAGCAAGTTAGATAGGTGAGGGCTGATTGAGTGCGCTTAATCTGTAAATTGATGGTACAAATGTTTAGAACACAAACCCATCTTCAGTGTTGAATATCAGTTCGTTGCGAAAAAAAATCAAGGGTCTGATTATTACGCCTCTTATGAAGAGCCATCTTCAATGTTAAATTGTTCACCTACACCTATCTCACCGTTTCCGGGCGGGAGAGCCTAAGACAATCATGAGCATTCGAAAGAATGCTCATGATTTGACGCAGCCTTATCTCTGTTTTAGTAAGACACCAATGTAGTTACGCTTGATGCGGGAAGATTAATGCCGAAACTGCCGCCTGACACAGCAAAGCTGCTTGGAGCAAGATTCGATGAGCTCGAGGTAATATAGCGGTTAAAGCCAGCAACAGTGATCCCACTGTAACTGAATGGCTGATAAGTTATTGCGGAATTTTGGTTAATGGCAACGATTACCATTTTGCTGCCACTTTTATATGCGGTTACATAGACACCGGCAGTTGGGTTGGAAGTACATGAAATCTTAGAATATCCCGGACGTACATATCTTGCATATTGCGCCATAACATAGCCAAGTTTTTGGATACTGCCATCCTCGGCCATTGGTCCGTAGCTCCTTCTGATGTACCACCATACATAGGCACTCCAGCCCGCGTTCATACAGTCATGTATTTCTTTAGCCGCAGTCATGGCGTTGGCCCAGTCATTCCCGCTTACACTCGAATTGGTATAATGCTCGGTCATCCAAACGGGTTTACCGATGCTTCCTAAATTATAAGGGGTTTTACCATAAATATGACCGCAAACATAACTTGTCTTCGACTTTGCAGTCGCATTACTCAGGTAGGTATTAATGTAAGTTTGGTTCATCGCGAAAGGTTCCGGAGCCATAATCGGAGCGCCGCAATTGCTTCCCTGTGCGGCTACGAAGTCAGCCACTTCCGAAGCGGTTAATTCCATCGATTCATACGACACCTTATAATCTGGTTCATTTGTCGGGCTGATGGCCGCTAGCCCTCCCATTGCGCTGTTAAACGAACTCAAATGAGATGCATAAGCTGCATATGAGTCGGTTTTTATTTTCCCACCTACTACACTGTTATTGGTTTTCATTGAAGCAGGTGCTGACCATGCTGTTGCGATAGCCGCACCGCCGTAAGATTTACAGGCATCAATCGTTGCTTTTTCACGTGCAAATTCTGAACTCGTATTCGGGACATGTACACGAACAAGGCTTAAACCGATACCGCTGCTGGGTGAAAAAGCTGTAGTCCTTTGAGTACTTGTTAGGTCTCCTATCCAGGGAATTATGTTGGCGCCACCAAATCCTTTGATGGTTTGTTGAACTGTAGTAGCGTTAATTGTGGCAGTGCCTTTCTCTACCAAAGAGGATTTTTGTTCCTGAATTTCATTTTTAGAACAGCTTGTAATTAACAAGATTGCTGCAAATAAACTTAAAAAGCTTTTTTTCATGATCTTAAATGGTTAGTTAATAATTAGTTAGTTGTGCAATTTTAACTAAAGGACGGATGTCTGAATGTGTCAAATTGTTATTTTAGGAATACAAATGTTTAGAAAGGCAATTTTTGTTCGTCACAATGAATAAACAATTGCCGTCGATTACTTATCTGCTCGTTCAGATTTAAGCTAAGCGCTGGGCGGGCCCTAAGGTTGTACGATAAACTTTGTGGTAAATTGCTGTGTTCCAGCCTTGATCCTGAGAATGTAAAGTCCTCCCGGAAGGTTGAACACTATTCTGGTATTTACTTCCGAAGGTTGAAAAATCACGGGGAGCAGTTGCCCGGAGGTGTTAAAACATGCAACTTCGTCAATGGCTGCTCCCGATGGGATCTTGATATTGATGTAATTTTCGCTTGGGTTGGGATAGATAATTATTACCGGAGGGTCGGGTTTGTAAGTCTTCCCATAGCATTCTAAAATTCCGATTCCAAGGGATGTAGAATAGTTTATCGAATTAAAAGTATTTATATTATGCCAGGCCCCATTAAACACAAACATCGATGATGCGCCCGTTATTCCCCGGCGGGCTGCATGGTATAAGGCAAAGCTGTCGCCGGAAATATCATATTTAATTTCATAGCCGATAAAGAAATTGCCGGTCACCTTTATAATTGAATCGAGTGCAACGTAGTTTACACCAGTTTTAAGGTCTTTTATAAAAATAGATTTCGAATAAATCTCAGTAGAGGGAACGGAGCTCCCTTCCCATATTTTTATTGTAATACCCGACAATTGACTTGAATAGGAAGCCTTCGCTACGTTCATGTAAAAGCCGGGAAGTAATAACGAACCTGGAGAAGCAAACTTTTCGGCGAATTGGCTAAAGCCCGAAGAATTATGTCCTGAAATATATCCCCAGCGCTGCCCTTCAGAACTTAGATCGGTTTTTTCATAATTTGCAATGTTAAAGGCGATCTGGCAGTTTTCCTCATTGAACCCATAGGGGTCGTATCCATCCATGAAGGCTGCGTTTGTATTTGCCTTGTCTAGCCAGGCTTTCAGGGGAGATTCTGCCTTTGTTGGCGTATTCCAGGCAAGGCTGAACTTACTGAAAAAGTCGCTACCGCTGGCCATGCACGATGAATATCCACCTGTAAGGGTTCCGATTATCCGATGCTGAGGATTAAATAATGCCGAGCCGGAAGATCCAGGTTCGGTAGTCCCGATATCCCAGGTGTTTACTTTCCATGAGGAATTGGGAGCAAAGGATTGATTGAAAGTTGCGGTGCTAAGCGGGTGATAATCGATTGCAATTTGTTTATGTCCGCCACCGGCATGATGAATGCATGTGCCTCCCGCAGGAGTATTGTCTCTTGAATCCCAACCCGCGTAATAGGGGTTAAATTGTTTGGGCGGCTGCTCGTTGAGTTTTAGTAAAGCATAATCAAGACCGGGAGACCGTGCAACCAAGGTCGCCCCCGATAAGGCTTGGTCATCATTCAGTATTCCTGGCTGACATCCCTGATTCTCGTAATTGAAAACGAAAACAGCTTCGGTAGCTTTTTCCTCAGAGAACATGGTATGTTGCGAGGTGATCACATGTGCTTCTGCAGTTTTTGATGTGTTGGCTATAAGTGTTCCGGTACTAAGAGCGCCGTCGCTGATGATTTTACATACAGCTTTCTTTTCGGTTTGCCAGAATATTCCATTGTCGCAATTGATACCCTGATCGCAACCGGCGGCACTGCTTGCAGCTTCTGGATTTTGGACATTGCCAAAAATATTTAGAACGCCATGGTACACTTTTGAAAGCCGCAGGCTTCCATATTCTGTTACTCCTTTCGGAAGGTCCAGTTCGATGATGAGATGATCGCCGGAGAGGGGCGCTATAGAGAAAGCTTTTGAGATGGTGTTATTTTTTTCGGTAAACGCACCTTTTAACTCCTTGTATCCGGGAGTATAAACGAACAGTTTTGTTCCCTGGTTAAGATGAAACGATTGAAAGGTGAGGTAAATAGAAAAGGCATCGGTCGAACTTATACCTAGCCGCCATACGCGTCCCGATGGAGAGTTTTCCCATATTCCCGCATTCTCCGGTGTGAGCGCCACATCAAATCGTTCTGCAAAGTAAAAAGCTTTACTTGCCGAAAGCGAACCTTTGTTCTTTCGTTCCGCGAAGCTTTTTTGCTCGATTTTATTGGATGCAAGTTTGATATTTGCCGATAAGGGTTTCAGACCAGCTGAAACGCTGTAGGGAATAGCGGCTTCTTTTAATTGGGAATATGAAAAAAGAGGGAGAGTGGTAAAAATTGCTAAAAGAAACATATTTATGATTCTACTTTCAACTATCACAGTCCACTCTTTAGTTTTTCGATGTGTAGTGATGCTTTTTGATCCATTAAATTGCCAGGTTCGCATTGCACCGTTCATTTCTAAAATTTTGAATTCGCAGTTTTTATTGAAATGGTTGCAGTTTCCAACCCATTTGATTTGGCCTTTAGTTTAATAATCCCTGGCTTCCCAATCCTTCCACGAACAATTACCAGGCAAAGTCCATTAAACGCATCTCGCTTTGTCGATGCGAAAGATACAAGGTTGGCAGCGTCGCCGTTGTCTGTCGCCACAATATCGCCCGGTCCATCTATAGAGAATTCAATAGCATTCTTCGCCTGCGGTACGATTAATCCATTTTTATCTGTTACGCTAAGAGTAACAAAAGATAAGTCGTTGCCATCAGACCGGATTATTGCTCGATCGGCCGAGAGCTTAAGTTTCGAGGCCTCACTCGTTGTTTTTACTGTGTTTTCCGCCCATCTTTTTCCCTGCTTATAAGCAATCACCTTAATTTCTCCTGGTGAGTATTTTACGGAGTCCCAGCGCAGGCGAAATTCATACTGTCCAAGTTTCTTCCGTCCTAATGATTGTCCGTTAAGGAATAGTTCGGCTTCATCACCAGATGTGAACACGTGTACAGGGGTAATCTCTCCGTTTCGGTCGGGCCAGTTCCAATGTGGTAAGATATGCGCCATTGGTAGTTCTGGCCGCCATTGCGACTGGTATAAATAAAAGCGGTCCTTTTTGAAACCTGCAAGATCAATTATTCCAAAATACGAGCTGCGGGCAAGATAATATGGGGTAGGTTCACCCAGATAATCCCAGCCGCTCCATACAAATCCGCCAGCCACAAAGGGATGTTTGGCCATACTGGCAAAAACTTTATCTGCTGAAGAGCCAAAATCTACTGAATATAGTTCGTAAGCGCTTACCTGTAGCTTTTTGGAATCTCCGCCTATCCCGTCTTTTATAGGAGAGCTGATTTCATGAGTTACCGGAAACATATATTCGCCACGACTGCTCAGGGCAGCGGCATTCTCGCTGCTTAGAATCATTTTGTTAGGAAATTTTTCGCGAAAAGCTGGAAAAAGAGGAGGAGTGTTAATGCCTTTCAAGCCGCTATATGCCGGAGCATTACGGATTCCTTCGCCCTGATAGTTTAAGCTGATTATATCGACAACCGCAGGTAAAGGCATGTGTGGTTTTGCATAATTCATAGATAGGGTAGTCGGGCGTGTTGGATCCTCATCTTTAGTTATGCTGTTCAGCCGTTCAGCAACCACGGCACCTTGTTCGCCCGTATATTGTTCGCCCACTTCGTTCCCAAAGCTCCACATAATAACCGAGGGATGATTCCGGTCTCGGCGAATCAGTGCCCGCAGGTCCTGCTCGTGCCAGTCCGGAAAGATAAGGTGAAAATCGAGTGGTGTTTTTTTCAATTCCCATGCATCGAAGATCTCGTCTACAACGAGAAATCCCATCCGATCGGTCAAATCCAGCAATTCGGGTGCGGGTGGATTGTGTGCCAGACGGATAGCATTACATCCCATTTCCCGAAGCATTTCCAACTGGCGTTCTGCTGCCCGTACATTAAAAGCAGCTCCCAGAGCACCAAGATCGTGATGTTGATTTACGCCTTTGATATAAACATGTTTATTATTCACAAACAATCCTTCAGACGCATCGAAACGCAGATCACGGATGCCGAAAACTGTTTCGTAGCGATCAATAGCCCCCTTTTTTGAGGATATCATCGTGACTGCAACGTACCTGTGAGGAATTTGATCCGGCACTGGTCCCCATAATCTGGGGTTTGAAATACTTGCAGAACCCGTTATCAGTGTGCTCGATTTTGATTTAACATCAATAGTTGGATGCTTTATGGTGGCTACGGCTTTACCGGTTTTTATTCCACCAGGATTCAGTGCGTAGATTTCGGTGGAAATATTTAACGTCTCAGATTTATCAGCTTCATTATCAATAGTAACTTTCAGGTCGATTGTCGCCGAAGATTTAGAGACATTGCGGGTCGAAATGGATGTTCCCCATTGTCCAATATGAATTGGATTCGTTTTAATCAGCCAAACGTTCCGGTAAATCCCGCTTCCGGGGTACCAGCGTGAAGAGCTGGGAGGATTGTCTACCCGGACGGCTAACTGATTAATTTTGCCGGGAATGATATAAGGCGTGAGATCGAGTTGAAAGGAGGTATAGCCGTAAGGCCAGCCACCAACCAGTTTGCCGTTCAGCCAAACCATCGCGTAAGACATGGCACCTTCGACCTCTAAGAAGATGCTTTTGCCGGCATCCGATACGGGGATTTCCAGCTTCCTCCTGTACCATGCTACTCCATGAACCGGTAATCTGCCCATTCCCCCGCCTATTTCGGTGCCCCATCCTTCATAAAATGGACCTTTAATTGCCCAGTCATGCGGCAGGGTCAGACTTTCCCATGAATCATCGTCGTAGCTAGGCTGAACGAAAGGAAAATTGCTTCCGGGATTTCCTTCCGGCCGCTTATATCGTTTTGAAGGGTTTTTTATGAAAGAGTTTCCTGAAGGTAAAATCCATGACTTCAGCACTGCCTGGCTGGCTTTAACCTTTACGGCTTCGGTAGGACGTGCATCCGCTGCCCGGTTATCTATGTTTTCATTTACTTCAGGGCGTACATCATAAATCAGGCTATCTGGTTTAGTTTTTGCGTCGTACTTGTAAAATTTCCAGCCTTCATTAATGGAAATGCGCTCCCTGTCGAGCTTAATCTTCGCTGTGACGGTTTGTTGTGCAAGCGCCTGAGCTGCGAAAATGAGCGCAAAGGAAATCAGGCAGATGAATTTTATTAGAGCTAAATGAGATAATTTCTGTGAATTGCAGGTGTTCAAATGCAGTTTCATCTTCTGAATTTTGTTATTTGATATCAAATAGGTCTTTCATTGGTATTGCTAAGCTACAAATATAGCGAGGGGATGTATAGGCTGTACGTTCATATTCAGGGAACAAATGTTCAATTTCGGCGGGGTGGGTGAGTATAAGACAACTTCTGTAAACTCTTGTGTATGGCTTATTTGAATGTATAATATTTGAATTGAGATGCCTCAGTTTTTTATACACGCCTAGTTTATTAGCTTGATTTTTCAATTGATTTTGTTTAAAATTATGTGTTAAATTAGACATCGTCGCTGTTGTCGCTTGCTTTTATATGGAGTTTTATCTTCATTGCCATTTTCGATCATCATCTTTAGGCAACAAATTCTGGAACTGTCGTGCCTTGAGGACTGATCTTGATTAATATGTGAGTTTTTTGGTTTGATTCGTTTTTCAGGACAGGCGCAAATTATAAGAACCGGGCAAATCATTATGCTAAATAGCTTGATATTAAAACGATCTTTCTGCTTTTGTTTATGTTTTGTATGGATAGTGCTGTATGCATCCGCGCAGCAGAAAAAGATAAATTTTACTTCACTCACCTCGAAAGACGGATTGTCATCTAGTATAGTTACTGCGATATTAAAAGATCGTCAGGGTTTGATGTGGTTCGCTACTGAAGACGGATTAAACAAGTACGATGGAACCAGCTTTACCGTTTACAGGCACCGTGATACAGATCCGAACAGTTTACCGGCAAACGATGTGGTATCACTTCACGAAGATCGGTCGGGAAATCTCTGGATAGGGACTAAAGGCGGGTCCTTGGTTATTTATGACAGGAAAAAGGATCAATTCAAACGCTTAACATCCTTTACTGGTTTTGACACCGGAAATAACGTTATTAACGCTATTTGCAGTGATTACCAGGGGCATGTTTGGGTGGCAAATTTTGCTGGTTTAAGTGTACTCGACCCTAGAACCCGGAAAGTATCGAACTTAATATTAGGTTCTTCTCCCGAGAACAAATCAAGTTCACAAAATGTGCAGACTATTTTTGAGGATAGTAGGCGGCGGATTTGGGTGGGAGCGGAGGGCGGACTGTTCCTGTATAATCGAGAAAAAAAATCTTTCTTTCACTTCAAACATACTACGGATATACCTTCCAGTCTGGTTGGCAATGCGGTAAGAAGTATAGCCGAAGATCCTGCGGGTACTATTTGGATTGGCACAGAACAGGGCTTGAGTATGTTACTTCCTGATGGAAGAAGCTTCAGAAACTTCCGGCATACAGCCGGCGATAACAATACCCTGACGAGTAATGAGGTGTACTCTGTCGCCGCTGATTCAGAAGGTAAACTTTGGCTTGGCACAGAAGAGGGGCTGAATATTCTTGATATAAAGTCGTTGAAAATCGATACCTATAAACCCGACAGCCGGGATATTCACAGTTTAACTGCAAAGTCGGTACGATGTGTTTATATTGATAAACAAGGAATTTACTGGCTTGGAACGTTTAAAGGAGGTATCAATAAATACGATAAAAATCTGAGTCTTTTTAACCTGAAGCAAGGGAACCCGCTTGATGCGAAGGGCCTGAGTGGTTCGAATGTGACCGCTTTCGCCGAATGGGCCGATGGTAATGTTTTTGTAGGGACAGACGGGGGAGGTCTCAACTTGTTTCAAAAGCGGATCGGGCTTTTTAGTCATTATAACCTGCTGCCTCAGGGAGATGAAACGCATTCGAAGCAACTCAGTATCCTGACCCTCGAGATGAGCAGGGATAATCGCTTATGGATAGGCACCTATTCGGACGGCCTTTTTGAACTCGATCCCCGCACGGGCAAATACCGGCAGTTTGTTCGGGGAAGTTCGCCCGGTACCCTTACCAACAATAATATATTTTGCCTGAAAGAAGATTCAAAAGGAAATATATGGATAGGAACAAACGGGGGAGGAGTGAATGTGTATCACCCGCAATCACAGACTTTCAGTAATTATTCCAAGAGTTCACCATTCGCCACAATGGCCCTACCAGGAAACGCATACATTAGAACCATTGAGGAATATAAAGCGGGCAATATCTGGATCGGTTCTCATGGCTCTGGGGTAATCGTTTTTAACCCTGAAACAAGGTCGACAAAATCTTATGATCGACGCAATAATAATCTTCCGAGCAACGTGGTGCTATCGGTGTTTGCCGATGCTGACCAGAATATTTGGGTGGGTACCCTCGGCGGAGGCCTGGGCTTGTTAGACAAGAAAACGGAGCAGTTTTTATCTTTTTCTGAAAAGGATGGACTTGCCAATGATGTCGTTTATAAAATCCTGCAGGACAAAAGCAGACTTTTATGGCTAAGCACAAATTCCGGGATTAGCAGCTTCGATCCGAAAACAAAGAAATTCAGGAACTATAACAAATACAATGGTGTTCAAAACAGTAATTTCAATCATGGAGCAGGTTTGAGATTGTCTACTGGCGAGATGTATTTTGGCGGATTAGACGGCTTTAACTATTTCTATCCTA
>CAMLLO010000052.1 GCA_946480915.1 uncultured Sphingobacteriaceae bacterium | reverse complement strand
GGCATCCGCGCCGATGAGCGGACGAAAGGAAATCATGAAACGGTTTTCCCTTACTGGAATTTGACGCGATGTCGTCCGCTGCTAGGAATTTGTGATCCCATGCTTAATAAGAAAGATTTTTAATCTGACTATCCCAACAGCACTAAGCATCCAGCAACCTTGCAATCTTCAGTATCCTAACCTACGAAGACCAGTGAATCCCGCCCGTGCCAGACAGAGTTCTTGCATCAGCAGGCCATGCGCGCTAGAAAAGGGCATTGGCTGGTTCCTGAAGCCTTGGCCTAAGCAAAGGAGGAGCCAGACACAGCCCTGAGCGCTGATGCGAGAGCTGCGGGTAAGCCCTGTGCAAAAGGCACCTCGGGATTCACAACGCGTTTGGTCCTTTCCGCGGTGAAAGGACTAGGCATCCGCGCCGATGAGCGGACGAAAGGAAATCATGAAACGGTTTTCCCTTACTTTACGCTCCTGGAATTTCGATCGGCAATCTTAAGAAGACTTGCTCATTATTAAGATTCCAGGCATGACACGGGTGGATAATTATACCCGCATCACACAAAAAAACCACCCGGAAATCCTCCCGGGTGGCCCTGCTTTCAAAATCTAAAAACTAGATTAATCAATCATCCCATCTCTTAATGCTGCGCAGCACATAAGTCACAATATAACTTACAGTCGCGCCAACCGCAGCACAGACACTGGTCTGGATCAAGTCCTGGTAATTTAAGCTCACCAGACTCATGACTAATCCACCCGCTATACCTGCTTTCGATTCCGTCTGCATTATTCCCGTTCTCCTTTCACCGTCGCCTGACTCACAGCGCTGATCACCCCACCACCCACCACCAGGTATCCGGCCAGCTTTAGCAAAAGACCCGGCAATGCAACTGGTGCTCCGAGCAATGCCCCACCTGCTGCGACAATGCACAAGCCAACCCGGCTCAGGCGACTAAAGAACCGAGGCATCGGCCGTATTATTCTTTCTTTGATTTTCATTTTCCTCCTTTTTTTATTTTTTCATTTTTACTTTTTACTAGTTACTCTCCACTTGATACTTGTTACTAGTGACTAGCTACTTTTTAACCACCAAATAAACCTTCTCCTTCGCATCAATAGCCGGAATAACCAACTCCTCCAGTCGCTCCAAAGCAATGCGACTGTAAAACCCCTTACCCGGTTCGCTCACCTTGCATACTGGCGCGATGCATCCGCGAAGCTCTCTCAGCGCATCATTGGCGGCATGAATAAGGATCCCGCTTCTTCCCGGCACCGCCCTCAGCACCAATTGTTTCCCTTTTTGAGGGTGAATCCTCGTGTTTAACTCGTAGCGACCTTCCGGGATACAGGAGATACCTCGTTTATTGTTCCTCCAGGGCAATTCGATGCTTTCACAGATTTTCTGTCCATAATACCAAAAAGCTCCGGATGTACCTTTTTCATGATAGACCCTGTGTAATTCGAGTTCCATGCCTACAATCCTTTAATTTCAACCAACTGACTTGCATTGTTGCTGCCATTGTTCAAAGGATAATATACCCCGTTTAGCTCCTGGTAGAACAAAATGCTCAGTCCTATGAAAATAGGATGTGTGCTGTTGGCGCTCAGATTCATTTGCAGGGCGATTGCTGCTGCTAACACCGAAGAACTGCCCAGGTATCCGCTCTTAGTACGCTCTGTTTCGATGGTTTCCTGCTCAAAATCAATAGCAGTAGCGAAGCTTTCCAACTCGAAATGAGTAGTACCGGCGGGTGCATTCAGACTCTTTTCCGGATTAAACACAGGTACGTTTACACAGCACATTCCGCTGGGGCGGTCGATCGTGGCGCTGAAATCAGCAAACAGCACCGAATCCATCGGGGCAGTGATGTTAAAATTAAATCCTTTTAAAAGCTCCAGCTCGCCGTCAAGTACATTCCTTTCTCCTCTCACGCTCACCTG
Organism: uncultured Sphingobacteriaceae bacterium; assembly: GCA_946480915.1. The sequence goes on along the minus strand of CAMLLO010000052.1, from coordinate 24,497 downwards.
ATCTGCCTGCAAAACCTTAACCATCTCCTTGGTTAAACGGTTGGCCATTCTGCGGTCGCTGCCGATTTGAATCAGATCCCTTAAAGCTTTTCTTAAAAGCCTTCCGGCTTTACCCGCTCTGCCGAATTCAGCCCCATTTTCACGAGTCCGCTTAAATGCAGGGTCGGTAGCCATGCGCTCAGCGCTAATCGGACTGTATTCTCTTGCGATGTACCCGTCCTTACTTTTGTAGAAAGAAATATCTCCGATAGTTCCTTCCAATTTGATGATACTTTTCTGTTTTGCCATAATTCTGCTTGTTTGTTGAAACAAAATTACCCCGGTGCAAAACCTTGCTTGTCGCATTTGTCGTCCTTGTCGCGATATTGCTTATTTAGCGTATTTGTCGTTATAAGATTTAATATTTCGCAGGATTTTAATACTTTTCCGGAATTAAATCTATCACCTATAAAACATTGCCGTAATAACCCGTCAGTTTTGGGGCTTATTTAAGGCATACTACCTGTGTAAATGGAAGGAGTACCTTTATGCATTTTACCCATTGAAGCTGCCATCATCATCCGGAAAAGTAACCGGACTGCCGAACGTATTCTCAATGATATTCGCTTTTTGCTCTTGAAAAAGACCCATCAGCTGGTTACCATTAAAGAATTCTGTGATCATAGGGGATTGGTTTATGAAGAAGTCATCCAGCACTATTACACACCTCGCTTCGACCTGAAGGTTTGGCTCTGAGAAAAGAATTTCGCCTGCATTTCCACTAATCACCCTCCTTTCCTATACCCCTTCAGTATGGATACTGTATAGGTACTGTATAGATACTGTACACATACTGTACTAACAGTGTACTAAAACCTTTTCTAAAACTGTTTATACTGACCTGCTAGTTAAACCGAAAAATTGAATTGCAAGAACCACCCCTGCCCCTCCTTGAAGATAAGGAGGGGAGTACAAGGCTGCTAAATTTGGGGTTGTCTCATTTTACACCGTTATACCCCCGACACTAAACCCTAATCCAATCTACTATGCTCGTAACTAAAAAAATGATTATATCAACGGCCGACCGCATCCTGGCAGCCGCCCTAAAGCGCTATACTCCCCTCCTTATTTCAAGGAGGGGATAAAGGGGTGGTTTCACTTCTCGGAACCTATGTATCGTCCTAAAATAAGTTTACAGGTTTTATGATAATCCTGCTATACATTTACAGGCTGTTCCAGATCTTCCTTATACCCTCATCCCGCTTCTTCCGGCAGGAACACAAAAAAGCGCAGACAGTTTTTAAACCCTGCCTGCGCTTCTTTACAACAGATAAACTATATTTTATTCGAAATAATTCAAAACCTGGTGTCCACCCTGTTTTAAATATTCATCTTTTTTCATCAGACCAAGATCCGAATGCACCATATCTTTAACTAAAGCTGGTAAATCGTATTTTAGTTTCCAGCCAAGTTTTTCTTTTGCTTTAGTCGGATCGCCTAATAGTAAATCCACTTCAGTAGGACGGAAATATCTAGGGTCAACTTTAACGACCGTCTGACCCGCTTTTAAAGCATCGATATTTAATCCAAGCTCTAATGCTCTGGCCTGATCGACATCAACGATCACGCCTTTTTCGTTTTCATCTTTACCGCTGAACTCAATTTCTACTCCAAGTTCTGCAAAGCTCATGCGCACGAATTCGCGCACAGCGGTGGTTATTCCGGTGGCGATCACATAATCTTCCGGTTTATCCTGTTGCAAGATCAGCCACATAGCTTCGATATAATCTTTAGCATGACCCCAGTCGCGTTGAGCCGAAAGGTTGCCTAAGTACAGGCAGCTTTGTAAACCTAGAGCTATTTTTGCAGTAGCACGAGTGATTTTACGGGTCACGAAAGTTTCCCCTCTGATCGGACTTTCGTGATTGAACAAAATTCCGTTGCAAGAGTACATCCCGTAGGCTTCACGATAGTTTACGGTGATCCAGTATCCGTAGATCTTTGCCACCGCATATGGGGAACGAGGGTAGAACGGCGTAGTTTCGCTTTGCGGAACTGCCTGCACCAATCCGTATAGTTCCGAAGTTGAAGCCTGGTAAATACGGGTCTTCTTTGTAAGTCCCAGTATACGTACTGCTTCAAGGATACGAAGAGTACCGATACCGTCGGCATTTGCAGTATATTCAGGAGTATCAAAACTTACTTTAACGTGGCTCATTGCAGCCAGGTTATAGATCTCATCCGGCTGAACTTCCTGGATAACGCGTATAATATTGGTGGAATCTGTTAAATCGCCGTAGTGTAATTTAAGTTTAACATTAGTCTCGTGAGGATCCTGGTATAAATGATCGATACGATCAGTATTGAATAAAGATGATCTTCTTTTCAAGCCATGAACTTCATAACCCTTTTTTAATAAAAATTCGGCCAGATAGGCTCCGTCCTGGCCAGTAATCCCTGTGATTAATGCTACTTTCATTTATAAATTATTTGTCGTTGATGCGATTTGCGCTCAGGCTTTTAAAGGCCGATTCAAATGTACAGTTTATTATTATATGATGATAAAAATGGAAAAACACGAGAATAGAATAATGGTTTGCAATAACCTGGCGATAAAATTATAAAAATTGCAGAGTTATAGGATAAATATTGAAAATATTGACTAGAGAATAAGGCAGAAAGCGTTCTAGCAGCCTCTCTAAAGCACCATCCTCCCCTCCTTATTTTCAAGGAGGGGATAAAGGGGTGGTTATTTACCAAATAAAAAGCAATAAAAACTCGAACAATGAACTTGCTCTCCGCGGTAATAAGCGGATCGAGCACTCAAGAAAACAAACGCAGACAGCGTTCAGAACGCTGTCTGCGTTAAAAAAAATCATAATAGCAACAAAACCAAAAAATAACTAAACATCGCAATCCCACTCACCCACGTCATCTTCGACATATTCTTAAAATTTGCCTCCGATCGATCTCTCTGCAATTTTATCAGCCACTTTAAAAATACAGCAAGCACCGGCAGAATAAAACAGAGAAAGAGCCAAAAGTATTCTAAACGACCGGCCCGGCTCCAATAAACAAACACCAGCCCTGTAGCCAAAGCAAAAAGAAACGCTGCAAAAGCAAATGTCCCCCTTACGCCCAAAACCATACTTAGAGTGGTATCTCCTCGTTTAGCGTCTTCTTCATGCTGATACACTTGTGTTAGAGGATAGGATGCACCAATCAGACACGAGCAAATAATCCCAGCGGTGAAAAGATCAATATCCCAAACTTCGCTTAAATCCATTCCCGACATGGCCGAATAACTTGTCCAGTACACAAAAGCACCCTGAAAAATAAAAACTACCATGAAACTAATGAACGGGTACTTTTTCAAACGCACAGAAGGGTGACTGTACAGCTTCGAAAGTACTCCGAAAATAAAAACAGCCAGGGTAAATTGCATACTTACGAAGAGGGCCAGCAAAATTCCCGTTAAATCCAGAAAGAGAGAAAAAACGTATAAACTTTTGTCGGTAGCCGGTGGTTTCTCCAGTAAAGCAATGCTTCCTTCGTCTTTGTCGAAATAGCTATTATAGCCATTGCTTGCGGGATAAATAAACAGATGCCAGATCACAAAAACTAAAAGAGCCTTTATGCCATCAATTTCAGGAACCTGACCTATGGCAAAAAGATAAACGGGCATTAAAAAAAAAGAAAACAGAAACCTGGAGTGCTGAATTGCCGATTTACTTGGTAGATAATTCATTCGAAAACTTAAGGCATTGGAAATGGTTCTTAAATTAGAAAAAAATAATTAATGGGAAGTATAATCTCAGCTATCGGAACAGCTGCTCCGGCGAATCGTTTTTCCCAAAAGGAAATTTTAAACTTTATGGTAGAGGCGCATCAGCTTAATCAGAATGACGCGAGTCGTCTTGCAAAGCTATACGAGGCTTCGGGGATTGATTACAGACACTCTGTGATTAAAGATTTCGGACTTGAACGCGGGCACTATTCGTTTTTCGGGAATGAAATAAACCTTGAACCTTTTCCAAAAACTGCCGACCGAAGCGCTTTATATGAAGCCACGGCCAAAGATTTATGCACATCAGCGATCCATGATCTTTTTCAAAATCTCGGCATCACCCCAAACGAAATATCCCACATCATCACCGTTAGCTGTACAGGCATGTATGCTCCGGGACTGGATATTGATATTATCGATTCGCTGAACCTGAACAGAAGCATCGAGCGCACCTGTATTAACTTTATGGGATGTTATGGCGCTTTCAATGCCCTAAAAACTGCGGATTATATTTGCCGGGCAGATAAAGCGGCTAAAGTTTTGATTGTCGACGTCGAACTTTGCACCTTACACTTTCAACGGGAGAGTACTTTAGAAAACTGGCTGGCCAACTCCTTGTTCGCCGATGGGGCAGCAGCCGTTTTGGTCGAGCCGGAAGATAATCGATCCGTAACAAACGGCTTTCGCCTGAAGACTTTTTTCAATACGCTGGTTACCGAAGCTAAAGATGAAATGGCCTGGCGCATTGGTGATACTGGCTTTCAGATGCACCTTTCTTCGCATATCGCAAAAAACATCGGCCAAAAGATTAAAGAAGTTACTGCCGCCCTGATCGAAAAATCGGGCTTAGACCGTCCGGCGATTTCACATGTAGCGGTACACCCCGGCGGGCGACGAATCCTCGAAGTTTGCGAAGATCTGCTCGACCTTCCCGAAGAAGCGCTTCAACATTCGTATGACGTCTTAAAACAACACGGAAACATGTCCTCGGTCACCATACTTTTTGTGTTAAAACGAATGATGGAACAAACACAATCCGGCGACAAAATAATGAGTTTTGCCTTCGGTCCCGGTTTGACATTTGAAAGTATGATTCTCGAAACGATTTAGTAAAGCGCTATGAATTTTCCCGAAACCTGAAGAATCTTTTATTCAAGCAGCTCCGCTCTTCCAGCAGCCTGTCTAAAGCACTATACTCCCCTCCTTATCTTCAAGGAGGGGATAAAGGGGTGGTTTCTACTCCTCCGCTTCTTTAAGATCCTTTAAATTGTCCCTTGATAATTTCCAAGGTCTGTTCCGGATGCCTGAAAACCATATCATTTTCAATTCTCAACACTTTCAATCCCAGAGTTTTCAGATCATTATCCCGATCATAATCAGCATTAACCTGCCCGGGATTATCATGACTGCTACCATCCAATTCAATAATCAGTTTCTCCGACGGACAATAAAAATCAACGATGAAATTCTTTATGCTATGCTGCCTTCGAAACTTTCTGCCACTAAGCTGACTGTCCTTTAGCAATATCCATAACACCGCTTCCGCGGAAGTCAAATTATTCCTTAATGCACGTCGTCTTTCTTTTAAATATGAAAGATTGTAGATAGGTTTAGTACTCACAGATAATCCAATATCGCTATTTATATTGAAAAACTCAATTGCATAACTGCCCCCTCCTTGAAGATAAGGAGGGGAGTTCAAGGCTGCTAAATCTGGGATTATCTCATTTTACATCATTTTACACCTTATAACCGCACGCTAAAACCCGAATCCAATTTTATCAATCATGTTTGTGATTATATACAGGTTTTTTACCCTGCTGTTATTCCGGGCAGCCCGCCTAAAGCACCAACTTCCCCTCCTTATCTTCAAGGAGGGGATAAAGGGGTGGTTACATTTCCCGATCCTACAAAATTCCACCCCCGCATCTTTTACACCCGACCTGTCCCATCCGGGCAGCCCGCCTAAAGCACCAACTTCCCCTCCTTATCTTCAAGGAGGGGATAAAGGGGTGGTTACATTTCCCGATCCTACAAAATTCCACCCCCGCATCTTTTACACCCGACCTGTCCCATCCGGGCAGCCCGCCTAAAGCACCAACTTCCCCTCCTTATCTTCAAGGAGTGGATAAAGGGGTGGTTCCCTTACACCTATCCATCAACGAAACATTATTTCCTTTAGATTAGCAACTATTTACTTTCGGCAATGTTAATAGCTATTACCGCTTAACAATTGAAAAAAATATAACTAACCCCAATCATGCCCGACTTTAGTCACCGAAGCACTGAATCTGAAATGATGGACGACTTTAGCCTTGGGCACGAAGTGATCGATCCTATCATGGACGAACTGGAAGTCGTTAATAAACTTTTGGGCGGCTACAGCGTTTTTTTTGATGCGCTCGATAAGCTAAATATCCAAGACGGCTTAACTATTAGCGATTGGGGTTGCGGTGGGGGAGATTCCTTACGTGTACTGGCCAACTGGGCAAGAAAGAAGGAACTTAAATTAGATTTCGTCGGTGTTGATGCTACCGCTTCTGCGATAGATTATGCCAGGCAAAAAGCTGCCGGGTATCCCGAAATCAGCTTTATTCATGCAGATGTTTTATCCGGGGATTTACACGCAAACCAGTTTGACATTGTGATATCAAGTCTGTTCACGCATCATTTTGAAGACGAAAAGTGGATTCAATTGATTCAAAAAATGCTTCATTGCTCTACCTGCGCGGTGATAGTGAATGATTTGCACCGGCATTGGTTTGCCTACCATTCTATAGGCTTGCTTACCAGGCTATTTTCAAAATCGCCCATGGTGAAGCACGATTCAAAAGTTTCTGTTTTACGGGGATTTACAAAACAGGAATTATCCACCTTACTTTCAAAAGCAGGCATCACAAATTATAGGTTAAAATGGAAATGGGCTTTTAGATGGCAATTGATAATTTACAAACAAAATGCGGAAAGCGGGCAGTAAAACGGTTTGTATAATTGGCGGAGGTTTATCCGGATTAACCGCAGCTATCTTATTAAACCGCGCAGGTTTTGAAGTTACGCTTATCGAAAAGAAAACGTACCCCTTTCATCGCGTATGCGGAGAATATATATCGAATGAAGTACTTCCATTTTTTTATTCCCTAGGCATCGACATCGCCGAATTAAATCCATCGAATATTACTAAATTATCCATCAGTTCCCCGTCGGGCAAGCTGTTTAACGCCAGGCTGGATTTAGGCGGCTTCGGATTAAGTCGCTATACACTCGATAACTTTCTTTATCAGAAAGCGAAAGTTGAAGGCGTCAATTTCATACTCGCTAAGGTTAACGATATCCTTTTCATCGACAACAAGTTTGAGATCACCCTTTCAGACAGCCGTATCTTAAACTCAGATATCGCGATTGCCGCTTATGGCAAACGATCAAACCTGGACAGGGATCGCAGTTTCTTTCAAAAAAGAAGTCCGTATTTAGGTGTTAAATATCATATTAAAACAGATTTCCCGCCAGATCTGGTTCAGCTTGACAATTTTGAAGGCGGCTATTGCGGAACTGTAAAGATAGAAGACGACTTGTATAATCTATGCTATCTGAGTCAGAATCACCAGTTAAAAAAACATGGTTCCATCGAAGAGATGGAGCGGCAGGTGTTGTTTAAAAATCCTCGTTTAAAACTTCGTTTCTTAAATGCTGACTTCCTATATGAAAAGCCTGAAGTTATAAACGAGGTTTCCTTTGAACAGAAACCTCTGGTAGAAAACCATGTGCTGTATTGCGGCGATGCCGCGGGAATGATCAGTCCGCTTTGCGGAAATGGAATGGCCATGGCTATTCATGCGGCCAAAATCCTTTCGGAAATCATCACAGAACATTATCCCGACAGGAAAATCATCGAACAATCCTATCAAAAAAAATGGAAAGCTCTTTTTGAATATCGTTTAATGACAGGTCGGTTTACACAACAACTGTTTGGTCGGAGCATTCTGTCAGAAATAGCTGTTCAAAGCCTAAACAGCATGCCTTTACTCTCGAAATCTATAATAAAAAAGAGTCACGGCAATCCTTTTTAAGAACAGTGCTTTTCAATACCTGTTTCCTCCCGATTACTGAAGGAAAGTTGTGGCGATTAATCATCGGATGACTAAAATAATATTCCTCAATACGATTTTGCGCGTAAGTCATCCGACGACTGGAGAGCGATTCTTGATGGGTTTCTGCGTTTGGGATTGCAAGAAAATCTTTTTTCCCTTCGCAAAAAGATTAAAAAGGAAAGCTCGCCCGAACGCCCTAATCCAATTATTTAAAAAATCTATAATCGAACTCAGGTTAATAGTATTATTGTAATATGAAACACAAACCGATATGAAGACCTGCATAATCTCCAATCTAATATCTCACATCTCACATCTTTTTCAATGAAACTCCGTGAACTCGTTTTTATTAACGCTTTTGTTGTTGCGATCTCTCTGGCCCTGATCAATTTTTATTTCCAGCGCGATTGGTATTACCTCGTCCTGACATTTTTGATCACCCTGCTTATTTGCTACGCCGTTTTTTACTATCTGATAGAACGCTATGTGTACAGCAAAATAAAGTTGATTTATAAGCTAATTCATAATCTCAAATTAGGTAAAGACTTAAAAGATGCCCTGGGTGAATATGTGAGCAATGATCCGATCAACGACGTCGAACATGAAGTTACCGAATGGGCAAGAGACAAAAAGATAGAAATTGAGGCCTTAAAAAACCAGGAGCAGTTCAGACGTGAGTTTCTTGCAAACATATCACACGAGTTTAAAACACCTTTATTCGCCATTCAGGGTTACATAGAAGCCGTGCTCGAGGATGCTCTGGAAGATCCTGATCTGGCCAGATCCTTTTTAACGAAAGCTTCAAGAAACATCGACCGGCTAAGCTTACTGGTTAACGATTTAGATATCATTTCTAAGTTGGAAAGCGGCGAGGCTCCCATCAATTTTGAACGCTTCGATATCACTCTTTTAATTAAAGATGTGATTGAACAAATGGAGCACAAAGCGAGGAAGCATAAAATTGAACTCGTTTTCAAGGATAAGTACGATAGCTCTATTTGGGTAAATGCCGATAGGGACAAAATTTGCCAGGTTTTGATAAACCTGGTGGACAACTCTATCAAGTATGGCAAAGAGCATGGTTTCACGGCCATAAAGGTGTTTGAATTGCATGATCAGATATTAGTTGAAGTAACGGATAATGGAATCGGGATTGAAGAGAAATATCTTCCGCGACTATTTGAGCGTTTTTACAGAACCGACCAAAGCAGGTCGAGACAGATTGGTGGCTCGGGCCTGGGACTTGCAATCGTAAAACATATTCTCGAAGCTCATGAACAAACGATTACCGTTCGCAGCACCGAAGGAATAGGTACCACCTTCGCTTTTACACTTGAACGGGTAATGCCCGCGATCATAACCGTTTAATGTTAATGTTAACATTAACTTAACATTAAGTTCATACTTTTGTAACCTTCACAAAAGGAATATGTCATTAAATAACATTTTACAGTACTTCGTTCCTAAAGACCGCAAGTTCTTTCCACTTTTCGAAAATGGAAGCGCCAATTTAGTTGAGATTGCACAGGTTTTGGTAAAATTGCTTAATTCTACCGACGAGGGCGAAAAGCAGGAACTAACCAAAAAAATTGAAGATCTGGAGCATAAAGGGGATGAAATCACTCACCAGATCTACCTGGAGTTAGGTAAAAATTTCATCACACCCTTCGACAGAGAAGACATCCATTTATTGGCTACCGTTGTTGATGACATTGCCGATTTTATTCATGGCTCCTCAACCCGTATCCAGTTATACAAAATTCATGACATTACCCCGGCAATGAAAGAGCTGGGTAATTTGATCCTTCAGGGATGTCAGGATCTGGATAAAGCCATATTAGAGCTCAAGAACTTGAGGAATTTGCGTCTTATCGCCGAGTCCTGCGTTCGTATTAACAGCATGGAGAATCAGGCAGACGCCGTGTTTGAAAGAGCTGTAGCAGATTTATTCGAGTATGAGCAGGATGCGAAAGTTATCATAAAATATAAAGAAGTGTTGTCGTCTTTAGAAACTGCAACAGACAAATGCGAAGATGCCGCGAATGTTCTGGAGTCTATTCTGATTAAACACGCCTAAACAATAAATTAATGGTTACGACCCTTCTTATTGTAGTAATTGCCCTGGCAATTATCTTCGATTTTATTAACGGTTTTCACGACGCGGCCAACTCCATAGCTACTATAGTTTCTACTAAGGTACTTTCACCATTAACCGCCGTTATTTGGGCAGCTTTTTTCAACTTCGTTGCCTACTTTATTTTTCCTCTTCACGTTGCAGATACGATTGCTAAAACTGTAGATGCCACCGCAATCAGTTTAACGGTGGTTGGGGCCGGACTAACAGCAGCAATCGCCTGGAACCTGCTTACCTGGTGGCTCGGTATTCCATCCAGTTCATCACACACGCTCATTGGAGGCTTCGCCGGAGCAGCGGTTGCACATGCAGGTTTTGACGTAGTACGATATTCGAAGATAATGCCCACGGTCTATTTCATCGTACTCGCGCCACTGGTCGGGATGATCATGTCGTATATGATTTCCATCATAACCATGCATCTGTGTAAGCGGGCAAACCCGGCAAAGGTCGATAAAATCTTCAGACGCTTACAGTTAGTCTCTGCCGCTGCATATAGCTTGGGGCACGGTGGTAACGACGCTCAAAAAGTAATGGGAATTATCGGGGCAGCTTTAATTGCCTCCAATGTAATCCCCGGAATGGATCAGTTGCCTATGTGGGTTCCACTTAGCTGCCACGCAGCAATCTCTTTAGGAACGATGTTCGGTGGCTGGAAAATTGTAAAAACAATGGGCCAGAAAGTAACAAAACTCTCACCGTTTGAAGGATTTTCTGCAGAGAGCGCCGGAGCTTTAACCTTATTCGGAACTGCCGCCTTAGGTATTCCTGTTTCGACTACTCATACCATTACAGGTTCAATTATGGGTGCAGGTATCACCAAGAGAATCTCTGCCGTGAGATGGGGCGTTACTATCAACATCATTTGGGCATGGGTATTAACAATACCGGTTTCAGGCATACTGGCCGCCTTAGTTTATTATCTTTTCAGTTCTTTTTAACAGGATATAAAAATTTTAGAAACGGGGCTGCATCTTTTATAGCAAAAGCAGCCCCGTTTTTGCTCTTGTAGCAACTGCATACCCGCATTTTTACACCCAGACCTGTCCCATCCGAGCAGCCTGCCTAAAGCACCATACTCCCCTCCTTATCTTCAAGGAGGGGATAAAGGGGTGGTTCTTTTTCTCTCAAATCTCCAAATCATACCCCGCATTTTTTACTCCAGACCTGTCCCATCCGAACAGCCCGCCTAAAGCGCCAACTTCCCCTCCTTATTTTCAAGGAGGGGATAAAGGGGTGGTTCTACTCCTTCGCTTCTTTAAATTGCCCCTTGATAATTTCCAAGGTCTGTTCCGGATGCCTGAAAACCATTTCATTTTCAATTCTCAGCACGTTCAAACCCAAAGCTTTCAAATCATTGTCCCGATCATAATCAGCATTAACCTGACCGGAATTATCATGGCTACTCCCATCCAATTCAATGACTAGTTTCTCCGACGGACAATAAAAATCAACGATGAAATTCTTTATACTATGTTGCCTTCGAAACTTTCTGCCACTAAGCTGACTATCCTTTAGCAATATCCATAACACCGCTTCCGCGGAAGTCAGATTATTCCTCAATGCACGTCGCCTTTCTTTTAAATATGGAAGATTGTAGATTGATTTAGTCCTCATAGAGAATCCAATATAGCCATTTAGGTCGACAAACTGCGATAACCACCCCCTGCCCCCTCCTTGAAGATAAGGAGGGGAGTACAAGGCTGCTAAACCTGCGGCTGTCTCATTTTACGCCTTTATACCCGAACGCTAAAATCCAATCTATCAATCATGCACATACCCGATGTCATTATATTTCAACGACCAACGCAATTTAAGCAGCCTGCCCTAAAGCGCCATACTCCCCTCCTTATCTTCAAGGAGTAAATAAAGGGCTGGTTCCACAACCTACACAATTAAACCGATTTTTACACCCGCCCTGTCTTCCAGGAGCCAGTCCTAAAGCACCAAACTCCCCTCCTTATCTTCAAGGAGGGGAGTTTGGGGTGGTTCTTTTGTTGCTTAATGTCCTCTTTAATTAGATCTTAATCTCTCCACCAATTCCTCTCTCGTCACCTTAACCTGCTCACCAGTCTTCATCTCCTTTAAAGTCAGCTTACCTGTCTCCATTTCATCTTTCCCGATTAACAGCACAAAAGGAATCTGCTTATTATCGGCATAGCTCATCTGCTTTTTCAGCTTGGCAGATGAAGGATAGAGTTCTGCAGCTATTCCATTGCTGCGTAAATCCTGAAGTATCGGTAACGCAAAAGCTTCAGCTCCGGGATCAAAATTTGCAATCAAGATTCGGGTTGTTTCCTCGGTACTCTCAGGGAAAAGATTCAATTCTTCCAGCACATCATAAATTCTATCAGCACCAAAGGAAATACCTGCTCCGGTTAAATCTTTCAAGCCAAACATTCCGGTCAGGTCATCATAACGACCGCCACCACCGATGCTTCCCATCGCTACTTCGTTGGTTTTAACCTCGAAGATGGCACCGGTATAATAATTCAGACCACGGGCAAGGGTAATGTCGAGTTCGAGATGAGATCTGAGATTTGAGATTTGAGATTTGAGAAGTCCCACATAAGTAAAAATACCCTCAATTTCCTCTATTCCCTTCAGACCGGTCTCAGAACCCTTAAGAACTTCTTTAAGACTTTGGATCTTATCTTCATTACTACCCTCAAGAAGAATTACAGGTTTTAGCTTTTCAATATCATCCTGCGTAAAGCCCCGTTCAATAAGCTCCTTCGTAACACCATCGAACCCGATTTTATCCAGTTTGTCGATGGCAACGGTCATATCGACAATCAGTTCAGGCTTGCCAATGATTTCGGCTATACCGGATAAGATTTTTCTGTTATTAATTTTTATGGTAAAATCCTTCAGGCCAAGCTTGCTCAAAGCTTCGTCGTAAATCAGGATAAATTCCGATTCGTTCAAAAGACTGTCAGATCCTACCACGTCGGCATCGCATTGATAAAACTCCCGGTAACGGCCCTTTTGCGGACGATCGGCACGCCAAACGGGCTGTATCTGAAACCGTTTAAAGGGGAATGAAATCTCATGCTGGTGCATTACCACGTAACGGGCGAAGGGAACGGTCAGATCGTAACGAAGAGCCTTTTCGGAAATTATAGGCAGCAAATTTTTAGCGTTGAACTCAAAGCCTTCTGACTTCTGCTTTTTGCTTTCAGCATCTTTCCAATAATCACCCGAATTCAGGATTTTAAAAATAAGCTTATCTCCCTCATCTCCATATTTTCCGGTTAAGGTATCGAGGTTTTCCATCGTCGGAGTTTGAATTTCCTGGTAACCGAACTTCTTGAAAACAGATTTAATGGTGTCAAAAATATAATTCCGTTTCACCATTTCTGCAGGTGAAAAATCTCTTGTGCCCTTTGGAACGGTGGGTTTAATACTCGCCATGGGCGCAAAAGTACAAAATCAAAGAATAGTAAAACCCATCAGGTTTTTAAAAGAAAAATACAATGCACTTTGTCATCTCGACCCAAAGAGAGAGATTTCTTGAATACCTCAGACAAGACAGGGTGCTTTAACCACCGCCAGGGGAGGACAACATAAGGCCTATCCGGTCCCTCACAGACATTCCCATTTTAAAATGTGCATCGTTCATAGATCCCCGCCATCTGCATTCAACAACCCAACATCCTCCACATTCATAAATTTTGATAAATTTGGAGCTTTAAAACCTAAATGAGCAAAATAATAGTTTTTGGAGCTTCGGGTCAGCTCGGTCAATGCCTTAAAGTTGTAGCAGAACAGCAACACATCCAGGACATAAATTTCCTTCCGGAAGAGCAGGCAAACATCTTAGATATCGAAGGCCTGAGATCCATCTTCGACACCGAGTCACCGCAGTACTGCATTAATTGCGCCGCATACACCGCCGTAGATAAAGCAGAAGATGAACAGGAACTTGCAAGGAAGATTAATCGCGACGGGGCAGAGAATCTAAGTCGTTTATGTGCGGAATACAACACCACACTTATCCATGTCTCTACCGATTTCGTGTTCGCAGGCAATGAGGCAAAGCTCTTAACAGAGACCGATGCCGCAGAACCTATCAACGTGTATGGCTTAACAAAATTAGAAGGAGAATATGCAATAGCCGAAACATTGGAGAAATATTATATTTTGCGTACCAGCTGGCTGTATTCCGAATTCGGAAATAACTTCGTAAAAACCATGCTTCGTTTCGGGAAAGAGAAGGACGAGATGCGGATCATAGCAGATCAGATCGGAACGCCAACTTACGCCATCGACCTGGCATCCTGCATATTTCACATCATTCAAAATGATAGCCAACAATATGGCCTATATCATTACAGCAATGAAGGAGTAACTTCCTGGTACGATTTCGCGAAAGCCGTTTTCGATATTGCTGACCTGAAGGTAAAAGCCATCCCGATTAAAAGCTCGGAATATATAACAAAAGCCATAAGGCCTGCTTTCTCCGTAATGGAAAAATCAAAGATTAAAAACGCGTTTAAAATAGAAATACCCTATTGGAGGGATAGTTTGCTCAAGTGCATGGCACGCTTAAGCTAAGATAACTTTAAACCTATAAGGTTTCTAAAACCTTATAGGTTTTTGGAATTGCGAGATCCTGGCGAGTTCGCGGCCCGGCGTGGCTGTCATCCCGAACTTGTTTCGGGAACTAACTTAAAGAAGAGATAACAGTTTAACTCTTTTATAAAACAGTATATAAATAACATCACATGAAAGGAATAATTCTCGCCGGCGGTTCAGGAACCAGGTTACACCCTCTAACCCTGGCCACCAGTAAACAGATGATGCCGGTTTATGATAAACCCATGATCTATTACCCCTTGTCTATTTTAATGCTTGCGGGTATCAAGGAGGTTTTAATCATTTCAACCCCGCATGATCTGCCAAATTTTGAGAAGCTTTTAGGTGATGGCTCACGACTTGGCTGCAAATTCTCCTATAAAGTGCAGGAACAGCCTAATGGCCTGGCACAGGCATTTGTAATCGGAGAGGATTTTATTGGTACAGACAGCGCAGCTCTTATTTTGGGCGATAATATATTTTACGGCGATGGGCTCTCTATCCTTTTACAGGATCTTAAAGAACCCGATGGTGGTGTTGTGTTCGCGTACCCGGTTTCCGATCCGGAACGATATGGTGTGGTAGAGTTCGATAAAAACAATAAGGTACTTTCCATAGAGGAAAAACCCGTAAATCCTAAATCCAATTATGCTGTTCCCGGACTGTATTTTTACGACAACTCCGTTGTCGAGATAGCCAAGAACATTCCATTATCACCACGTGGCGAATACGAAATCACTGATGTGAACAAAGTCTATCTTGAACAGGGAAGACTTAAGGTGGGTGTACTTAGTCGTGGTACTGCCTGGTTAGATACCGGCACTTTCAATTCGCTCATGCAGGCTGGTCAGTTTGTGCAGGTTATCGAAGAGCGTCAGGGTTTAAAGATTGGGTGTATCGAAGAAATTGCCTATCGCATGGGTTTCATTACGGCAGAAGATTTAAAGGCAATTGCCGAACCACTTGTTAAAAGTGGCTACGGACAGTATTTGCTGAAGATTATCAGCCAGAATGTGGTATTGTAAATAAAATCCTTTCGAGTAAAATTGCCACATCTATAAAAAAAGATAATGTCCCCTAATCCTGAAGATATCCGCATTGCAGTCATCGGTCTGGGCTATGTCGGCCTTCCATTGGCTATCGCTTTCTCAGAAAAACATCTCGTAACGGGATACGATACCAATTCGAACCGAATCCGCGAATTGCAGAAGGGAGAAGACACTACCTTGCAGGTAAGACCAACAGAGCTTCTTAACAGCGTAATAAACTTCAGCAATAGCCCGGAAGACATTCAAGACAGCAATGTGTATATTATCACCGTTCCAACGCCAGTTGATGAATCAAAAAAGCCTGATCTGACACCTTTGCTTCAAGCATCCGCTTGTATTGGAAAACTTCTAAAAAAAGGCGATATAGTTATTTACGAATCCACCGTTTATCCTGGCTGTACCGAAGAAGATTGTGTGCCTGTTCTTGAAAAAGAAAGCGGTTTAACCTTTAATGTCGATTTCTACTGTGGCTATTCACCCGAACGTGTCAGTCCTGGCGACCCTGTACACACCCTAAAAACAATCGTTAAAGTTACCTCCGGCTCTACACCCGAAATAGCAAATTTTATAAACAGGCTTTACTCCGGCATCATAGAAGCGGGCACCTTCAAAGCCAAATCTATAAAAGTGGCCGAAGCTGCTAAAGCCATTGAAAACGCCCAAAGAGATGTAAATATTTCCTTTGTTAACGAACTGGCACTGATATTCGACCGGCTCGGTATAGATACCACCGATGTTTTGGAAGCCGCATCGACCAAATGGAACTTTTTGAAATTTAAACCCGGACTTGTAGGTGGTCACTGCATTGGTGTTGATCCCTATTATCTAGCCCACAAAGCAGAGCTTTTAGGCTATCATCCAGAAGTTATCCTGTCCGGCAGGAGGGTGAACGATAATATGTCTACGTTTATAGCCAGCAAAGTAGTAAAACTGATGCTTGCGAAGGGAACTCCGGTTAAAAATGCGAAAGTCTTAATTCTTGGAATCACATTTAAAGAAAACTGTCCGGATATTCGAAACACAAAGGTGATAGATATTTACCGCGAGCTTGAGCAGTACGGGATTGAGGTGAGTGTATTCGACCCATGGGCCAAAGCAGAGGAAGTAAAAAATGCCTTTCAATTTAATTTGGCTACCGATATTTATCGGGATAAATACCAGGCCGTTATTCTGGCAGTGTCGCACAAAGAATTTTACGACTTGGATTATGCCGCATTAAAACAAGAAAAAACCATTCTTTTTGATACCAAGTCGATCATCAACCGAAAGTGGGTGGATGCAAGATTATAAAAGTACTTGTCTAGTCATCGGATGACTAATCGATCATCGGAAAAACCCAGACAGCGTTTAGAACGCTGTCTGGGTTGTAAGGCTAGAAATACCTTTCCTCAATCACCTTCTGGTGATGTTTAACATGTCCCACGATAATAAAAAGTAAAGCGATTACGCTTAAAGGGGCATTATTTGCTACACCTTTTCGTTGTAAGTCGTCCTCTGATAATGATCTGAAAAGAAACAGATTCGCTTCTCGAACAGCTTCAAATTCTTCAATCATATCATTGAAATCGCGATTGCCGAAATGGGCATTCGTCACATAATGATTTTCATCAAAACCTGCTAATCCGGTCGAATCGTTTCTGGCGAATCTGAGCAAACGATAGGCCATTATTCGCTCCGTATCTATTACGTGTCCCAGCAATTCTTTGATAGTCCATTTGCCCTCCGCATAGGTAAAATCAATTTTATCATGAGGAATAGATCTCAGATATTGAGAAAAGCTCAGCAATTGATCTGATAATTCCGAAAGAACATCATCGCCTACGGTATCAATGTATTTCTGGTAAAACGAATTATATTCTTCTGGTTGTGGTCTCTTCATAGTTGTTGCTGCTTTTTAAAATTATCCTGATAACCGTTTCTTTTCCAGGCTCGGAATCTTTTACAAAAATTTGGCCTTTATGATAATTATCAATAATTCGTTTGCTTAGTGAAAGGCCTAACCCCCAGCCTCTTTTCCTGGTAGTGTATCCCGGCTGAAAAATTGTTTCAAATTTAAGTCGGGGGATTCCTTTACCAGTGTCGATCACATCAATAAAAACCTGCTCTTTGGCCAGGTTCTCTGTAACACATACTTCTATTCTTCCTGCGCCCTGAATAGCATTGGCCGAGTTTTTCAATAAATTTTCGAGCACCCAATCAAACAGGGGAATATTCATTAATGCTTCAACGCTATCGTCCCCGGTTACGGCAAACGTAATTTTGTCACTCGCTCTTTTCTTAAAATAATTTACATATTCTTCTACCACCTGGTAAACATTATGACTTTCTAAGATAGGTTTTGATCCAATTTTAGAGAATCTATCTGCTACCATTTCCAATCGTTTCACGTCATTTTCCATTTCCAGTACCAGTGGATCGTTTTCCGCATTAAACTTGGCTTTAATCAATTCTATCCAGGCCATAAGCGCAGATATGGGTGTGCCTAACTGATGAGCTGTTTCTTTAGCCATACCTACCCAAACAAGGTTTTGCTCAGACCGGCGGGAGGAGCTGAAAACCATATAAGCGATTAAAAGAAAAATTCCTATAACGCTTAGTTGTATGGACGGAAAGACTCGTAACTGCATCAGCAATTGAGAATCTTTATAATAAACCAACCATTTTTCACCATTTGCCAGTATCAGCTCTATAGGAGTGTGCTGAGCCTTCATCTCTTTTAACTGATTTTTAAAATAAGCCGGAGCGTAGGCTCTGGTGGTATCCATTTCAAAAAAGGTTTTGGTGGTGTCTAATCCGCGGTAGTATAAAATACTGTCTTTTATATTGGTAACTATCGCAGGGACTTCTAAACTGTCTCTTATAGAGTAAATAAATGTGATATAGTCATCATTAATATCAGATATTTCAATTATTTTCTGTTGACTCAAAGCCCACACTTCTGCCCGTGTGCGTTCAGCAACAGCGATGTTTTTAACCAAATAATTGCTGTACCATAAAGAAGTGCCGGCAATAATTATCGCAAAGGCAAGTAAAAGGAATTTCCAGCGTCGTTTCTGTTCGTAAGGATTCATTTATCGTTTAATGGCCAGGCCCATCTATTTTCATCTGCACATTCATCTCATTTTACTCATTTGTACATCCATCTCATCTGCACATTCATCCCATTCGCACATCTGCACATTATTTCATCTGCACATCTTTAACTCCCATATTATAAAACAAAAATGCCCATTTATCGGCCTGTTCCGCTATAATCTGAGAGGTCGACTTTCCGGCTCCATGTCCGGCTTTGGTATCAATTCTAATTAAAACAGGGTTATCGCCTTTATGTGTTTCCTGAAGACGGGCCGCAAATTTAAACGAGTGCGCCGGCACTACCCGGTCGTCATGATCGGCTGTGGTGATCATAGTAGCTGGATAGCTCGTCCCGGGTTTTAAAGCGTGCACAGGCGAATATTTCAAAAGATATTCAAACATCTCTTTTGAGTCTTCGGCAGTTCCGTAATCGTATGCCCATCCTGCTCCGGCGGTAAATTTGTTATAGCGAAGCATATCCAGCACGCCCACCGCAGGTAAAGCCACCTTAAATAAATCCGGACGCTGAGTCATAGCAGCACCAACTAAAAGTCCGCCGTTTGAACCGCCCGCAATTGCCAGATACTTGTTCGAAGTATAGTTATTGCTGATCAGGTATTCCGCTGCCGCGATGAAATCATCAAATACATTTTGTTTCTGCATCTTCGTTCCGGCAATATGCCATTTCTCACCGTACTCACCACCGCCACGAAGATTCGGAACTGCGTATATTCCTCCCTGTTGAAGGAAAATAATATTCGAAGTACTGAAAGCAGGCGTCAGACTCACACTGAATCCTCCATATCCATATAAAAGAGTTGGGTTTTTACCATCCATTAGTAAGCCCTTCTTATGGGTTATTATCATTGGAATTTTAGTTCCATCCTTTGAAGAATAGAACACCTGCTTTGATTCAAACTGTGATGGATCAAACTGAACACCAGACTTTTTATACAAGTCTGAGTTCCCCGAGGTAATATCATATTTAAAAATCGTAACCGGAAACACATAGGAAGTAAAGCTGTAATACAATTCCTTCTCTTCTTTTTTGCTTCCAAAACCTGATGCCGTACCAACTCCCGGGAGTGAAATCGTTCGTTCAAGTTCCCCCTTCATATTGTACTGCTTAACCAATGAAGTGGCATCTTTGAGATAATTTGCAAAGATTTTTCCGCCACCGGTGCTTACATTTAATACATTCTCAGTTTCTTTAATTAAATCTTTCCAGTTTCCAGGCGCCGCGGTAGATGCATCAACGGTTACAATCTTGTTATTAGGTGCATTAAGATTGGTAAAAATAAACAGCTTGGTACCTTCATTGTCGATCACGTAACTTTCCGAATCGAAATTATTCACAATCGTAACGATCGGCCCGTTTGTACTTAGATCCTGGATATACAATTCGTTTCCGGTAGTAGAATTAGCAGCGGTTATGGATAGATATTTTTCATCCTCTGTTAATGAGGCTCCAATATATCGGCGTGGCATAGCTTCTCCGCCGAAAATAAGCTTATCGTCGCTCTGCGAGGTGCCGAGCTTATGAAAATATAATTTATGATATTGGGTCAGGCCCGAAAGCTGACTGCCTGCTTTGGGCTTATCATAGCTGCTGTAATAAAACCCTTCGTTGCCTTTCCAGGCAAGACCTGAGAATTTGACATCAATCAAAGTATCACCTACAATGGTTTTATCAGAGGTTTTCAGAACGATCACTTTTCTCCAGTCCGATCCGCCTTCAGAAAGTTGATAAGCCGCCAAACTTCCATCTTTGGTAAATTCTATTCCTGCCAGAGAAGTGGTACCATCTTTCGAGAATTCATTCGGGTTTAAAAATACTTCCGGCTCCTGACCCTCCTTTTGGCGGTAAAGTACAGCCTGATTTTGCAGACCATCATTCTTATAAAAATAAATGTAGTCGCCTTCTTTAAACGGTGCACTGTATTTCTCGTAGTTCCAAAGTTTTTCAAGCTGCTGTTTGATCTTATCCCGGTAAGGAATTTGCGATAAATAGCCTTGTGTAACTTTATTCTGCTCTGTCACCCAGGCTTTCGTATCCTCAGCAAGGTCATTTTCTAACCATCGGTAAGGGTCTTCAATGTTTGTACCGAAGTATGTATCTACAGTTTTGTCCTTTTTAGAAACAGGATAATTCATTTTCTTATTAGTGGTTTGAACTGTTGCGGTAAAGACAAAAGCGGGTAAAAGTATGAGGATATAAAGTAATTTCATAAAATTAATCTTCCTTCAAATTACATTTAGAAACGTTGACGAATGGTACAAATTACAAAATTCCCTGAAGCTTGTGTACTTTTACACTCATGCCCACACGCGATAAAATTTACTTTGCTTCTGATTTTCATCTAGGCGTTTCTGATTATGAGCTGAGCCGGCAACGTGAAGCGACGATTGTACGCTGGTTAGACTCTATTAAAGACGATGCAGCAGAGCTGATGTTGGTTGGTGATGTGTTTGATTTCTGGTTTGAATATAAGCGGGCAGTTCCACGGGGATTTATTCGTTTCCTGGGAAAACTGGCTGAGTTATCTGATCTGGGGGTTAAAATAACGATGTTTAAGGGAAATCACGATATGTGGATGTTTGGTTATCTGACAGAGGAACTTGGGGTTGAGATTGTGTCAGATGAATTGATAATAGAACGAAACGGTAAAAAGATCTATTTGCACCATGGTGATGGCTTAGGTCCAGGCGATTCAAAATATAAGATCTTAAAGAAATTCTTCAGAAGCAGTCTTTGCCAGTGGCTGTTTGCCCGGCTGCATCCTAATTTGGGAATCGGCATTGCTTTAGACTGGTCACGAAGAAGCCGTTCATCTCAAAACCATACTGAACGCTTTATGGGAGAGCAAAACGAGTGGCTGGCTGTTTACAGCAAGGAATTGTTGCAAAAAGAACACTTCGATTACTTAATCTACGGGCACAGGCATTTACCCCTGGATATAAGACTGAATGAAAAAAGCCGTTATATTAACCTGGGAGAATGGCTGAATTTTAACTCGTACGCTGTGATGGAAAACGGGGAAGTGTCTCTTAAATATTTTGAGAACGAGCAAGGAAACGATTCTGCACTGAATACTTAACCTATTGAAATGAAAAGAAGCTTTCTTTTTACATTCCTCATTCTACTCCTGACAAATGTCAGCTTTAGTCAAACCCAACCTTACATTAAAATAATCCAAAATACTACCTTAAAAAAGGCAGATGTGTTTATCGGTAACGAATTATTCACCTCTTTACTGTATGCGGATAGTTTGAAAAAGGCAGTTCTGTATCCTGTCAATGCTCCCGGAAATATTGCGGTTACCCGTGGTTGGCCAATTACTCCAAAACCCGGCGATCAAATTGATCATCCACATCAAATAGGTGTGTGGTTTAATTACGGTGACGTAAACGGTGCTGACT
Organism: uncultured Sphingobacteriaceae bacterium; assembly: GCA_946480915.1. The sequence goes on along the minus strand of CAMLLO010000052.1, from coordinate 2,387 downwards.
ATTGGAATAATTCAACCAAAATCGACACCAATGCGAAAGCTTATGGTACAATTAAACTGAACAAAATTGTTTCTACAAAGAACGGAAGAGGCAAAGCGGAATTAGTTACTCTTTCAACCTGGTACAACCCTGGCGGTAGAGCAATGCTTGAAGAAAGGTCGACATATGTTTTCAAACTTGATGGAATTAATAGAATAATCGACAGGAAAACAGAGTTAAAAGCTTTGCAGAACATCTCATTTAAAGATAACAAAGAAGGTTTGTTTGCCATCAGGGTTGCAAGAGAAATGGAATATCCTTCATCCAAAGCTGTGAAAGTATACACCCCGGAAGGGATAAAATCTGTTATCGCTAATGAAAAACTGAGTGGGAAATATGAAAGCAGTACGGGCATCACGGGCGAAGAAGTATTTGGAACCCGCTCCAAATGGCTGAAACTTTCGGGCGATATTGATAATAAGCCTGTAAGCGTAGCAATTATTGACCATCCCTCGAACATCGGCTACCCCGGATTCTGGATGGCCCGCGGATACGGACTTTTTGCCATTAATCCGCTTGGCGCAGAAGTTTATACAAACGGAAAAGAACGTCTCAATTTCAGCTTAGCAAAGGGCAGAAGCGTTGTTTTCAAACACCGTCTGGTGATTGCTAATTCGTTAGATACTTTGCAACTTGATCAATTATTCAATTCTTTTAAAAGACAGTAAAAGAGATATTTCCTAAAACTGTACTTTTGTATCCCATAACAGCACAGGCTTTTGTGTTTAAACCTGATTGCAGCGGAAACCCTCAGGGATTTTTGAGCGTCGGGGTTGTAGCGTAAAGCAGGGCTTTCGGCGAATTGAAAGCTGGCTGTTGATTTCAAAATAAAAATATGTTAGAAAAATTAGAAGATATAAAACTTCGCTGGGAAGAAGTAGAGCGTGAATTAAGCAATCCTGCTACTCTGAGCGATATGAAACGTTTTGCTACTTTGAACAAAGAGTACAAAGATTTGGGCAAAATTGTGGATGAGTATAAGATCTATAAAAATGTTGTTTCGAATATCGAGAGCAATAAGCAAATATTGGCCACCGAAAAGGATGAAGAGTTGAAGGAAATGGCAAAAATGGAGCTTGACGAACTGATTCCTCAAAAAGAAGAATTGGAAGAGAAAGTTCGGTTGATGTTAATTCCAAAGGATCCGCAGGATGCCAAAAATGCGGTTGTCGAGATTCGTGGCGGCACAGGCGGCGACGAGGCCGCTTTGTTTGCAGGCGATTTATACCGCATGTACACCCGCTATTTTGAGAAAAAAGGCTGGAAGGTTGAAGTTGTTGATGTAACTGAAGGCACTGCAGGTGGCTATAAAGAGGTAATTCTGAATGTGAGTGGTGAAGATGTTTACGGTCATATGAAATATGAATCGGGCGTCCATCGTGTGCAAAGGGTGCCCGACACCGAAACACAGGGACGAGTACATACCTCTGCAGCTTCTGTTGCGGTGCTTCCGGAAGCAGAGGAAGTGGATTTTTATTTAAATCCGGCCGACGTTGAATTACAAACCTCGCGTTCGGGTGGTGCTGGTGGTCAGAATGTAAACAAGGTTGAAACGAAAGTGCAGCTGACGCATAAACCTACCGGGATGGTGGTGGTGTGCCAGATTGAACGATCGCAGCTTGGCAACCGCATCAGGGCTATGGAGATGCTTCGCAGCAAGTTATATGACCTGGAATTGCAGAAACATGTGGGCGATATTGCTGCAAAGCGCAAGACAATGGTTTCTACGGGCGACAGATCGGCAAAGATCAGAACATACAATTATCCGCAGGGCCGTGTTACAGAACATCGCATCGGCTTAACTTTATACAACCTTACAGCGGTTATGGATGGCGAAATTCAAGAGATAATTGACGCATTACAGTTTGCTGAAAACGCTGAAAAGATGAAAGAAGGCTCAAATGCCTGAGTTTTTTAATTTTTAAACAACAGGCCTGCAAATAGTTAGCGCATATATTTGATTAATGAATAAATAAAACACTTTTTTTATTGACAAATAAACAAAAGACGCTATATTTGCAGTCCCAAAAGGGATGGTTTGGTAGTTCAGCTGGTTAGAATACATGCCTGTCACGCATGGGGTCGCGGGTTCGAGTCCCGTCCAGACCGCAAAAAACCCTCGCAGAGATAATCTGTGAGGGTTTTTGCTTTTATAGCTCTACTTGTAGCTTGTCTAACTTTATTAATTGGGGGTCAGGTTCAAAAGTTGTGGTAGAAGAGGAAAAAGAGATCAAGTTGAAAAGTTGGGGGGGGGGGAATAGATTTAAGCTTAAATTTTAGCTAGCCTGAACAGGAAGAATTCTGTATATCTTACACGTCTTGAAGTAGCTCTGAATGCTTTTACTTTT
>CAMLLO010000051.1 GCA_946480915.1 uncultured Sphingobacteriaceae bacterium | reverse complement strand
AGGATAATTAATTGGATCAGGCTCTTCATCTTTTCTTTTTGCTATTTTAATTTTTGTTTTAATAATTGTAATATACTAACGTTGTCCTGTGACTTGATGCCACTCACACGCGGCACGCGTGCGCCAGCATGAGGCGAAGGTCTGTAATATACGACCTCCGGTTTTCTACCGTTGCCTGCAAATCCTGGATATGCTTTACAAGAGGATTTTCGACTTGCGCCTTTAGGTACAGGCTGTTGCCGATTAGTAAACCCAGTAATAAAAGACTGCGTAAAAGTTTATTCATTATATGTGATAAGGTTGTAGGTGTATTTTATTTATTGTTCTGTTTATTGTTTTTCAGTGTTTTTATTCTCTCACCCCACCAAAGTAGAGGTAAGAAGGATAATTAATCATACGCGCCCGCCGGCATAAGGACATCCAAAAAAAACATTACTCGTCACTTATTTTATAAGGGCTTTAATTTCATTTACTTCCCTTTCTAACAATTCCTTATTAAATTTTTGCGGTAAACTCCTAGAATAGTAAATAGCCGATTCTAGAAACGGAGTCAAGGGTTTAGTTTTACCGAATGCAACTCTAGCGATAGGGACTGACACTTCTAACAAATCTGTGTCGATTTCAAAAGCGCTCTCATAAGCTTTCGATGATCCCATTAAAGATCGATGATTTAAGATAGCAACTGCGATTTTTTTCGCCAGTCGTATATCCGTAGAACCAGCAACATTAAATTCTCGACCAATCGATAGTAATTCGACCCAGTTATTTAATCGTGTATTGGCTTCCTCTGAGAGGAACTTATCAATTCTTACATCTAGTTCTTCCATATTAGAAATCGGGGATAAAAGGCTTTAAATTTATTAAATCAGGATAGTCCATGTGTTTCTATTCAACGCCAACGTCTGCGTTGCTCCCCTCGCTGGCGCACGCGTGTCGCGTGTCATTATCTAAAAATTTACACTTCCTATTCTTTCTATTATCTCGCTATTTATTTATCATCACACGCACCTGTGCGCCAACAATGGAAGCGCATAATTACCATTGGGAGTCTGTAATATACGACCTCCGGTTCTCTACCGTTGCCTGCAAATCCTGGATGTGCTTTACAAGAGGATTTTCGACTTGCGCCCTTAGGTACAGGCTGTTGCCGATTAATAAACCCAGTAATAAAAGACTGCGTAAAAGTTTATTCATTAAATTATGATAAGGTTTTAGGTGTATTTTATTTATTGTTTTTTTCAGTGTTTTTATTCTCTCACCTCACCAAAGTGGAGGCAAGAAGGATAATTAATCGGATCAGGCTCTTCATCTTTTCTTTTGTTGCTTTTTGTTTAATTTTTATGGTCTTAATGGTTTTCTCTTGTAATGTCTCACACTCGTGTTCCAGCATGACTCGGGTCACCTATCCTGATAGACCATGGTAATACCGTCATTTAAAAACTCTCTTATCTCAACCCCTGAACTTGTGTGAAGCTCTACGCGTGTTTGTCCCTTGAAACAATTTTTTTTGCTAATCTTGACTGGTAAATTAACAGGTTCGACGCGATTAGTGTCCTTCGTAAGTTCGTGCGCAATACTATCTATTCCTAATTGTCTGCGGAAAGCCCATTGTTTGCGCCTACTTTCTTGTGAATCATAATCCTCTCCGTCTTTGTATAGTGTAATTTTTCGTAGGCCATTTTCAAATACTTTATTCTCGTAGCAATCTTCGAATTTATCAAATAGAAATTTGGGGATATATTTATAATATATAGGGCTATAATACATCACCCAGCAACTTCCAAACCAAAGCATTTCATCGTAACTCATCTGATGATAATGACCTGGGAGACTTTCTATACTAACTAAATTCTTTTCCCGCTCATTGGTGTAAACAGGATTAGGAATTAAATTAACGTATTCTGGCAACTCCCTTTTTTTTTTCTGCGCCAAGAATCGGGAGTTTCCACGTTTTGAAGAATACTATCAATTTTTTCACAAACCTTTCCGTAAACAATTAAATCGATGAACTTCAATTCAAAAAAATCGATAAGCCGATCCTTATCTCCACTTGATAACTCTGTAATATAAACCCTTGGTAAAGAATTTTCCAAGAATTGAATAGACAATTTACCAACCTCAACTAACTCAATTTCAAGTTGAGAAAAGTCAATTTGGGTCAAGTCGCTATCTGGTGGCAACTTTGTCCATTCGAAATTTTGGTTACATTGAATAGTTCCCAAAGAAAAATTCGAAAGTAAATCGTTTACCAGTACATCTAAAAACGACTTATTACTGAATGAATAATCAACTATTAATTCCATAACATTAAAATTCTGTTATTCTTATGGTTACGTTGGGATATTTCGTTCTTAAATCGTCAACATAGTCAAAAACGTCGTCCATATGGTCAATCCATTCGCCTTTTTTAATTGTAAAATCCAGCCCCTCGCTGGCGCACGCGTGTCGCGTGTGCATCATACCATTCATGAATACTAAATCAATGAGGCTCAACATTTTCTAAAATTTATACTTCCTATTCTTTCTATTATCTCCCTATTTATTTATCATCACACGCACATGTGCGCCAGCAATGGGAAGCGCATAATTCCCATCGGGAGTCTGTAATATACGACCTCCGGTTCTCTACCGTTGCCTGCAAATCCTGGATGTGCTTTACAAGAGGATTTTCGACTTGCGCCCTTAGGTACAGGCTGTTGCCGATTAATAAACCCAGTAATAAAAGACTGCGTAAAAGTTTATTCATTATATGTGATAAAATGGTGTAGGTATATTTTATTTTTAATTTTCTATTAATTCTATATAAACTCTTTTGGCTTTATGAACCCTTAGTTTTCCAAAACGAAAGGAGCTACAAACAATACTTTGATCGCGACCTGGCTTAAAATGCTCTTACCTCCCAAATACCCTCTAAAAAAAGCATATACCTGCAAGGTTGAAACTCGCCATATGATACTATTATCAAATAATTAGTTTCTGCATTATCTAGCAATATATAATATGACTTTAGGTTATCCTGATTCTTAAAAATACCTAGGAAATCTGATTGCTTAACCTTACATTCAGACATTATAATAGTGAACTCAGAAGAAGAAAGAATTTCCTTTAAGTCTCGGATCTCTTTGAAATTTTCTCGAAAAACCTCCACCGTAGTCGCTGCTCTTCCAGGAGCGTGAATATTGATTACAGCCTGTTTAAATTCGTGTTCTGGCCCATCAAAAAGGAGTTTTCTATTAGCTATTTTTCGCATAATTCTAAAATATTCTTTCTATATGTCCTGAAGTTATCAGCTCGTCAATTCCAGCTGGTAGTTCATGTTGTTGTCCCTTCCCTACCTTTCCGAACCAAGGTATCGAAGCTCCTTTTTTTACATTAGGAATCTCCTTCACTACGCGATATCCCTTATGGGGAAGAGACTTAAAAGTATCAGGAAGACCTCTTTCATCAAAGGGTAATCCTTTGGGTGCCACAAAGGTACCGTCATCGACAAAAACACCATTCTTGATTTCTCCGCCATACCGATCAAATTCTACACCAACCGCTAAAGGTTCGATTTTCACATCGATAAAACCTCTATTGGGGGCCACCCCCTCGCTGGCGCACGCGTGTCGCGTGTGCATCACACCATTCATGAATACTAAATCAATGAGGCTCAACATTTTCTAAAAATTAAATCTCCCGTTCTTTGTAAGCTGAGATCCCCAACATGAGTGCGCCAGCATGAGGAAGTAAGAAGGATAATTAATTGGATCAGGCTCTTCATCTTTTCTTTTTGCTATTTTAATTTTTATTTTAATAATTGTAATATACTAACGTTGTCCTGTGACTTGATGCACTCACACGCGGCACGCGTGCGCCCAGCATGAGGACTTCATGCAGCGGTATGGACAACACCAACCGCTGGAAAAAAGGCTTTATGTAGAAAGGAAATTTAGACCTCATGGGCACTGCAGCCTGCCATTTGCTCATACTGCACTTGGCATTAGCCACAAGCCGGTATGGGCGTCTGTCAGGTTTGGAAATTATATTTTTTACTTTGGGCACTTCAATGCTCTAGAGCATCATGATATACAAATTGAAGGCTCTTACCCCCTCAACCTCTCCGTAGATTTAATCAACCTCTCATCCTTCCTAATCCCCTTTATCGCAAAAATCAAAAACAGAATAGTAATGGAAGGAAGAAAAATCCCAATACCATAATTCTCCGGTTGCAATTGAAAATCACCGATCATGGATTTAGTTGTTTGATAAAGCCAAAAAAAATGGCCCAGAATAGCAATTATGGCCACGTAAGCTATAGCAACTTGTTTTTTTCTATTCTTAAAAAAGAATATCGCTACAAAAGGAAGTATCCCAATCAGTGCTGTTGCAATAGTTAAACCTAAAAAGTCTTGAGTCGACACCACTTCTCCTGCCCTGTTTTCATAAACTCCGGTAACTTTTAAAGCCTTTGCAATACCGTTTTCACTGAAATGCACATATGCAAATAGAAATAAAGAATAGAAAGTTACGGTTGCTAAAAAGAACCAGATAGATTGAATGCGCTGTATCATAATGCTATTTAATGCACAAATATAGAAAAGTGTTTCGGCTGAACTAAACAATCTAAGGACTATCATTAACTTTGGAAAGTGACAAATTCTAAAAAGTATTTTATCGAGCTTTCCTACAAAGGAACAAACTATCATGGTTGGCAAATTCAACCCAATGCCATTACTGTCCAGGAGGTTTTAGATAAGGCATTAAGCATCTTCTTCAGGCAAAAGATAGAAACTTTGGGCTGCGGAAGGACGGACACCGGTGTACACGCCACTCAGTTCTTCGCGCATTTTGAACTTCTGACAGAAAGCTTTGATCATGAAAAAGCCCTGCAAAGCATAAACTCACTGCTACCTTACGATATTTCGATTCACCGTATTATCGAAACTAAACCGGAAGCTCATGCCAGGTTTGATGCTACGCTCCGTTCTTATGAATATCATATCCATTATACTAAGAATCCGTTTCTGCATGGCTTATCGTGGTTGATAAGAGATGAACTAAATTTCCATGACATGAATAAAGCAGCAGCGGAACTTCTATCCTACATAGATTTCAGCTGTTTCAGCAAATCGAACACACAGGTTTTTACCAACAACTGCAAAATATCCCGGGCCGAATGGGTGGAAACTAAAGAAGGCTTAGTATTTCATATCTCTGCAGATCGCTTTCTCAGAAATATGGTTCGGGCCATTGTTGGAACAATGGTTGATATTGGACGAGGAAAGTTATCACCCGAAGCAATACACAATATTATCAAAAGTAAGAACCGTTCAAATGCAGGAGCTTCTGTACCCGCCTGCGGCTTGTATCTTACCAACATAAAATATCCCTATATCTAATTTATAAAACCACCGCTCTTATAGACGGTTTATTATATTTGTCATCAAGCAAGATCAAAAACATGAGTGAAAAAGAAGAAGAAAAAAAACACATTCCTGTAGTAACAGAAGAATCTCTTAAATTTCTCGAAACATATATCAATAACCCTTCTCCAACCGGCTACGAATGGGAAGGACAGCGCCTATGGTTAGATTATATTAAGCCATTTATTGATGAGCATTATGTTGACAATTACGGTACTGCAGTGGCAGTAATAAATCCGGATGCAAAATACAAAGTCGTAATAGAGGCCCATTCTGACGAAATTTCATGGTTTGTAAATTACATCACCAAAGACGGACTAATTTACGTAATACGCAATGGTGGTTCCGATCATCAAATAGCTCCATCCAAACGTGTAAATATTCATACCGACAAGGGTGTTGTAAAAGCTGTTTTTGGATGGCCTGCTATTCATACCCGTAACGGAGAAAAAGAAGAAGCACCTACCTTAAAAAATATTTTTCTTGATTGCGGATGCACAACAAAAGAAGAAGTTGAAGCTTTAGGTGTTCATGTTGGATGCGTTATTACTTATGAAGATGAATTCATCGTTCTTAACGACCGATATTATGTTGGCAGAGCTTTAGACAATCGGGTAGGTGGATTCATGATTGCAGAAGTTGCAAGAATGCTGAAAGAAAATAAGAAAACCCTCCCCTTCGGACTTTATATTGTAAATGCCGTTCAGGAAGAAGTTGGCTTACGCGGAGCTGAAATGATTGCAAACCGCATTAAACCCAATCTGGCCATTATTACAGATGTAACCCATGATACGCAAACGCCTATGATAAATAAAATAGTTCAGGGAGATTTGGCTTGCGGAAAGGGGCCTGTAGTATCTTATGCGCCGTCGGTACAAACCAATCTCAACAAGCTGCTTATAAAGGCCGCAGAACAAGCCGGAATACCTTTTCAGCGCCAGGCATCATCACGCTGGACCGGAACCGATACAGATGCGTTTGCTTACTCAAACGATGGCGTAGTTTCTGCCCTGATCTCATTACCATTAAGATACATGCATACCACAGTTGAGATGGTTCATAAAGAAGATGTAGATAATGTTATTCGCCTGATTTATGAATCTTTGCTCACCCTTCAAGTAGACCATGATTTTAGGAATGTGAAATAAATCACAATTAGTAAAATAATCTATGGGAAGATTCGTTTATAATTGTTCATAGGACCCAAAGAAAAGGCAGCGTATTTTTTTTCGCTGCCTTTTTGATTCTACCTCAAACAAATCCCTCCCATTTTTCCTTAATAGGACTTTAATAAACATCATTAAATAATATGAATTTTTAATTTAGCAGAATGAAACCAACTTTATTAATACTTGCTGCTGGGATGGCCAGCCGCTATGGAAGCATGAAACAGGTGGACGGATTTGGTCCAAACAATGAAACAATTATAGATTATTCCATCCACGATGCTATTAAAGCAGGATTCGGAAAAGTTACCTTCATAATCAGGGAAGAATTCTACGAAAACTTCAAAACCATTTTCGAACCTAAACTAAAAGGAAAAGTTGAAGTTGATTATGTATTCCAAAGTTACGACCTAACCAAATATGGCATCAACAAAGTTATTGAGCGTCAAAAACCCTGGGGTACGGGTCACGCTATTCTGGAAGCCAGCAAGCAGATTCACGAGCCTTTTTGTGTGATCAATGCCGATGATTATTATGGTTATGATGCTTTTGAAAAAATGGCAGGTTTTCTTAACAATGAGGTTAGAGACAACTATTTCTCATTGATGGGCTATGAAGTTGATAAAACATTATCAGAATACGGAGCCGTTTCAAGAGGAATATGTAAAGTGTCAAACGGTAATCTACAGGAGATAAATGAGCGTACAAAAGTTTACGAGAAAGATGGTGTAATCGTATATGAAGATGATAACGGAAACACAACACCACTACACGATGATGCTCGCGCTTCTATGAACTTCTGGGGCTTTACCCCTGCGATTTTCAAACTTGCAGAGCCCATGTTCAAACGCTTTGTAGAGGCTAATGAGAATAATCCGAAAGCTGAGTTTTTTATTCCTTTAATGGCCGAAGAATTGGTTAAAACTGGCCAGGCACAATTCAAAGTGATTCCTACTTCATCTAAATGGTTCGGAGTTACTTATAAAGAAGATAAACCGATCGTTCAGAAGAGCCTATCCGATCTGATCGAAAATGGCGTATATCCAAATGCCCTCTGGTAAAAATCAGAGCATAAAAAAAGACCTTGTAAAGTTTTACAAGGTCTTTTTTTATGCTTTAAACTTTTATTAAGCTTTTTCTTCAGTTTCAGAATCTGTAGCAGCTTCCGGAGCCTGAGGAGCTTCAACTTCAGCAGTACTTTCTTCCGCTGCAACAGCAGGAGCATCAGCTTTTTTACCTTTGCCAGCACCACCACGCCTACGAGCTGCTTTCTTCTCTGGTTGAGCAGGAGCTTCTGTAGTATAAGTAGTATTGTAATCAACAAGTTCGATCATTGCCATCTCAGCATTATCGCCAAAACGATTTTCCAACTTAATTATACGAGTATAACCACCCGGACGATTAGCAACTTTTGCTGCAACATCACGGAATAGCTCTGTTAAAACTTCTTTGTTTTGAAGATAACTAAAAACCACACGACGAGAGTGAGTAGTATCGTTTTTAGACTTAGTTATTAAAGGCTCTACATAAACGCGTAAAGCTTTTGCTTTAGCTAATGTTGTAGTAATGCGCTTGTGTTCTATAAGCGATGACGCCATGTTAGCTAACATCGCACGGCGATGGCTTGTGGTACGTCCTAAATGGTTGTGTTTTTTTCCGTGTCTCATTGTTTTTTTCGTTTTTCACGTGCATACCGTTCCCAACCAGCGGACTGGTCGGGAGGAATTATGCAAATCGCTTATATTATTCTTCTTCTAATTTAAATTTCGAAAGGTTCATACCAAAAGACAGACCTTTTGATTTAACCAAGTCCTGAATTTCAGTCAATGACTTCTTACCAAAGTTTCTGAATTTTAACATATCAGCCACATCATAAGAAACAAGATCAGCCAAAGTGCGGATATCAGCTGCTTTTAAGCAGTTCAAAGCACGTACTGAAAGATCTAAATCAACTAATTCAGTTTTCAAGATCTTACGCATGTGAAGTATCTCTTCATCCACTTCTTTAGTCTCTTCTTTAGCCTGAGCCTCAAGCATAATATTCTCGTCAGAGAATAATAAGAAGTGATGAATAAGAATTTTCGCTGCTTCTTTCAAAGCATCTTCAGGATGAATTGAACCATCTGTAGTGATATCAAGAACTAACTTTTCATAGTCAGTTTTTTGTTCAACACGATAGTTTTCAATTGTGTACTTAACGTTCTTAATAGGTGTGAAAATTGAATCAATTGCAATAACACCTAATGGACCATCAATACTTTTATTTTCCTCAGCAGGAATATAACCTCTTCCCTTGTTTACTGATAACTCTAATTCAAGAGTCACCGAAGAATCCATATTGCAAACAACATGCTCCGGGTTTAAAACAGTAAAGTTATTCGAGAAGCGTGTGATATCACCAGCCTTGAATTGGTCCTGACCATTAATTATTACAAATATTTTTTCAGTATCACTGGCTTCTTCAGATTTCTTGAAACGAACCTGTTTAAGATTCAGAATTATCTCGGTAACATCTTCCACAACACCTTTGATGGTAGAAAACTCATGAGACACTCCTGAAAAACGAACAGACGTAATTGCGAAACCTTCTAAGGAAGACAAGAGGATACGACGTAAAGCATTACCAATGGTAATACCGAAACCTGGTTCTAACGGACGAAATTCAAATGTACCATCGAAATCCGTAGATTTCTGCATGATAACTTTATCAGGTTTCTGGAATGCTAATATTGCCATTTATGTTCAGTTAATGTTTTTTAAACTGTAAATAGCTGTTCTAACCAGAACAGCTTTAATTTATTACTTAGAGTACAACTCGACGATAAGGTTCTCCTTAATATTTTCAGGAATCTCATCGCGGTTTGGATAGTTCAGGAATTTACCTGTTAAATTATTAGCATCCCACTCTAACCAACTATGTTTGTTTATTCTACGGCCAGCTACTGAATTAGTAATAGCTTCTAATGTTTGTGAACGTTCGCGAACTGCAACAACATCACCTGCACGTAAAGAATAAGAAGGAATATTTACTAGCTCTCCGTTTACAGTAATGTGTTTGTGGCTAACCAATTGGCGCGCAGCAGAACGAGTAGGTGCAATACCTAAACGATAAACAGCATTATCTAGACGAGCTTCTAAGAACTTCAATAGATTTTCACCGGTAATACCTTCTTTCGAAGACGCCTTGTGAAACAGGTTTTCGAACTGACGCTCTAATACACCGTAAGTGTACTTAACCTTTTGTTTTTCCATCAACTGAACTGCATACTCAGATTTTTTACCTCTGCGTTTTGATACGCCATGCATCCCAGGAGGATAATTTTTTCTTTCTAATGCCTTGTCTGGGCCAAAAATTGGCTCTTTGAACTTACGGGCGATTTTGGACTTAGGTCCTGTGTATCTTGCCATGTTTGTGTACTTAAAGTATCAAGCGGCCCGCAGCCGCTGAATCTTATCTTTAAAATAATTAATTAAACTCTTCTTCTTTTAGGAGGACGACAACCGTTATGAGGAAGCGGAGTGATATCTCTGATAGTTGTTACTTCAATTCCGGTTGTTTGCAGTGTGCGTATAGCGGATTCACGACCAGAACCTGGCCCTTTTACAAAGACTTCAACTTTACGCAATCCTAAATCAAACGCAACTTTTCCGCAATCGGAAGCTGCCTGACCTGCTGCATAAGGTGTATTTTTCTTCGATCCTTTAAAACCCATTTTTCCAGCAGACGACCATGATATCGTTTGTCCCTGAAGGTTTGTCAATGTTACTATAATATTATTGAACGTAGCATTAATGTGTGCCTCACCTACAGGCTCAATAACAACAACACGTTTTTTGGTAACTTTTTTAGTCTTAGCCATTTTTACTTTGAGATTTGAGATTTGAGATGGTAAGATCTGAGAGCGAACTCTACAAATCCTGATGCCTCAAATCCATCATTCTGTTTATTCCGTGAACCTTAGACAAGACATTCTCATATCTCACATCTAATGTCTCACATCTAATTATCTTTATTTAGTAGCCTTTTTCTTATTAGCAACTGTTTTACGTTTTCCTTTACGGGTACGAGTATTGTTTTTAGTTCTTTGTCCACGCACAGGTAAACCTTTACGATGACGAAGCCCGCGGTAACAACCAATATCCATCAAACGTTTAATATTCAATTGAACTTCAGAACGTAGAGCACCTTCAACTTTAACTCTATCATTAATGATAGTACGGATCGCTGTTAATTGCTCATCGGTCCAGTCTTGTACTTTCACACTCCAGTCAATACCTGCTTCAGTCAAAATATTCTGAGCTGTAGTACGTCCTATACCGAAAATGTAAGTAAGTCCGATTTCTCCTCTTTTGTTTCTTGGTAAATCAATACCTGCTATCCTTGCCATATTTTATTTAAATAATTGATGATCGAAGGAGTGAATGAACGAATGATTATTTATTCGATCATTCAGTCCTTTTTACCTTCAAAATTTCTTATCCCTGACGCTGTTTATATTTTGGATTCTTCTTGTTAATCACGTAAAGTTTTCCTTTACGGCGGATTATTTTGCAATCAGCGCTACGTTTCTTTATTGATGCTCTAACTTTCATCTCGTATCTTATTTATATCTATAAGTTATTCTTCCTTTTGTTAAATCATATGGAGACATTTCCAATTTCACTTTATCCCCAGGTAAAATTTTGATATAATGCATTCGCATCTTACCTGAAATATGTGCAATTATTTCGTGTCCATTTTCTAATTCAACACGGAACATGGCATTAGATAATGCTTCCTTTATAATACCGTCTTGTTCAATAGAGGCTTGTTTAGCCATATTTTATTGATTTCTATTTAATTACGTCCCTACATTTGGGGTTGCAAAATTAAATAAAAAATTTTATATATTAATTTTTTTGTTTCAAAACTTCTTCGATAAAATCGAAAGTTGATAAAATATCGGGATTACCCTTTCTTATGGCAACCGTATGTTCAAAATGAGCAGAAGGCTTATTGTCAATTGAACTCACAGTCCACCCATCTTTCCAAAATTTCACCCCTGCGCGTCCCATATTAATCATAGGCTCAATTGCAAGTACCATTCCTTCCTCAAGTTTAATTCCGGATCCACGTTTACCGTAATTCGGAACTTCGGGCTTTTCGTGTAGCTTAAAGCCTACCCCATGCCCGACTAACTCCTTCACCACGCCGTAACCATGCTCCTCTGCATGCTCCTGAACAGCGTAACTAATATCCCCCACACGCAATCCGGCAATGGCTTTTGCAACGCCATAATTAAGACATTCCTTGGTTACTTTTAACAGCTTCCTGATCTCTTCATTTACTTCACCAACTTCGAAAGTATAGGCAGAATCTCCAAAGAACTTATTTAATATAACACCGCAGTCGACAGATATGATATCTCCCTCTTTTAGTATATAATCGCCTGGAAATCCATGTACCACCTGTTCATTCGGTGAAATACACAAAGAATATGGAAACCCACTATAATTTAGGAATGCAGGAATACCACCATTATCTCTGATATAGGTTTCGGCTAACTTATTAAGTTCTATTGTCTTAACTCCTGGCTCAATAACTTTAGCCACTTCGCCCAGTGTTTTGGAGACTAGCTGTGAACTTAACCTAATAAGTTCAATCTCTTCATCCGTTTTATAATACACTTTTGGCATAAAGACTTCTATATTACTGAACCCGAAGCAACAGCTGCACGACCTTTCAAGCGTCCGGTTTTCATTAATCCATCGTAGTGACGCATTAATAAATGACTTTCAATCTGTTGCAGAGTATCCAGTACTACACCTACTAAAATCAGTAAAGAAGTTCCTCCAAAGAAATGTGCGAATTGGCTGTTAACACCTAAAATAATCGCTAATGAGGGGAGAATTGCAATAATTGCAAGAAATATTGATCCCGGTAAAGTTATTTTAGAAATAACAGAATCGATATAATCGCCCGTAGTTCTACCTGGCTTCACACCCGGAATAAAGCCGCCATTCTTCTTCATATCATCAGACATTTGAACCGGATTAACAGTTATCGCTGTATAAAAGAAGGTGAAGGCAATAATAAGAAATGCAAAAGTAAGATTATATGCCAGTGAGGTGTAATTACTTAAAGAAGCAAGAAAATCACCTTGTAAGGACGGGAAAAAACCACCTATACCTGCAGGCACAAACATTATTGCCTGCGCAAATATAATAGGCATAACTCCGGCTGCATTTACTTTCAGAGGTATATATTGACGTACACCTCCATATTGCTTACTTCCAACTATTTTCTTAGCGTATTGAACCGGAACTCTTCTAACACCCTGAACAATAAGGATGGTGAAAATTATCACAAAAAACAGAGCAACTATCTCTACAATAAAAGGAATGATACCTCCTTGTCCGGCCATTCTTGATTGAAGTTCTGTAACCAAACTACCAGGAAGCTGGGCGATAATACCAACCATGATAATTAATGAAATACCATTTCCAATCCCCTTGTCGGTAATCTTCTCTCCCAACCACATAACAAACAGAGTACCTGCAGTTAGGATAAACATACAGGCAATTGAAAACAAGGGCTCTGCCATCATCTTAGCTTCTGCCGGTATTTGAGTACGCACGTAACCTACCGACTGCAATAAAGTAATCGCTACAGTAAGATACCTGGTGATCTGAGTAATCTTCTTGCGTCCGCTTTCACCCTCCTTTTGCATCTTCTGGAAATATGGAACAGCAATTCCTAACAACTGAATTACAATAGATGCAGAAATGTAAGGCATTACACCTAACGCAAAAATCGATGCGCGCGAGAATGAACCACCTGCAAACATATTTAATAACCCAAGAATCCCTTCTTTTCCCTGGGTCCCAAGTGCAAGCGGATTAACACCCGGCAGAACGATAAATGAGCCTATACGATAAATTAAAAGAAATAAGAGTGTGTTTAAAATACGCACTCTTAAATCATCTATTTTCCAGATATTGGAAAGTGTAGTGAACAGCTTCTTCATTAATTATAATTTAACAATTGCACCACCAGCTGCTTCAATTGCCTTTTGAGCCGTAGCTGTGAAAGCATGAGCAGAAACATCTAACTTCGTTTTCAACTCACCTCTGCCAAGAATCTTAACAAGGTCGTTTTTTGAAATTAATCCGTGTTCCTTTAATGAAGCAAAGTCAATAGTTGTTAAACTAAATTTCTCAGCTAAAGCTTGTAATACGTCAAGGTTAATCCCAACATATTCTATACGGTTAATGTTTTTGAAACCAACCTTAGGTACGCGGCGTTGTAAAGGCATTTGACCACCTTCAAAACCAACTTTCGACGATGTACCAGAACGTGATCCAGCTCCTTTGTGTCCGCGGGTTGATGTACCACCACGGCCAGAACCGGTACCTCTACCGATACGTTTTCTATTTTTTGTAGAACCTTCTGCAGGTTTTAAATTACTTAAGTTCATGATTAGATACTTTCTACTGCTACTAAATGATTCACTTTTCTTACCATCCCGATTATAGCGGGGGTAGCTTCAACTTCAACAGCCTGGTTTAATTTCTTCAAACCTAGAGCCTGCATAGTTCTTTTCTGACGTTCGCTTCTGTCGATAACGCTTTTTATCTGTGTTATTTTGATCTTCGCCATGATAATTATCCGTTAAAAACTTTTGAAAGTTCCACACCACGATGTTGAGCTACTGTATAAGCATCACGCATTTGTGATAATGCTGAAATAGTTGCTTTAACTACGTTGTGAGGGTTAGATGAACCTTTTGATTTTGCCAATACATTATGTACACCGGCACTCTCTAAAACTGCACGCATCGCACCACCGGCGATAACACCTGTACCTGTTGATGCTGGTTTTATGAAAACGAAACCGCCTGAAAACTTACCGTATTGTTCGTGAGGTACTGTCCCGTTTATGATAGGAACTTTTACCAGATTTTTCTTAGCATCATCGATACCCTTAGCAATTGCCTCAGTAACCTCTTTTGCTTTACCAAGACCGTAACCTACTACTCCATTTTCATCACCAACCACAACGATTGCAGAGAAACTGAAAGTACGACCACCTTTAGTAACTTTAGCTACACGCTGGATACTTACTAAGCGATCTTTTAATTCGATTTCGCTTGATTTTACTCTTTTTATATTTATTGTTGACATTTCCGTTTCTGATTAAAATTGTAAACCACCTTCACGTGCACCTTCAGCAAGTGATTTTACACGTCCATGGTATAAATAACCATTTCTATCAAATACCACTTGAGTGATTCCTGCCGCAACTGCTTTCTCTGCAACCAATTTACCTACTGCTTTTGATTGCTCTATTTTAGCACCGCTTCCAGAGAAATCTTTAGAAGAAGATGATGCTGAAACTAGTGTTTTACCAGAAATATCATCAATAATCTGTGCGTAAATGCCTTTATTGCTTCTGTATACTGACAAACGTGGACGCTCAGCAGAACCAGACAATCTTTTTCTGATGCCTTGTTTAATTCGCTCTCTGCGAGATAATTTAATTCCTGCCATGATTATTATTTTTTAGCTGCAGATTTACCTGCTTTTCTTCTTAACTCTTCACCTACAAACTTGATACCTTTACCTTTGTAAGGCTCAGGAGCGCGTAGCGAACGGATCTTTGCAGCTACTTGTCCTAATAATTGTTTGTCGATACTCTCTAATATAATTGTTGGATTCTTTCCTTTTTCTGCAGTTGTAGCTACTTTGATTTCTTTCGGTAACTCAAATACATAATGGTGAGAATAACCTAATACAAGGTCCAAAGTATTACCAGTGTTTGTAGCACGGTAACCTACACCAACTAATTCTTGCTCTAATTTATATCCTTCAGTAACACCTTTAACCATGTTGTTTAAAAGTGAGCGGTATAAACCATGTAATGCTTTATGACGTTTTTGCTCAGAAGGGCGCTGAACAAGTATTTGTCCATCTTCCTGAGAAATTGTAATATCTGAATCAACCTTCTGGGTTAACTCTCCTTTTGCTCCTTTGATGGTTACTACATTATCAGAAGAAACTGAAACGGTAACTCCACTTGGGATGGCGATTGGGGCTTTTCCTATTCTTGACATCGTTTAATCTCCTTTGATTAATAAACGTAACATAAAACTTCACCACCGATATTCAAGTTGCGGGCCTCTTTATCTGTCATAACTCCTCTGGAGGTAGAAACGATAGCAATCCCTAAACCGTTTAATACTCGTGGCATTTTTTCAACGCCTGCATACTTTCTCAAACCTGGCTTACTCACACGTAAAAGCGTGCGAATAGCAGATACTTTAGTAATCGGATGATATTTCAAAGCGATTTTGATTGTGCCTTGTACAATATTATCGTCAAACTTATAGTTTGCGATGTAACCTTTATCAAAAAGTACTTTTGTCATTTCCTTTTTGAGGTTTGATGCAGGAATTTCTACAACCCTGTGGTTGGCCTTAATGGCATTCCTTACTCTCGTAAGATAATCTGCTATTGGATCTGTATTCATTATTATTGATTATGATAGCGGTTTCCTTCCACCAACCGGCGGACGACCTTCTATCGGTTTAAAAATTCAAAACGCAAAAGTAAAAATTCAAAAGGATTTAACGCCTATTTTTGAATTTTTACTTTTGACTTTATTTCTTATCAGCTTACCAGCTAGCTTTCTTAACTCCCGGGATCTTACCAGCAAGAGCCATTTCACGGAATGTTACGCGTGAAATACCAAACTGGCGCATATATCCACGTGGACGGCCTGTTAGTTTACAACGATTGTGCAAACGGACAGGTGAAGAGTTTTTTGGTAATTTGTCTAATCCGACGAAATCACCTTCAGCTTTTAAAGCCGCTCTCTTGTCTGCGTATTTGGCAACTAATTTCGCACGTTTAACTTCGCGTGCTTTTACACCTTCCTTAGCCATTGTTTACTGCTTGATTTTTAAATGGTAAACCAAATTGTTTAAGTAACTCAAGTGCTTCAACATCGTTATCAGCAGAAGTTACAAATGTAATGTCCATACCCATGATCTTATTGATCTTGTCAATATTGATCTCTGGGAATATGATTTGCTCAGTTATACCTAAAGTATAATTTCCGCGTCCGTCGAAACCTTTATCATTAATTCCTTTGAAATCACGGATACGTGGTAAAGCAACAGATATTAAACGATCAAGGAACTCATACATTTGAGTATCGCGTAATGTTACACGTACACCTACCGGCATTCCTTTACGTAATTTAAAGTTTGAAATATCTTTCTTTGATTTTGAAGCAACTGCTTGCTGACCAGTAATGGTAGTTAGCTCGTTGATAGCAACCTCAATTAACTTTTTATCTGTAGTTGCTGCACCAACACCCTGGTTGATCGCAATTTTTTGCAACTTAGGAACCTGCATTACACTTTTGTACTGAAATTTATCTTTCAGCGCAGTGCGGATATCTTCTTTATATTTAGATTTTAATCTAGGTACGTATGTCATAACTTAATTTCCTCTCCAGATTTTTTGGTTATACGAACCGATTTTCCTTCAGCATTTTTCTTCTTTCCAACACGGCTTGGCTTACCAGTTTTAGCATCAATAACCATCAGGTTAGATACGTGAATTGCAGCTTCCATCTTAACGATACCACCGTTAGGGTTAGTTGCACTTGGTTTAGTATGTTTAGACACCATATTAGCACCTTCAACAATCGCCCTGTTTGTTTTAAGAATTACTTCTGTAATCTTGCCTTGTTTTCCCTTTGAATCTCCGGCCATTACCTGAACTAAATCTCCTTTACGGATTTTAAGTTTAGGTATTATATTTAATTTCTTTTGCATTTTATAGTACCTCCGGTGCTAATGATACAATTTTCATGAATTGTTTCTCACGCAGCTCTCTTGCTACAGGGCCGAAAATACGTGTTCCACGTGGCTCGTCCTGAGCATTTAATAATACTGCTGCGTTATCGTCGAAGCGGATGTAAGAACCGTCTTTACGTCTTACTTCTTTCTTAGTTCTAACAACAACTGCTTTTGAAACAGTTCCTTTCTTAACGTTACCAGATGGAAGCGCACTCTTTACAGTAACAACAATTTTGTCACCTACAGAAGCATAACGCTTACCGGTACCGCCCAGAACACGGATAACTAAAACTTCTTTAGCTCCGCTGTTGTCAGCAACATTCAGTCTTGATTCCTGTTGTACCATGTTACTTAGCCCTTTCTAAAATTTCAACTAATCTCCAGTTTTTAGTCTTACTCAGCGGACGAGTCTCCATAATTAACACTGTATCACCGATACCGCAAGTGTTAGTTTCGTCATGAGCCATAAATTTGGTAGTCTTTTTTACGAACTTACCATAAATCGGGTGCTTTACTTTTCTTTCTACAGCTACCACGACAGATTTCTCCATCTTGTTGCTAACCACAAGCCCGATACGTGTTTTTCTTAATTTTCTTTCCATTTGGACTCTAAAATTATTTTGTTTCAGAAGCGGACTGCACCTTGCGGCTAGTCAATTCTGTGTTTAAACGAGCGATATCTTTTCTCACTTTGTTGATCCTTGTCGGATTTTCAATAGCAGATACCGTGTGTGCGAATCTTAATTTTGTAAGGTTCGCTCGTTCTTCATTAATTCTCGCAACGATCTCTTCAGTAGATAGCTCTAAAATTTCTGAGTTTTTCATCTTTAATTTAGTTTTGTGTTGAAGGTTGTAAGTTGTATGATGCAATTTAACTTACAACGTTCAACTTATAACTTACAACTAATTTATGCCTCTACGTAATCTCTACGTAAGACGAATTTAGTTTGAACGGGTAATTTCTGAGCGGCTAAACGTAATGCTTCTTTGGCAACTTCCAAAGGCACACCTTCAGCTTCAAATATCATTCTACCTGGGCGTACAACTGCAACCCAGTATTCTGGAGCACCTTTACCTTTACCCATACGTACTTCCGCAGGCTTTTTGGTAACAGGTTTATCAGGGAATATACGGATCCATACCTGACCTTCACGTTTCATAAAACGGGTAACCGCAATACGAGCTGCTTCAATCTGACGACTGGTGATCCAAGCCGGTTCTAATGATTTTATTCCAAAAGAACCAAATGCAAGCTCTGCACCACGAGTGGCCAGACCTTTCATTTTGCCTTTTTGCATCTTCCTGAACTTCGTTCTTTTTGGCTGTAACATGTTCTTATATATTTATCGAAAAACGATGTCTAAATTTAAATTATTTCTTTCCTCTGAAGCCACCTGCTCCAGCACCACCACCACGATTTTGACCAGCGCCACCGCGATTCTGACCACCGCCACGGTTTTGACCACCGCCACGATTATCGCCACCGCCACGTCTGTCACCGCCACCGCGTCTGTCACTACCACCTGCACGTCTGTCTGCGCCACCAGCAAAGCCCGTAGCCTCAGCACCGTCTCTGCCTCTTACACCTGTGGTTTGACCGATGTTTGGAGATAAGTCACGTTTTCCATAAACTTCGCCTTTGCAAATCCACACCTTAACACCTATTTTACCATAAGTTGTAAGAGCTTCAGCTAAAGCATAGTCGATATCCGCGCGGAAAGTATGCAAAGGAATTCTTCCTTCTTTATACTGCTCGGTACGTGCCATCTCAGCACCACCTAAACGACCTGAACACATGATTTTAATTCCTTCAGCACCCATTCTCATGGTTGAAGCAATTGTTGTTTTCATCGCACGACGGAAAGAAATACGAGCTTCTAATTGTTTAGCAATCCCTTCGCCAACCAATTGAGCATCTAACTCAGGACGTTTTATCTCAAAAATATTGATTTGAACGTCTTTCTTAGTTAGTTTCTTCAACTCTTCTTTCAATCGATCTACTTCCTGTCCGCCTTTACCAATTACAATACCCGGACGAGCCGTGTGGATTGTAACTGTAATGCGTTTCAAAGTACGCTCGATAACTACTTTAGATATACCGCCTTTTGAAATACGTGCAGCGATATACTTTCTTATTTTTTCGTCTTCAACTAATTTATCGGAGTAGTTGTTGCCACCGAACCAGTTAGAATCCCAACCTTTGATGATTCCTAATCTGTTACCTATTGGATGTGCTTTCTGTCCCATTCCTTATTTAGTTTCAGTTTGAACGTTTTTTGTATCAACTACAAGAGTTACGTGATTTGAACGCTTGCGAATTCTGTGACCACGACCTTGAGGAGCTGGTCTAAGTCTTTTTAATTGGCGACCACCGTCAACAGTAATTGTTTTCACAAACAATTCGTTGTCTTCAGGGCGCTGACCTTCGTTTTTAGCTTCCCAATTTTTTATTGCAGACAATAACAGTTTCTCAACTCTTTGTGCTGCTTCTTTATTTGTATACTTTAAGATGTATAACGCTTTCTCTACACGTTCACCACGGATCAGGTCAACAACCAATCGCATTTTACGAGGTGAGGTAGGGCAATCATTTAATTTTGCTACTGCTTCCATTGCTTATTTTCTCTTTTCAGCGTGACCTCTAAATGTTCTGGTTGGAGCAAACTCGCCCATCTTGTGACCAACCATGTTTTCTGTTACATATACAGGAATAAACTTATTCCCGTTGTGTACTGCAAATGTATGCCCTACGAAATCCGGAGAGATCATTGAACGACGAGACCAGGTTTTAATTACTGATTTCTTATTGCTTTCTGTCATAGCAACCACTTTAGATTCTAAATTGTGGTCTATGTAAGGGCCTTTTTTAAGTGAACGAGCCATTATTTCTTCCTCCCTTCGATTATGTAACGGTTAGAGCTTTTTTGTTTATTACGGGTTTTGTAGCCTTTAGCCAATAAACCTTTTCTAGAGCGAGGGTGACCACCAGATGATCTACCTTCACCACCACCCATAGGGTGATCTACCGGGTTCATTGCAACACCCCTTACTCTTGGTCTTCTTCCTAACCAACGTTTTCTACCTGCTTTACCTAACACTTCGTTAGCTTTTTCAGAGTTTGAAACGGTACCGATAGTAGCCATACAAGTAGACAAAATCATTCTGGTTTCCCCAGAAGGCATTTTGATAATTGCATATTTACCATCACGTGCAGAAAGTTGAGCGTAAGTACCGGCACTACGTGCGATAGATGCGCCCTGACCAGGGTTCAATTCAATATTATGAATGATAGAACCAAGAGGGATGCTCTTCAATGGAAGTGCATTTCCGACTTCCGGAGCTACTGCCTGACCTGAAACTACAGTTTGTCCAACTGTCAATCCTTCGGGAGCAATGATGTAACGTTTTTCACCATCTACGTAGTTCAATAGAGCAATACGTGCGGTACGGTTAGGATCGTACTCGATTGTGGCAACTGTTGCGGGGATATCTTGTTTATCGCGTTTAAAATCAATCAATCGGTATGACTTTTTATGTCCCCCACCGAGATAACGCATAGTCATTTTACCGGAATGGTTTCTACCACCTGATTTCTTAATAGAAACCACTAACGACTTTTCGGGTACGTTTGTAGTTACATCAGAATAATCACCTCCAACGCGGAAACGAGTACCAGGGGTAACCGGTTTAAATCTTCTAACTGCCATGTCTTAATTATATATTGCTGTAAAAGTCAATAACTTCACCTTCTTTCATCGTAACAATTGCTTTTTTGTATTTTGGAGTACGTCCTGATACTAATCCAGCTTTTGTCTGACGATTTTTTGATTTTCCAGATACCACCATAGTATTGATAGCAACTATGCTAACACCATACATCTGTTCAATTGCAGTTTTAATTTGCAATTTGTTGGCTCTGTGATCTACTTTAAATGAAAAGCGGTTTAACTTTTCTGTTAAAGCAGATGCTTTTTCTGTTAAAATCGGTTTCTTTAAAATTTCCATATTACTTGGCGAACGCCTCCTCCAACATTTTAACAGTACCTGTAGTCAATAAAAGTTTTCCTGCACTTAATACATCATGTGTATTTAATTGATCTGCCGTGATAACTTTTGCTTTCTTAAGGTTTCTGCTTGATAAATAAATATTGTTGTTAGCAGCTGGTAAAACCAATAGAGTTTTCTCATCGCCAACTTTTAAATCCGCAATCAGCTTTGCGTAGTTTTTGGTTTTAACTGCATCAAATGAGAAGTCTTCAAGAACTACTATATTATTATCGATTGCTTTGTAAGTTAAAGCCGATCTACGAGCCAGTTGCTTTAATTTCTTATTTAGTTTAAAGCTGTAATCACGTGGCTGAGGACCGAATACACGACCACCGCCATTAAATAAAGGTGATTTAATGCTACCTGCACGAGCACCACCTGTACCTTTTTGCTTATGTAATTTACGGGTTGAACCGGCTATTTCGTTACGTTGCTTAGATTTGTGAGTACCTTGGCGTTGATTAGCCAGGTATTGTTTAACATCTAAGTAGATTGCATGATCATTTGGCTCTACACCAAAAATCGCGTCAGGAAGTTGCACCTTGGCACCTGTTTCTTTACCTGCTATGTTTACTACGTTAACTTCCATCTCCTTATTTATCAACGATTACGTAAGAACCTTTAGCTCCCGGGATTGAACCGCTAACTACTAATAAATTTTGTTCAGTGTACACTTTCAAAACCTGAAGATTTTGAACCTTCACCCTGTCCCCACCAGTACGACCAGCCATGCGCATTCCTTTGAATACACGTGAAGGCCATGAAGATGCACCCAGTGAACCCGGAGCTCTTAACCTGTTGTGTTGACCGTGAGTTTGCATACCCACACCACCAAATCCGTGACGCTTTACAACACCTTGAAATCCTTTACCTTTTGAAGTACCAACTACATCAACGAAGTCGCCTTCAGCAAAAATTTCTACAGTAACTGTATCGCCCAAACTTTTCTCATCTTCAAACGTCTTAAACTCAACAAGCTTGCGCTTTGGAGTTGTGTTTGCTTTCGAGAAATGGCCTTTTAATTGTGCAGATGTGTTCTTTTCTTTCTTTTCGTCGAAAGCTAACTGAACTGCCTCGTAACCATCTTTCTCAGAGGTACGAACCTGCGTTACTACGCAAGGGCCAGCTTCAATAACCGTACATGGGATGTTCCTCCCATCGGCATCAAAAATGCTGGTCATTCCTACTTTTTTTCCAATAATTCCTGACATTTTCTTTTTTTTCTCTGTTTGTGCCCATCGAAGCAGTAGGGCTTCGTTCAAGGCATGGTAATCCCTTTAAGGGAGGGCAAAGATAGAAACAATTGATTAATAATCAAATAGTCAGTGAGTTATTTTTCTAAGAATTTCGATTTATTTATAGACGACAGCATCCAATTCAAAAAAATGCATCATAAAAGGAAGAAACATCCTTAAAAAGCTTATAAAATAAAGGTTTAGCCAAAATTAAACCTATTAGTTGTTAACCTGGGCGAGGCCATTAAAACTTTTTCGTCAAATGTTGTGTTATTTTTTCACACCAATATAAAAAATTATATGAAAACCAGTATTTTGAACATGGCAGGACTTTTATTAATCCCAGCCTTTATTGCATGCAACAGCAATAAGAATGAAAATGCCGCAACGGATTCAGTAGATACTGTAACGGCTACCAGCGAAGCGTCGTATGTAAACCTGAGCACGGGAGAACCAGTTACGATAATTCGTGACTCGGAGAAAGATCAATATGTATACAGTGACACGAAGCAGCCTGTCGAAAAAGATTTATTCTTTGTTGATGTAAATACCAGAGATACACTTTATGGCACATCCGGCGTGGTCGTGAATAATGCCGTAATTAAATCTCCTGCAGGTACCTGGACTCTGAATGAATCAATGGTTGAACGCAACGGAGATGAAATAAAGATTAAGACAGACAGCACCAAAATGAAAATCGATGGTGATGAAATGAAATATAAAGAAGGTGATGGATCTAAAGTTAAGGTTGATGGTGATGAATCAAAAACTAAAACACCGGACACCAAGACTAAAACAGACGATTAGTACTATTGATTAATTCAGTGCAGAAGAGCTGGCCGTACTGACCAGCTCTTTTTTTATACAGTTCTATTGACTTAGCTTCTCGATTAGTTTACTACTTTGCTTTGCCCCATCTTGCAACCTATCAGCGAAGAAATCTTTTACCTGGTTGAAGTGAGTAATGTATCCATCCATATCACCATATTCAATAATAGATGCCCACTCTCTTACTGCTGAGTGAAATTCCAAATCATCCGCCCGAATGCCCTTATCGTACAGCGCTGCCTGGATCGTCTCCTCCAGCAAAGCTTCATTTTTAAAAAGATATTCGGCTATTCCAAGTCTCAATCTGAAGGGTGGCGTTTGGCAAATCAAGTTTTCGTACGGATTCACTTTCATTTGATACCACGAATCTACCATCGCCAATAAGCTTAAATGAGAATTGGGCATATGATTATCTTCCTCCTCAGCCATTTTAAAATCCTTCATTACCTCCACATCAAGTGTGATAAAATCACGTTCACCGTGGAATACAAATTTATTGGCGGCCTGAATTCTTTCGCGGAACACTGCTTCTTGTTCACATATCATCATCTTGAACAATTCGGACTCAGATTTTGCGTACTGCTTAACCTGTTCCCTCGCAAAAGGATTCAATATAGCCAAACCTGCATATACATGGGCCTTATAACTGAATATACGAAGCGTTGTAAGAATTTTGACATTGTCTATGCCGGTAGAATAAGCTCCGTGATCCCAGGGGTAAAAACCTGAGTTCTTCCAGGCGGTGCCCATGCTTTCAAAACCCATGTGGGTAACCGCCTGGGTGTCGGCCATGATTTTATCGTGTTGCAAATAACTTTCAATTTCGATTATTTCCGAATCGAGGGCGCTATAAATCTCCAGTCCTTTTCGATAAGCATCTTCTGTCACCCTGTGTGGCACCACAATCAGCTTCTGTCCGGCTGTCGAAAACGCCGGACCATGCAAAGAATGACAGGTGAACACATCAATATCAGGAGCAAGATACTTGTCAAATGCTTCAATTTCAGGAAACTTAACAGATGTTTGTCCGGCGACTATTGCACCTGGCTTCACAAAATCGGCGACCGATTCCACTACCTGGCTGATACTTGCAGTCTCGACTGAAAAAAGTAAGAAATCAGCCTTTCTGGCAACATCTGTTGCATTCCTCAAGATATTAACTGATGAACCCTGAAAGGATTCTGCAATCTGTTCATAATTCTCGGGTAAATCACAGCCGAAAACTGAATATCCTTTCTCGGCCCATTTTCGGGCACATAAGGAGCCCATATCTCCCAAACCAATAATGCCAACATTCATACGGTAAATATAAGAAAGATGCCGTGCTTACAAACCGACCGCAGACTTATTCAAAACAACATTCTTCATTAATTGCTGTGCATATAATATTTGTTAAATAACCGAGCAAATATCTATCGCTGAATTATTTGTTAGTCCTCATAAAACCGGCACCTATGTTATTAACATTCGAAAATCAATATAAAGTTTAATTTTTTCTGATTAATAAATTACCTATTTTCACCATATACCATAACATAATTCTATGAAACAGACCTTGTGCAAACGCTTTCTTATTCTTTTTTTGAATCTTTGTTTTCTAGCTTTAACAAGCAATGCTCAGGATTCCACTAAAAAGACTGCGGCTACTCAACCTGCGAAAACACCAGTAGCAACTCCAGCGAAGAGTCCGGTAAAAAGTCCGGCAAAAACCACCGCTACTGTGCCTGCCAAAACCACAATTACTTCTCCTGCGAAAACAGTTGTAAATCCTCCAACGAAACCGGTTGTCAATATCCCGGCAAAGCCCGTAGACAGTTCACTCAAGGGGCAATATGAAGACCTGCTAAAGTACTCATGGATGCAAAAAGGCTATAAAGTAATTAATCCGGCCCGGCTCAGCACTTTATGGGAAAGTGTAAATGATTCTCTAAACAGTAGTAAAAGACAGTTAGCAGCTGCAAAACAAAAGCTAGAACAACAGGCAAAGCAAATAAATGAATTAAAAAACGCCGGCGACACCAGCAATGCTATCAGGGGTGAATCTACTGCGATAGTAGATCAAATCAGTATACTAGGCATGCCGGTGGATGTAGTAACCTATAACTGGATAGTATGGGGAGCAATAATTGTTCTAGCCTTGGGATTGGGCGGAGTATTATTTACTACCACTAAAAACTCTCACGATGCCCGGCACCATAAACAGCTATATGAAGAGATTTCATCCGAATACAATATATATAAAACAAAGGCGAAGGAAAAGGAACTGAAACTTGCGCGGGAGCTGCAGACTGAAAGAAACAATCTTGAAGAACTTCTCGCTAAGAAAGAACAAGATCCAAGCAGAAAAAAATAGGAGTCAAACAAAAAAGGCCTGCGCAGATAAACTGAACAGGCCTTTTTCTTTTAAAACCGGTACTTAAACTTTGATTTCAACTTCAACACCGCTAGGTAATTCAAGTTTCATCAAGGCATCAACAGTTTTAGAGTTAGAGCTATAGATATCTAACAATCTCTTGTAAGAACAAAGTTGGAACTGCTCACGTGCTTTTTTGTTTACGTGTGGTGAACGCAAAACTGTGAAGATTTTCTTCTCTGTTGGAAGAGGAATCGGTCCGCTAACTACTGCACCTGTAGGTTTTACAGTTTTAACGATTTTCTCAGCTGATTTATCAACTAAGTTATAATCGTAAGATTTTAATTTAATTCTGATTCTTTGGCTCATTTTCTTTGTTTTATGACCATCGTTAGAGCTATTTATAACGAGAGTCGTGTTTGTTTTTATTTTAGTATTTAGATTAAAGTATCAAGTACTTAGGCCATGGTGGCTTTATACTTGATACTAAATCCTTCGTACTTACTAAGCGTTAGCTTTTTTACCTTTTACCTTAGCAATTACTTCGTCCTGAACATTTTTAGGAGCTGGCTCATAATGATCAAACTCCATTGTCGAGGTTGCACGGCCAGAAGTGATTGTACGTAACTGAGTTACGTAACCAAACATCTCAGAAAGCGGAACTAAAGCTTTGATAACCTGAGCACCTGCACGGGTGTCCATACCTTGAAGCTGGCCACGACGACGGTTTAAGTCACCCATTACATCACCCATATTTTCTTCCGGCGTAAGAACCTCAATTTTCATAATTGGCTCCATCAACACAGGCTTACATTTAGGCAATGCTTCGCGGAAAGCAGAACGAGCTGCAATCTCGAAAGATAAAGCATCCGAATCGACAGCGTGGAATGAACCATCAATCAAACGAACTTTCATATCAGGAAGAGGATATCCGGCTAATACACCATTACTCATGGCTGCAGCAAAACCTTTCTCAACTGAAGGGATAAATTCACGAGGAATAGAACCACCCACAATTTCGTTCACAAATTGAAGACCACCTTTTTCAAAGTCAGGATCAATTGGAGAAATAACAACCTGGATGTCTGCGAATTTACCACGACCACCTGTTTGTTTTTTATAAGTTTCTCTGTGTTGAGTTGTTCCCTGAATCGCTTCTTTGTATGCAACCTGAGGCGCTCCCTGATTAACTTCTACTTTAAACTCACGTTTTAAGCGGTCAATCAGAATGTCTAGGTGAAGCTCACCCATTCCTGAAATTACAGTCTGACCAGTTTCCTCATCGGTCTGTACACGGAATGTAGGATCTTCTTCAGCTAATTTACCCAATGCCATACCTAATTTATCTACGTCAGCCTGAGTTTTAGGCTCAATAGCTAAACCGATAACCGGCTCAGGGAAATTCATCGATTCAAGAA
>CAMLLO010000050.1 GCA_946480915.1 uncultured Sphingobacteriaceae bacterium | reverse complement strand
GAATGTTTTACTTAATCAAATGATTATCATCATCAGGGAATACCAAAATTGGATTATACTTTTTGGCTTCTTCTATCGGCAGGCGCCCGTAAGACATAATAATCAAAATATCACCAACCTGGGCTAATCGGGCGCAAGACCCATTCAGACATACAGTACCTGAACCGCGCTCCCCTTTTATCACATAGGTTTCGAACCGGGCTGCATTGTTATTATTAACTACCTGAACCTTTTCATTGGCGATAATATTTGCCGCGTCCATTAAGTCCTCGTCAATGGTGATACTTCCAACATAGTTCAACTCCGCCTGCGTCACTCTAACCCTATGTATCTTTGACTTCAAAATCTCAATAACCATATACAAAAGTAAAAAAGTTTAATTTATGATCGGCTTTAATCCCCGCTTCGGATGAAGCATTTACTTTAAGATTATATTATCAATTAATCTGGTATTGCCTACTTTCGCTGCAACCAAAGCAATAATACTCTCTGCATCTTTGGATTCGACAGGCAAAAGAGTACTCGCATCACATATTTCAAAATACTCCGGAGTTACCCCTTCTGTATTCACAAGCATGCTCCAAGCTTCACTTTTAAGTTCTTCTACCGATAAGTGCTCGAAATGTTCTTTGGTTTGAAATAAAGCTTTGTAAAGCGCAAGAGCGTTTCGGCGATCATTTATCGAAAGATGAATATTTCTGGAACTCAATGCTAATCCGTCACCCTCACGCACAATTGGACACATTACCAGCTCCGTGTTCATTTCAAGCGATTTCACCATATGATCGAGCACCATTACCTGCTGATAATCTTTTTGGCCTAGAAACATATAGTCGGGCCTAACGGCATCAAGCAGCTTTTTTACGATCTGAGTAACCCCCTGGTAATGTCCGGCACGAAACTTTCCCTCCAGTATATTTTCGAGATAACCAACTTCAAATTTCCACTCCTCATTTTCACCATACATCTCGGTTACGGCGGGAAGAAAAAGCACATCACATCCAGAAGCTTCTAAAAGCCTTACATCTTCTTCAATAGGCCGAGGGTAATTTTCAAGATCACTTTGATTGGTAAATTGAGTGGGATTGACAAATATACTGCACACCACCAAGTCTGTTAGTTCTGTCGCGATTTTTATAAGTGACAAATGACCGGCATGAAGAGCACCCATAGTAGGCACAAAGCCTAGAGATTTTTTATTTTTCCGGACGTTGCTAAGTAATTCGGCGAGGTCAAACTTAGAGGTGATAATTTCCAATTTCTTTTCTGATCAATTTGCGCAAAGGTGAGCATTAGTAAAAAATTATCAAAGACACTTGCGTAATTCATTGATATATCATATAATATGCTTATATTTGCAGTCCGAAATACAATTCTATTTATCTAACATTTGGAGATGGCAAAAACGAAGCTACTGTTTATTACCCACGAAATGTCGCCTTTCCTGGAGTTAACTAAAATTTCTGAAATAACAAGGCAATTGCCACAAGCGATGCAGGATAAAGGTCTGGAAATCAGAATCCTTATGCCCCGCTTTGGAAACATCAATGAACGCAGAAACCGTCTTCATGAAGTTATCCGCCTTTCAGGAATGAACATCATTATTGATGAAAATGATAACCCTTTGATTATTAAGGTTGCCTCTATACCTTCTGCGAGAATGCAGGTATATTTTTTAGACAATGAAGAATATTTCCAGCGAAAGCAGGTGTTCAGAGATAACAGCAATAAATTTTACGGAGACAATGACGAGCGCGCAATTTTCTTTTGCAAAGGCGCATTAGAGACTGTTAAAAAATTAGGCTGGTCGCCGGATGTTGTTCATTGCCATGGATGGATGAGCTCATTAGTGCCGGTTTATCTTAAAACTACTTACAAAGACGATCCGACCTTTAAAAATTCGAAGGTTATTTATTCTGCTTATAATAACTGTTTTACAGAAAAGCTGGACTCGAACTTCCCTAAAAAAGCCATCATGAATGGCATGACGGCGGAACATACTGAAGTGTTTAAAGCATGCGATAATGATGCTCTGCATATCGGAGCAATATCCTATTCTGATGCCGTTGTTTTTGGAGACGCTGAAGTAAGCGAAGAAGTGTTAAAGTTTGTTAAAAGCACTCAAAAAGTTACTTTATCTTACGACTCTACTTCAGATTACGAAAATTATTATAACCTTTACGAAGAAATTGCAAACGAGGAACTCGTTTCTTTAGCTTAATAAGGAACTTAACATGAAATATATTAAACTGGACTTATTAACCTTGTTGATAAGTCTTTTTATTTTAAGCAGTTGTGAGAAAACAGGCACAATAGGATTGGATATTGCTCCTCAAGATTCAATAAAAAGTGTGTTCACTGATACAATAACTGTAAATACATTAACCACTAAAGAAGATAGTGTAGTTACCTCTAACATCTCTCAAAACCCATTCGGGTTTTTAACCGACCCTGTTTTAGGTACCACTGAAGCAAATTTAGCGCTGGCCTTAAATCTGCCTTCAGATAATTATTCATTTGGCACAAGTCCTTCACTTGATTCTGCAGTTTTAGTACTGAAATATGGGGATGAGTTTTATGGCGATTCCTTAACTTCTAACTATGCTATCAATATTCACCAGCTAAAATCTGTATTTAATACCTCCAAAAGTTATTATAACACTAGTGCCTGGGGAAATTACAACGCAGAGCCGGTTATAGGTTCGGTAATCAATATAAAAAGATTTGCATGGAACGATAGTACAACCATAAACACAATTGTTAAAAGTGGCCCCGATAAGGCAGCAAAAGTAGCTCCTCAAATCAGAATTCGTTTAAATTCCGATTTCGTTAATCAATATTTCTTAAGTGCGAATGCGAAAAGTAAATTAACTAACAACGCCACTTTTTCTGCCTTCTTAAAAGGCTTATTTGTAACGATAAATAAGAACCAGTCTACAGGTACAGGTGGTATTATCTTTTTCAACCTACAGTCGACAGTAAGCGCCTTAGAAATTTACTATAAAACGCCTAATGGAGCCGCAATAGACACCAATGTGGCAACATTTAAAGCAGTTGGCGCTTCGGAAATTAAACAGACATCGACGCCGCTGGTACAAACGCAGGTTGCGTTGCAAAATCCGAGTGTAGCCACAAGTTTCCCCACCGTGTATGTACAACCGATGGCTGGTCTCAGAACCAGACTTAGGTTCCCGTATCTGACCAAGCTAAAAGAAAAAGGGAATATCTCAATAAACAAAGCTGAGCTTGTAATTTCCGTAATTAATGCTGCGGACAATATATTTAAACCTGCGCCACGCCTTACTCTTTATCAATTGGATATCGCGGGACAAAGAAAGCCAGTACCAGACAATGCCATTGGTATAGATAACCGTTTTCTGGATGAGCGTATTTTTGGCGGCTTCTATAACGCGACTAACAAAACTTATACGTTTAACATCACTTCATATATTCAGGATCTGATAAATAAGCCAATCGTTCAGTACGATACGTTTATAGCCCCTATTGATCTTCCTTTAACAGGCAGATCGAATATATCGGCTGCTGCAACCACCGCAGCCCGAGCCATTTTAGGTGGCAAAGATCACCCAGACTCCCCCATAAAATTAAAACTTACTTATACCAGGCCGAATTAACATTCGGCTTTTTTTATACCTACCAATTTTTGTAGATTAGCAGGCTAAATTAATACTACCATGTGTGGAATCGTTGGTTACATTGGGCATAGAAATGCCTGGGAAGTTATCATCAAAGGTCTTCATCGTTTAGAGTACCGCGGGTATGACAGCGCTGGGGTGGCTTTAATGAATCACGACCTGAAAATTTATAAAAAGCAAGGAAAAGTTAGCGAACTTGAGAACTTCGCAAAAGATAAAGACGTCAGCGGAACGATGGGCATGGGTCATACCCGTTGGGCTACTCACGGTGTTCCGTCGGATTATAACTCGCACCCTCATTCCTCAGGAAGCGGCCGTTTGTCTATAATCCATAACGGAATTATTGAGAACTATGCGGTTTTAAAAGAAGCGCTAAAATCGAAAGGGCATGTTTTTACAAGCGATACCGATACTGAAGTTCTTGTCCACTTCATTGAAGAGATTCAAAATGCCAATAACCTGGATTTATTTGAAGCCGTTCGGGTCGCTCTTCATGAAGTCGTAGGTGCGTACGCGATTGTAGTCATGAGCGATGATGAACCTGATGTATTGATTGCAGCCAGAAAAGGTAGTCCGATGGTTATCGGAGTTGGAAAAGATGAATATTTTATTGCATCAGATGCTTCGCCTATTGTTGAATATACTAAAAACGTTATCTATCTAAAAGATAGTCAAATAGCCTACGTCAAAAGGGACGAGCTGATTATCAAGGGCATTGATAACCATATAGTAACTCCTTACATCCAAGAGCTTGCGCTTGAACTTGAAATGCTTGAAAAGGGTGGCTATGACCACTTTATGCTCAAAGAGATTTATGAGCAGCCACGTTCGATCAGGGACTGCATGAGAGGCCGGATCTATCCGAACGAAGGGAAAGTTCAATTAGGTGGAATTAAGGATTATGCTGATAAATTAAAAAATATTGACAGGATTGTCATTGTAGCCTGTGGAACTTCGTGGCATGCCGGCTTAGTAGGCGAATACCTTATTGAAGAATACGCCCGCATACCTGTTGAAGTTGAATATGCTTCAGAATTTAGATATAGAAACCCTATAATTTCAGAGAAAGATATAGTAATAGCGATTTCCCAATCAGGAGAAACGGCTGATACCATGGCTGCAATAGAGATCGCTAAAGAAAGGGGTGCTACTATTTTCGGAATTTGCAATGTTGTAGGTTCTTCCATACCAAGAATTTCTGACGCAGGGGTATATACTCATGCTGGCCCCGAAATAGGTGTTGCTTCAACAAAAGCATTCACAGCTCAGGTAACAGTACTGACTTTAATGGCTTTCTTCATGGCTCAACAGAGAGGAACTATGAAAGAGAGTGCATTAGTGAATCTACTAACAGAGCTGGATACAATCCCGGATCTGGTAGATAGATGCTTAAAAGCAGACAACCATATTATAGAAATAGCTTCCATTTTAAAGGATTCGAGAAACTGCTTGTTCCTCGGCAGGGGAAGCGGTTTTCCGGTGGCGCTGGAAGGTGCTTTAAAGCTAAAAGAGATTTCATATATCCATGCAGAAGGCTATCCGGCCGCGGAGATGAAACATGGACCAATTGCACTTATTGATGCTGACATGCCGGTAATTGTGATTGCTACAAGAAACTCTTCTTATGAGAAAGTTATCAGCAATATCCAGGAGGTTAAAGCAAGAAAAGGAGTAGTAATTGCGATTGTTACCGAAGGTGACAAAGAGGTTAGAAAAATGGCGGATTATGTAATTGAAATTCCTGACGCAAATGAGGCATTTCTGCCGTTGTTGGCAACTATTCCACTGCAACTTCTATCCTATCACATCGCGGTTATGCGTGGTTGCAACGTTGATCAACCTAGAAACTTAGCGAAGTCAGTGACTGTAGAATAAGTTAACTAAAAAGAGGCGATGTTCGCCTCTTTTTAGTTAAATAGTATAAGATCCCAACCTCAACTGTTCATCTCAAGCCTGACTGCAACCAGGTAAAGTCCTTTCCGAGCCATTTGATCCTTCTAAACATCTATCAGAAAGGCTTATAATAAAAATCGATCTTGCCCTATCTTTGCATAGAAGTAAACTATATGACACTTGTACAGCTCGAATACATAGTAGCAGTTGACACTTATCGAAACTTCGTTACCGCAGCAGAGAAATGCTTTGTAACGCAACCGACTTTGAGTATGCAAATACAAAAACTCGAAGAAAACTTAGGTGTAAAGCTATTTGACCGCAGCAGACATCCGGTGGTTCCGACAGAGCTTGGACAGCAAGTTATTGCTCAAGCCCGCTTGATCTTGCATGAAAGCTTGCAATTGAAAGAACAAATTAAAGTGTTCAATAATGAGCTTTCGGGAGAACTAAAAGTGGGGGTTATCCCGACGGTTGCTCCTTACCTGCTACCCCAAATTATACCAAACTTTACCAGGAACTATCCGAAAGTTCAATTAATGATTTGGGAATATACTACAGAGCAAATCATTCAAAATCTCAAGGTAGGACTATTAGATTGCGGAATTCTGGCAACTCCTCTGGAAGAAAATAGTTTACACGAAATTCCCTTGTTTTATGAAAGCTTTGTGGTATACCTTTCGACAGCCAGCCCGTTAATTGATAAAACGGAAATTGGGTACAAGGACATAAACTTCGATGAGCTATGGTTACTCAATGAGGGACATTGTATGCGAAATCAGGTACTAAATATTTGTCAGAGAAAGAAAGCAGGCGGAAGCAATAAACAGTTTGAGTACAATACAGGAAGTATAGAAACGCTGAAGCGAATGGTCGACCTAAATAGCGGAATCACCATTTTACCGGAGCTAAGCTTAACAGATTTATCTGAAGAACAATTAAGCCGAGTTAGAAACTTTGCTGCACCGGTCCCCGTAAGGGAGATAAGTATTGTTACACATAGAAATTTTCTGAAACGAAGTGTGATAAAGGCATTGGAAAAAGAAATCTTAGCGGTCGTTCCAAGTGAAATGCTTCAGAA
The DNA here is from genome assembly GCA_946480915.1 of uncultured Sphingobacteriaceae bacterium. Next base: position 20,773 of record CAMLLO010000050.1, on the reverse strand, counting down.
AAGAAAAAAAGAAATTTTAGCTACCTATTAGGTCCGACCTCTGAAGGATCTGAAAATCCAAATTATTATAGCAACAATTGCTATTATCACAAAAATTGCTGTATAAAAGCCAGCTTGAAAAATATCTCCAATTACTTCACAACTTGGAAGAAGTGTCAGTGTTAAAAAAGCCAGTGTCAAAACAACAGAGTTTCTCATAAGTACGAAAATTAAAAAGCAGTGTACCTATTAGATACACTGCTTTTTAACAAAAGGTTTTTATCTAGATTACTTTTTAGCTGCGGCGTAGCGTTTTGCTACAGCATTCCAATCAATTACGTTGAAAAAAGCGGCGATGTAATCAGGACGACGATTTTGATAATGCAGGTAATATGCATGCTCCCAAACGTCCATTCCTAGTATCGGTGTTCCCTTAACTTCAGCAACATCCATTAAAGGATTATCTTGATTCGGAGTTGATGAAACTTGTAATTTTCCATCAGCAGCAACACTTAACCAAGCCCATCCAGAACCGAAACGAGTTGCACCCGCTTCGCTAAATTTCTTTTTAAACTCTTCGAATGAACCAAATGCCTGATTAATCGCATCTGCTAAATCGCCTGTTGGCTGTCCACCCGCATTTGGAGCCATGATTGTCCAGAATAAGCTATGATTATAATGACCACCGCCATTGTTGCGCACAGCCATTGGGTATTGAGAAATCGTAGCTTGAAGTTCTTCTAAAGACTTAGACTCTGCATCGGAGCCGGCGATAGCATTATTAAGGTTTGTAACGTATGCATTATGGTGTTTTCCATGATGGATTTCCATAGTTGCTTTGTCGATATGCGGTTCAAGTGCGTCGCTTGCGTAAGGTAACGCGGGTAATTCAAAAGCCATAATATTTGCGTTTTAAAGGGTTAAAATTTCAAAGACACAAATATAACTTATGATTAAAATAATTGTTCAGCAGGATGTCAACTTTTATTTCTTTTAGTCAAAAAGAACTCTTTCACTAAAGAACCACACTCAATTTCTTTTATTCCTCCCAGGATTTCAGTTTTAGGATGCAGTATAGATTGGCTGATGCGGCGAAAGCCGCGTTGAGTATCCGGAGCACCATAAACTATCCGGCTAATTTGAGTCCAATAAGAGGCCCCTGCACACATAACACAGGGCTCTATCGTAACATAAAGCGTGCAATCTTTCAGATATTTCCCGCCAAGGAAATTTGCCGCTGCAGTGAAAGCCTGCATTTCTGCATGGGCCGTCACGTCATTCAGGCGCTCGGTAAGATTATGGCCACGCCCGATAATCTTACCGTTTGATACAATTACAGCCCCAATAGGAACTTCATCTATGCTTAAGGCGAGTTTAGCTTCCTTTAAAGCTTCATTCATAAAGAAATCGTCCGGAGCAACAGTTGGCTCGCTATCGAAACTTACATACCGCATTATATTTTAATTTATGCCTCCTAACTTTTAGAGAAAGCTTTGTATTTATTAAATTAACTTAGACCCATTTGGCACCGGACGTTCAACAGCTGCCAAAACTATATCTCCATACTCGTCAGCAAAGCCCGTAACCAGAAATTCGGATCGAAACTTCGCAATATGCTTTTCCGGAAAATTGATCACACCTATTATTTGCCGCCCTATTAAATCTTCTCTTGTATAGTGCTTCGTCACTTGAGCACTACTCCACATTATTCCAAATGGGCCGAAATTAACTTTTAATTTGTACGCAGGCTTTCTTGCTTCCGGAAAATCTAACACCTCCTGAACGGTCCCAACCCGTAGCTCTACTTTTTCAAAATCGTTCCAGGATATTTCTTCCATACTGCAAAAATAGCATGTTTGTCGACCTTATTGAAAAATGTCAAAAATTTGGAAATTGCTAGTTAACGTCGGGCAAAATTATAGATTTGCAGCATGGCTGAAGCACGATTAAAAAAGGGAAAAGAAAAAGCAGTTAAGCAATTACACCCCTGGGTATTTTCAGGAGCGCTGGACACAGTGAAAGGAAATCCGATCAACGGAGAGATTATTTCTGTTACGGATGCTAACGGCGATTTCCTGGCCAAAGGCTTTTTTAATAACCAGTCTCGTGTTGCCGTTCGGTTACTTGAGTGGAAGAAAGAGGTTGAGTTAGATGAAGGATGGTGGCGCCAGCGAATTGCAAAAGCAGTTAAAGCGCGTGAAGATCTGCTACATTCTGGACATACGAATGTTTGTCGTATTATTTTTAGCGAAGCCGATTACCTTCCGGGATTGATAGTTGATAAATATGCTGATTTCCTATCCGTTCAAATCCATACAGCCGGGATCGAGAACATCAAGCCAATTCTGCTTGATGAATTACAGAAACAACTAAATCCAAAAGGGATTTTTGACCGAAGTGATGCTTCAGCAAGAGCACATGAAGGACTGGAACCTTCGCATGGCATATTAGCCGGTGCTGCGCCGCCTGAGTATGTGGAAGTACTTGAAAATGGGATAAAATATTTAATCAATATATCTGAAGGACAAAAGTCCGGTTTCTTTTGCGACCAACGCAGCAACAGGCGTATCGTTGCCGAGCACTCTAAAGGGAAACGCGTTCTGGACTGCTTTTCCTATTCGGGAGGGTTTAGCTTAAACTGTTTAAGCTTAGGCGCTGCTGAGGTTATCAGCGTTGATAGCTCGGCCCTGGCAATAGAAACCCTAAACAAAAACATTGAATTAAATAATTTTAACAAATCCAGACATCAAGCCATCCAATCTGATGTGAATAAGCAGCTGCGAAGCTTCCGCGAAAGCGATGAGAAGTTCGACATCGTAATTCTTGATCCTCCCAAATATGCTCCAACCCGCTCAGCTTTGGATAAAGCGTCGAGAGCTTATAAAGATTTGAACAGAATAGGCATGTCACTGTTAAACAGCGGCGGCCTGTTAGCTACATTTTCCTGCTCTGGCGCGGTCGACATTAACCACTTAAAACAAATATTGGCTTGGGCAGCATTGGATGCAGGTAAGGAAATACAATTTATTTACCAGTTCTGCCAACCAGAAGATCACCCCGTGAGAGCATCTTTCCCGGAAGGTGAATATTTGAAGGGCTTACTTTGCAGAGTTGTTTAACTAACCTGTAAAATCCGCATTGCCAGGATTGTTATGTAAAGTTACAGGTTTGGCTTTTGCTCTCATTTTTAGGTTCAGCATTTCTACCAGCACTGAGAAAGCCATTGCGAAATAAATATAGCCTTTGGGGATATGCTGTTCGAATCCTTCAGCCAATAATGAAACTCCAATTAACAAAAGAAATGAAAGTGCCAGCATTTTTACTGTCGGGTGTTTGTTTACGAATCCACTGATCCCACCCGCTGAGAACATCATAACAATTACAGCAATTACGACGGCTGCAATCATCACCAATATCTGGTCTGCCATACCAACCGCGGTAATTACGGAATCTAGAGAAAAAACAACGTCTAGTATTAGTATTTGAAAAATCACTCCTGAGAAAGAATGCACTTTAGCAGTGGCTTGCTGATGTTCTTCACCTTCAAGTTTCTCATGGATTTCGCTGGTGCTTTTATAGATCAGAAAAAGCCCGCCCGATATCAAAATCAAATCGCGGCCTGATATGGCCATTTTTTCATATAATTCAACATTGGTGATGCCAATCCACTCGGCGGGATTAAATAAGGTTGAGGTTAAACTCATTACCCAATTTAAGGATAGCAACAATAAAACGCGGGTTATCATAGCTAAGGCCAGCCCTAATTGCCTTCCCTTCTTTTGCTGATTTTCGGGCAATTTGCCGGACAGGATCGAAATAAAGATGATGTTATCTATTCCTAATACTATTTCGAGTACGGTTAATGTTATTAGCGAGATCCAGATTTCCGGATTGGAGAGCAATTCCATAATTTAAAATATTTGCGAATAAACAAAAAAACCTCCCAAATAGTGGAAGGTTTTTTTAATCATTAATTTAAAAAGAACGTATGTATACCTAGAGAACTAAGTCGATTAATTAAAAAACAACCTGCATCACACTTTTCGATCAAAACACTCAGGTGTTTTCTTTAATGTTAGACATCATTTAATGTGAATGTTACAACGCAGAATAACATTTACTGGTATTCTCTGCTAACACACAAACATACGCTAAATATGCATATCCAGGTGTTAATTTTTGTTAAAAGACACAAATCAAGCGATAAAGCATTTCTTTTTCGTATAAAAAGATCCATTTACCTACATTTCATTTGATTCTCAATAGATATTCATCAATAACCCGCACTGCATTTTCAAATCGGGTATTATCTGTACCTGAAATGGTTATATAATTAGCGCCCAAGGCCTTTAGTTCATCATGCCAAACCTTCATGAAGTATTCTCGCATGTGCGGAAAGTCCCGGAGTGGATCATCTCGCCAGGGCAAGTCTATGTCCATTAATAAGTATAAATTATATGGGCGACGAGAAATTTCATCAAGAACGTCTTGCGGAGATTTACCAAACATATAATCACTCCAGACTTTTACAGTGATGACTGTCGTATCACAAATTAACAGGTTTTTTGCTTTAGAGATTAACCTATTCTCCAGCTCAAGCTGTCCTTTAAACATAGCAATCTCATCATCCCAAGTACACGGCTCTGATAGTTTTTCACAATACTCCCTTGCATATTCAGGAACCCAAACGGTTTTGTAGTGTTGGGCAAGTTGATGAGACAGTGTTGACTTGCCGGTTGACTCCGGCCCGACAATAGCTATTTTTGTTATTGAGTTGCTTGTTTCCATGTACGTCGCCAGTCAAGATAGCCCATAGTTGCCAGCACAAGATATAATGTGTACAAAACTGCTGTTAAGGCTAAATTCTTATATAAATAAAGAGGCACATAACAGATATCTACAATAATCCATAATAGCCAGCTTTGCAAAACTTTCCTGGTCATTAATATTTGAGCCACAAAACTTATTGCAGTGCATGCACCATCAATATAAGGCACATCTGTATCGGTAAACCTATCAAGAAAAATACCAAGAGTAAAGGAAAGTATAACATTTAAGATTATTAGAATCGCGTATTCATGCCTGCGTAGAGAAACGATCGTTTGTTGATTACCTTCTCGAGGCTTTGACCAGTAATACCATCCATATATGCTAGTACAGAAAAAATAGAATTGCAAAGTAGCATCGCCGTAAAGCTTGTACTGATAAAATAGAGCCAGATAAGCGAGTATGCTTAATAGTGCCACAGGCCAGTTCAAAATATTTTGCCTTGCAGCTAAATAGACACAGAAAAAACCAGTAATGGTGCCAAACCATTCGAGTGCTGAAGTTTGTAAAAGCTGCTCCCAAACGAGTTGCCAGAAAGAAGATTGGCAGAATATCACGCAGCAAATTTAACTTTCTGATGCATATAAAAAAACCTCACCAGGCTGGCGAGGTTTTAACTGAGCTAAGAACGATTACTGCGCAGTAGCCGGGCTTGAAGTAAACCCTAAGCTGGCTCTTACACTAACATCCGCATTTAAAGAATTCCTTAAAACATACTCCATCCGTACTCTAGCCGAAGAGCTTTTAACAATATCATCTAAAAATCTTGAATTATCGACATCGAGAACCACACTGGAACCGGCATTTGTCGAAATATCATTTCGGCTTGCAACCAGAACTTCCCCTGATCCATCACCTCTGGAAAAATACAATCTGATACTGCTGAAAACTCCGAGATTTTGGTTTGAAGGACTGCTTGCTTCTATTTTGGCACTCGCAATTCTTACCTCTTTTATTTGCGAGTTCGAGCTACCACCAAAAATCTGATCGGCACTGCTTGCAGGGCTAACTGCAGAACGCATGCTACCTGTGCTTGTGCCTGCGGGGATAATTAAGGTAGCAGTATAGGGTAAATTAGACCTGACAATAGACTGAACTGTTGCGCAAGCCGCAATCGTTGAAACGACTATAAAGCCTAAAATTAACTTTTTCATATTGTGTGTTTTATTTTGGTAACAGATATCTCTCTAAAAGGTTTTTTAGTTAATTTGTCCGAAACAAAATCATGAAAAGCAAAACTTTATTTCTTACTTCTTTCTGTGTTTTGCTGGCAACTATAAGCTTGGGTCAAAAAAAGCAAAACGTGTATTTTCTTAAAAATAACGGAGCTTTTGCCCAACTTAGGGATAGTGCTGATTATATTAGAGTGATTCAGGAACCGGATTCGGGAACCACATATTTTAACTTATTGGAATACTACCCTAATGGGACAAAAAAAAGAGTTGGAATGTTGTCTTCTTACAATCCAAATCTTATACTCGAGGGATCAGTAATTTCTTTTTACTCCAGTGGCCGGAAAAAGGAGATAGCGGTATATCAAAAAGGTAAGATCACAGGTCCTCATTATTACTATTACCCGAATGGACAACTAAAAATAAATCTTTTACATATAAATCCTTCAAAGGCTGAAAAAGATCTAAAACTGATCACGAAAGTGGTGAGTTTTTTTGATTCAACAGGGGTAGAACTGGTTAAAGAAGGCACCGGAGACTATGAAGGAACCGGAGATGACACGAGTCTATTTGAACAAGGAAGCTACCTGGACGGCGTTAAAAACGGCACATGGAAGGGGAAATATCTTTCCTCAAACAATTCCTTTGAAGAAAAGTATGAAATGGGCAAGCTTATTAGCGGCACGGCATTTTTTAACGATGGCCGATCTCAGCCTTACACAGCGATTGAAATGCTACCAGGCTTTAAAGGTGGAATCGAAAAATTCCTTGAATATGTGGGCAGAAATTACCGGTTTCCGAGAGAAGCTTCTGAAAGAGGTGTATCTGGAAAACTTATAATATCTTTTGTAGTCGAAAGCGATGGACGAATTTCCAACATCCACCTTTTAAAGGACCTAGGATATGGTACAGGGGAAGCTGCGATAAAAGTTATTAAAGAGTCGCCAAAATGGATTCCCGGTATGCAACATGGAATCCCCACACGCGTTCATTATACTTTACCGCTAGCGCTTAAGACAAATCGGTAATATTTTTTATTTCTTCATCAAAAACCCCTTCTTTTTCATACCTTTGCATCCCGACAATAAAGTCGGGATTTTCGTGTCAAAGCGCTCCCCGGCAATTTAAAAATCGCATTTTTAAATTTGACTTACATTTTTTACCCTGTAAAATGCCAAAAGACTCTTCCATTAAATCAGTATTGATTATCGGTTCAGGACCAATTATTATTGGCCAGGCTGTTGAATTTGATTATTCAGGCTCGCAAGCATCTTTATCTCTTAAAGAAGAAGGCATTGAAGTTTCAATTATAAACTCCAATCCGGCTACTATCATGACTGATAATGTTATCGGCGACCACGTGTATTTATGGCCTTTAACTTGTGAAAGCATTGAAATGATTTTACAAGAACGCAAAATTGATGCAGTACTTCCTACCATGGGAGGACAAACTGCCTTAAACCTTGCCAAAGAAGCTGAGGAGCGTGGAATTTGGGAAAAATACGGTGTTCGGATTATCGGTGTTGATATTGCAGCAATCGAGAAAACCGAGAATCGTGAGGAATTCCGCCAGTTAATGGTAGACATCGGCGTTGGTGTAGCCCCTTCAAAAATCGCAAATTCTTTTTTAGAAGGTAAAGAAGCGGCACAACAGATCGGCTTCCCATTGGTAATTCGCCCATCCTATACCATGGGTGGCTCCGGAGGCGGCTTCGTACATAAAAAAGAAGATTTCGATGTGGCCTTAAGCCGCGGATTACAGGCATCTCCAACTCACGAAGTATTGGTAGAAAAAGCGGTAATCGGCTGGAAAGAATACGAACTTGAGCTCCTCCGTGATAATAAAGACAATGTGATCATCATTTGCTCTATAGAGAATTTTGATCCGATGGGAATCCACACCGGAGATTCAATCACAGTTGCACCGGCGATGACGCTGAGCGATCGCTGTTACCAGGATATGCGAAATCAGGCTATCACCATGATGCGCGCTATAGGTAATTTTGCGGGCGGCTGTAACGTGCAGTTTTCGGTAAATCCTGAGGATGAATCTATCATTGCAATCGAAATCAATCCAAGAGTTTCACGTTCATCAGCTTTAGCTTCAAAAGCAACCGGTTATCCGATTGCTAAAATTGCTGCTAAGCTGGCGATCGGCTATAATCTGGATGAGATTGAAAATCAGATCACCAAAACGACCTCAGCTTATTTCGAGCCGACGCTGGACTACGTAATTGTAAAGATACCTCGCTTCAACTTTGATAAATTTAAAGGTGCCAATATGGAGTTGGGGCTTCAAATGAAGGCTGTTGGCGAAGTAATGGCAATCGGACGTACATTTGTCGAAGCGCTTCAAAAAGCTTGTCAGAGTTTAGAAATTGGTCGCTCAGGTTTAGGTGCCGATGGTCGCCAAAGCAGAAACCTCGATGAAATAATGTACGGTTTAGAGCATCCAAGCTGGAACCGTTTGTTCCTTATAAAAGATGCATTGAGTCTGGGTGTTCCTTTGGAATCCATTCGTAAAGTAACTAAAATCGACAAATGGTTCTTGTTGCAAATTCAGGAGCTTGTTCAGCTGGAGCAAGAACTTAAGCGTTATTCTCTGAATAATATACCAAAAGAATTCTTCTACACACTTAAACAGAAAGGCTTCTCTGATATACAAATTGCCTGGTTATTAGGCAATGTTACTGAAGATGAGGTGTATGACCGCAGAAAAGAACTGGGCATAAAACGGGTTTACAAAATGGTAGATACCTGTGCTGCCGAATTCCCTGCAAAAACCCCATATTACTATTCGACCTTTGAAGATGAAAATGAATCAGCGCCAAGTGATAGGAAGAAAATCATCGTATTAGGTTCAGGTCCAAATCGTATCGGACAAGGTATCGAGTTCGATTACTCTTGTGTTCACGGTTTAATTGCGGCGAAAGAGAGCGGTTTTGAATCGATCATGATAAACTGTAACCCTGAGACGGTTTCTACAGATTTTAACATGGCTGATAAACTATATTTTGAGCCTGTTTTCTGGGAACACGTTCGCGAGATTATAGAGCTTGAAAAGCCAGAAGGAGTAATTGTTCAGCTGGGTGGTCAAACTGCCCTGAAAATGGCTGAAAAGCTTCAGCAGCATGGAATTAAAATCATCGGTACCTCGTACGACAATATGGATATTGCAGAAGACAGGGGCCGTTTCTCTGACTTGTTAAAAGAATTGAATATTCCTTATCCTAATTACGGAGTTGCTGAAGATGCCGAGGAAGCACTTGTAGTTGCACATAAAGTTGGTTATCCGGTGCTGGTACGTCCAAGTTACGTTTTGGGCGGACAGGGAATGAGCATTGTTATTAATGACGAAGACCTTGAAAACGCAGTTGTTAAATTATTAGGTGATCTTCCGGGTAACCGTGTATTGATTGATCATTTTCTTGACAGAGCAGAAGAAGCAGAGTCTGATTCAATTTGCGATGGTGAAGATGTGCATATAGTTGGATTGATGGAACACATAGAGCCTGCGGGTATTCACTCTGGTGATTCAAGCGCCGTGTTACCTCCTTTCAACTTGTCTGACAATGTGATCCGTCAGATGGAAGAATATAGCATTAAACTTGCAAAAGCGTTAAACGTAATTGGATTATTAAATATTCAGTTTGCGATAAAAGATGAAAAAGTTTACGTAATCGAAGCAAATCCAAGAGCTTCACGGACTGTTCCTTTCATCGCGAAAGCTTATGATGTACCTTATATCAAAATTGCCGCCAAGGTAATGCTGGGTGTTAATAAACTTAAAGATTTCACAATAGAAAGAAAGCTAAAAGGCTATGCCATCAAAGAACCCGTATTCTCTTTTGATAAGTTTCCTGAAGTAGAAAAGCAATTAGGGCCAGAGATGAAGTCGACAGGTGAGGCTATTCGATTTATAAAAGATTTGGATGATCCTTATTTCGTGAAATTGTATAAAGAAAAATCAATGTATTTAAGTAAATAAACAAGAAAGCCGGCCCATTAGCCGGCTTTCTTGTTTTACAAAACGATGCCTCCAGAATTAAAGCATCGAGGTATCGAAAACTTTATGAATACTTTATCGTTAAATGTGTTGTTCTTTACAAGCTTACCAATGCTCTAAAGAAAAACATTTTTTAGTTTAAACTCCTGCAAAAAAACCTATGTTTTGAATGGAACGACAAACATTCCTGATATACAAATTTTTTATAAATTCATAACAGCATTCATTCAAGCTTTATAATCTATGTTTTTTCCTATCGGCGATGATAATGTAAAAGGACGATCGAAGCCAATAATTACGTACCTCCTTATAATATTTAACTGTTATATTTTCTGGCAGCAGCTTCAGCTTAGCCCAGAGCAGATGGAAAGCTTCTTTTATACCTATGGTGCTGTTCCTAATCTTATCTGGAAAGGACAAAATCTGCATACATTGGTTACCAGTATGTTTCTACATGGTGGATGGATGCACTTGATAGGAAACATGATCTTTCTTTGGATATTTGGCGATAATATTGAAGTTACAATCGGAAGTCTTCGTTTTCTTTTGTTTTACCTGGCTGGAGGGGTTGTAGCCGCACTTGTCCATTGCTTTGTTTTAGCGGGAAGTGCCATCCCGGTAATCGGTGCATCGGGGGCTATATCCGCAACCTTGGGTTCCTATCTCGTCATGTTTCCTTCTTCAAGGATCACGGTCTTATTTATCTTCTTCACATTCAGAGTATCTGCCTTTGCTTTTCTTGGATTCTATATCCTGCAGCAGGTAATGGCGGGATATGATTCTTTAGAACTTCAAAAAGCCGAAAGCACCGGAGTTGGATACTGGGCACATATCGGCGGATTTGCTTATGGTTTTATAAGGGGATGGTTTTTCAGGCATAAGCACCTAAAATCAGCATACTTTTAGTACCGGCAGATTGCATAAAAAACGGAGCATTAAATTTCTTTTTAATGCTCCGTAAAAAAAGTGACAGCTATGCTAAATCACTGTGCCATTATCAATGAACGCACCTTTCTTAACTACGACAATACCATCGTTAACTGTGTATTTGCCGTAGTCGCCATCTTTTAAATGCGGGCCTCCGTTTATTCTCACATCATTGCCAACGCGGCAATTCTTATCTAGAATGGCATTTTTAATATAGCAGCGTTCTCCAACACCAATAATCGGGGTTTGAGTGTTTTTAGCTTCCTCTAGTTGATCCAAACTCTGATAATAATCACTACCCATTATGTAGCAATATTCTATAGTCGTTCCGCGACCAATGCGGGTACGAATACCTATCACAGATCGCTCTATACGGCTCGCTTGAATAATACATCCGTCAGCAATGACTGTTCTTTCAAGCGTTGTTCCTTGTACCTTCGATGGGGGCAGCATTCGTGGTCTGGAGAAAATAGTTTTTTTATCAAACAAATTAAACTCCGGGATATCATCCGTTAGTCCAATATTAGCCTCAAAAAACGAAGGAATTGTACCGATATCTGTCCAATATCCGTCATATTGATAGCTTATTACCCGATTTCTGGACAAAGCCTCCGGAATGATCTCTTTTCCAAAATCGGTATGAGGATCGTTTGTCAAAGTGTCATAAAGCACATCCCTGTTAAAGATATAAATACCCATCGATGCCTGGTAGATTCTGCCCTGGGCTTCCATTTCCGGACCAACTTCCGATCTCCAGTCTTCAAAATCAGATTGCGGCTTTTCAATGAACGATGTTATAACATCGTCTTTATCGATTTTCATTATCCCGAATCCCGGAACATCCTTTGCAGTTACAGGAATCGTGGCTACAGAAACTTCAGCATTGCGTTCAATATGGCTTTTTATCATATGATGAAAATCAATTTGATACAGTTGATCTCCTGACAAAATCAGTACGTACTCGAAATCAAAAGGCGACATATGGTGCATCGACTGGCGTACCGCATCGGCCGTTCCCTGAAACCATCCCGAATTACTGGGAGTCTGCTCGGCAGCAAGAATATCAACAAAAGCTGTACTAAACACATTAAAATGATAGGTATTTTTAATGTGTTTATTTAACGACGCCGAGTTAAATTGCGTAAGAACAAAAATGCGGTCTATGCCAGAATTCAGACAGTTAGAAATTGGAATATCAACTAATCGATATTTACCGGCAATAGGAACTGCAGGTTTGGAACGGGTGGCGGTAAGAGGTTGCAAGCGGGTTCCTGATCCTCCTCCAAGAATAACTGCAAGGACTTTTGACATCATAATATTAAGATTTAAGATTTTTGTAAAGGTTTATATACTGTGCTGCGGATTGATGCCATGAATAATTCAGGCCCATCATTCTATTACGTAACAATTTCATCTGCGAGGTGTTTTTATAGAGTTTTATCGATCTTGATACGGCTGCCACGATACTTTCAACATCGGCATCTTCGAAACGGATCCCATATCCATTTTCTTCCGAAATATCTATTACTGTATCTTTTAAACCGCCTGTACTTCTAACAATCGGAACTGTTCCGTAACGTAAGGAATATAATTGGTTTAAGCCGCATGGTTCAACACGCGAAGGCATAATTAAAAAATCTGCCCCCGCATAAATTCGGTGTGAAAGCGCCTCATGATAGCCAATAAACACATTATAATCTTCTTTAAAAGTAGAGGTTAAACTTGCCAGCTCTTCCTCGATCTCGGTTTCCCCTGACCCTAAAACAAGAATGTTCACTTCACCTTTGTGCTTAGTGAGAATCCTGGCTATCGCTTCCGGAAGAAGATCAGCACCCTTTTCGCCAACTAAGCGACCTATAAAAGCAATAAGTGGTTTGCTCTCATCCAGAAAGAACTCTTTACAGACAAGTTTCTTATTTTCCAGCTTACCCGCAAACACCGTTTCGGCTGTATAATTTGCAGATATCATGCGGTCCGTTTCAGGGTTCCAGATATCGGTGTCGATCCCATTAATTATTCCGACTCCCTTAGATTTCTCTGCCATAAAAAGGGTCTCCAAACCATTTGAGTTAACTGTTAGTTCCTCTAAATAACTTGGCGAAACTGTGGTGTATTTCCAGCAACACTTTACTGCGGAAGCTAAAGGATTGATGCAATCTCCCCATTCTAATAATTTACTCTCCCAAAGCTCAATATCGGGCAATAAATTTAATTTCTCCCAGCCAATCCAGCCCTGGTACTGAGCATTATGGATAGTTAATACAGTGGGAATATGAGCAAGAGACTTATAACGGGGTGAGTGATATAATAAGAAAGGAATTAATCCAGCATGGTGGTCGTGAGAATGTATTATATCGGGTAACACCTCAAAATTTAACAACCATTCCAAAAAGGCTAATTGAAAGGCAACGAATTGTTCGGTTTCATCCGGATAACAATAAATCTCAGTCCGATCTAACAGGCCGGGTATTTTAATAAGATGTAATGAAAAGCCTAATTTATCGGTTGTCTCCCTCAAAATCTGGAACGGGCCGGTAAAGGTTCCCATGGTGAGCCTCGACTCGAATATTACTTCAAAATCGTTTTCTCTTACAAATTTCCGATCATAATAGGGCAAAACTACTATGGCCGTTAATCCTGCGGCTTGCTGATATTTTGGAAGGGCGCCCACCACATCTCCCAGTCCCCCAACCTTTGCAATTGGATAGCATTCTGCACTTAGGTGGATTACGTTCATTTTTTAATTATTTAAATTGGATTTTGAAATTTAAGGAAATTTTTTTCTGTAAAACAAGAAACCCGTCAATTTGTGACGGGTTTCTTGTTTTTTTAGTTAATGGGCTTCCAACCAGTTATTTCCCTGGCCTATTTCGACCAGTATTGGTACAGTTGTTTTAAACGCATTTTTCATTCTATCCTGAATTATGGCTTTTACTTTCTCCACTTCAGACTTATGAACATCAAATACAAGCTCATCATGCACTTGCATGGTCATTTTGGAAATAAGCTTTTGTTCCTGCATATCACGATAAATATTGATCATCGCAATTTTTATCATATCTGCTGCCGAACCTTGTATAGGTGCATTTATAGCGTTTCGCTCTGCAAATCCCCTTACGGTAGCATTGGCAGAGTTAATATCACGCATGTATCGCCGCCGGCCCATTAAAGTTTGTACGTATCCATTTTCACGGGCGAAATTCATCGTATCGCTCATATATTGTTTAATGCCGGAATACTGCCTGAAATATTCTTCTATAATGTCAGCAGCTTCCTTCCGCGGAATTCCAAGACTTTGTGATAGACCGAAAGCCGACTGGCCATAAATAATTCCAAAATTTACAGCCTTAGCATTTCGGCGTTGTGTAGAATCAACATCTTCCAAAGCAACTCCATATACTTTAGAAGCTGTTGCAGTATGGATATCCAATCCTTGCATAAAGGCGTCCATCATATTCTCATCTTTACTTATTTCAGCAATTAAGCGAAGTTCTATTTGCGAATAATCTGCTGAAATAATTAAAAATTCATCGCTCCGCGGAATAAAAGCCCGTCTAACTTCCCGTCCGCGTTCAGTTTTGATAGGGATATTCTGAAGATTTGGATTATTTGAACTCAAACGCCCGGTTGCTGCCACAGCCTGGTTGTAAGAAGTATGAACCCTTTGTGTTTTAGGATTGATTAGCAAAGGCAAAGCATCTACATAAGTGGATTTAAGTTTTTGCAACTGGCGGAAGTCAAGAATATCTTTTACAATATCACTTTTATTGGCAAGAGCTGTAAGGATATCCTCGCCCGTTTGATACTGGCCTGTCTTTGTTTTTTTTGCTTTGGGATCAAGTTGCAGTTTCTCAAATAAAACCTCGCCTAATTGCTTTGGCGATGCTATATTAAAACGAGCTCCGGCTTTCTCATAGATAGTTTTTTCTAGCACCTTAACATCCGCTTCAATTTGTACAGAGTAGTCACCCAAAGCTTGCTGGTCAATTTTAACTCCTTCACGTTCCATTGCTGCCAAAACATATACGAGTGGGTTTTCTATGTCGCCAGCTAATTTGCTTGCTCCAACTTTTTCTAAAAGCGGCTCAAAAACTTCAGACAATTGCAATGTAATATCGGCATCTTCTGCGGCATATTCCTTCACTTTTTCAATCTCCACATCTCGCATATTACCCTGATTCTTTCCTTTGGTACCAATTAATGAGGTAATTGAAACCGGAACATAACCCAGATAGTTTTCGGATAGAATATCCATATTATGCCGGGTATCCGGATCTATCAAATAATGCGCAAGCATGGTGTCAAATAGTTCGCCCTGCACATTAACATTGTACCAGTTTAAAACCAGTATGTCGTATTTAAGATTCTGACCAATCTTTTTTATAGACGGATTTTCAAACAGCTCTTTAAACTCAAGAACGATTCCACAAGCTTCGGTTTGATCTTCGCAAATCGGAACATACCATCCGCTGCCCGGCTTAATTGAAAATGAAAGTCCCACAAGTTCACAGTCATTGGCGTCCAGACAGGTAGTTTCTGTATCGAAGCAGAAAGCCTTTTGCGCCTGTAATAAGGATATCAACCCGGCACGCTTTTCCGCTGTATCGGCTAAATGATATTCGTGAGGTGTGTTGTCGATGTTTTTAGATGCTGGCGCCGGCTCGATTATAGTCTCGGTTTTAATTACAACTTTCTCAGGCTGTGGGGTACCAAATAAATCATATTGTTGACCCTGACTTACCTGACGAAATTCTGTCACCGTAAACTCTTCACCAAATACTCTTTTGCCAATAGTCCGGAATTCCAGTTCCACAAAAAGCGGCTCCAGCTTTTCACGGCTTGGTGGGTTCACTCGTAGCGATTCCTCGTCTAATTCAACCGGAGCGTTCAGCAGAATGGTGGCAAGCTTTTTTGAAACCAGACCTTGCTCAGCGAAATTCTCCACATTCTCCTTCATTTTACCCTTCAGCTCATGACTATTAGCTATCAGATTTTCAATGGATCCATATTGTTTTATAAGAATTTTCGAGGTTTTTTCGCCGATACCGGGAATGCCCGGGATATTATCAACTGCATCACCCCACAATCCTAAAATATCAATTACTTGATCAACGCGTTCAATTTCCCATTTGGCAAGTACTTCGGGAACACCTAAGATCTCCATATCATTACCCATACGGGATGGTTTGTAAATGAAGATATTGTCGGAAACCAATTGAGCAAAATCCTTATCGGGAGTCATGCAATAAACCGTGAAACCTTCTTGCTCGGCTTTTTTTGCGAGGGTTCCAATAATATCATCTGCTTCATATCCATCTGATGTAATTACTGGAATATTAAATCCTTCGATTAGTTTTACTACATATGGCATGGCTGCAGATAAATCTTCTGGCATCGCCTGCCGGTGAGCTTTGTATTCTGCAAAGTCGGTATGGCGTTCGGTAGGTGCCTCCGTATCGAAAACTACCGCCAAATGGCTAGGGTTTTCTTTTTTCAGAACTTCGAGTAATGTATTTGTAAAGCCCATCACTGCCGATGTATTTATTCCGTTTGATGTAAAACGGGGATTTTTACTTAATGCGAAATGAGCCCGGTACATCAGGGCCATACCATCAAGAAGAAAGAGTTTTTTCATTATATATGATTACACAGATTGGTGTGGTTGCACCGATTAATAAACGATTGCCATTTCGAACACAGAGAAATCTTTCATAAATAAAATCTTTCATATCGTCGAAACGACAAAATCTTTTATCTAATAAGTATCCCTTACTTTCAAAGGTAATAAGTAATTGTTTTGTTAACGAAAAGAACAATCTATAACATGGTCATTCACCATGCCGGTAGCCTGCATGTGTGCATAGCAGATTGTGGTGCCGAAAAATTTGAAACCTCTTTTTTTCATGTCTTTTGAAATCGCGTCAGAAATTTCGGTTTTTGCGACAAGATCTTTCATTCCGACCAGATTGTTTAGTATGGGTTTACCTTCCGGCAAGAAAGAATACATGTATTTGTCGAAAGATCCGAATTCTTTTTGAACTTCTATGAAGTGCCGGGCATTGCTTATGGCAGCAAGAATTTTTAGTCTGTTGCGGATAATGCCGGAATCCTGCATCAACCGTTCAACATCTTCCTCATCAAAATTCGCAACTTTTTTAACATCAAAATCAGCGAAAGCTTTACGATATCCGTCTCTTCTTTTTAAAATTGTTATCCAGCTTAGCCCTGCTTGCGCTGATTCGAGAATAAGAAATTCAAAAAGTATCTTGTCGTCATGCACTTCCTTGCCCCATTCTTCGTCGTGGTATTTCACGTAAAGTGGATCGGTGCCGCACCAGGCACAGCGGGTTAAGTTGGGAGTCATTATTGATTAGATTAGGTACAATAAAATGCTTAAAATAAAGAATCTTGTCTGTTATCCCAAAAGAAAAGGATCTCTATGTGCTCAGGATAGATTTTATATATAACCGAAGTTTGTTTGGTGATCACTGCTTTCCTGACATTCTCCAGTTGAGTTGCCTGAAACATATAAGGTTGAAAAGAAATAGAATCAATTACTTTATAAGTCTTCTCGACAAATTTATTAGCGGTAGAAACATTCCACTTACTTTCAATAAATGACACAATACTTAATAATGTTTCAGTAGCCTGAAGAGAGAATATTACTTCCAAGCTACTTTCTTGCTAAGATTCCTTTGAACTGATTGTATGTGTAAAACTTCCCATCCTTAATCTGATCTTCAGACTTCTTTACTGCTTCTACCACATGAGGGGGCAGAATACAAGTTTCATCAGGATCATTATTATTCACTTTTTCAAAAGCAATATTTAAAGCTTCAAGCACAGCTTTTACTGCCTTTTCCTGGGCTTGGGTTTTAGGATGGACAATAAGAGTATTCATAAGTATAAATTTAAAGTTTTAAATCTAGTATTCAAACTCTGTTCGAAATCAAACGTTTAATTCAAAAGCAGGATCCCAAAATCGTGTCTTAAAATCAACTACCACACCATCTTCCACCTCCACACCTTCACTTCTTAACATTTCCTCCATCAAATTTGGAGTAGGAAAATGACCTTTACCACTCAGCATCCCAAATCTGTTCACCACCCTGTGAGCAGGAACGGGAGGTTTTGCTGTGCCTGAAGCATTCATCGCATAACCAACCATCCTGGCTGAACCTTTGGTGCCAAGATATTCTGCAATAGCCCCATAAGAGGTTACCCGCCCTGCAGGAATGTGTCTTGCGACTTCATAAACCCGATCAAAGAATGTATCGCTATTAGTCAAAGGAAAACTGTATGTAGTTTATATTCTTATCTTTAGCAAGATACTTCTTTTCATAATACGTTTTAATCGAAAGTATCTCATTAGCAAATGCAGATTTATATAAATCCTCGGTCCTGACTTTAAGTTTTAAACCGAGCTCATTTATTTTGTCGAACGTATAGGCATGCAGCTGGTCGTTGTCTGTTTTCAGGTGAACAACTCCATCCTGAACGAGAATCGACTTATATTTCTCTAAGAACTTAGGAAAAGTTAAGCGTTTCTTTTCGCGGCTATCTTGGGGCTGCGGATCAGGAAAGGTTATCCAAATCTCGGATATTTCATTTTCGGCAAAATAATCCAAGAGGTTCTCTATTTGAATTCGCAAAAAAGCGACGTTGTGAATGCCTTCTTCGATAGCGGTTTTCGCTCCACGCCAAATTCTGTTTCCCTTATAATCTATTCCGATGAAATTTTTATCAGGGAACAGTTTAGCGAGATTAACAGTGTATTCCCCTTTCCCACACGCTAATTCTAAAATAACAGGATTGTTGTTGTGGAATTGGGAAACAGCCCAGTTTCCTTTCAGAACTTTTCCTTCGTCAAGTTGTTTAACATTCGCAAAGGTTGCTATCTCAGCAAACCTTCTTAATTTATCTTTACCCATAATTAAAATACGTCGCAAAAATAAAGTTTTATCTTTGCCGCAACAGCAAAACATACGTGGAAAAAAACGCTAAAATTTATATTGCAGGTCACCGTGGAATGGTGGGCTCGGCTATTCATAGAAAACTCGAGAAAGAAGGCTTTACGAATATTATAACCAGGAGTTCGAAAGAGCTCGATTTGCGTAATCAACAAGCTGTAACGGATTTTTTCTCGGCAGAAAAACCTGATTACGTATTTTTAGCCGCGGCCAAGGTTGGCGGTATTGTAGCAAACAACACCTACAGAGCAGATTTTTTGTATGAAAATTTGATGATTCAAAACAACGTCATTCATAATTCTTATTTGAATGGAGTTAAAAAACTGATGTTCTTAG
This sequence comes from uncultured Sphingobacteriaceae bacterium, assembly GCA_946480915.1. The sequence continues at coordinate 1,556 of CAMLLO010000050.1, read as the reverse complement.
GTTCAAGCTGCATCTATCCAAAGTTTGCCCCGCAACCGTTAAAAGAAGAATATTTACTTACAGGTTTGCTTGAGGAAACGAATGAGCCTTATGCCATCGCTAAAATTGCCGGCATTAAAATGTGCGATGCTTATCGTGCCCAATATGGCTGCAACTTTATATCAGTAATGCCTACCAATTTGTATGGCTATAATGATAATTACCATCCTCAAAACTCTCACGTTCTTCCTGCTTTGATTCGCAAGTTTCATGAGGCGAAGCTGGAAGGAAAAGATAAAGTTGTAGTCTGGGGTACCGGAAGCCCTTTCAGGGAGTTTTTATTTGCTGATGATTTGGCTGATGCCTGTTTTTATCTGATGGAAACATACAATGAGCCAAATTTGGTCAATATTGGAACAGGGGAAGATATCTCAATAAAAGATTTGGCATTGCTCATCAAACGCATAATCGGTTTTGAGGGACAATTAGAATTCGATTCGTCCAAGCCAGACGGAACACCGAGAAAATTGATGGATGTTTCAAAACTTCACGCGGCAGGATGGAAACATACCATACAGCTCGAGGAGGGAATTAAGCTAGCATATCAGGACTTTTTATCACATGAAGAAATCCAACAAGCCGGTTAGACCGGCTTGTTGGATTTTGTTTTAACGAAGAGTAAATCCTATCGATAGATTAATTACCCGGTGTTTAGCAGTCTCTCCCTCAACATTACTTAGGTCGTTTAATCCTAAACCATATCCCAAACTAAAAAAACGTCCATTTAGAAATTCATAACCGGCTAACATGTTAATTCCATAGTCGACTCTTTTCATTTCATCTTCTCCATCGCCAAAATCAATTTTACCATCAGTTGGCTGAGATATGTCTTCACTTGTACCCGGTCCGTCAACCTGGAAATGTCCTTTATTCTTCGCCGATAAAGCATAGGCCACATAAGGACCTGCTCCAAGCAAAAAATGACCCGGTGCAGCATCAAATTTTCCCATTATATTTAAGGGAATTTCAATATACGACACACTTACCTTCGATTTCAGTGAGACGCTATAATCATTTTGATTGGCAGAATAATCAACTTTATATCCTTTATTAGTAAAAAATAAGCCCGGCTGCAAGTAATACCTTGAATTTAATCTCACTTCTGTCATTCCCCCGAAATTAAAAGAAGCAATGGAACGTGGAACAATGCCCGCATCAACGGTTTGGCCGGTACTTTCCATACTGGCCAAGTTAGCACCAGCCTTTATTATGATCTTTTTTTGCGCAAAAAGAATAAAGCTGACAAGGGTAAAGACTGTAGTTAGTAGATTTTTTTTCATAATATGTGATAAGGTTATCGCTAAGGTAGTGTTTATTTCAAAAATGAGCGGGTGATCTTTCGAGCGCGATTCTACAAAAAATACAGTAAAAAAATAGCAAGCGACTTGCCTTACAGGGAGATCGAGTTTATACTACACAAAAAAAGCCGGTTAAACCGGCTTTTTTATTCTAATATGTTTCGCTATCTGGAGCAATTCCATACTCTCCTAACGCCGGCGACTTTCCTACTTCTCCAT
>CAMLLO010000049.1 GCA_946480915.1 uncultured Sphingobacteriaceae bacterium | reverse complement strand
AATGGACCTTGTCCTGAAAACAATGGACCTTGTCCTGAAAACAATGAACCTTGTCCTGAAAACAATGAACCTTGTCTTGAAGACAATGGACCTTGTATTAAAAACAACTGGCGTGGTATTCCATTATTTTGACATTACTTTTCACATCCCGTCTAACGTATTATTCCATCAAACCGGAAAAAACCAGATAGCTTCACCTGTGATGAAACAATTAATTCTTCTTTTTTTCTCCTTAAGCACCAACATTACCGGTTTTAACTTCTCCCGCTCGCTTATAATTGGCAACAATCACTCCGCTTGGTGTAAATGAACTCTCTGTTAAAGTAAATGCTGCCGGAATCGTTCCATTGTCAAACAACTTTTTGCCTTTACCAAGGGTCAAGGGGAAAATTTTGAGACGGAGTTCGTCAACTAAATCATTCTCGAGTAGTGTCTGAATGAGCTTGCCGCTACCCCATACTTGAATGTCGGAACCTTCTGAATTTTTGAGTGATTCAATATCTTCCAAGCCCCCGAGGAAAACTGAGTTTTTCCAATCTGACTTTTCCATGGTCGTGGACACGACGTATTTTGTGACATCATTAATTCCCGGCCACATATTTTCGTGCTTTGGCCAGTAATCGGCCCAAATCTCAAACGTTTTCCTGCCCAAAAGAAGATCTGCAGGTTTCATTTCTTTTTGCATGACCGTATTAAAAACTTCGTCACCATACGGTGCAGTCCAACCGCCATACTCGAAACCGCCTGATATATCTTCCTCTGGCCCTCCAGGTGCCTGCATTACCCCATCTAGGGTAATAAAGGATAAAACAATTATTTTTCTCATTGTATCAAACCTTCTTTTGTTCGTTAAAAAAGTATTTTAAAATTGGTTTTGTTTGACACAAATCTCGCCAACAAAGATCGTTTTGTTGCAGCGTGAATGCGACGATCTTAGGGGCTGAATGCGAAAAGTATGGGTAGTGTTATGTAGAGTGGTGGTTTGTCTAGTTTATTGTTGCAATTCCAGTATTTATATTCAGACCATCTGATAAGAAGGGTTTAAAACCTGTCCTATAGGTAAACTTCCAAATTATGGATAGCTTTGACTTATGAAATATTTGACTCTCGTCGTTTGCCTTTTGTGTAGCCTTGCCTGTAAAAAGGATGCGGGCGAAACAGTTCAGGTTGTTTCTAAGATGACTGTACTAGACCCAGAGTTATTGCCTTATGATTATACATTCTCATACACACCGTGGGGGGGAGTAGAAACGATCGGTATTCAACATCGGGTCACCAGTTACAAATACAATGACAATAAGCAACTAACTAAGATAATTTTTCCGGGTGACAGCTGGAGTAATAATAGCAAAGTAATGGAAATATCTTATTTAAACGGCGTCCCCGTGAACGGTACAATGACAAGTAGCACGATTGATAATACAGTTCAGGACTATTATTCTTACCTAACAGAAGCCGGACGTGTGAAGGAGTTTCTGTGGAAGCTTTTAGGTGAGTCACCTGGATATAGATTCAGATTAAGCTATACAGGGAATAATCTAACTAAGCTTGAAGCATTGAATACAGATAATACCGTAAATTCTACTACTACCTATAAATATGATCTGACTAAAAAAAGCCCCTTTTTATTTTCCAGGCAGCCGTGGTATTTGTATAAGGTTTATAATAACATCATGTTTTATTCGGAAAATACGATAATTGAAGAGAAATATGAGGACCCTGACTATACTGATCTAATTAAATACACCTACCAGTATAATGCCGAAGGATTTCCAACCCGAGCTGACATAACTCAACAAAGCACATCACATTCCATTCCAGGAATTTCTACTAGCATGGCAACAAAATATGAGTATATAAAAATAAATATTCATCGTTGAAATCCCCACATCTCCCAAATCATCCTCGTTGCAAACAGTTGAAAATGAAGATGAAGCGAATAGCGATTGTATCGCTCATTAAAAAAATCTTAATTTTTATCTTTCGACTTGGTTCGTGCCGACGAACTAGTAAAAAGTTCTTCTGTTTCGTGACACCAACAAAGGAAAAAACTTTCAATAATCTGTTGATAAACACTTAAACCCGAAAGGCGATTACAAACAATTTAAATATCAGCTGGTTCTAATTTTGTAAATTTAAACACTACCATGTCTACCGAGATAGTCCGATCTAAAATTCCGGAGGTAACATTATTATTCTGGATAACGAAGATATGTGCAACCACTCTGGGAGAAACTGCAGGAGACTTGATCTCAATGACTTTAAACGTGGGCTATGCCATCAGTTCATTAATATTGATCATTATTTTCCTGGTGGTTCTTACGGGACAACTCTATGCGAAGCGCTACATACCAGTATTATTTTGGTCGGTGATTTTGGCAACAAGCACTGCCGGCACCACCATGTCTGATTATATGGATCGTACTCTTGGACTGGGTTATGCCACGGGCTCTCTCATACTTGTAAGCATATTAGTTCTGGTTCTTACAACCTGGTATTATAGTGAAAGATCATTATCAGTATCTAATATCCGGTCATTTAAAGCTGAAATCTTTTATTGGACCGCAATTCTATTTTCAAATACACTAGGTACAGCTTTAGGTGATTTTCTTGCAGATGATTCAGGACTTGGCTTTGCAGGGAGCGCTATACTGATAAGTTCTGTATTAGCTATGGTTGTGTTGGCCTTTTATTTTACTAATATTTCAAGGATTATACTTTTCTGGATCGCTTTCGTTTTAACCCGTCCTTTTGGCGCCACATTTGGAGATCTACTTACCAAATCAACTCAAAAGGGTGGATTAGATTTTGGCACCAAGGGAGCATCTTTAATTCTTTTTGCATTATTGATCATACTGGTTATATATGAAACCTTCAGCAAAAAAGAAGTTTCGAACGACGATAATATCTCAGCAAAAGCGGCCATTTAATATTGAATTACGAACTCTTAAATAGTCCTTGTTTGCAACGAGGATAAAGCGAGAACAGCGACTGCATTGCTCAAACTGCCATTAACTTTTCTAATCCTACGGTATTTTAGCTATGTAAAACGATTATTTCTTCTTTAACCTGGATTTTAAATCAGCAATTTGCACAGTGATCATGCGCCCAATTGGTTTTCCATCCCGGTAGGTAATTACTTTCAACGTAACAGCATCTTTCGGAACAATCAAAGACTCAGTATACTTTGGGTAAAAATTATCCGGGAAGGAGTTATCGAAGGTATAATGAATATTTAATCCTGGAATTTCTGTGCTTAACTCTACACGTAAAGTATTGCCAGGTCCGGCAGAGGGAAGAAAAATAGGGTCGTATATACTTGGAGCATATTTTATCTCTGCAATATCAAATCGCTTAAAATGTTCTTCCACTTTAGCATAAAAATTGGTCCAGCTTTTTTTATTGACCGGCGACCATACCGATTCTGCAATTGCCAGACCACGGGGCCAAACCATATATTCTGCATGACGCATGTTATAAATATTCTCTGTCCACAGATTAGCCTGACCACCCTTTACGCATTTCAAGTCGGCAATACCCTCTCCCGGATCAAATTGATAGGCCTTGTTTAAACGTAAGGAAGCATATACTTTAGGTTCTATGGCTACATCTCCCTGCATAAAATCCAGGTAGGCATTGGTGGTGGGGCTCATTACCACTTCATGACCTAATCCTGCTGCTTTTATGCCACCTTCCATACCTCGCCAACTCATCACAGCAGTAGATTGAGAGGGACCGCCTTCTAATATCTCATCCCATCCAATAAATTTTTTCCCTTTGGCTATCACAATGGCCTCTACCCTTCTGGTAAAATATCCTTGTACCTCTTCCATTGTTTTAAGACCTTCTTTCAACATCAACTCTTTTATAGCAGGGGTCTTTTCCCAAAAATTGTGCGGCGCTTCATCGCCTCCCATATGTATATATTCGAACGGAAACAAGGCCGCAACTTCAGTTATTACTTTATCCAAAAACTCGTAAACCTTTTCGTTTGCAGGGCATAAAGTATTATCCACTAAAGCAATCGGGGGTGCGCCCTTTGACCAATCCATAATCTGTTCGCCCGAACGGACATTATATTTTTCTACCCCTGGTGTACAAGACAATTCAGGATAAGAGACTACCGCAGCAAGACTATGTCCAGGAACATCTATTTCCGGCAGAATATTTACAAAACGTTCGGAGGCATATTGAATTAGCTCTTTGATATCTTCATGAGTATAAAAGCCGCCATAATCTCTGGGCTCTGTAGGTGTGGGCTGAGAAAAAGTACCGAACTGCCCTGTTTTATTTACCCTCCATGCTCCAACCTCAGTAAGTTTAGGTAGGCTTTCTATTTGAATCCTCCAGCCTTCATCGTCGGTTAAATGAAGGTGTAGTAAATTATACTTGTATTTCACCATATTGTCGATGAATTTCTTTACCTCTTGTTTGGTAAAAAAATGTCTCGACACATCGAACATTAATCCCCGCCATTCAAATCTGGGATAATCGGTAATAGTTACACAAGGAAGCTGCCACCCGCCTCTTTTCAAAACCTTTTCGCTTTCAATTTCTTTTGGAAATACTTGCATCAGGGACTGCATCCCATAAAACAAACCTGCCGGTTGATTAGCTTTTATTGTAATGTTTTTTGGATTTATTACTAAACGATAGCCCTCTTTTCCTAAAGTTGTATCTGCTGCGGTATTAATTTGCAACCTGATTGCGGCATGATCATCTTTAATGCTGGTACTGGTATTTACCTTAATTCCAGTGGCGGCAGTAATTCTTTTCTTTAACAGGGCAAGGGTTGCAGCTATTTGGGGAGAAGCAGGAGATTTTATGGTAATTTCTTCGGGAAGTGTAAAAAAACCTTCTGTTTTTATAAGTTCAACTGGTTCGGGGATAATAGCGATTTTGTCATGTAGGTCTTGTGCAAATGCACAGAAATTAATCAAACAAAAAGATACAAAAGTTATAAATCGGCTGGTGTTCATTAATTTGCTTATGGTGCTAAAATAGGCATTATGCTAATCTGATAAACTCTGTATGCGATTTTTTATTGCTTTTTATTCTGCGTGGCGGAATGATAACGACGAAAGCGATAGAGATTACATTATTATATTAATGATCAATTTAGCACGATAGAGCAATGAGTAAGGATTAATATTTGAGATGCAGTTTGGCTATTCCAGCTTCCAGTGGTTTTTTCTATCTAAGATTCGCGGTTAATAAATATTCACAAAAAAACATGCTCGTTTGGAAAGAGCATGAAGCGAAAACCGCGTTTTGTACCAGACAGGGTCCCTATTACCGCTTTGGCTTGGTCGCGAGAGATTCGCAGAGATGAAAAATATCACAGTAAAAAAGAATAGGAACTCGCAGGATTTCTTTGTTAATTAGGGGAATGCCATTTACTTACAGGTTTCGTTTAGTCGCCCGCACTTTCTGCATTTTTTTTCGGACTTCCAGGTCGATGCAACTTTCTTGCCTGTTTCTATGCCTGGCCTTTGGAGCGAAGGCACAAGCACCTCTTTTTAGCCAGGTTTTAGTTAGCGACGTAGGCACAAACAACAACATCGGTTCGGCTAATACGAGCAGAAACTTAGCAGTAGACGCACAAGGAAACATTGGCGTTGTTTACATCGGCTCTTCGGGGATGAGGTTTGCAAAAAGCATTAACAGAGGACAATCTTTTCTTCCAAGTGTACAGATCAGCACTGCTACTTCGGGTAGCTGCGAGGTCGAGGTTGCTGATAATGGGAATGTATATGTAATCTACTCCAATGGCTCGCAGATATCTCTCTTCGTCAGCCTTGACGGCGGGGCTTCATTTTCGGGACCCAATGTTCTGGGACCTGGCTCAATCCCTCATATAGCGAGCTACGGGTCTAACGTGTATGTAGTACCAAAGATTGGCTCGCCTGTTTACAGGAATGCCAACAACGGAGTCGGTGCATTTTCAACTGTCACATACGGCTCAAAGGTATATGCCGACATACGCGTTGACAAAGCAAATGGCGATGTTTATTTAATTCAGGATAATCCAACACTCTATTTGTTTAAAAGCACAAATTCCGGTGCAAGCTTTACTTCAGTTCCAATTACCGGAAGTGTAAATTATTCCTCATATTCCATTACTACGGGTCCCTTAGGAAAATACATTTACGTTGCGGGGACACCAATAGCAGGATACCGCATAGACCTGACAACAGGTGTCAGCACTACTCTGGGAGTAGGAACAAATGCTGTCCTCGAAGGAAGAACTCTTGCCTCTGACGAATTCGGGAACTTTATTGACGGGTATGCGCAATCAGCAACCACAATGGCATTCAAGGTCAGCAATGATTTAGGGGGTACATTCGGAGCTCCCATAACGATAGAGAATGCCCTTTCTCACAATCTGGCACGCAACAGTTCCACCCAGGACATTGATGTTGTATACACTGGCTCAGATGGAAAAATTTATCTAAACGTTTACGGTAATCTCCTTGCCGGGCTCACCATTTCGCAGGTTGGGCATATTTATTGCCCCGGCTCTACTGGAGTGGTTAACTACTCCATGACAGGGCTAAGCCTCAACCCTTCTAACGAATTCATCGTCCAGCTAAGTGACGCCAACCGGAGTTTCAGCAATCCGCAAATCATCGGCACGCTTTCAACAACAGCACGAACCGGAACGATAAACGTCCAGATTCCTGTTAATATAGCTTTCGGAACAAATTACCGGATGCGGGTAATTTCTACTGACCTTGCAACAAACGGCTCTGACAATGCTTTCGATATCGATATACAACCAAACCCCACGGCGTCGATAACCGCCTCCGGATCTACCACCCTCTGCGAAGGACAATCTGTTGTGCTCTCTGCTAACGTAATCAACTCTGCCACCACGTACTTGTGGAACAATGGTGCAACCACCCGTTCCATCTCAGCATTTACAAGCGGCGATTATACCTGCCAGATTAAGACGCCCTGTGGCACCATAACTTCCAATTCCATTACAGTTAAAGTAAACAAGAAGCCGAGTTCGGAAATAATAGCAGATGGATCAACGTCGTTTTGTGAAGATGGACTTGTAAAACTGACTGCGTCTTCGGATAGCCCGATTGACACTTATTTATGGAGTACCGGTGCTACTACACCTTCAATTAATGCTACAACCGCAGGTAGCTATACTGTCACCGTATCCAATAGTTGCGAAGCAACACAATCGGCTCCGCTGCTCATCACCAAAGCTCCTACTGTTGCAATTGTTGCACAAGGCCCCACGACATTTTGTGCAGGTAGTTCTGTAGAGCTGGTTGCAAATTCGGATGGTAAACGCGATACTTATTTGTGGAGCACAGGTGCCACCACAAAGTCTATCATAGTTAGTACCGCGGGGAACTACTCGGTGAAAACGACGAATATTTGCGGGTTGACTACTGTATCGGCGCAGGAAACCATTACCGTGAAACCGCTTCCAACCGTAGACTTCATACTACCTGATATTTGCCTGATTGACGGAACTGCTCAGTTCACAAACAAGTCGTCTATCGCAGCCACTGAGGGCACATTAACTTATAGTTGGACCTTTGGAGACACTAATGCGAACCCTCAAGGGTCAAATACCAGCAGTGATCTAGATCCGGTGCACATATACTCCGCAGCAGGCACTTATCCAATAACCCTCACAGCCACCGCAACTAACGGCTGCTCTGCAAGTGTCACGAAATCATTTGTCGTATCCGCAAGCACTCCGAGAGCCGACTTCGACATTTTAAGCACTAACAGCCTTTGTAGCGACCATACGGTTTTCTTTGAAGAAAAATCAACAATTGCTTTCGGCGAAATTACCCGGATCGAATGGTATTTTGACATCGATAACCATCCTGCTGACCCACTTTTTCAGCATACTGATAATTCGCCAAACCTGAGGCTTGGTGGTTCAAAACAATATAGTTTCATCTATCCGGTATTCAATACTCCCTTAACTAAAACCGTTAATGTACTTATGCGAGCATTTTCAGGTGCGAGTTGTGTTGGAGAGGTAAAAAAGCCACTAACCCTGAAGGCTGTTCCGAACATAGTTTTCGAGCCACTCACGAATATTTGTGCGGAGAAAGAACCAATCCAGCTTACCGAAGCATCTGAGGTGGCCGGTGTGCCCGGAACCGGAGTATTTTCCGGGAATGGCGTTACTGCCACCGGAGTTTTTAATCCACAATTGGCAGGGATAGGCGTACATACAATTACCTACACCTTTACCGGCACAAATGGCTGTGTTGCTGAAAAGAGCCGGGACATTGAGGTTTATTCGACTCCAACTGTTAATGCCGGGGAAGATGTAAGAATTCTGCTGAACGATCAGCTACAGCTGAACCCAACCGCAACTGGGAACAACCTGACGTATAAGTGGACTCCTTCCACCGGGCTTGATAAAGACAATGTGAAAAACCCGGTCGCATCACCTAAGGATGACATCACCTATACCCTAACGATAACATCAGCTGAAGGCTGCACCGCCGTAGACGACATCTTTATCAAGGTGCTTAAAATCCCCGAAGCACCGAATACGTTCACTCCAAACGGCGACGGAATAAACGATACCTGGGTAGTAAAACATTTGGATGCTTATCCCAATGCATCGATAGATATCTTCAACCGGTATGGTGCACGAGTATACAGGGCAAAAGGATTTTTGGACCCCTGGGATGGGAAATCTAATGGCGCTGACTTACCTGCTGGCACCTACTATTATATAATTAACCCCGGACTTGGAAGAAAAACTATCTCGGGGCGTATTACGATTATAAAATAGCATGCGAACTGCATAAACGTGTATATGTCAAAATTACTGGCTTTAAGACAAAAACTGAATTTAACCCAGGAAGAGCTGTTTGAGAAAACGGGCATCTCGGTACGCACTATCCAACGTATCGAGGCGGGCACCGCTCCTAAAGGATATACGCTAAAAGCCCTGGCGAAAGGATTAGGTGTAAGTGAAGAGAGCCTGATTGAAAAAGAAGAAGCCGTTTCGCCGGATGATACAAAGTGGCTGAAATTGATCAATCTTTCTGCATTGCCGTTCATGTTTCTGCCCCCCTTAAATATTGCTGCTCCGCTGCTCATCATGTTCATAAAAAAGCAGTTCACTCCTGTTACCAGGAGGATTGTTACCATCCAAATTTTATGGACGCTGGTAGGAATGGTATTGTGTTTAATCCCCGTTATCCTGAACGACTGGTTCGCGATAAGAAGTAAATACATGATGCTGATACCAGTAGTTTGGCTGATCTTGAATACCATTATTATACTTAGAAATGCAGCCGAAATCGACAAAACTAAAACGCTGCGTATATTTACGAATTTCAGTCTGATATAGACTTGTCGTGCATTTGGCGCACTCTTGTCGGGCATTTGGCGTCTCCGGATTAAGGTCCATCCCTGATTTTTTTTCTTCCTTTGGACAAATAAAACAATCACCCAATACGATGGAAATAACATTCAAGGCGCTGCCTGTATTTCGCAAAACAGTTCTCTTATTATCGGTATGCTCAGGCCTGAGCTTGCAGTCAATAGCACAAAAGAAAACCGAGCCCGACCTTGTTATAACGAACGCAAAAGTATTCGACAGCAGAACAGGAACGCTTTCATTAAACCAAACCATCCTAATCAAAGGTGGTATCATTATTAAAGTAACAGCCAATCAAAAGAAATATTCTGCTACGAAAATTATTGACGCCGGGGGAAAGCTAGTAACTGCGGGATTTGTAGACACTCATATTCATCCGACCGATGTTTATCGGGCTTATGGTCCGTTACCCGAGTATTTCCCCAAAGATTCTCTAGCATTATATAGAAAGCGACTTTCGGACACTTATTTGCCTTATGGTGTGACATCAGCGATGATTATGGGCCAGTCTGAAAAGTGGTTGCAGCCGATACTTAGCTGGCAGGCTGATCCTCAGCCAAACTACTTAGATCTCTATACTGTAGGCGGAGCACTAATTTCAAACGAAGGTCGCAAACCCTATATCAACCACGCTATCGTTGATTCTCCATTAGCAGCAAAACAAAAAGTTATCGAATATTATAAATTAGGTATAAGGCATATAAAGCTGTACTGGAAGCTGAGAAGACCAGAATTTGAAGCAGCTTTTAAGACTGCTGATAGTCTGAATATGCAAGTATATGGGCATGTTGACCAGAATGTCATGTTTATAGATTCGGCGGTAGATATAGGCTTGCGTAACTATGAACATATTTTAACATTGGCTACCAGCGTTCTGGATCTGCGAAAGGATGGCAAGGATTTTTATTCGGAAATGCAGAAACAGTATGCTCCGCGCACTGCAAACCTCCCAATAATGAAGTTCGTAGAGAGACTGGAGATGTTTCGCTTTATTCACGACAAAAAGCCGGCAGCGATCGATTCTCTGATCGACAAACTTTCAAAAAACAATGCAACATTTTCTACGGGATTTCATTTGCTCGCCGAGCAATTTGGCTTAACCTATTTTACTACCAACACCAGGTCGGATACTTCATTATCGAGAGAACAAGCAGCCAGATGCAAAGAGAACTTCAAACTATTTATGGGTTATGTAAAACAGTTATCTGATAAAGGAATAAAACTCCGGATTGGCACTGATTGGCCAAGTGGCGGCAAAGCCATCATCTCCGAGCAACTGCTTTTATCAGAAAACGGATTTACGATTCCCACAATTCTTCAGATTTCAACAATAAACGGGGCAATGGCCTTGGGCTTAGACAAAAAATATGGTTCAATTGAAAAAGGAAAGAAAGCAGATTTACTTATTTGGGACAAAAATCCATTTGATAATTACAGAAACTTTCTTTCCAGCAAGACCATTATTAAGGATGGGGTTGTTTTCAAAAACAATTGAAGCGCGACTAACGATTGTGTCGCACTTAAATGCTATAGAGTTGATTTTTCATTGCAAACGCAACAAGTTCGCTGACATTTTTTAATTTAAGTTTCTGCAACAGGTTTTTCCGGTGCTGATTCACCGTATGTATGCTTATGAATAAGCGATCGGCAATTTCGGCACTTGTATAACCTTCTGTAATAAGTGAGATAATCTCGAGTTCTCTGCAAGAAATACTTCCTCCGCCTTCCAACTTAAAGTTTTGTTTTCCCGAAGCACCATCTTTCAGGTCTGGAGAAAATACACACCCTCCATCAGCAATAATTCGCAATTTTTCTAACAAGACCTCAGGATCTACATCTTTATTAAAAAAGCCCTTGACCCCCAGAAGTTTCAATCGAGGTTCTATTCTTTTTCCGTTTTCAAAAGTTACAACTACAGTCTTTATTTCTGGATACTTTAAGCCAATCTCCTTACAGCATGTCAGACCATCCATAAGTGGCATATTTAAATCCGTTATTACGATATCTACCTCTGTATTTTCCAGCACTCTCAATAATTCAATACCGTTAGATGCTGTGGCTGCAATATGAAAACCCGGATACTGTTTTATGATCAAAGAAAGTCCCTGAAGAAACAGAGAATGATCGTCTGCTAAGGCCAGTTTAATTAATTTATCTGAAGGCATTTTTAATGGCTTAAAACTTGGGCCAATATAAACCTAAGATGATTTATAGAACAGGGGAAATTTCCTGTATTTAGCACAGGAATTTCCCTGTATTGCCGAATGACAACTATTTATCTATGCTAATAAGCTTCCGTCTTAATCCTTCAAGCACCATTCCAACCCGCGATTTTACATTGAACTTCTGAAAAACCGATTCCCGGTATCCATCAATGGTCTTCTCAGAAAGACACATTTTTGCTGCAAGTTCTTTATAAGTAAGATCGCTGCTGGCAAGTTCCAGAAAGTCTTTTTCCCTGTTAGTAAGTTCTGGCTCCCGACTTTCATCGGCCATTATTAACCTTCTATAATTTCGATGAATAGCATCAGAATTGTAAAAACCTTTACTATAAATTTCTTCTATTGCTGTTTGAAGTTCGGAAGGATGAATGTCTTTTAATAAATAAGCAATTGCGCCCGCTTTCAACATACTTAAAATCGATAAATCATCATCTTTCATAGATAATGCGACCGTTTTTATCCCGGGATACTTTGCTGTTAGTATTTTAACAGCAGCGGGCCCATCTAAAACAGGCATATTTACATCAATTAGTAGGATATCGGGTTTTATTGTTGTGTTAGCCAGCTTTGCAAGCAGATCGTTTCCGTTATTCGCTTCAATTACTACTTCAAACCCAGCAAAGGTTTGAATAAGGTTAACTAATGATTTTAAAAAAAGTTGCTGGTCGTCTGTTACTCCAATCCGTATCATAGCCTATTAAGAACAAGGAACAGTTACAAGGATTGTAGTTCCCTCGTTAACATCAGAATCTATCGCCAGCTGTCCGTTTAAAAGTTTAACCCGATCCTGAATATTTGTTATTCCCTGGCCCGTGGAAGAAAGTCTTTTAAGATCTATGCCAATACCATTATCACCTACTTTTAAGCAGAGAGAGTTGTCTATTTCCTTTAATTCCACAAAAATGCTCGAAGCTTGTGCATGTTTTATGATATTATTTATTGTTTCCTTAAATATCCTGAATAACACAAACTGGATTTTAGGATCAAGGCTGGCGTTAACTACTGCCGAGGAATACTGCGTTTTATAGGCTCCTGTTCCCGAAATATTAGTTAACTCTGCTTCTATGGACTGAGATAGGTTAAAATTGGTAATGTTATCTTCATATAAACTATGAGAGATATTTCTTAGCTCATAAATTGCCTTACCAACCAGATCAACTGTTTCCCTTGCCTTAAGTTTATAGCTCTCGTCATTTAACAGGTTTATGAGGTGCAAATTCAATTTAACAACCGATAAGGTATGCCCTACGTTGTCGTGTATCTCCTGCGAGATATGATTCAGGGCAGCTTTCTTTTTTTCTTCTGCCAAAAGGATATTATTTGCTGCTAGTTTAGTTAAAGCTGTATTTTTCCCATTTTCGAAAACAAGGGCTGTAAAGAAAATGATTAAAACCAAACCAGAATAGCAATTGGTGCTAAGCATATTGGCCCAACTCTGATCATAATTATTAGGAAAAGAAAAACCTTGCTTATCAAGCGCTCCTAAAACAATAACAGTCAAGGTATTAAAAACCGCCCAGAAAATACCTGTCGCTCTTCCCGCCATCAGCATGGTTACAATGGGAGTAGTGGCCAACCAAGGCAATACAGGCGATTTAAATCCTCCCGAATAATAAATAGAAACTAAAATTGTAGCTACGCCAGCACATGCATAGAGATTTACCGTTACTAGAAGGTTAAGTCCCCGCTTTATCGCAAAAAGCAGCAGTACATTCAAAAATGCAGTAAAGAACAATAATGGAGTTGCCTCATCCAGTCCTATTAGTATAGTTGTACCTCCATAATTTAGATCATAAAGGGCTGTTAACAGGATAATAATTATTACCAGGTTATACTTTCTATATGTCTCAGGTAGCGAGACCTTATCGGCTGGAATAAAATAAGCCGGAATTCTTTTTAGCATGATGCGATTATTTAAGAATTAAGTTTAATAGTGAAGCAAACCATGGCTTGCTTACTTTCCATTCAAGGCCTCTTTCAAACCTTCTTTTATCCACCCACTTATAATAACAGAGCCACCATGGCTCTTTAAATTTCCATATTTTACAGTAAGAAGCATCTACTCCCGAACTATCGATAATATGGTTTACCGCTCTTCTGGCCGCTTCATTTGCCCCTTCCATAGTAGCAAGATCAGTATTGCTTCTAACATAATCTGAGGCAAGAAAGAAATTAGGAATATCTGTTTTTGCGTCGTTCCTTAGGGCCCAGCTGTTAGTGGTATTCACAAGCAGCGGTTCTTCGTTATGGTTTATTCCTTTAGAGCCATATTTTGAAGGCTCATACATTTTAGAATCCAAAAATCCAGTTTTGTTATGGAGTTCATTTCCAAATAAAATAGCTCCATCCACATATATCAGCTCAAGATTAGCTTCATCCAGAAGTATTTGACCATCTTTATTTAACGAAGCCTTCATTTGCTCCCATACTTCTTCAATTACCTCTTTTTCATTACATCTGTTAGCCGGCTTTTTAATGCAAATACCATCGTTCTCCCAATTAGAAACATCAACGGATATTATTCCTTCTACTTCCATACTCCTTCAAATCAATGGTCCAGTATTGCGCCTGCGAAATAGCTGTCAGGGCCCATGGCGTATCTGCCATAATAATGTGGCCCTTATTAATTGAAACATCTTTTTTTAAATAGAACTGTATACCATTCATCCAGGCTACATCATCCTTAAGACGAAGAATATTTTCTAACCTTTTATCCAGATTGAATATTTCTTTATTTTTAGAAAGCAATTCCGCTGTACGCTCTACAGGAAGGGCGCACAGGTAATAATCGGCGGTATATTTTACTTTTTTCTCATCTGTCTCGACCCATACCCCATTTATCTCCCGTTCGTCAAACGATAACTCAATAACCTCACTGTTAAAAAAATATTCAACTCCGCTTTCTGTTAAATACTTTAACCATGGGAAAAGCCACACATCATTTGTTGGGCCGTTAAGAATGCGGTCGTTCTGTTTAAACGGATTGAGTAAATCGAATATCATTTGAAGCAGAATATTACCGTTCGTCTTTGTATTGCAAGTTTCGGCTTTTGCAGCTACCAGCGTTCTGGTTAATCCGTTTACAAAAAGGCTCTGATACTCTTCGCTATAAGCCGAAGCTTCTGTAAACTCCCACCATCCAAGGCGTTCATAATCGTGTATTCGCCTAAGTTCGCAGCTTGTCATTAACTGCCACACTTTATTGCCTATCAGATTCAGCTCGCCTGGCTTAAGCACACTTTTTAAGGTTTTTATCGAATCAGAGATCATTTTAAGATCTCTGCCTGACCGAGGAAAGTGACTTGGGAGATAGATGTTTTTTTGTTTGATGCGGGCCATCATAATATCCTCGCACTCTACAAGGTTGTTGTAAACGCTGCCCTTCCATTCTGTGGTATAGTAAGGAATTCGTTTTAGTGTATCGATTATATGCTTGTAGAAACCTGGAAAGAACCGAAAGCCATGTTCGCCCGGCAACGCCCTGGTTTTTTCAGTTTTGGTTTTTGGTACGTCAACTGATCTTGCTTTTCCACCTGGGTTACAAGCT
Source organism: uncultured Sphingobacteriaceae bacterium (assembly GCA_946480915.1). Next base: position 13,118 of record CAMLLO010000049.1, on the reverse strand, counting down.
TGCTTTTCAAAAACGGTTACCCTAAAACCCCTTTCAATTAGCTCGTGGGCGGCGCTCATACCAGCTACACCACCTACTAAAATAATAACGTGCTTACTCAAACAAAAACAATTAGATGAAGACCCCTAAACTCAAATTGAGCCTTTAAATATAAAAAATTATCGAATTAGTAAAGAATTAGTCGGAAGGTGTATCGAGTCGGGAGACTCTTGTTCATTTAATAATCCATAAAGCTCTGTTGAACTCCGGGGCCGGTGGGGCCCAATAATTATTCATTTTGACAGTGCATCAAAATCATACCCCGCCCTTGCTAAAGCACGCTTAGCAGCCTCCAGTGCATATTCTGCTTTGTTATGCGCCTGCAAAGGTACTTCAGTGCTTTTTTTTAATTGCTGAAGCACCTCCTGAGTTTCACCCTCGGTCAGTTTTTCACATACATCATACATACCACCGGGTTGTTCTTCAAGCAGGTCGTGCTCTTCAAGCACATAACGCAGTACTTTTACCACCGCAGGATCCGGAGGCACTACCATCAGGGCAGTAAGTGCACCATGGTCCAGGCGAAGTTTGGCTGCCAGCGGCAGCGGAACGCCGTTATTTGCTTTTTGTGCCGCAGGAAAAAAGATCCTCTCTTCCATTTTTATATGCTTTAAAAGGCCGCTGCGAAACTGGTGATAATAATCCATCTGAATGTTTTGGATATCTTCTGTTGCTTTGTTAAGGATATCCTCAATTCGGCGGTGGTCTTTTGTGAAAAACTGATAAAGCAGCTTGTTCATGATCTTTTAAGGAATACTCCTCTCCACGATTAGGCGTATTTGTACTTATGGACAAATATTGTAAAATGCGACTTCTCTTCTCCCAAAAAAGGGATGTTATGCAGACGTAGATAATCGGATATTGATACTACTTCTTTCAAATTCACATCCGTAAATTCAATCCTTCTTTGATTCTTTAAATAGAGTAATACTCCTTTGAAGGGTCGCCCTGGAGACAAATTCTGCGTCAAACTATATCCCCTGATTTCATCCAAATCAAATGTCAGCACTTTTCCGGTCAGATAAGCTAGCTGGACATCTTTCTCTTTCAGCCTTAGAGAAATGGGAAAGAAAAAAGACTGATAGAAAACCTCAGTGCCTAAAAGCAAGGTCAAGAATAAAGGAAAGAATATTCCCCAATAATAGCCTTTTTCGAGGTATTCAGTGATAACGAAATAATCCGCTATTACCATAAACAATAACAATCCTAGCTTAATTATAATTAGCCACCATCTAGGTGGAATAAATCGGCCAGTTTTATTTGGTTTAATCATTTGATTCGTAAAGGAAGAGATAATTGATAAGCGAATTTACAAAATTCCTTTATTGACAAAGCTTGAGTTCCAAAGCTCAGAAAGCGCTTGAAACTCAAGTCTGTGAGACAACGATTAAACCTTTAACACAATCTTATTCCAAACTGGGAGACTGGATGGTGAACTATCGTTTAGGAAGTGCAAAAGAAAGTGAAACGCCAATGGCATTAGCCGAATAGCTTCTATTTGCCTGATCCTTATAAGTCATAGCTGTATAAGTCAATCCTATCACGCTATATGCTAACTCTACAGTAGGCCCCATGGCGCTACGGAAGGTTATGTCTTCTCCTATACCGTCCGCTTTAAAACGAATGGCCTGATGAGAAGCTAATCCCGCGCCAAAGCGTAGTTTTTTAGTCGCCATCCAATTTGCAGTAAGCTGGATGGGCACCCTGGACAAACTGATGTTCGAATTATCAGCCTTAGTTGTCACAAACTTGTACCCCGCCGTAGCATGAAATAACAGCTTTTTTAAACTGGGAACTTGAAATTCTGTTCCAATTCCGATAGAGGCCCCTTGACCCGCTTTGACAGATTGCTTGCTTCCATCAACAAAATAAACTTCTGCAACATCATCACCGCCATATTCAAGGCCGCCCCGGATTAAAAGACGAAAGGGTGAAACTTTCTTTTCAGCTTGTTGGCCAAATGAATCAGAAAAAGTTGCGGAGAAAAAAAAGGAAAGCAGTACTAATTTTTGGATAGTCTTCATATTCGCGATCGATACGTGAGATTCAAACTCAAGTTTCGTAAACTGCTGCCGGAATGTTTAAGTGCCTGAGGATATGCAAGATTATTTTTTTTCGTGTATCAACTTGCAAGCGGGTAATGAATATGACAGAGCCAAAATTCGCAGACATGGTTAGAAAAGGGATTTTTTATGAGTTCACAATCGCTTTCTTTCTAATGATTGATGCAGTGCTTATATTCTAACCTTTCTACCTTATTATTGCATCTGAAAAGCGGCCCCATATCTTCCGTTTTCACTGGACCAGTATCACGTATCATCGTTTTAGACAGATGGGTTTAAAAAAAGGCTTCTCTATCGGCAATATTCAAATACTGCACAAAACAATACATCTACTAGTTCAAACACTGCCTTTCCTGTTTTATGGTTTTAGTTTGGTTATTATTGCCACAAGTTTGATGAAAATTAAACTTAACATTATGAAAAAAATCATCTTCATATTCCTCAGCTTCATTATTGCGCTATCTACAGTAAATGCACAAAAAGGCATCAGCCTTTCTCCCACAACGTACGCTGGCGGAGGAAAACTTCTTTTCCGTGTAGATAGCTTAGCCAAAAACGTCTATTACAGCATGACATTCCCTAACCAACCCAATACTTATTTTAGTTATTTACCAGACGCAAACTATGTAAGTATTCAGATTTATTTTAGAAAAAATATCAGGGCTCAGCACTTCCGATATACCATTTTGGTAGATAGCAAGCCGATAGTGGTAAACAAACCGATTAACAAAGCGCGACTAAAAGATGCCCACGCTGGGGACGAAGAAGTATTCAACTCTACCATTCTCGGCATTTTCCCTATAAAAGGTAAAACTATTACTACACTGGTTTATAGCATCGAAAAACCTCAGCATATTGATAAATCTGTTTTTTACGGCAAACCTATTCCGAAAGCTAAAATCAAAGCTTACATAAAGCGTTTCGCAACTGATCTCGGCGTTGATTACCGCCGCATAGTCGATCCAAAAGAAAGAACAAACCTTACTTTCGCTAAAAAAGACGACGAACTAACTATAGTAAAAGACAATTCAGATATAGACTATGTTTATCACATCTCCATAAAAGACAAGCAAACAAATAAAATAATTTTCGAATCAACTGCCTGGCAATATGGCTATTACATTAAACATGAGCCTTTACCTGAGGTAAACATCGACAAAAACATTTTCAATAAATCGGGAGATTATGAAATTATTATTCAACCATCATTTAGTCCATTTGATATTTCGCCAGAAGAACTGGAAAAATATACCGCTAGATACACACTTTCCATAACTTTAGATGAAGAAGCTTATACCAGAAAAGAACTTATTATCTATACGCTTATCGCGGCATCTATTATTGGATTAGCCTTTCTTGTTATCCTTTACTTCGTCAAAAAAAGAAACAAAAAAAGGCTTGCAGAAAAAGAGCAGCAAAAAAACATTGCAAAACTCCAACTTAACTCCATTCGGTCCCAATTAAACCCTCACTTTTTATTTAATGCGCTCTCTGGCATTCAAAACTTAATGAACAAAAACGAAATAGACAATGCCAATAAATACCTTTCTAAATTTGCCCGGTTAACTCGTAACGTATTGGATGATAAAGAACTGATTAATTTATCGCAAGAAAAAACTTTACTGGACGATTATCTGCAGATGGAGCAATTGCGGTTCGGTTTTAAGTACGAAATTAATCATTCCGAAAACTTAGATTTAGATAACATAGAGATACCAAGTATGCTGCTACAACCTTTTGTAGAAAATGCGGTGAAACACGGCATAGCGAAAAAAGCTAGCGAGGGCAACATTATTATCACATTTAGTAAGCAAGCAAATGATTTGATCTTAACCGTTACCGATAATGGAAATGGATTTGACACAGAAAAAAGGAACAATGGTTTGGGCCTGCAACTAAGTGAAAGTAGAATAGCACTGTTGAACAGCATTTATAAAGAAAACCGCTTTACTTTAGATATACAATCAAGCACTAAGGGGACAAAAATAAGCTTAACATTAACCGATTGGCTATAATATGATGAGGGCAATTTTAATAGATGATGAAATTTCCAACTTAGAAAACCTACGGACTTTGCTAGAAAAGCACTGTCCGCAGGTAACTATAATGGCAACAGCGCAAAATGTAAGTGATGCGGTTGATGCTATTGAAAAATATTTACCTGATTTAGTATTTCTGGATATACAAATGGGCGAACAAACGGGTTTTGATGTGCTAAAACTCCTTCCAATGCGTAATTTCGAGGTTATTTTTGTTACCGCTTACGACCAATATGGTATTAAAGCTGTAAAATTTGCCGCCTTAGATTATCTTTTAAAACCCATTGATATTGAAGAATTGATAAATGCGGTGAATGAAGCCGAACATAAACTGGCAAAACGAATACAAACATCACAGCTCGACTTTTTACTGCAACAACTGAAAAAGCCCGAAACGAACGTCAGCAAAATTGCCCTCCAGATGCAAAGCGAAATCAGGTATGTTGCTTTATCAGAAATTATCCGTTGCGAAGCCGATAATACTTATACTTACTTCTTCCTGGCTAATAAGGAAAAAATATTGGTTTCTAAATCGCTTAAAGAATATGCAGATTTACTGCGCCCCAACGGATTTTTAAGAACCCACCAAAGTCATTTAGTAAACCCAAAGTTTGTAAAAAGCTGGCTTAAAGAAGACGGCGGTATTTTGCTGTTGAGTTCTGGTGAAAAGATCCCCATTTCTAAACCCAACAAGGACACTGTAAAACAAGCCTTGCAACAACTATAGGTAAGACTTTATTTAGCTTCTAACCTGCTCCCATGCATGTCACTTCCACAGGCAATCTTGGCTTAGCCGCGCTGCGTAAACTTCTCTGCGCAAAGTGGCTGTGTCTCCCTTTTGGGAAAAAGTTAATATCTTCCAACTTTTGCGACCTCGGCAATTTCAATCTCATTAAGGGCGCTCGAACCTGGGTTGAAACTAACATGCTGATAAATAATCCTATCATTGGTGAAGGTAAATACCATTAACACATTTACGGGCTCTTTCTTACCTGATTTATCGGGCAATACGGTCCATTTAATTTTTTCTGTGAGCGCTTCACCTAGCGGCAATGCTTTGTAAGGTACATTTACCGTATGGGAATACGAGGTTAGACAAGACCTACCTGAAGTGTCTACAAGCAATTGTATCGCTACCCGACCTTGAAGTTTACGCAGTGTGTCGGCAGGCATGCAACCTTTCACCTGTTCTAAAATCGTATACCGGTCACTTAGGGCGCGTTTCTCGAACTCGAAAATGAGTTTATCGGAATTGCATGCACTTACCCGCTCAGAAAACACATATTTCTCTTTCGAAAAGTGTACAATCGGCAATTTAACATCCCGGCTGATACGGTTATTGAATGGCAAGACGAAAAGTACCTGTGCAGTATCACTCGGGATGGTCGACAAATCTGGAGGATAGATCTTCAATGGCATGTTATATTGTACCCTGACCGGCCGCTTATTGTGCATTCCAGGCTTCCATTTTGGCGAGTGTTGAAATACGCGGGACAGTTCTTCTCCGGCGCCAAAGCCGGGATCTGTAAGTATTTTGGTATCGACTACACAACCGTCTGTATCGATAATGAATGACACTTCGATTGTAGGAGAACCATTTTTACTGATCTGGCTGTAAACGTAATGTGTACAATGATAATTATTCCTGACGTAACTAAGAAAAGCATCCCTTCCTCCAGGAAATTCTGGTTCTACATCCACTCTATTCAATTTACTCTTAGGTTCCATCTCTGCAATCGGAGGCGGCGGTACTTGAATCTCAAGCACGTATCGTACATTAACTTTCTTATTGTTTATCAAAGCCGGCTTCCATTTTGGAGAGTTACGAAGAACACGAATCAGCTCTTCTCTGGTACCAAAGCCGGGATGCTTCAGCACGTTTATGTCGGTCACGCGGCCCGCGGGGTCAACCACAAACGAAAAGCGCAATTTTAAGCTTGAAAATATATTCTCATATAGATCCTCACTCCAATTCATGTTCTTTTCCACATAAGAAAGGAACGCATCCAAACCACCAGGGAATTGCGGCATTCCTTTTCCAGTTTTATAATTCACAGTTTCTGGGGCAAGCGCCCTCGATGTTTGGGCATTAGTTCTATAGATCAGAAAAATCAGCAGAAAGCTGAAGATGACATTTAGCTTCATAAAACTTAGGGAAGTGCCTTTATTTCGATCTGCTAAAATAGGATTTTATGTTGATGAGGGTGCCGAAATACTTCTTTTTCACTTCCTCGACCGACTTAATGCAGAACTGAGGCTGAAACTTAAAGCCAGGGACAACAAATTTAAGTCGGGGAGTAGCACTTTACTAACCAACAAACCGTTTTTTTGTAGGATATAGAAACTTCTGAAACCTTTTGTCAGTCTACAAACCCAGATACATTTTTATCATCGCCAAGCTCTGACTGATCTTCGCTTATTATTGTAAAATTTTCCATAACACTTATTTAGATTCCTACAAATTAAGCTCGCTTTGTACGATTAAAGAATGATGTAGGTCACGGTGATACATGACTTGAACATCAGTCCAGCACCATTTTCTTCCGCTCGAGTACAGCCATAGCCAAACGAATTTTATGATAGGGTATTTGTTCCTGCAAATAATCAAACAAAGGCTTTAAAGCTTTACTTTCGCCTGTAATGTCAATTGCCTGTTTCACAATTCTTACTTCTTCATCGGAGACTAAAGATGAAATGCTGCCTATTTTCTTGTTGATGTACAGGTAGGCAATGTGTGAGTAGATTGTAGTTTCATGAAGTCCCCTTTTTTCGGCGGCTTGTGCCGGAGTCAAACCCGCTTTTAATAGTTCAAGAGTATCCTGGTAGGTATCCACCTTCGGTTTTTTAGAATTGCTTCCATCCAGGAAATTGCTGATCGTATCCAGGAAAGCCTGACCATATTTCCACATCTTATGTTCTCCGATACCTGGGATCTGTATCATCTCCTCAGCCGTTAGAGGTTTCTCCTTAACCATTTCCTGCAATACTGCATCACTGAAAATGATATAAGCCGGTACATCTTCCTGAGTTGCAAAACGCATGCGAACCTGTTTTAAGCGACTAAATAAATCTTCCTCCGGTTTAACCGAAACCCTGCTGCGTTTTCTCTCTGCCGGTTTCTCAACTTTTACCAAAGGTTGAAGTACGGTCAACTCTATAGTTTTTCTACCGAAAAGGATGTCCTGGCCCAAAAGGGTAATCTTCAGAGCGAAATTTTCATCATAGGCCATTTCAATGATCCCCAGATTCAGCATCTGCATCAGATAGCGTTGCCAGTCGACCGCCCCAATCTCTGCGCCGGCTCCGTGCGTCTTTAAGGTATCATAACCGGCTTGAATTATTTCTGCTTTACGCGAGCCACGCAAAACATCGATCACCATATTTGCTCCCTCCTTTTCTCCTATCCGGTAAATTGCCGACAATGCTTTTTGCACCAAAATTGTTCCATCAAAGTGCTTTCGCGGATTTTTACAGACATCACAGTTGCCGCAGTTCTCTTCCAGACTTTCAGAAAAGTAGTTCAGCAGAATTTTACGCCGGCAAAAATCAGCCTCGGCATAATGCTGAATACGTTTTAGCTTTTCTAAGTTAATTTCCGATTGGGCACTTTGAGCTGCAAACTTATTCAGCATCGTTAGATCTGCGTAATTATAATACAGGATAGTTTCGGATGGGAGACCATCGCGGCCGGCCCGTCCGATCTCCTGGTAATAACCCTCCATATTTTTCGGCAGATTATAGTGTATCACCCATCGAACATTCGATTTATCGATCCCCATTCCGAAGGCAATGGTTGCGCAAACTACCTGCAGTTTATCATTTATAAAATCCTCCTGAACTTTTGCCCTGGCATCTCCACTCATTCCGGCGTGATAGTAAGCGGCATTGATGCCATAGTTTCTCAATGCTTCGGCCACATCCTGACAATTATTACGGCTCAGGCAATAGATGATTCCGCTTTGATCTTCTCGCATATCGATAAAGGCGGCTATTTCCTGGAGCTTTTCCTTTGTTTTTACCCCGATACGCACATCAAGACTTAAATTTTTCCGGTCGAATGAAGAGATAAAAACGCCGGGCGAATTTAATTTGAGCTGTTTAAGAATGTCTTTCCGGGTAATTTTATCAGCCGTGGCTGTTAAAGCGATAAAGGGAACATGGCTGAATTTTTTTCTGAGCAAGCCTAACTGTGTGTATTCCGGTCTGAAATCATGTCCCCAGGAAGAAATACAATGCGCTTCATCAATAGCAAACATCGAAGGTTGAGCCATTTGAGTGATCATCTGCAGGTCTGAAATTAACTTTTCCGGCGAAACGTACAGCAAGCCTATTTCCTTTTTATAACAGGATTCCAAAATACTCTGCTGTTCTTCCTGCGATTGCGAACTATTTAAAAATGCTGCCGCGATGCCGTTTGCCCTTAAAGCATCAACCTGGTCTTTCATTAAAGATATCAGTGGAGAAACTACAATACAAATGCCATCCAGCATCAATGCCGGAATTTGGTAACACACAGATTTACCTCCGCCAGTTGGCATCAAAACCAATACATCGCGACCAGCAACTACCTGCTGTATGATTTCTTCCTGCTGCGCCCGGAAGGTATCGTATCCGAAATATTTTTTTAAAATCTGATTAGCGGATGATGGCATTTTATGAAGATGGTCGCAAAAATAGGAAATCCTTTGGGATGTGCCTGCTGTAATATTCAGCTCATTATTCACAAATATCTGAAAGGATCCGTCTGCAGCTGAATTGAACGTACACTGAACATTCGCGAATTGCTCATAGCCACGGTGGCTTATTTCTTTTCCTTAGATGAAAGAAACAAAAATCAAGGCTGTCGAGTTTTGAGCTAAAAGCTTAATCCTCTGAGGCCGTCTCGCATAATGCATTGGCTTCTCACTATCCACCAAGCCGGAAATTGCAACCCCCATGAAACCAAACAGAACATTATCATTCTCAAATGACCGAAGCGCGAGCGGTGGCCCGAAAAGAAAAGCGGCCGAGCATCTTTCTTTTCTTGATTTTTTTGGTCCTTTTTTCATCAAGGAAAAAAGGACTAGGCCTTCGCCCGGCTATGAGGGCGACTTCAGCACAAATCAGCACAATTGCTTTGCTTTTGTCGTAAATGTTCTGTCCGTCTAAGCCTTCTTTCAACCTTTCTTAACGCTCAATCCTCTGAGGCCGTCCCGGCATGATGCATTTGGCCTCTTACTATCCACCAAGCTGGAACTCGCAAACCCATGAAAACCAACAGAACATTATCATTCTCAAATGACCGAAGCGCGAGCGGTGGCCCGAAAAGAAAAGCGGCCGAGCATCTTTCTTTTCTTGATTTTTTTGGTCCTTTTTTCATCAAGGAAAAAAGGACTAGGCCTTCGCCCGGCTATGAGGGCGACTTCAGCACAAATCAGCACAGAAATAAGTTTAACACCTTAAACTGCATAAATAATTCTACCTCATCGCTTCTCCATTCTTTTTTCAACCCTGCATTCACCCTATTAACGCTCTCTCGATCTAAGGCCGTCCTACATGATGTATTTGACGCTTTAGCTAACCAATATACAGGCGAACAGCAACATCCATGAAACCAAACAGAACATAATCATTCTCAAGTGACCGAAGCCCGAGCGGTGGCCCGAAAAGAAAAGCGGCCGAGCTTATTTCTGTTCTTGATTTTTGGTGACTTTTCATCAAGGAAAAGTTACTAGGCCACCGCCCGGCTATGAGGGCGACTTCAGCACAAATCAGCACAGCCCTAAATTCATTTGGGTTGCGCAGATTAATGCTACTTCATCGCTTCTCCATTCAACCCTGCATTCACCCTATTAACGCTCTCTCAAAAACAATCAAGCTAAACCAGCCCACAACTAGCGGATATATTGGCTCTGCACGAAACTAATTTTACTATAATTTTTAGTATTAAACAGAAAAAGCTCCCATCTTTGCAATCACCGCGGAAATTCGACTGGTGTCTTCTAATGAACAAAACAAATCCGGAGATGCAATTAGCCTACGACTATCTGGAAACTACCAATACGGTGGTTTTTTTAACAGGAAAAGCGGGCACAGGCAAAACCACATTTCTACAAAATCTGCGGCAAACTTCAAAAAAGAAGCTGGCTATTGTGGCGCCTACAGGCGTGGCCGCGCTTAATGCAGGCGGCATGACCATCCATTCCTTTTTTCAATTGTCTTTCGGCCCTATCATCCCTTCAGGCAAGGCTAAACAAGAAGTGTATTATAGCGACGAAAAAAAAGAGTTGCTTGCCAGCCTGGAACTGTTAATTATCGACGAGGTAAGTATGGTACGGCCGGATGTATTGGACCAGATTGATCTGACATTGCGCACTATTAAAGATACCTCCTACCCCTTTGGCGGCGTACAACTTTTACTCATCGGAGACTTGTCGCAGCTGAGCCCAATTATTCGTGATGATGAATGGGCCATGCTAAGGCAGTATTATTCAAGTCCATACTTTTTTAGCAGCCTGGTGATGCAGAAAGCGCCTTATGTCAGGATAGAGCTGAGTCATGTGTTTCGTCAGAAAGAACAGGATTTTGTTGATATCTTAAACGAGGTTCGCAACCAGGTGATTAGTCCATCCAGCCTTGAATTGCTCAATGCCAGATACAAGCCCGGTTTCCGGCCAAGTGCTGAAGACCCATATATTACCTTAACCACTCACAATGGCATCGCTCAGCAAATTAACAATGAATATATAGAAGCCTTAGCCGGACAAGAATATGAATTCACAGCTACGATAAGCGGCGATTTCCCCAAAGATGCTTATCCCACCGAAACCACTCTGAAGCTAAAGGTTGGAGCGCAGGTAATGTTTGTTAAAAATGACAGCTCGGCCGAAAAGCTTTACTACAACGGCAAAATCGGCACAGTGGTTAAAGTTGAAGACCGCACGGTATATGTTAAATGTGGCTCTGCGGATAGGGAAATAGCGGTTGAGGCATTACAATGGACCAACATAAAGTACCAGATGGATGGCGATTACATTAATGAAACAAATGCAGGCAGCTTTAGCCAAATACCCTTAAAGCTAGCCTGGGCCATCACGATACACAAGAGTCAGGGATTATCTTTTGATAAAGCAATTATTGATATTTCTGAAGCTTTTACACATGGACAAGCCTATGTGGCCCTAAGCCGTTGCCGCAGTTTGTCGGGCATGGTGTTACGTAATCCGATATCGGTTCACAATATTATTGGTGATCCGGCAGTCGCCCGTTTCAACCAAATGGCAACAACACTTGAGGCGGATAAAAGCAGGCTCGAAAACGATCAAGAACAATACCGTTTATTCTTACTGAGCGAATTATTCAATTTTCAGCCGCTTCAATCGAGGTTGCAGGGCTTTCAAAGCATGCTTCCCAGTTTTGAAAAAGAGATTTTAGACGTAGCTGAAAAATTCATCAAACAGCTTAATGCCGAACGAAGTCAGCCCGCGGCTTTGTATTTTCTTGATAAACTGAAGCCTATAACCGAAAGCTTACACAAGCAGCTACCGGTTTTTATAGAACAATCAAAAGACAAAGCAAAAAAGGCAGATCAATTAATAAGCTGGTTAATGCAGCGCATCAGGGTTTTAGAGTATTTCTCTGTTAATCTATTTACAACATCGGCTTATTTATCGCTTAGCAAAGATAAAATCAGCAATCAGGATCACTCCTATCTTAAGGCCCTGAATGCAAAACCTAATGAAAAACTCTTCGAGCAATTATTAAGCTGGCGAGATAAGACAGCTGAGAATGAAAAGCTTATGCCTAGTATGATTTTTTCGGAAAAAACTCTTGCTGCCATTGCAGAAAAACTACCGGCAACCATTAAAGCTTTGAGCAGTGTTAAAGGGGTCGGCCCACCGAAGGCAACACAATACGGGACTGACTTAATCATGCTGATACGTGCATATGAACAAGAACTAAAGGGGCCGGTGGCGGAACAAAGCAGCTTGTTTTAGTACATGGTTTAGATAATTCTGATGGATTTCTTGAAGCGGGAACAGCGATTGTATCGCTCTTTAAACAATCTAAATTGGCACTAAACTTGACTTGTCATCATTACAAACGATTAGAGAAGATTATGCAGGGCCGTGTAAAACATATATGATATCTTTGTTGAACTAAAAATTATGGCAAAATCATCAGAGACTTTCAATAAAAAAGAAAAAGAGAAAAAAAGACTAAAGAAGGCTAAGGATAAGCTGGAAAAGGCGCAAGATCGCAAGGCTAATGTAACCAAAGGTAAAAGTTTGGAAGAAATGTTCGCCTATGTGGATGAGAACGGGAATATTACCTCAACTCCTCCGGATGCAACTAAGAAAAAGAAAGAAATCAATTCTGAGGACATCCAGATCGGCATAGCAAGACAAGAAGCCATACCTCACGATACGGTGAGAAAAGGTATTGTTACTATGTTTAATGAGTCTAAGGGCTTTGGTTTTATTAAGGATTCAGAAACTCAGGAAGGCATTTTTTTCCACATCAATGGCCTAATTGACCCTGTTAAAGAAGGCAATAGCGTAAGTTTTGAAACAGAGCAGGGACAAAAAGGGCTGAATGCGATTAAGGTAAAAAAAGCCTAAATAGCTCACTTCTATAGGAGTACTAATAAGATCCTTGAATCAATCAGGTGATCCACGTTATCGCATCACCTCATCCCTAACCCTTCTCCTCAAGGAGAAGGGAACCAGAGGCAGGTTTGATAGCGATAATTGTTTTAATAATGATTTTCTTAAGTTAGGATTGTCACTAAAGCGCATACAATTTACCTCCTAAAACACCATACCGGCTAAAGCGCCAACACCCTTCTCCTCAAGGAGAAGATATCCAGAGTCAGGTGTGAGAGCGATAATCGTTTTAATAATGAATTTCTTAAGTTAGGATTGTCACTAAAGTGCATACAACTTACCTCCTAAAGCATCTAAAGCATCATACCGGCTAAAGCGCCAACACCCTCTCC
>CAMLLO010000048.1 GCA_946480915.1 uncultured Sphingobacteriaceae bacterium | reverse complement strand
GAGCTTTCGTAAGGTAATCTGCCACGAAGTGCCGGGCCCGGTTCGGAACAAGCAGTCGGATATTTTGTCTGAAATCTTTAACTTGTCCGGAATTAACCATGAGAGATTTGTCGATTCAAGATCAGATAACAAATTCTGTAAGAGCATTTTCAGAAGCGGCAGAAAAGATGCCGGGTGTTGTAATAGTTCATGATTTAAGAGATTGGTCAATTGCGTGGATGTCCCGGAGTGGCTTAGATCTTCTCGGACTATCTTTAAAAGAGGTTACAGAGCTGACCAGTGAGGAGTATTTCTCTACCTATTTCAATAAGGAACACGCGGATGATTATGTTCCAAAGATTTTGGGTTTGTTGCAAGGAAATAATACGGAGGACATTTGTTGTCATTTTCATCAGGTCCGCTTCTCACCTGATGGCGAATGGAACTGGTACTTTGGTGGTGTGAGAATTTTGGCCCGCGACCACGATGGAAAGCCCTTGCTTGTGGTAACTATAGTGCTTCCTATAGATTCGATGCATCACATGACTGCAAAAGCAGAAAGGTTACTAGCCGAAAACAACTTTCTACGTAAAAACTTTAAACGATTCAGCAGCTTGTCTAAACGCGAGCGTGAGATCCTCGGCATGGTGGCCCTGGATAAAAGCACCGCGGAAATTGCTGAGACTCTGTTTATTTCCCTGCATACGGTTGAAACCCATAAAAAGAATATAAAAAAGAAGCTCGGCACCAACTCGTATTACGACCTTAATCAATATGCAAGGGCTTTCGACTTGATTTAAGCAGTTCGTCGTCATTCTTAGAGCGCCATCACTACACAACACATCTCCCCTGTTTTATAAAATTGTGATCAACATCACTATTTCACAAAACATACGTCACTCAGCAACTTCTATTATCGGAATATTTTTACCCCCGTAAAATTTATTCAATTTATGCAGCTTGAGAGATTTAGTTACGACAACAAGATTGTAAGAAACTTTGGTATCGCCACGGTGGTGTGGGGCCTTATCGGTATGACGGTGGGGCTGCTGGTGGCTACTCAATTATTTAAGCCTTCGATGAACATGGGCAACCAATACACCACCTTTGGCAGGATTAGGCCACTGCATACCAATGCCGTAATTTTTGCTTTTGTAGGGAACGCGATTTTTATGGGAGTGTACTATTCATTGCAACGCTTACTCAAAGCAAGAATGTTTAGCGATGTTCTAAGTAAGATACATTTCTGGGGCTGGCAGCTTATTATTATTTCCGCCGTCATTACATTACCTCTTGGGATTACAAGCTCACATGAATATGCTGAATTGGAATGGCCTATAGATATTGCTATCACAGTGATTTGGGTTGTATTCGGTATCAATATGTTTGGTACAATTATCAAGCGGCGGGAACAGCATATGTATGTTGCGATCTGGTTTTATATCGCAACGTTTGTAACCGTAGCGGTGCTTCATATAGTAAACTCTTTCCAATTACCAATTTCGGCTTTTAAAAGCTACTATCTATATGCCGGTGTGCAGGATGCCCTGGTACAGTGGTGGTACGGGCACAATGCAGTGGCATTTTTCCTGACCACTCCATACCTGGGGATGATGTATTACTTCTTGCCAAAGATGGCTAACAGGCCTGTATATTCTTATAAACTCAGTATCCTCCATTTTTGGTCTTTAATATTTATCTACATATGGGCAGGTCCGCATCATTTACTTTACACTTCCCTTCCGGGGTGGGCTCAATCGCTGGGTGTTGTATTCTCTATTATGCTGATTGCGCCAAGCTGGGGAGGAATGATCAACGGCTTATTAACTCTTCGCGGAGCATGGGATAAAGTTCGCGACGATGCCACACTGAAGTTTATGGTAGTTGGCTTAACCGCCTATGGGATGGCAACTTTCGAAGGTCCGATGCTGGCCTTTAAGCAAATTAATGCCATTGCGCATTATACCGACTGGATTGTTGCCCACGTACATGTTGGCGCATTAGGATGGAACGGCTTTTTAACCTTTGCAATTTTATACTGGTTGATTCCAAGAATATATCAGACTGAGCTTTACTCGAAAAAACTTGCCGGTGTACATTTCTGGATCGGGACTTTTGGAATTCTTTTCTATGCCATCCCGATGTACTGGGCAGGCTTTACTCAGGGTTTAATGCTTAAAGAATTTACCCCGGAGGGAATGCTAAAGCATCCAGGATTTTTAGAAAGCACTCTACAAATTATCCCGATGCATATGTATCGCGCCATCGGAGGCGCCTTATACCTCTCAGGGGCTTTATTAATGACTTATAATCTCTTAAAAACTGTTGCGCAAGGTTCTCTGCTGGCTAACGAAGCTGCAGAAGCAATGCCACTGCCTCCAACATTTGTGCCCCATGCAAGCGAAAAAACCTGGCACAGGGTATTGGAGCGCAAACCTATGAGATTTTTGGTACTGTCGCTTATTGCGATCCTGATCGGGGGAATGATCGAAATGATGCCCACCTTCCTGGTAAGTTCTAACATTCCAACTATTGCTAGTGTAAAACCATACTCTCCGCTTGAATTGCAGGGACGCGATATTTACATCCGAGAGGGCTGCGTGAACTGCCATTCGCAAATGGTAAGGCCCTTCCGTTCTGAGACCGAGCGCTACGGTGAATACAGCAAAGCTGGAGAATTTGTATATGATCATCCATTTCTATGGGGCTCTAAACGCACCGGACCTGATTTGCAACGCGTAGGCGGTAAGTATTCGAATGCCTGGCATTTTAACCATTTGATGGATCCGACAACTATGTCGCCGGGCAGTATCATGCCGTCGTATACCTGGTTAATTGATCAGAAGCTGGATATCACTACAACTCCGTCAAAAATCGTAGCAATGCGCAGCCTTGGAGTTCCGTACGAAGCAGGATACGAAGAGAGGGCTAATAAAGACTTGGGGGAACAGGCTGAAATGATCTCAAAAAACCTTGCCGCTGATAATATCAAGATAAAAAGCGACAGGGAAATAGTAGCTGTAATTGCTTACCTGCAACGCCTGGGTACCGACATTAAAGCCAGCAAAACAGCTAATATCGAATAAACACGGAATTTTTACTTGTTACTTTTTACTTCACAATAAGACGATGTTTAAGCAATTTCTAAGTACTGTTACAGATAGCAATGTCTATTTGATTACTTCTCTCTGGATCTTCCTGATATTCTTTATTCTGGTAGCGGTGATGCTATTCAGAATGAACAAAGAACATATACAACACATGAGCGAACTTCCACTTAATGATAAAAATCAGGAGAATATATGAAAGCACCAGTATCCGCAATTCTATGTTTATTTATAAGTACCGCAACCTTTTCACAGACAGAACAAAAAGCCCTAAGCACTATTGGCTCGGGTGACCTGTATCAGGAACTGTTTATCATCGCTTTAGTTGCCATGATCCTGTTATTGTTATTGGTGGCAGTAACCTTGCTTAAAACCTTTCAGAAGCTTTCAAAAGAATTGCTGAATCCGACACCTTTTGTGAAACAGGAAGAAAAACTTTTAGAGTATCACGAGTGGGTAACGCTTAAAAAAAGCAAACATGGCATCCTGAATAAAGTATTGGGATTAAAGCCGATAGAAGAGGAAAAAGACATAATGCTTGAGCACGAGTTTGACGGAATTTCTGAACTCGACAACCCCACTCCCGCTTGGTTTATGTACTTGTTTTATACATCAATTGCTATTGCAGTTGGTTACATGCTTAACTATCACGTATTCAACTGGGGAAAACTGCAGGATCAGGAATATGCAGCAGAAATAGAAAACGCAGAACTTTCAAAAAAGGCTTACCTGGCAAAATCTGCTAACCTGATTGATGAGAATACAGTCAAGGAGAGCACCGATGGAGCTGTTATTGCATCCGGTCAGGTAATTTTCAATGCTAATTGCGTGGCCTGCCATGGCGATAAAGGTCAGGGAATTGTAGGTCCTAATTTAACAGACGAGTACTGGCTGCACGGAGGAAAAATTAACGAGATTTTCAAGACAGTCAAATATGGTATCCCGGAGAAAGGAATGATAGCCTGGGGAAAGACTTTGAGTCCGAAGCAGATTTCTGACGTGGCGAATTTCATCAGATCCATTAAAGGAAGCAACCCAACGGGGGCGAAAGCACCACAAGGCACTAAGGAAACCGGCGAAGTTGCTTCACTCTGAGTTTATGGAGGTAAAAAAAGCCGGGTAAACACTCCACGAAATCCTCTCGGTAAGCCCGAGAGGTTAAGATAGCCTTACCGAGGTTTTGAAAGATGCAGGATTAAGAGTTTGGCAATTTGGCTCGACACACAATAAATTGATTTAAAAAGATTTGCGAAAACGATCAGATGGGAACCATAAAATCTACAAATACATCTTCTAAGAACACCAGTCGCGTATGGGTATACCCAAAGCAGATCAAGGGAAAGCTATATCAATACCGCAACTGGCTGAGCTATTTTTTCCTCGCCTTTCTTTTTAGCAGTCCCTTCATTAAGCTCAACGGCGAACAGCTAATCCTGTTCAATATTCTGGAAACAAAGTTCGTTTTTTTCGGAGTAATCTTCTGGCCACAGGATTTCCATCTTTTCGCATTAGCGATGCTAACTTTTCTGGTCTTTATTATCCTGTTTACCGTAGTATTCGGCAGGGTATGGTGTGGATGGGCCTGCCCTCAGACGATATTTATGGAAATGCTTTTCCGTAAAATCGAATACTGGATAGAGGGTGATGCTGTACAGCAGAGAAAGCTGGATGCCTCTCCCCTAAGCACCGAAAAGGTTTTTAAGAAAGCGGCCAAACATTCCCTGTTTCTGCTCATCTCATTTCTGATTGCCAATATTTTTCTGACCTACATTATAGGTTCCGATAACTTAATAAAAATCATCAGTGAACCCATCGAAGAGCATATTGCTGGCTTTCTGGCAATAATTGCTTTTACCATAGTTTTCTACCTGGTTTTTGCACGATTAAGAGAATTGGTGTGTACCGTTATTTGCCCATACGGACGGCTACAGGGTGTGTTGCTCGATAAAAAGAGTCTTGTTGTGGCCTATGATTATGAACGCGGTGAGCCCCGGGGTAAATTAAAACGCGACACTGTTCAGGAGGGCCTCGGAGATTGCATTGATTGCAGTGTTTGCGTTCAGGTTTGTCCTACCGGGATAGATATTCGCCAGGGCACCCAACTGGAGTGTATTAATTGCACGCTCTGCATTGACGCCTGCGACATGGTGATGGAAAAGATCAACCGGCCAGCCAAGCTTATTGGCTTTAAGTCGGAGGAGCAAATTACAAGCAAACAAGCGTTCCGCTTTGGCAGGCGAGTATATGTTTATGCTGCAATTCTGCTAATTTTAACATCTCTGCTCACCGTTTTGCTGATGAGCCGAAGTGCCATAGAAACTGTTATTTTGCGTGCCGGAGGAACATTGTACCAGGAACGCGGTAACGGTAGCGTAAGCAATCTGTACAATGCCGAGTTTATCAATAAAACTCCCTACCCTATAAAATTTGAATTACGCCCGGTGGAAAAGGGTACGAGCATTCAGTTTATCCGTAAAGAAGATTCTCTGAAAAAAGGTGAAAGCATCAAAATCACTTTTTTTATTGTGAGGCAGCAAAAGGATATCTCAAAATACAAATCAGAAATAGAATTAGATGTACTCTCCGAAGGAAAGCTTCTTCAAAAAGTGAGTACCGTATTTATAGCACCACCTAACTTGTAATTATGAACTGGGGAACAAAACTGGTTGTGGCAATGGCATTATTCATGGCCTTTATCATAACATTAAGCATAAAAATGGTTTTCAGTAATGATGATTCTTTAATAGAAAACGATTATTACGAGCAGGGTCTGAAATACAATGAAAGATATGATGCGAAGCGAAGCGCTATGGCAGATTCGGTGGTGCCGCTTATTAATGTAAACGACCAAGGGCTTTCAATCAGTTTTGCTGATTCAGCAAAATGCAGGCTCAGTTTCAAGCGCCTTTCTGATGCCAAAATGGATACCGCATTGGAACGTTTAACTGATGAAGATTACAGTGTTAAAGTTCTGGAAGGCGACCTTAAAAGCGGGCCATGGATGCTTTCGATGAACTACATTGTTAAGGGTAAAACATATCTGCTCGAACAGGAAATTGTAATGCCATGAGCTTTGAAGCATTAGCCTTCTTTACCGGCCTGTTCGGTAGCGTACATTGCATATCGATGTGCGGCCCTTTGATCTTAGCTCTACCATTTTCCAGAGAATCACTTTTGATCTCAATTTTGCAACGATTCCTCTACCAGGCAGGCAGAGTTTTAATGTATGGGTTTTTGGGACTGATTTTGGGTTTGATAGGTAAAGGCTTTAGCTTATTGGGTTTGCAACAAGCCTTGTCGTTGCTTACAGGAACGCTATTGCTGATTGCAGGAATAAATTATTTTACTAGAGTTCGCCTCACACGAAACAAGATTGTTTCTTCGAAACTGATCGGACTCCTTACCAAATTGTTAGGGAAATATATGAGCAAGCCTTATGGTGCCTTTGTCGCCGGATCTTTAAATGGGCTTCTACCCTGCGGCGTTACCTATGTTGCCCTCACGCAGGCGATAAATTTAAATACCGCTCTTGAATCAAGTCGCTCAATGTTATTTTTTGGATTGGGAACCTTGCCTTTATTGTTTTTAACCGCCGTCTCTCCCCTGGTCTTTAGAAAATTTAGAACGCCCGGAATGTTGGTTCCAATATTATTCATTATCGCCGGAAGCTTTTTGATGGCAAGGGGATTGAATGTTGAAATTCCTTACATCTCGCACGCAATCAACATCGATGGAACAGTTACGTGCAACTAAGCAAAATTGGATCTGACCCTTATACAATCCGGAATGTGATTGAGGGCCCGGAAGGTATTTTAGCTATTTTAAACAACTTACTATTATCGCTGCAGCATTGCCGCCAAAGCCTGCTGCATTAATAAGTATTCTTTTAATGGGCCTATTTCTGGCGGTATCAACTAATGCGGAATAGGGGAAAGTTAAATAGTGCTGCGTTTTTAAAATATAGATTGCGTAATCCAGACTTAGACAAGCAGAAGCCCCCAGGGTATGCCCTGTCATCCACTTTTGTGAGCATAAAACCGGCATTTCCGAATTCTTAAAAACGCTTTCAATGGCCACTAGCTCGGCGGCATCGCCTGCAACAGTGCCTGGAGCATGCAAAATAATAAGGTCTATAGGTGATTTATCCGGTGCCTTGTCTATCGCATTTTGCATAGCTACTTTAAACGCTAATCCCTCTTTCGAAATACCCGTTTTACTTTTTATCTGCTCGAAACCAAAACCAACCGACTCAATAATTATCTGTCCGAGGCCCTTTTTGTAATCTGCTCTATCTATTTTCTCTAAAGCGAATAAAGCCGCCCCCTCGCCCAAAACAAAGGTATTTTTTTGCTCAGCGTTCAAGGGCCTGCAGGGATATGATGTGTCAGTTTCCACAGAATAAATCCCCAGAGCTTTCATTTGCGCCAGGGTAAAAGGTGTGAGCGGAGCTTCGGATGCACCGACTAAGAACTTGTCGGCCATACCTGATCTTAACCAGGCAAAACCATTTGCGATTGCCTGCAGACCGGTACTGCAGGTTACCGAATGACTAATGAGCGGCCCCGATGCATTCAAATCCTGCGCCACCCAGGATGATATGTTACCCAAAGTTGTAGCCGGTGACGTGGATGCCGGAACCGTGCCCTTTACCTGAAATTCTGCAATAGCATGTTCAAACAGGGCTGTTGCGCCCCTGGACGATCCAATGTTAACCCCGACACCTTTGTCGCCTTTCCAGCCAGCCGTTTCAATCGCCTGCCTTGCGGCATAAATAGCCATCAAAACAGATCTGTCGACTCCACGAAAGGCTTTGTTCTCGTCGGAAATTTGTTCAAGTAGCGTCGCACTACCAGTTTGCAAAGCACCAGTGACATGCTCGTCCCAATGAAATTTAGCGATTCCAGACCAGTAACTTTCAAAAACTGAAGGCTTGTCGTGACCGGATACTGAAATTACTCCATGTCCGCGAATTACGATTACATTTTCCAAAACTACGACCGGGGGCTTACGACACTTGTTCCACAAATAAGGCTTCTGCTTCCTTTTAATTCAAAAACACAGTCATTTAAATGGTTATCGACTTTTAGCTGGCAGGCAAGCCGGCTTTTATAATCAGAATCAGGAAGCAGATCAAGTGTATCAACTTCACGGTCGTTTGGTTCAGGCAATTGTTCTAATCCCTTAAGAACGATCAAATGGCAGGTAGCGCATTGGGCTATACCACGGCAAGTTGCGGCAATAGGATATCCCCAAGCCTTCAATACTTCCATCAAACTCAGATTGATATAATCAGGGATTTCGATATTCTGAACAAGCGAGTTTATGTCTTTAACTTGAAAATTTATCATGTTCAATTACTTCTTACAAAAGAGAAAATATCTGCCCTCAAATAAAATGACGACTGTCACATTTCAATATAAAGAATCAGAAACTGGGTTTTGATGCTTCAAATCATATACGTTGATGATTGCAAACATTAATCAAATAACTGGTAAACTGTATGTTTGGCTATGGAAAAAGACATCAGCAATTTTATAAAAGACAATAAAATAGCTAGCATTGCCTGTGTTGACGAAAACAACAGACCCTACTGTTTTAACTGTTTTTATGTATTTGACGAAAAGAACTATCTGTTATTTTTTAAATCTTCGTTAAACACTCATCACTCGAAGCTAATTTCAAACAATCCTTATATCGCGGGCTGCATTTTACCAGACAAAATTGATTTTATATCCTTAAAAGGTATCCAGTTTACAGGAAGAATACTTATTGAAGACTTTCCCGATGATATAAATCCTGAATTGTACTATCATAAAAAACTTCCGCTGGCCTTAGCAAAGCCAGGTCATGTCTGGCTTATCCAATTAGAGACGGTAAAAATGACTGATAACACTAAAATCTTCGGAAAGAAGCTAAAATGGGAAAGACCTGCGCTGTACAACTATTCTCCTTCATAAATTACCCCGGAAGTTGGAGTCTCTTTTAACTCGATCCTCTTTAATTCGGGAAGGTGAGGCTTAATGCGGCTCCATAACCATACGGCCATCAATTCGCTGGTAGGATTTTGCAAGCCTTCTATATTATTAAGTAATTTATGATCTATTTGTTGAATAACAGGCTTAACAGCTTTTTTTAGATCTTTAAAATCAAGCACCCACCCCTTCTCGTTTTGTATCTCACCTTCAACAAAAACGGTTAAATGATAGGTATGTCCGTGAAGTTCTTTACAGGGATGTCCGTCTGGAAGGTTAGGTAGAAAATGAGCTGAATCAAAGGTGAATTGCTTGTATAATATCATTCTGTTTTTTGTGTGCAAAGATGAGTTTGTGTATCCATTCCTGAAATGATTGAAATCATCTAAGAATTTAAAAATACTTTTCTCCGGTACTTTGTATAGCGATAAAAATAGAAAGAAAGCAGAAGCATAGCTGGTACTTCTGCTTTCAACAACACTTATTTATTTATATCGAACTCACCTTTTTTAAAGCTCCAGCCAAACTTTAACCCAATTACAAACAGTGCCAGGGCAACTGTTCCGACTGCAAAAATTGTATCGCCGATGGCTCGTAACCAGCGCAATGTTTCCATTAAAGGCTGCTGCATAAATTCTGCCGACCGTGCGTACCACATACCCTCGTTTACACTGGCAACTGCCTGTAACATCCCGATAGGAAGCAAACTTAGCAAGGCCATAAGCATCAAACCAATGTTAATTGACCAAAAAGCAAAGCCAATTAAGCCATCTCTCCAAACATTTTGACGATACAGGCCCTTTAGAACGAAAAGCATTAAACCGATCCCTAAAACACCGTAAACACCGAATAAGGCGGTATGTCCGTGAAGTGGTGTTGTGTTTAAGCCCTGCACATAATACAGCGCTACAGGTGGATTAATGATAAATCCGAAAATCCCCGCGCCCAGAAAGTTCCAAAATGCAACGGCAATAAGACAATAAATTGGCCATTTATATCCGCTTACCCACTCTCTTTTATTGCTTAAGCGATAGTTGTGATAGGCTTCGTAACCGATCAATACCAATGGAACTACTTCAAGAGCACTGAAGGTTGCACCCAATGCCATAATTGCCTTTGGCGTTCCGGAAAAATATAGGTGGTGAAAGGTTCCGAGGATACCTCCAGACAAGAATATGATTGTAGCAAACAACACATTCAATGTCGCTGATTTTTCGTGTAACAACTTCATCCTTACAAAAAGAAACGCTGCAACCACCGTTGCGAACACCTCAAAAAATCCTTCCACCCATAGGTGAACCACCCACCAGCGCCAGTATTCGGCAATCGCAAGATTGGTTTGTCGTCCCCACATTAAGCCCGCTGCATAAAACATAGCTATTGCTGCAGACGCGATGACAAACATAATAAGCAAATGGCGGCTGCCAGTTTTCTTCCTTAAGGCAGGCAATAAAGCTCTTACCATCAGGAATAGCCAAAGAAATAATCCAACAAGCAGGAATATTTGCCATAACCTTCCCAAATCCACATATTCGTAGCCCTGATGACCCAGCCAGAAGTTTTCGACTAGACCAAGGCGCTGCATTACACCATACCACTGTCCGATCATGGATCCAACCACAACAACAATCAAAGCGATGAACAGCACATTAACTCCTAGTTTTTGATATTTCGGTTCGTATTCAGAAACAGCCGGTGCGATGTACAATCCGGTTGCCAGCCAGGAAGTGGCGATCCAGAATATACCAAGTTGCACATGCCAGGTCCTGCTTAAAGAATAGGGCAAAATTTCATCCAGCGGGATACCATAGAACCCACCGCCCTCTACACCGAAATGCGCTGTTACAACGCCGAGAATAACCTGCACCAGCATCAATGCCGATACAATCCAAAAATACTTGAGCGTAGCCCGCATGGAAGGTGTTGATGAATGATTCATCAAAGGATCGGTTTCGGGTATCTCTTCCTCGTATTCGGCTTCGTTTGCCTTTGCGTTATAAAATGCCAGGATGCCAATGCCTAAAAGAAGCAAAATTACGCTAAAGCCGGTCCACATAATCAAATCACCGGTAGCAATATTTCCGATCAACTTATCAGGCGGCCAGTTATGGGTGTACGAAACATTTTCTCCGGGCCGATTAGTTACACATGCCCAGCTGGCCCAAAAGAAAAAGGTATTCATTTGCCTTAGTCTGTTCGTATCTTTTATGGCATTTTTTGGTATTGCGTAATTATCCCTTAACGTATTAAATGCAGGATCGTCAGTAAACAGCGAAGAATAGTATCCGCGTAAGTATTCAAATGCTTGCGCCCGTAGCGGAGAAATTGTCAGAACTTTGGTTTCCGGATTATAGGTATTGGTGCGCAATTCTTTCTGCAGCCGGATTTGTAAGCCTGCTTTTGTTTCCTCGTCCAGCTTGTCGTAGGTGCTTGAATGCTCTTGCTGAGCCCAGAAGTTAAGAATATACAAAGCCTCTCTATGAAGCCAGTCTGCGGTCCAGTCGGGTGCAACATATGCGCCATGGCCCCAGATCGAGCCTACCTCCTGACCGCCCATACTTTGCCAAACGTTTTGTCCGTCTTTTATATCCTGGCCAGAAAAAAGTTCGGAATTATCGGTAGTTACAACTTTTACCGGCACAGGGGGGGCTTTTTGATAAATCTCAAACCCGTAATAAATTAGCACTGCAAAGGATAAGCTTACCACCAGCCCAAAAGCCAGCCAAAGCTTAGTTGTTGTTTTCATATACAATTTTATTTAAATATTTAGTGTGAAGAATGGAGGTAGAACGCGGGTAAAAAACTTGGATATAATAACTAATACCAAGCAAACAGTATAAAACCGAGATGATTAGTAAGTAATAGTGGTATGATGGAATTGCTATTTGCAGCAGGCTTAATGCCGGCTGTATAAACAGGAGTACCAGGTAGGTTATTGTTAGTAGAGAATAAAACCAATCAACAATCTTCTTTGGATTTGGAACAAACTGGTCGATAATAACAGGCGTAACGCAAGCAAGGGTAATCAAATGAACGTATCCAATAATCAGATTACGGTTGAGGAAAGTCCACTCGCCTACCAAAGGAATACAAACCAGTACCTGAAAAACTACCTTAACCGAAATTGCAATCAAGGCCAGTCGGATAAGAAGAGGAAGTGGTTCAACTGCGCTCTTAAGTTTTCTAATGATTATAAACCAACTTAGGACATTTACCAGAGCAGCGAGAAAGGCTATCAGAAAAACCCATGATGCTGGCTTAGACCATAAGGTGAATATCAGAAAAAGCGGAATGGTTGAAAGAATAAAAGTGTTTAACCATGTATTAATTGCTTTTTGGCCCCTATAGTTCAAGTTTAAAAACTTACCGGCTATCAGCGCTAATGCTGCCAAAACCATCCAGCCATTCATTTGGAAATGCAGATAGAAATATATTGCGTTTTCATAAATGAAACCTGTATTCCCTGTGGCTTTTAAGATGCCCAGCGCCAATGGACCTATTGATGATAGCATCATAAAGCCAACACTTGCTTTTATAAGCTTTATTGAAAGAGCCCTGTCCTTAGTATTCCATCTCGTATACACCAGATACCCGAACCAGTAGGAAACGAAAAGAAAAAGAGTCGAAAAGATGATTGAAACCGCCTTGTATCCTTGTAAAGAGAAACTTATAAGCATACCGAAGGAACAAATCAGCGCAAGTAATAATATCCAACGGAAAGCTGTGGAGATTTCCTCATCTAGTTTTCTGCTGATTAAAATCCCTAGGGCTATGAACATCCATCCAGCGAAAGCGAAATGAGAATGCGCATGCAAAATGTAGAGGTATTTTAAGTTTCCGAAGGGAAAACACATCATGTAGCGAAGCAGGGTACCAAAGGCCGCCAATACTAAGAAATTAGCAAAGACCCAGCGTTTAAAATCGATACGTTTTATCCAGCTCATGTTAAAATCCTAATAGGCGTTTTCCTTCTTCCGTGATCGAATCAAAAGACCAGACAGGCTCCCAAACCAGCTTAACGGAAGGTGTATATTGCGCAAAGGAGTGTCTAAGACAATTCTCAACGGCCGTAACTATAGTTGCTCCCATAGGGCAATTCCGAGACGATAGGGTCATTTCAATTAGGATGCGTTTCACGTCCTCTTCAATTTTAACGCCGTATACTAATCCCATATCAATGATATTAATTTCCAGCTCGGGGTCTACTACGAGCCGGAGCGCTTCGAGAATTTCCATTTTTAGAAAATCCTGTTTGTTGGTAATATCAAAGAATTCCATACCTGCCGCTACCGTTGATCCTTATTCCGTTAAGTCTTTCTCTAGTTGGATAGCTTTGGGGAAAAGAATATTATTCTCCAAATGGACATGAGTAAACAAATCGTTCTCAAATTCCTGTAGCTTTTTATACAGTATGGTATAAGAGGTACAGGCGTCGACGGGTAAGGTATAATTGTTAGTGACTTCGCGAATTTCCGCCAGATCCTCGCCAGCCTGTTCATGTTCCACTTCCATGATTTGGGTGGGATTATTTAGAGTACCGAAAGGTGCAGGGCTAATCTTTTTACCGCTATTGGCCGCTTCTGCTAATTGCTTTATAAAAGGAAAAAGAATATTTTCCTCCTTCATCAAATGCAGGCTGAAATCTTTTGCTACACGACTAAACACCTCTGCAACCTGTATTACTTCGGGGTGGCGATCGCCATGCACACGCGCTACTTTATTGGCCAATTCACCAATGAAGGGAATACTTTCTTTAACATAAACATGATGTGTGTTGATGATATAATCGCTTAAAAATCCGATATCCCATTTATCAAATGCCTGACCGGCAGCCGATTCGTTGGTTTGAACCGATGCAAGCTCCGCTTTCACTTTCTCTACATCAATTCCCTTGGTATTGCAAACCTCGTCAAGCGTTTTTTTACCACCGCAGCAGAAATCTATGCCGAGTTTCTTAAAAACCTGTGCCTTGCGGTAATCCTTTGCCACCATCTCTCCGATTGTTTCAATGGGTTGCGATGGATCTATTTTTCCAATCTTCACCTTCCAAAATTCGGGGCCGTTTTCAAGATATTCCCAGGTAAATACATTGCCCCTCTCTCCCAGCAATTGGTAATACAGCGGCTTGGGATCGTGATCGTTATGAATAATAAATGCCTGGTTCGCAGCCAAAGAATCGAATTTCTCAAAAATGGTAGGATGCTTAAACCGGGGTTCAATTTGCGTTACATCAAGAGTAAGGATAGTTTCCATATCTATAATTCTATTTTAATAATAAAAGACATTTTTATCTTCTATTGACAAAAGAGAACATAAATCAAATGGAAAAAAATGACCAAAATCACTAGTTGGAATTTTTTGGAAAACTTATGTGTCCCAACCCGGCGAAATTGGCCGTAAAAAAAGAGGGAAGCCTTCGTGAGACTCCCTCTCTTAATTCGGTCTAAGTATGTATATCTTTGTTGTTACTGGTGGCATACATTGCGACACCAGAACCGGAATAAAATTACGACTAAACTCTAGCTTTCACGAAACATTCAAATTCTCCAACCATTGTTTATTTCAGGAAGTATGATTACTTATTTTTTCCAATCAAAGTTTCTTCCACTGTACTGTACGGAACTTGCTTTCCATCTAAACTTATAAATATCCTATCCAAAATCACACCAGGGTCTACCATATATATTGATAGCCTGTGCTTTCCGGGTTTTAATTGTGGAACAGAAACAGATTTTATGGCATAATTCCGCAAAACATTTTCTTTCCATTCCTGGCTCCGGCCAACTGTTTTAAAGTTTAAGATACTGACTGGCCCGTCGTCAACTCTCACAGCATAACGCATCTCGTATTGATTACTTAAAGGATGAGTTGGAATGGTATAAACATTAAATGTTGCGCCAGCAGAACTGAAGTTATAGAAGTTATACTCGAGGCAGGGATTTTTTAGGATTTGGATTTCATCTGTTTCCGCTTTTGCTGACAAAGGGAATGCCTCTACCCATTGCCTGTCTGCAGCTGTTGCATCCAAAACTGCCCATCTTCTGTCTGCCGAATTGTTTGTTTTGTTGAAGCTTGAAGCATTAATCGCAATATGGCCGTCTGACTCGATGAAGCCTTCAAATCCTGTCAATTCTTTTACCTCGCTATTATCTGCGCTGAGGTCTATCCTATATTCTGCATTGCCGCCCTTCACCTTAATAAAACCCGATACAAGTTGAGCCGGCGCTTTAGTCCAATCTACATCTACCCAAAGGCGCTCTTCTCCTGAAGGATTCTTCGCCGAAAGGAGACCAGCTGATTTACTTACTCTGATCCAGGGCGCAGATGAGCTTAGCTCATAAGAAATAGTGGTATCGTTTGTTAAATAGAGATCAACAAAGTATTTCTTTTTCAAATACCTGTTAAAAGCCGGTAACTTTTGCTGCTGGCCGGCATCTTTACTTCCTTCTGCCTTCGCAACGAATAAATAAGGCATCTCCATTTTGCTTAGATTTAGCTTGGGTTTCTCATAAACAGGCAGGTCTCTTGGCCTCATAGACATCATCCACCTCCATTTTCCATTAGTCAGCTCATTGTTGTAGAAATCAGTTTCTTTCAGAATGTCATAATAGCTTTCTGTAGCAAGGTCAAGATATCTTTTTGCGGATGCCCTGCCCTGAAGTGAATACAAATAGGCTTTGTCGCGATATAAAAACTTTTTATTAATATTTGAGGCCCCTTTCACCGGGTATTCAACCAGTTCATAGAATGCATCTGCAAGTGATGGGTTAATGGCTGGCTTAAGCACTTGAACTCGTTTCTCCAGTTGTTCGTATCGCTCAATTCTCTTTTGCGCTTCATCGCCGTATCTATCGTGCACGTAATCGCTATACTTCACCGGAGTAATGGGTTCTGTTTGGCTCCATCCCATAAATTCTGGCCTGCGTTCAAATGCCAGATCAAAATAGGCACGCATTATTTGTGCAACCTGCTGTCCGTTATACTTCCCAAAGATGTCGCCAGCCCAATTTTGAAGATGTTCAGCCGTATACTCAGGAGATTTGAAGGGCTCTACATTGTAGGCCATATCCAAAAAAAGCTGCATATTGTATTCTATGGGCTTAATATCCCCTACGTTTAGCACCCATATTGTTTTTGCACCCAATTCATGGGCCTTAGTCATTTCCTCCCTCATCAAAGCGGGGTTGGCACTTGGGAGCCATAGATAATCATGTGGTCGTCCCCAGTAAGATGCATGATAGTAAATACCAGAACCACCTTTTCGTTTTCGTTCCTCCGGAGTTGACAGTCTCTGGATGTACCCGTAATTATCGTCGGGCCAGTTTAGGGTGATGTCTTCCGGCACTTTTAAGCCAGCTTCATAAATATCAAGCACTTCTTTATATATAGACAAGGTTTGAGGAACCTTTTCTATATCCGGGTTAATATATTTTTTTAGCAAGGCACGTTGTCCGTCAAAAATCTCTTCGAGCAGAGGCACAGCTTCCTGGGTAGTTTTCACTCCCTCCATCCCACTGTCGTGAACGCCGCGCATACCCATCGTATAAATAACATTATTGCCTTTACTTTCTTGCACCCTGCTTTCCCAGTAGTTTAAGATATTGGCCTTGTTTGTCTTATAATTAAACGGTCCCCAGGCTTTGAAGTTCCATTCATCCACGTTATTTCGCAGCATGGGTTCAGCGTGAGATGAACTGACGACGATCTCGTAGTCAGCAGCTACGTTTTTATTTTCCGGATAGTGATAAAAAGCTTTGGTACTCTCGTGCATTGCCGGCCAAATCAGGTTCGCTTTCAGTCGCAACAGCAATTCAAAAATCTGTGCATAGGTTTTCGGACCTATGTCTCTCGCTCCGTATGGCTCAAAAGTTTTGGCTGCCCAGGGCTGTAGTCCCCAGTCTTCGTCATTTAGGAATATTCCCCGGAATTTTACACTTGGTTCTTTAGAGATAAAGTTGTTGATATTTAAAACGAGCTCGCTTTTCTTGGCAGGATTAACATCGGCCCACCAGTACCAGGGTGATACCCCAATTTTCTCAGAAATCCCAAAAACTCCGTAAGCTGTTCCGCGCAAATCGCTACCTGCTATGATCAGCATATTTTTGATTTTCTGATTCCGTTTCCCACTCACAACTTCATATCCAAAGCATTCCCACTTATTTGATAGGGTTTGTGGCAGAGACTTACTTGTCTGCCTGATCAATTCTGATTCAATGGTGCCTATAACAATAACATTTCCGCTTGCCTGATTAAAATCAGTGAACACCTTGGGCATATACCCGCTGACTCGTTGAATATCCTTTGCAAGCAGATGTGCGGCAATTGAGTCCAGCTTCCGGTCATCTTTAGCGTACACAATGGAAACTTTTGTATCAGGAGTAACGAGCTTAAAATCTGCAGCATGAAGATTGTATGACAGTGCAAAAAATGCAACCAGCAAAATGTGTGCAGCTATTTTTTTAGGATTTATCGTTAATATCATTTCTAGTGGCGCTCAACAAAAATCATTTAGGGTTTTACCAATATCTTATCAAGGGAAACTACATTGCCTGTACTGCCGTACTTATTTTTTCTTTTGTCGTACCAATTACCATGTTCCCCTTTTACCGTTACAGTTAAGGTATAATCGTCTTTCTTCAGAACTGGAGTGATATACTTCAGAGAATTAATGGGATACTTGCAATACATATCTATAAGACCTGAAAAAACAATCTTTCCTTTTTTATTTCTGAGATCGACATTTGCATGCCCCCCATCGGGCCGGGATAATCCATAGAATGCAATCTGGCGTCCATTGAAGTGCAGAGTGAAACTGTCATTTTTTACATCTGAACTACTGAGTGACAAACTATCTTGAGTATGCTTCCAGTTACCAGAGTAGGATATCTGCTTTTGGTTAGTGTTTTCAATTACTTTCTCAGGCAAGTCAACCAGTTCCGATTCTCCGGTAAGCATATCAATTCGCCAGGCATCAAAGTACCTGGGAATGGACATACTAGTTCCTGAAATAGTTAAAGGCTGCCATACATAGGTGGCTGCAGACTCCTGTATCGGGTAGGCCCAGCGATCGCCCATATACAGAAAGGTCGTGTCTTTTGAGCCGCTTACGGGAAGCACAAAGGTACATTGCGAATTCCAGGTTAATGTTCCCGGCGGACAAAACATTCCTCTTTTAGTCCATGTACCTTTAAGTGAAGTAGCAGTATAATAGTCATTATCATTACGCTCCCAACTGGTAAGGTGCGAACCGAGAAAATAGTAAATGCTGTCTTTTCTGAATATTACAGGAGATTCGAACCCTTCGATATTGGCCTTATGAACGTGTTCAACAATACTTTTATAATCCTCACTGAGCCTGTAAACATCTCCACCATGGAGAAGCGCATAACCACTGCCATCTGAATCCTGAAAGGTACCCATATCCCACTTTTTTATAGGCTTTCCATCAAAAAGCAAAGGCCCGCGGAACGTGTAAGGGCCAGTAACTGAACTTGATGTTGCGTAGCCCAAAAACTGATCGACATGCCCTAAGGTATCCACATGCATATACATAATGAACTCACCTGTTTTGGGGCACTTCATTACCTTGGGTCTCTCACCCACCCGGCCGGGTCCCAGCTTTCCTGAATCCTGAACAGGAAGAGCAATACTCTCAAACTTCCAGTTGTAAAGGTCTTTCGATGAATAGCAGGTAAAACCGGCGAATGCATTACTGGTATCAGAGTGCTTCTCGCCGAAAAGGTAATACCTGTCTTTTTCCTTAATAATATTAGCTCCGTGAGCACTCACAGGTTTCCCCCGGTCGTCGAACCATGGCATACCTGAGTGAATTCCCTTGTAAACTCCACGTTTCTGTGCATTTGCGATAAAGGGCAAAATCAAAAGGATTATTAAAAAATTCTTCCAAACAAGTTTATTCATCAGTTTATGTTTACAGTGAAAAGGCAGCAAAAGGCTTCAACCTTTGCTGCCTTGATATATTCAAGTACGCTGTCCATTAGACGAGCGCTGAACTTGCGTCAAATATCCGGTCAAGGTATCCTATTATTTTCAAAGAAATTAACAAAATAGAAGAGGTCCCGGAAAAACCGGGATCCTCCTCTCCAAACTAACCCATTTGGATTAATTTCTACGACTATTTATTACTCGTCATTTTGCGGAAAGCCATCTGCATAGAGTGCGGAAGACAAGCTACTATTCTGAAAATCCGATCAATTATAACCTGGATTTTGTTCAAGCTTTGCACCCCTGTTTCTTTCAATTTCAGAAAATGGTATCGGCCATAAATTGTAGGTCGGCAAGGCCGAAGGAGCGTAAAGAGGATTACACTTTTTAACCCTGTCGAACCATTTACCTATGCGCATAAGAGTAAACATCCTTTTTTCTTCCATACCAAACTCCCGCATTCTTTCATCCAATATTAGATCGATATCCACACTACTGGCGGCCACCGGAGAAGCGTTTGAACGAGCCCTTACTATATTAATGTCGGCTGCAGCCAGCCCGGTATTATTTAATCCCAGATAGGCTTCTGCTCTTAACAGATAGGTCTCTGCCAACCTGAATAAATATTCATCCCGGTAGGTACCAGCCGCCACACCCTTCAGTTGAAAAGGGAAAGCTTTTGCCGGATCGAGCAAATTTGCCGGTGGATTGAAAGGCTCGGTGCATTTGGTTTGATAAGGATACAAGGCCCGGTTATAGGTATCGCCAGATACCAAAGGAGCACCATTAAAGCCTTTTGTTCCTGCAGGGATATTGTCAAAATCAATCTCAGTGCCCACAGGGTAAAGCGGATTGCCTGGTACTGTTACTTTAAATTTTCGTACAAGATTGTGATTAGCATTTCTTATATCATTGTCAAAATCGGGTGTGGCGCCAGTACCCTGATACTGATAGGCAGAGTGCACAAAATACATTGAAGGTGCCAGGAACCCTACCCCACGGCCACCGCTTGAATAGTCAGCAGCAGGCCAATTGAATGCCTGTTTTGTTGCGGTACCGCCGGCAGGAAGCCGAACGTCTCGGGATAATGGCGCATGTACCCTTTCCAATACATAAAGACTGGGGAATGGAAAGCTGGTTGGTGTAGAAGAGCCATCACCCCCCGGCACATCCGTTTCAATTTGAATCACCAGGATGCTCTCTTTATTGCCTGCGGATTTACGGTTCTGGTTGCCACGGCGGAACAGATCCCAATAAACATCGCCCGGTGTTTCTGATTTGCGTGTGCCAAAACGGGCCGTCATCAGATCTGTAGCGGGATCATTGATCACTATGGTAGCTGCATCTACTGCTTTTTGATATTGGCCATCGGCTATATATACTTCCGATAGCAGATGCTGTGCTGCAAGATTTGACAGTTCACCATCTCTTACGGCTGTAATGCCCGGCAAATTAGCCGCTGAAAACACTAAATCGGCGATCACTTGCGTATAAACTTCTTTTCTTGTAGCGCGAACATACGTGGTTTTTGGTTCAATTACTTCCTCAAGTTCCAATGGTACTCCCCCAAATAAATAAGCCAGGCTTCTGTAAGCAAAGGCACGAAAAAAACGGGCACGGGCTTCAAACAATTTTTTATCGTTATCAGAGAGCTGCGATTTGGGTATACGGCCGATAATTGTATTGGCTTCCGCTACCATTTTGTACCATGCGTTCCAGTGTTTATTAGTAAAGGCATTTACAGGATTGTACTCACCTACAAGATTGGGAGGATTACCTGTTGGAACGTTCAAACCGACATCCGTCCGGTAGATATAATCCCATGGATCATTCTCATTTGCGGTATATAGCTCTGTCCGTAGCAACCCGTATAAGTTATTGGTAGAAGCATCGAAATCGGCTGCTGTCTGAAACGCATTAGTAGAGCTCAGAAAATCGAGCGGTGTTTCCTTCAAAAAATCTTTTTTGCAACCTGTTCCCACGATCAGGGTAAGGATAAGCATAAGTAATATTGACTTCTTCATCTCAAATATTTTTTTTACAGAATGTGTAATAAATTTAGTAGGTAATTTGCATACCAAAGGAGAGAGCTCTCATCACAGGCCTTCCATCTAAGTTAAATCCCTGACCTGTCTCGGGGTCCCATCCCTCCCACTTAGTCCATGTAGCAAGGTTCTTTCCGCTTACAAATACATTCACTCCCTGGGCCTTTATCTTTTCAAGCATTTTGGTTGGAAGGCTATAACTCAGCGATACATCCTGCAGCCTTACAAAGCTTCTGCTTTCATACAGACTAGCTGCCACTTTCGGACGATTGCCATCAACAACAAAAGGGTATTTTCCGTTAGGATTCCGTGGCGACCAATAATCTACAGCACTAAAGTCATTATCGCGAATGCTATTGTCGTCGCGGAAAAAAAGCCTGGTATTATTACCCAGATATCCGTCTTTTCCACCCTGCACGCTATTAAGCAGAACACTCAAAGTCAACCCTTTATAACCCACAGTATTGAACAGACTCATTCTGTATTTAGGTTGTGACTGGCCAATAAACACACGGTCAGAGGGAGTAATATCGCCATCATTATTTTGGTCCACCACCCTTAAGCTGCCTGTTTGAAAACCGGGCATAGGCGTTTCATTCAACTGGTAAATGGGACCGGCCTGATAATCATAGATGGCTCCAATAGGTCTACCTATGAATAGCGGAGGGTTGCTTGAGACCAAGTCGTCTTCCTTACCATCTCCGTTGGCATCAATACCTGTAAGGGTATTAATCCTGTTTTTATTGGTCGAGAAATTATAAGTAGCCGACCAGTTAAAGTCTTTTTTCTTGACTACCTGGTAATTCAATGTAGCTTCGAAACCTGTATTATTAATCTTGCCCAGATTGGTTTGAATGCTGCTAAAGCCTGTAATTGAAGGCACGGTCACGGCGAACAGTAAATCACGGGTATTGTTTTTGTAATACTCCAGGGTTCCATTCAAGCGGTTATTCAGTAAGCCAAAGTCGAGCCCCAGATTTAGTCCCTCAGTACGTTCCCATTTAAGATTGGGGTTGGGTAGCGAAGTTACCTGCTGTCCGAACGCCGTACTACCTCCGTCGCCAAACACATACGCAGAGTTCGTTGTTACTCTTGCCAATGAACTATAACGGGGCGTTTGGTTACCAATGGATCCATAAGTGGTTCTGAGTTTAAGCATATTCACCGGAGTGTTTTGCATAAAAGGTTCCGAAGAAATCACCCAGCCCAACCCGACAGAAGGAAACAGTGCATATTTAGAATTTTCAGCAAAGCCGGAAAATCCATCTCGTCGCAAAGTGGCCGTCAGTAAATATTTATCGTTGTACTTATAGTTCAATCTTCCCATCTGATAATTCAGGGCCTCGGTCCATGCGTTGGTTGTGATGTCTCTGGTGCTGGCGCCTTGTATGTTATTCCAGCTAAGATTGAGCCTACTGAAGCCCACGCCATTGGCAAAGGTACTGCTGGACTTTTTTTCTACAGCACCGTATACCCCGGTTACAGTAATATCGTGTTTCCCCAACTGCTTGGTATAAGTAAGGATATTATCCAAGGTATAGTCATAATACTCCTCATTTTCCTTAAAGGCCCTTCCAGTAAAGCCCCCATCATATTTGCTGGCAAAATAGTGTTGGTCGTTTGTCAGGTTGTTTCCAAAATTCAGCCTGTAGTTCAGGCCTTTAATAAAGGGAATGTCGAGGTCGGAGTAAACATTAGCGAAGTAATATTGATGCCGATCTCTATCGTCCACATAATAAGTACGAAAAGGATTGAAGGTAACAGTGTTTGTTGGACTAGGAATAAGTTCACCCTTAGCGTCAAATGGAACAAGCAGAGGTGCATGTCGCACTATTTCGCTCATAGTAGGCTCTGACCCATCCTGGTTTACAAACGATCCGGAAGATAACAAGCCAATTTTCCAAAATTTGACTGGTTTTATCTCAAGGTTTGCACGAAGAGTTTTGCGTTTAAACAAATCGTTTGCTATAAAATTCTTTTGATTCGCCATGCTGCCAGACAACAGGTAGGAAACATTGTCAGTGCCCCCGGAGAAGCTCAGATTATTTTCTATGATTGAGCCTGGATTTGTAGCATTTTCCCACCAGCTATAATCGTTTTGAAGGATATTGTTCGAAGCATCGCGCATGGAAGCATCTACCTTGGTAGCCAGGTTAAAAGCCGGGTTCGGCTGTGTGTAATCAGGAGCAAGGTAAGCATCATTTGCAGAGGGTGTCAACCCGGCTCTCCAGAATGCATCTGTAACCCGTTGCAAATACTCTTCGCGATTTAGTGGCCTAAGACTAACTGTAGGCTGCTGAGATGAGTAAGAACCTGAATAGGCAATACGAGGCTTTTGGCCAGCGCGGCCTCTTCTTGATGTAATCAGGATAACGCCATTGGCGCCCTGCGCCCCGTAAACTGCAGTCGAACTGGCATCTTTCAACACATCAATCGAGGCAATATCGTCGGGGTTAATAGACGATAATGAGCCACTGTATTGTATTCCATCCAGAATAATCAAAACCGATTTACTACCGCTTAGGCTAACTTGTCCCCTGATGGAAATAGGTGGCGTCCCACCCGCAGATGTTGACACGCCCACGTTTAGTCCGGGTGCTGTACCCTGCAGCATTTGCGCCATATTCGTATTGGGTGAATTCTTCATGGCTTCAAGATTCACTGTTGCCACAGAGCCTGTCACATCGGTTCTTTTCTGCGTACCATATCCAACTACTACGACTTCACTTAAATGCTGGGAAGAAGGTTGTAGTTTGATATTTATTGAGGTACGGCCTTTGATAGGTATTTCTTGTGCATCGTAACCCAGATAAGTAATTACTAAAACCGCATTATCAGGAACATTCATACTGAACACCCCATTTACATCTGTTGTGGTTCCCTCATTTGCGCCCTTAATTTTTACGGTTGCACCAATAATGGGCTGATCTGTTTCATCTACAACTTTCCCGGTTATTTTGACATCACTCACAGATGTCCCAACAGGAATAATAGCGATAAGATCATTTTGCAGCTTTTGATAAGTAAAGGATGTTCCATCCAATAGCTGATCAAGCACTACTAAGGCGTCCTGATCCTCCACATTAATATTAATACTTTTCTCAGCTGGGATCTTTCTTTCGCTAAACACAAAACGGTAGCTTGTTTTCTTTTCAATCGCTGCAAGTACCTTTTTAAACGTAACTGATCTTAGGCTCAGAGTAACTTTTGTTTGTGAATACCCTGTTGCCAGCACTTGAAAGTTTAATACCAAAATCAGTGCAATCGTTAATTTCATTATAATAATAGGTTTGCTGAGGCAAAAGAAGCTTGTAACACCTGTGCGGTGTTTAAAAAATTTCATAACTTTACTTAGTTAAAGGATGATCGAATGCAGACTCCCGTCCAAAGCAGTCTGCGTTAATTGTAATAAGTCGTCTTTGAATTACGGGGATTCATTCCCCGTTTTTTTTTAATCGGCTACTATTCTCTTCTCATATCTTATTTAGGTTTTTATTTGGTTATTGGATGACTATTTTATTGTCTTCGATTTCGTAAGCAAATGGCTCTACAATGCTTAGCGCTTTTAAAATACTTGCCACTGACTCTTTTTCAAAAGTTCCGGTAAATTTCAACTCTTTTAGGTCCTCATTCTTGAAGTCTATTTTTACATCATAGGCCCTTTCAAGTCGCTTTGAAAGCTCAGAAAATGTTTCTTCGCGGAAAGCAAGCTTGTTATATATCCAGGATGTTTCTACTACCGTGGTATCATTTTTCTGAATATGAGCAACCTGAGTCAAAAGATCATTCAACAACCTCGGGTCTTTCCTATCCTGTGGAGCACCAATATTGCTTACAATAAGCTTTTCGGATGGTTTAAGGATTATCCTGTCGGATGGCCTGTCTTTCAATGTCACCTGGACACTGCCTCTTATCAAGCTTGTTTCACTGAATCTGTCGCCAGGATAGCATTTGACGTTAAAAGCGGTACCCAATACCTTAACATCCATTTTGGATGTATGAATGATGAAAGGATGGTGATGATCCTTAGAAACATCAAAAAATGCTTCGCCGATCAGAGTGACTTCCCTATTTTCTCCGGCAAATCGTTTGGGATATATAATCTTACTATCTGAATTTAATGTAACCCGGGTGCCATCACTTAGTGTAATGCTTGTTTTAGCACCACGTTTAGTATAGGTTAGTTGTTTAACAGATGAGTTTGTTTGATTGAGGGGTGAATCTTTCTGATACAGCGCAAAAGTAATTATCGATACTATAATCAGCGTTGCGGCAACAGCAATCTTCCAATAGAAAGCACTTTTATTAACTCTATTTAACTGAATCCCGGATTCTTGTTGCCGGGATATTTTTTGCTGAATCTTCTTAAATACAGCTTCATCCGATGAATGATCAGTATAATTTTTAAACAGATAGAGTTTCAATAACTCATATCTATCTTTGAGCAATTTATCCTGAATGAGCAATTTCAATTCGCTTGCCTCACTAGCAGTAAGCTCACCAATAAATTCCTTTGTTATTAATTCTATTAATCTATCCTGCGGCATAATTAAATTAAACCTTATACAGACAGGACAAACTTTTTAGAAGAATTACTTACAAGTTTTTTAAAAAAAAGTAAAAAAAGATTAGAATTACCGCCGACGCAATATTTCTGAAGTTGGCAGAGGAGTTAGTTTCCTCATATTTTAACATTAACGCATTGAGCTTATTCATAGCCCTATATATCTGCGTGTGAACGGTTCTGACTGAAATATTTAATACTTCTGCCACTTCTCCGCACTTCATTCCATCTTCCTTAACTAGCTTGAAAATAATTCTG
This sequence comes from uncultured Sphingobacteriaceae bacterium, assembly GCA_946480915.1. The sequence continues at coordinate 3,887 of CAMLLO010000048.1, read as the reverse complement.
CATTGATTTGGAAGCGAGTTTATGGCCTTATCCAATTGCATCATCAGCTCCTTCCGCTCGAGTTCTTCATCTGGCCTATGCGTATTAGGGAGCTCATTAATCTCATCGTCAATCGACACCAATTGCATGTGACTACTTTTTTTCCAATGGTTTAAAGCCTTATTCTTAATACTGATAAGCATATAAACTTCAGGCTTTAGAACATGTAACAGCTTATCCCGATTTAACCATATATCAACAAAGACATCCGATACAATTTCTTCAGCAGTTTCTTTATCATGGATATACTGCCGGCAAAACTTTATGCATTTGGCATTAATCGAATAAAATAACTGTTCAAAAGCCTTTGAATCACTATTAAAAATTACCCCTCTCCAATAGTCTAATATTTGGTTATTACTACTCACTTCTGGAATTTAAATATATCCCCCTATTTCAGTTCCAACCCTTTCTCTTGCTGACAATGATTTTTGACCTAGCGGTCAATCTATTCAGTATTTACTGGTCAGTTTATAATTTACTAATGTAACAATTATGATAAGAAAAAACAATACTGCCACTGGATAAGTATGGGGAAGGTCTAGATTTTGACGATTTACTCTGAGCGAACCCAAGCACTACAGCAATCGAAGCGCATACCGGGCATTGATTTCCAAGTCTATCCGCTTCGTTTGGCCAGATAAGGGAAAAGAAAAATGGTAAATGAAGTGATGTTCAGGATTGAAATTCAGACCAATCTTATTTCATAAGGCATTCAAAAAAATTAGATAACTACACCGAAACCATTTTACAGTACCTTAGGGTCGGATAAAATTTCGAGATCTGAGGCATATGCACTTGATACTTTCTTAAATTTACTCCACTAAAAATGCGTCCAGGGCCTTTGTGGGTCTACCATCATCGCCCCATGCGCTTAAGGGATACCTGCTCCAGCTCCGTGCACCCTGTGGCTCCCAATAAATAACGCCAAGGCCTTTACCTTTTGGAACTGCTTTAACTTTATGTTGTACGGCCACCAGCATATCATAAGTATTCTGGGCTTGTTTGTCCTCCCCTCCTACTTCGACCACCATCACTTCTTTCCCATATCGTTCAGCAAGATTATTCATATTTGCTGCCAAATCATTTATAGACAGGGTATAATCAGGCTTACCGTCCAACCACCAGGGATAATATGATAGTCCGATCACATCGTATTTAGCGCCATACTTACGGGCATTATCGAACCAGCTTACGAACCGCGCGCTATCGTTACCCCGGTCTAAATGCAAAATAACCTTAGATTTCGGGCTAACCACTTTTATCGCATCATATCCTTTGTTAATTAGTTGTGCCAGTTGAGGCCAATTTTTCGTACTTCCCTCAGGGTAAATCATTCCTCCGGGGGTTTCGTTACCTACCTGTACCCATTCGGGCGTCACACCTGCATTTTTGATCGCGCTCATCACATCAAAAGTATAGTCGTAAACATCTTTCAAAAGTGTCGGAAAATCGTGACCTTCCCAAGCAGCGGGTTTTTTCTGCTTTCCCGGATCAGCCCAGCTATCGCTATAATGGAAATTGATCATCACCCGCATGCCCCATTGTTTTGCGCGAACGGCCATCGCAACAGTTTCTTCCTTACTGTTATGACCGCTGCTTGGACTATTACTGGGATTTACCCATGTGCGGAGCCTAATGGTATTAATACCATGATCCTTTAAAATTTTAAAGCAATCCTGCTCAGTACCATCGTCGCCGTAAAACTTGTATCCGGTAGCTTCCATCTGCTGAAGCCACCCGATGTCTGCGCCTTTCGCAAAGGCAGTTGAACTTGTTTTACCTCGTTTGAGGCTATTGCATGATGCAAGAAACATCACAATAACCAACAGTAAGAAACTTCGTTGTTCTATTCTCATTACTTAAATTTTAATGATCCCTGCCTTATTTAGAAGTAAGTTTCAACTCTCCTTTTTTCAACCCTTGTCCTTCAACGGTAAGCTGTATGTCGCCCGGACTTGTATCCGACTGTACCAATACAACGAGTTTGCCGCTGAAAAGCTTCATGGTTGGAAGATGGAACTGCTCCATTGAGGTAGCATCTCCATTGCAGGCAGCTCTGTATTTTCCTTTTCCGCTCACGCTAAATTTCAGTTGTTGATCGGCCGTTGGGCAAGGATTTCCTTTTTCATCTACTACAGAAACAGTAACAAAAGATATGTCTTTTCCGTCTGCGCTGATCACGCTGCGATCCGGTTCTAACACTAAACGATACGGTTTACCAGCAGTAACAATACTCTTTTCTGCCGCCGGTTTCCCATTTTTATCATAGGCTACAACCTTAACAGTCCCCGGTTCATACTTCACGTCCATCCACATTAAGCGGTAGCGGCTTTGCGGAGAAGAATCGTTCTTTTTTTGCACACCCATACTCTTACCGTTAATAAACAGTTCGGCACTATCGAAATTCGTATAAACAAACACAGGAGTCGTTTGGCCCTCTCTTCCTTGCCAATTCCAGTGAGGCAAAATATGCAGGGTATTATCTTTCGTATTCCATCTGCTGCGATACAGATAATAACGGTCCTTGGGTAATCCCGCCAGGTCATTTATACCAAAGTATGAACTCCGCGATGGAAGTTTATTATAGGGTGTTGGCTCGCCTAAATAGTCGAAGCCTGTCCATACAAATTCTCCTATCACCCATGGCTTTGTATCCTGAAGAATAAAATCGTCCTCGGGAAGATTTGACCAACTGCAGTACTCCAGATCATACGAAGAAGACTGCTGATCCTCATAGGTTTTGTTGATCCCTTTTACAACCGGAAATTTATAAACCCCTCTGGAGCTAACAGTCGAGGCTGTTTCAGAACCCAAAATAAAGCCCTGTGGGAATTGTTTATAAGCATCCTCATACAAATGAGTGCGGTAGTTCAATCCCGGTACATCGAGTACCGCTCCAAACCCCGACGCCATGGTGGCTTTCACCTGATCCATTCCAACCGTTACAGGACGGGTAGGATCTTCCCGGTGGAAAATTTCCTGAAGCCATTTAGCTCTTTTTGCACCTTCGGAACCGTTTTGATCAGGAACTTCGTTGCCCGAACTCCACATCACAATGCTGGGATGATTGCGGGTAGCATGCACCAGGTTTACAATATCTTTTTCCGCGTCAGTATTAAAAAAGCGGGCGTAGCCGTTCTTCACTTTCGGCTTTGCCCATTCATCAAAAGTTTCGGCAAGGAACATAAAGCCCATTTCATCGCATAGTTCCAATTGCTCAAGTGAGGGCATGTTGTGCGAGCTACGGATAGCATCACAGCCCATGTCTTTTAATATTGTTAGCTGTCGCCTTAGCGCCGCGATGTTAACTGCAGAGCCCAGCGGACCAAGATCGTGATGGAGACAAACGCCTTTGAATTTTCTCGACTTTCCATTTAAACTAAAGCCGGCCCCGGGCTTATAACTAATTTCACGTATTCCGAAGCGGGTGGTAGTTTCATCCTTTAGCACACTACCCTGGTATAGGCGGGTAATTGCCTTGTACAGGTATGGAGTCTCCGGGCTCCACAATTGGGGCTTGTTTACTGAGATATTCTGTTCAAACTCTTTTCCAAAAATTGCCTGTGCGCGGTCGCGGGCTACGGTATCCCCTTTTGCGTCCACTATAAAGGTTTGTAGTTGTAGCCTGTCGCCTGATACTTTAGTTTTAATGTTCACCTTTGCGAAATCGCTCGAGATATGGGGTGTAGTAATGTAAGTCCCCCATTGGTCAATGCTCTCCTGGTTTTTCACGATGAGGCTTACTTTCCGATAAAGTCCGGCTCCCGGGTACCATCGGGAAGACTGCCCGAGGTTAGTCAAATGTACGGCGAGTGTGTTTTTCGCCCCAGCCTGAATTTCTTTTG
>CAMLLO010000047.1 GCA_946480915.1 uncultured Sphingobacteriaceae bacterium | reverse complement strand
AGCCGGCAGTTTCACAGTAGATTATGCCACAGCAAACGGCACAGCAACAATCGCCAATAACGATTATGAAAGCAGCAGTGGCAGATTAACATTTGCAGGTACAGCAAACGAAACCCAGACCTTTACCGTTCAGATCAACAGCGATCAGAAGATAGAGGCAGATGAGAACTTTAGCGTGAGCCTGAGCAACCTGGTCAGCGCATTTACCAATAAGCCTATTGTGCAGAATACTCGCTTGGTAACTACAATAGAAAACGATGATTCAGGTGTGATAGAAATCATTCCTGCCAATGGATCAGAAACAGGTCCTGTAGCTGGCACCTTTACCTTCAGGTTTAAGGATGGTAAATCTTCGGATACACCGACAACCATTTCGTATGGAGTAGGCGGTACAGCACAGAGCAGCGGAACGGATTATGATTATACCGCCAGTCCTGCAATCGGTACGATCACGATCCCTGCAGACTCTACCAGCGTTACGCTGAGACTGGCAGTGAATGATGATCAGATCACCGAAGGAACAGAGACAGTGGTATTGACTGCCGGAGCACTAAGGAGTCCCTATCCGGTAACCGTGGCAGGCTCACCGCAAACCTTAGAGATTGCAGATAATGATAATGCAACCTTAAGCATCACAGGCTCTTCAGTACTTGAAGGCAACAGTGGAACCGGCACCTTAAACTTTACAGTGAGCCTGAATAAAGCAACAGGTCCGTTCAATATAAACTATTCAACATCAGACGGTACTGCAAGTGCATCCGCTAATGACTATACTGCAACAAGTGGAAGCCTAAGCTTCATCGGAGCGATAGGTGAGAGCAAAACAATTAGTGTATCCATCACCGGAGACCAGAAAATCGAAGCTGATGAGAGCTTTACTTTAACGCTAAGCAATCCTTCAACCAATTATAATGGTGGTTTAGTACTTAACACATCTTCTGTACTTGGAACTATCATTGACGATGATAACACCCTAAACAATAAAAAAATAACTATTACCACTGTAAATGGTGCCGAAGGTGGCGCCAATGGCAGCATGAAATTCAGCTTTCCTGATGGGGTTAGTACGGATGGTATTACAACTATATCGTACACACTTGGCGGAACAGCCAGGGACAATGGTATTGACTACAATATTTCTTCAACCGGAATATTATATATAACTGCTGGCCAGAACAGCGTAAGTCTACCTCTTGCTATAAGTGATGATCCATTCTTAGAAGGAATAGAAACTGTTTTAGTTAACGCAGGAGTTAGCAATGATAGATATACGGGTTTATCTGTAGACAACGGGCCTCAAACGCTTACCATAACTGATAATGATCGGGCCACTTTAACCATTTCAAGCCCGATAACAAAAATTGAGGGCCACAATGGATCAATCAAAGCAGTATTTGATGTGAAATTAAGCAATGAAACAGGCGGCGGTTTTACCTTAAACTATACTACATCTGATGGAACCGCGATGGCCTCAGATAATGATTATATTCCGGTAACAAACGGAACTTTAGCTTTTGAAGGTAAAGCCGGCGAGGTTAAGTCTTTTGAAATATCTATAATCGGCGATAGGAAAATCGAAGGAGATGAAAGTTTCCAGGTTTGGTTAAACAATCTTTCTGATAATTTCGGGGGATGTTTAACTTTTACTACTCCTTCAGCAACCGGAACTATTATTGATGATGATGATAGCAATGCGAATAAACAAATTACCATTAGTAAGTCTGACGGAACAGAAGGCGCAGCAGACGGAATCTTTACTTTTACTTTACCAGCAGGAGTCACTTTTGACACGCCAACGACTATAAATTACACCTTAAATGGATCAGCAAAAGGTGCGGGAATTGATTATACAAACTCCCAGGCAGGTTCGGTGATTATCAAAGCCGGAGAGAACTATGCCAACCTTATAATTGATCTGGTAGATGATTCTGGTCTTGAGCCCTCAGAAACAGTAATTCTAAAAACCGGACTTGTAACAAATAATAGCTACAATACAATTACGGTAGCTAATTCACCGCTGAGTCTTACTATTGAAGATAACGATAATGCATCTTTAACAATCAGCAAACCTGTTTTGATATCAGAGGGAAATAGTGGAATAACTAACGCAGTGTTCACCGTTACTTTGAATAATGGAACCGGAGATCCTTTTACCATTGATTATACAACAGTAGATGGCACGGCTACAGTTTTGGATAATGATTACATCGCAAGTACCGGAACCCTCACTTTTACAGGTAAAGCAGGCGATTTTGTAAATATTTCTGTACCTGTTAAAGGTGATCTGAAGATTGAAGAAGATGAGGATTTCACTGTAGAATTAAGCAATCTCTCGAATGATTTTGATGGCCGCTTAATTATAAACGAGTCTGCTTCCGGCCTGATAAAAGATGATGATAATACACTTGCTAACAAAAAAATTACGATTAGTAAAGTTGATGGTGCGGAAGGTAGCCGCGACGCAAGTTTTAAATTTAGTTTCCCTTCGGGAATTACTGCTGACGAATTTACTACCATTCCATATGTTTTAACGGGAACAGCTATTTGTGGTGGTGAGGATTATTCAGCACCTTCAACCGGGTCTGTAGTCATACCAGCAGGAGAAAACAGTGTAATTCTTGCACTTTCAGTCGTAGATGATGGAGTTGTAGAGAACACAGAAACAGTTATACTTACCGCTGGTGTTCCAGTGAACGATTGTTATGCTGGTATCGCAGTAATCAATTCTCCGATCACTTTAAACATCACAGATAACGACAAAGGAGAGTTAAAACTTAGTAAGCTGTCTGTAGTTTCGGAAGGCAATAGCGGTCCGACATTAGCCAGTTTTAGCGTTACCCTAACTGCCGCTACCGGAAGTAATTTTTCTGTTGGTTATACAACTTTAGACGGTACCGCAAAAGTTAATGATAATGACTATGTAGCTAAAACTGCCAATATTAACTTTAAGGGTACTCAAGGGGAAGTACAAACCATCACCATTCTTGTTAATGGCGATAGTAAAATAGAAAGCGATGAAGAGTTTAATCTCATCTTACGTAATTTATCAAATAGTTTCGGCGGTAAATTAACTTTTAGCGGAATGCCATCTACAGGCAGGATTTTAAATGACGATAACGGCACCATAACCATCTCTAAAACAGACGGTAAAGAAGGCGCTGCCGGCGGCTATTTCACCTTCAGTTTACCTTCCGGAGTTTATTGCGATAAGCCAATAGTTATTCCTTACGATTTAAGCGGAACTGCTTTAGGCAACAAGGTAGATTACCTGCTTAATCAGTCGGGTAGCATTACTCTACCTGCCGGGCAGAATAACGTAACTTTAAACCTGGTAATAAATGATGACGATGTCATCGAGCCTTCGGAAACTGTTAATTTAAGAACAGGAATTGTACTGAGCAGTATGCCGAATGCTATTCTGGTAGAAAATTCTCCGGTTGAGCTGCTTATCGAAGATAACGACGCAGCCTCCATCATACTCACAAATCCGGTAATTGTAAAAGAAGGAAACAGTGGATATGTTACCGCAGTGTTTAATGCAACACTTCCTTTAAGTACTTCAACTGGTTTTTCGTTTGATTATGCAACTTCGGATGGAACCGCCACAATTTCTGATAACGATTACCTACCGTTAACGGGACGATTAACATTCGCCGGAGCCGCAGGTGAAGTTCAAAAAATATCTGTTCTAATTAAAGGAGATCTGAAGATGGAGGCGGATGAGAAGTATATCATCAGTCTTACCAATTTATCGAACAACTTTGATAGTCGACTAAGTCTTAACTATTCTGAAGTTACAGGCGTAATTCATGATGATGATGTCCTTCCAATGGCAATGGCAGATATGATAATTACTCCGGAAGATACTCCAGTAACGTTCTCGCTTATTGCTAACGATGGTGACAGCGATGGCATAGATCCAACCAGTATCACCATTAAAACACCTCCTCTAAAAGGGGCTGTGAAAGTAAATCGCGATGGGACAGTAACTTATACGCCGGAATTAAATGACAACGGAACTCATTCTTTTACGTACACGGTAAAAGATATAACAGGCTTAGAATCTAATGAAGCAAGTGTTACCGTAACGGTTACGCCAGCCAATGATGCTCCGGTAGCCGAAGATGATATCTTCTACGTGCTTAGAGAGGGTACTTTAAGAGAAAATGTGAGTCCTAATGATTCTGATATTGATGGAGATATGCTTCGATTTAAAGTGACTGTTCCCCCAACAAAAGGAACATTAGTTTCATTCAATGAAAATGATGGCTCATTCATTTATACTCCGAACTCAACTACATTGTCTGGTTACGACGGATTTACATACCAGGTGATTGATGTCGCGGGACTTACGGATGATGCTGTAGTAACCATCGGGGTTCAGCCGAAAGCAATAGTGAAATTAACTCCAACATTAGTTACCATAAAAGAGGGCGAAGCCATAACAGTTACGGCAAAATTGTCAGAGCCAGTTCTTCAGGATGTAACTGTGGTGTTAGAATATAAGGGCGATGCAGAAGCAAATAAAGATTACAAATTAAGTGGCAATTCTGCATCTTTTATAATTAAAGCCGGAGACACAACGTCTACTCAACAATTAACTTTCAGCAGTACCAAAGATTATGTTAAAGAAGGCGACGAAGTTGCTGAAATTAATATTGCCTCAGTCTCATCTCTATATGTGGAAATAGAAAGCGGATCTGAAATTACCATCACAGAAGTTACTCCTGAAACAAAGCCTGTTGGGCCAGATGCAAACGGGGATATTAGCCCTGATCCTTACATGTCGCCAAACGGAGATGGTCTTGGAAACGAAAATTTCGTGATCTATAATATTGACAAATACTCTGATAACGAAGTGGTGATTTTTAATCGCTGGGGAAACGAGGTTTTTCGTATTAAAGGATACAACAATAAGGATAAAGCATTTTCTGGGTCGGCCAATGCAGGCTTGTTTGCTAATAAAGAATCAACTCTGCCGGAAGGTGTTTATTACTTCATGATTTATACAAAAGTTGATAATGTTATGAGGTTGAATAAAGGATATGTAATTATAAAGCGCTAGGGATATGAGAAGGGTTGTTATTTTATTCATTTTACTAATACTCAGTTTTCTGGGATACGGGCAACAGCAGGCTATGTATACTCAATATATGTTTAATACACTGGCTATAAACCCGGCTTATGCCTCTGTGGATGAATCCTTAACAATAACCGCACTTTCACGCCATCAGTGGGTGGGCTTTAAAGGGGCTCCGCAAACTCAAACTTTCGCCATACATACCCCTATAAAAGAATCGAATACTTTTGTTGGCGCATTATTAATAAATGATCAGGTAGGAGAGGTGCTGAAAGAAACCGGGGGATATTTCACGTTATCACAACGTGTAGAAATGTTTGACGACGCCTATCTGGCGGTAGGAATTAATGGAGGCGTAAGTAGCTTTCGTGCTGATTATTCTCAAAACTATAATTACAGCCCCGAGTCTATTAACGATCCCAAATTTTATAACTCCAGCACCATGCGTGGCAACTTTGGCGTTGGTGTGATGTTTTTTAATGATAATTATTATATCGGTTTATCCTCACCGCATTTCTTTGCCAGAGATTTTTCTTCTTTCAATGAGGAATCATCATCCCCTAAAGTTAAGCCTCACTTTTTATTTCAGGCAGGTTCATTAATTGAGTTTAGCTATGATTTTAAATTTAAACCAAACCTGTTAATTAAATATGTAAATGGTTCTCCAATGCAGGCGGATTTAAATGCCAACGTATTAATAAAAGAAACTTTGTGGCTTGGAGCATCTTATCGTACGATGGATTCTTTTGATGCTTTAGCGTCGGTATTTATTACTCCGGATATACAATTGGGATATTCTTACGATTTCTCTCAAACAGAACTCTCAAAAGTTCAAAAGGGCTCTCATGAAGTTATGCTGAAATTTAGATTTGCTGTGAAGGGTAGAGATCATAATGCTTGTTATTGGTAAGCCTATTCATTTCAGCTGTTCGTGTAATCAAACCTTTTTAATTTACACCTGTTTCTTTTTCACACCTAATTATCAAAAACATGGACAGATTAGAATTAAAAGGAAAATGGAACGAGCTTAAAGGAAAAATTAAGCAATCTTATGGGGATTTAACCGACGATGACCTGACTTACGAAGAGGGTAAAGAAGATGAACTTTATGGTCGCTTACAAAATAAAACAGGTAAAACCCGCGAAGGGGTAATCGACTGGTTGAGAAGTCTATAAAACAATGGCCCTGTAAAATACAGGGCCATTATTTTATCATTTAAGCGTACTACATTGCAGCAATTGAAAAATTGTCGTGAAACACGGCCCAGTCAAAATCCATCATAGAGCGCCACATTTCAATATTGACTCTCTTTTGCGCTAAGTCAAACTTTGGATTAAAAGAACTTTTATAGGTGCTGCCTGGAAAAGAACATATAGCTTTATGCTTAAAAGTAAAATTTATCCCATCTGTAGAATAGCCAAAAAACAATCGTCCGCCATTGCCGTAACCGTTAAAGTTGGTTGTGGTTATGAGAAGCATCCAAAATTTATTTAGTTTTTTTACCTCTAAATGCCATGGCTCTTGAGTGTCTCCCCAAGGTCTCCCCGCAATTTTAATCAAATCAAAACCATTATCCTTTTCGGGATTAAATTTTAACGGATCGGAAGATATCATTCTTCTGATGCTGTATTTATTAAAATAATTGCCGGCCTGGTTTTCAACACCACAAACGGCGTAACAATAATATTGATCAGCATCTTTGATAAAAGACGGTGATATTACATCAACAACTCCATAAGGCATTTTACACACCAGCTCTTTACTGCCCCAGTGTATACCATCGGCACTTTTTCTCACGTAAATAGCTCTTGTATCGGCAAGGGTGGCTCGCCAATAACAATAAAGCATGTTATTTTCAAACATTAAGTTTACATCTGAATTAAAGCCAATGTCTCTGGGGCAGGGCTCAATCGGATTGAAGATGCCCCTGGGTTCAATCCAGGTTATCCCATCGTTTGAACAAAAAATATGAGGGTTTTCATATTGGCTATCAGTATGAGGATAGGGAGTTAAAGATGCCCAATAATTGTACCCGCTCCATTTGTTTTCAAAAAACAAAATCGAAGGATGTGTCCATCCTGATGATGACAGTCTTAATTCTGGACTTTTGCCTTGTATTTCACGCCCTATTGCCAGCGAATTAAAGCCAATTGGTGTTCCCGAGGGGGTAAATTTAATTCCTCCTAAATCTAATGCCGTTATTTCAGAAGAAATTTTAGGTGGTACTGTAGGGGCAATATCGGTAATCTTTTCTTTTTTACACGATGCCAGGATGATACTTAAACATACGACATAAAATCGTACAACGGGTTTAATCCTCATACTATTAGTTTATAACGGTTGTTGCTTGGAGCCTTATGGGAAGGCTGCTCATCATTTACAATGCAATGTAACAAGAAAGTTTCACTTAAGCATCGACGAAATTTTATTTTCAAACACCCTGTAAGCGAGGGTCATTCAGCCATTCTTTTTTTTGTAATTTCGCTGTCGTACTTACAATGAATCTTTAGCTATTCTGGTTAGATAAGTATCAGGATCAATTTTATTATACATTGATGGAACCAACATGAGCATGTCTTTTACAAAAAGTGACGAAAATGCTGATGATAGCTTCATCTCCGATAAAAAACAATTATTCTCTGATGAAAAATGATAAGCCCACTATTTTAGTGGTGAACGATGATGGTATTGATGCTCCGGGTATTAAAGTGCTGATGGACGCAATGAGTACGCTCGGGAATGTGGTGGTGGTTGCTCCCGATGGCCCACAGTCGGGTACCGGGCATGCTATTACCATTGCAAAGCCGCTTCGTTTAGATAAAGTGCATATCTATCCCGAATATGAAATGTACAAATCTTCGGGCACTCCGGTGGATTGTGTGAAGTTGGCTGTCAACAAAATATTTAAAGGTAAAAAGCCTGATTTATGTGTTTCGGGGATTAATCACGGACTTAATCATTCGATCAATATTCTGTATTCGGGCACCATGTCTGCAGCCATGGAAGGCGCCATCGAAGGAATTCCTTCAATCGGCTTTTCATACGACGACTTTACTTACGATGCTGATTTTACTGCATGCGTCCCCTTTATCAAAATGATTGCAGAACAGGTATTAACTAATGGGATGCCGCAGTCGACATTGTTAAACGTCAATTTTCCCAATACCTCAAAACTAAAGGGAATTAAAGTCTGCCGTCAGGCTAATGCTAAATATGCTGAGGAGTTTGATGAACGTCTTGATCCGCATAAGCGGAATTATTACTGGCTAACAGGCGTTTTTCAGTCGGGCGATAAAGGTGAAGATACAGATGTATGGGCCTTGGATAATGAGTTTGTTTCGGTTGTACCGGTGCAGTTCGATTTAACGGCGCACCATGCAATTCCAATTTTAAATAGCTGGCAATTTGATGTTAAAGCGTGATAATGTTTGGTTAGGATTAGTTCTTGGTTTGATTCTTCCGGGACTGGCATTCCTCTTCGTCGAGATCCTTAAAAAGAATATTAAAGTATTAGAAAAAGACGATTTGCTCTACATAGGCTGTGTTGCATTGAATCTGCTATTGATGAGATTTTTTGTCAGAGCGTACAAGGAAAATACAGCAAAGGGTATTATAGCAGCGACATTTGTTTGTGCTTTTATATTTTTTTATCATAAAATGCGGCAATGACCTATTATCTAATAGCAGGAGAAGCTTCGGGCGATTTGCATGGAGCTAATTTGATGAAAGCCTTAAAAGCCGAGGATACGAATGCTCATTTTCGTTTTCTTGGCGGCGATCTGATGCATGCCGAAGGCGGTGAACTGGTAAAGCACTATTCTGAAATGGCATTTATGGGCTTTGTGGAAGTGCTTTTTAATATACGTACGATTCTTAAAAATCTTAAGAATACAAAAGCAGACATTCTTGCAAATAAACCCGATGTTTTAATTCTTATAGACTTTCCCGGCTTCAATTTAAAAATTGCCGAATTCGCAAAGAAAAAAGGTATTAAAGTTTTCTACTATATCTCACCTAAAGTATGGGCATGGAATCAAAAGCGGGTTCTGAAAATAAAGAAGGTCGTAGATAAGATGTTTTGCATCCTGCCTTTTGAAAAAGATTTTTACAAGTCATGGGGGATGGAAGTTGAGTATGTCGGAAATCCATTGTTAGATGCAATCGCAGACTTTAAACCCGACGAACGTTTCAGATTGACTCATTCTTTAGGCGAGAAAGCAATTATTGCTTTGTTGCCAGGTAGCAGGAAGCAGGAGATAACCCGAATTTTGCCCCCAATGCTGAGCCTGTTGCACCAGTTTCCGAATTATCAGTTTGTAATCGGGGGTGCTCCGGGATTTACCGAAGAATTTTACCAGAAATTCGTGGGGGATGATAAAGTGCCGGTGGTCTATAATCAGACCTATAATCTGTTGAAAAACTCTGATGCGGCAATTGTTGCTTCGGGTACAGCCACACTGGAAACAGCTCTTTTAGATATTCCACAAATTGTGGTTTATAAAGGAAATCCCATAAGTATCGGAATTGCCCGTATGCTGGTCAAAATAAAATATATCTCGTTGGTAAATCTGATAATGGATATGCCTGTAGTAAAAGAATTAATACAGGAAGATTGCAATACTGAATTGCTTACCAGGGAGCTCAATGCTATTTTGCATGATCCCCTGTATCGCAGCCAGATGCTTATAAATTATCAGCAGCTGGCTGAGAGGATGGGAGAACCCGGCGCTTCGGAAAAAGCTGCCAAGCTTATTGTACAGTCTCTTAATGCTTAAGACACATGGATTTATTTAAAACGTCTCTGTTGGTTTCTTACAGGAACAGGAATTAATTCCGGTTCTCTCTTCTTTAAACCATTGATAAACTCTGAAACTAACTCTTTTAATCTTTCAAACATAATATTTTCCCTCTTCTATGTAACCTTGAAAATTGTTCTATAATCTTACGCTTAATTTTTGATATTATTGTTCAACTTCGGTCCAGTTAAATAAAGAATTTTCTGCCGGACTTTTTGCTTGTTTCATTAAGGCAAGTAATGTTTTTGTTTTTACTGGATTTTGTTTGGAAAGGTTATGTTTTTCTGCGATATCGGTATTTAAATTATAAAGTTCCAGAATTTCCGCTTTTCCTTTCTCTTTATACCTGATCAGTTTCCAGTTTTCCTGCAATATGGCCTCTTTAAATTCGCCTTCATTAAATTGCCAGTAAAGATAATCGTGTTTTTGTTTCTGCGTTTTTCCGGATAGTGCATTCATAAAAGAAAGTCCGTCAATGTTTTGCGGTGGTTTTACGCCAGTCAATTCATTAAAAGTTGGCATAATATCCCAGAAGGCCCAAATGTCACTCCTCGTTTTTCCGGCAGGAACTTTTCCCGGTGCTCTTACAATCATTGGAACTCGTATACCCCCTTCGTACAGGTCTCGCTTTACACCTCTTAACTGTCCGCTTGAATTGAAAAATTCAGGATCTCCGCCGCCTTCTCTGTGTGGACCATTGTCGCTGGTGAAAAAGATATAAGTATTTTCATCTAAGCCGAGATCTTTTACCAGTTGCAGCACTCTTCCTATGTCAGAATCCATTTTATCAATCATCGCTGCAAAAGCAGCCCGCGGCTGTAATTGTGTATGGTACGATTGGCCTTTTTGGTAGAAAGGTTTTTCAGGACCGAACTTACTGCTGCCATCCGGGTTGCGGTATTTTTTCATTAAAGCTTCCGGCACTTTTAATTCGGCATGCGGAAGTGTGATTGGCAGATAGAGAAAGAATGGCTTTTCCTTATTTTCTTGTATAAAGGCCAGGGCTTTGTTTACAATCAGATCCTCGGTATACTCACTTGAATCTACCTGTACTTTTTTTAGTTGATGATTTTGTATCTCAAATAAATGATCAGTAAAATAATAATGTGCGTGTCTTTGAAGAAGGTAGCCGTAGAAGCTGTCGAAGCCTTTTAAATGCGGAGCTCCGGGTTCGTTCTCCAATCCCAGTCCCCACTTTCCGAACATGCCTGTAGTATAACCGCTCTTTTTCATTTGTTGCGCCAGGGTAGAATCCTGAGGGCGGAGAGAAACGTTTCCGTTGCCACGGACATATGCATGACCCATGTGTTGTCCGCTCATCAGAGATGCCCTGGAAGGAGCACAAACAGTGCTTCCTGCATAAAACCTGGTAAATTTGGTTCCCTCCTTAGCCATTTTATCTATGTTTGGGGTTGGCACAGGGCTTTTAGGATTATAGCTGGTCAGGTTTCCGTAACCTAAATCATCCGCAAGGATAAAAATGATATTTGGTTTCCTGGCTGTGCTTTGGGCAGAAAGCTTACTGGATTGAAAAACTGCTGCGATAAAACAAACGCAGACAATTTGAAAGATAAATTTCATTGGGTTAATTTAGAGAGAACATTTGATTTTACCAATGTTTTTACTCTTTTTGCACCCATATAACTGGAATATGACAAAGGCTTTTCTTTTTGATTTAAATGGGACAATGATTGATGATATGGACTTCCATACAGACGCCTGGCACGATGTGCTTAATAATGACCTGGGTGGAAATTTAAGTCGCCAGCAGGTGAAAATGGAGATGTACGGAAAAGGAGAGGAGATGCTGGTTCGGGTATTTGGTGAAGGTCGCTTCGAAGACAAGGAGATGAGTGACATCGTTTTTGAGAAAGAAAAGAAATATCAGGATGCTTTCAGACCGCACCTGAAGTTGATTAAAGGTCTTGGTAACTTTTTAGAGAAATCGCATAAACAGGGAATTAAAATGGCCATTGGTTCTGCGGCCATTATGTTTAATATAGACTATGTGCTCGACGGTCTTAATATCAGAGAGTACTTCCCGGTAACGATCAGTGCCGATCATGTAGAAAAGAGCAAACCTGATGCAGAAACGTTTCTAAAAGGCGCTGAAGGTTTAGGCGTGAAACCTGAGGAGTGTATTGTTTTTGAAGATAATCCTAAAGGCGTGCAATCTGCTTTAAATGCAGGAATGAAATCTGTTGTGATAACCACCATGCATGAAGAGCATGAGTTTGAAGGCTTACCAAATATCCTGAAGTTTATTAAGGATTATGACGATCCGTTTTTGGACGAGTTGTTGAAAGGCTAGGATGTTATGATAAGCTTTCCAAAAGTTTGGAACTTTTGGAAAGCTTAGAGTTCTAAAAAAGCAAACGGCCCGACAATTGTCGGGCCGTTTGCTTTGGATTTAATTTTGAAATTATGACTTATTCAATTGATAATAAGCTTCGCTCCAGCGCAGCTCATTTTTAAATTGATACAGTTCAGTATTCTTGCCAATTTTCACAAACTCAATTCCAGCCATTTCAGAAAAATCCTGCATATGTTCTGAAGTTAAGTTCTGGCTGTAGCCTGTATGGTGAGCGCCACCTGCTAAAATCCATGCAGCACATCCTGTTTTCATGTCAGGATATGGTTTCCACAACACGCGTGCAACCGGAAGTTTAGGCAGATCATTTTGCGGAGCTACGGCTTCAACTTCATTAACAATCATACGGAAGCGATTTCCCATATCGACAATTGAAGCGTTAAGTGCCGGCCCTGCGGCAACATTAAATACCAAACGAACCGGATCGGATTTACCGCCAATACCTAATGGATGAATTTCGCACTTGGCTTTACCATCAGCTATTGACTCACAGATTTCCAGCATATGCGATCCAAGTACTAAAGGATTAGAAGGATCAAAATGGTAAGTATAATCTTCCATAAAGGCATTTCCGCCCGGAAGTCCGCTACCCATAACCTTCATTGCACGAACTAATGCTGCTGTTTTCCAGTCGCCTTCGCCCGCAAAGCCATAACCTTGTCCCATCAAACGCTGAGATGCAATACCCGGTAATTGAGCCATTCCGTGTAAGTCTTCGAATGTGTCAGAAAAACCTTTGTAGTTTCCTGCTTCCAGGAAGGATTTCATACCCAACTCTATTTTAGCGGCGTCTCTTAAAGATGAATACTGTGCTCCGCCTTTACGTAAAGAGTCCATCACCGCATAGCGTTCTTCATATTCTGCAGTTAAACGATCTACTTCAGCATCACTGATTTGATTGATTACAGATACTAGATCTCCAATTCCATGTGTGTTTACTGAAAATCCGAATTTTAATTCAGCCTCGACTTTATCGCCATCGGTAACAGCAACATAACGCATATTATCGCCAAAACGAACGAATCTTGCACCTTGCCAATCATTCCATCCTGCGGCAGCACGGCTCCAGGCGTTCAACTGATCCAATACTTCAGAATCTTGCCAATGCCCTACAACTACCTTGCGGTTAATGCGCATTCTCGACATGATGAATCCGAACTCACGATCGCCGTGAGCGCTTTGATTTAAGTTCATGAAGTCCATATCAATAGAACCCCATGGAATGTCGCGGTTAAATTGAGTGTGCAAATGTGCAACTGGCTTTTGTAATATCTTCAAGCCATTGATCCACATTTTCGCAGGTGAAAACGTGTGCATCCAGGTGATGATTCCGATACAATTCGGAGCTACGTTTGCTTCCTGGCAAATTGAATAAATTTCTTCAGTGCTCTTAACAGTTGGTTTAAACACTACGCGGACAGGTATTTGTGCCGCATTGTTTAAAGAGTTTGCAATTTCTTGCGAATGGGTCGCTACTTGTTTTAAGGTTTCTTCGCCGTATAAGTCCTGGCTGCCGGTTACAAACCAAACTTCTAGTTTTTTTAAGTCGATCATTATTTTATTTACGAATTTTTATTTACGATTTTTATGTGCTTCTCACCTTACTGTCCGTAATAGGAGTTAGGTCCATGTTTTCTTTCAAAATGCTTCTTTATGAGCGAATCCTTTAAACGCGGTGCGCTTGGGTTGATTTGCTCGGTCAGTAAAGCCATTTTAGCCACTGTTTCCAGTACAGCGCTGTTGTATACTGCTTTGTCAGCCGTTTTTCCCCAGGTAAAAGGAGCATGATTACCTACAAGGATCATTTCAACTTCTTCATAGCTTAATCCTTTTTCAGTGAAGCAATCCATAATCTGGAAGCCCGTTTGATATTCATAGTCCCCTTCAATCATGCTGTCTTTCATCGGAGCAGCACATGGAATGTCAGCCGTCAGGTGGTCTGCATGAGTGGTGCCATAGTTCGGAATATCTCTTTGACTCTGTGCCCAAGCCGTTCCGTATGTAGAGTGTGTGTGTACAATTCCACCGATTTTCTCCCAGTGCTTGTATAAAACAGCGTGGGTTAAGGTGTCGGATGATGGACGAAGGTCGCCTTCGATTGTTTTACCTTCAAAGTCTACAATTACCATCTTTTCCGGTGAAAGATCCTCGTAGGGTACTCCGCTTGGTTTAATAGCGAAAACGCCTAATTCGCGGTCTGCTGCACTTACATTGCCGAAAGTGAATAATACCAAGCCAAGCTTTGGCAGTTGCATGTTGGCTTTATAAGCCTCTTCTTTTATATGTTGATACTTGCTCATTATTAATTCAAAAGTCAAAATTCAAAAGACAAAAATTCAAAAGTCAAAAAATTAAATTAATGCTTTAATCTAACTATTGATGGTTTGTTCGGTTTCCGCGGCAATGAAGTTTTCTACTAATGCTCCGGCTTCGCTGTACTGCTCGTAACGTTTCGCGTAAATAGCTGCGCGTTCAGGATCCGGATGATATTCAGCATCAAAACCTTGTCCCATTGCATTCATCGCATCTTCAACTTTAGGATAAATTCCTGCGGCTGTAGCAGCAAACATTGCTGCGCCAATTGCACAGGTTTGATCCGACTTATGGATTTTGATGGGCATGTTTAAGACATCAGCCATCATTTGCATGATGAATGGAGACTTCTTTGCAACGCCACCTAATCCGATTAAACCTTTAACAGGAATGCCTTGTTCGTTAAAACGATCAACGATTTTCTTGGCACCAAAGCAGGTTGATTCAACCAGGGCACGGAAAATTCTAACAGCATCACTGCCTAAGTCTAATCCTAAGAAAGCTCCTTTTAACAATTGATTTGCATCCGGAGTTCTTCTTCCGTTTAACCATTCGATTGCAATTTCACCACCTTCTTCAACAGGCAGTTCGTTTGCTCTTTTGCTTAATTCAGGTATAATCTTGGATTCAACCTCATCAATTAATTTCTGAGCAGTTTCTGCATCTATTAACTGAGTTTGCGCCAAAAGATTTTTCACCGGCCAGGCCAATACATTCTTTAACCAGGCATATGCATCGCCAAAAGCAGACTGACCAGCTTCCATACCAATCATCCCTGGAATAATAGAGCCATTCACCTGCCCGCATATACCATTTACCAAGGTCCCTTGTACTTCATCGATGGGAGCAACAAGCATATCGCATGTTGAAGTTCCCATTACCTTGCTCAAATAATAAGGTTCGATCTGTCCGCCAACGGCACCCATGTGTGCGTCGAATGCACCGATTCCAATCACTACATCTTGAGGTAAGCCAAGTTTTTCGGCCCACTCTGCACTGATTTTTCCGGCTCGCTCGGAGGAAGTATAGGTTTTGGCAGGAATTTTAGAGGTGAATCCTGCTAAAAGAGGGTCAAGACTTGCAAAAAAGTTTTCCGGCGGAAGGCCACCAAACTCTTCAGCCCAAAGCGCTTTGTGTCCGGCAGAGCAAACGCCACGTTTAATTTCTGATACTTGATTTCCTCCTGTTAGAAGAAATGGCACCCAGTCGCAATGCTCAACCCAAGAGTGAATGGCATTCCGAACTTTTTCATCTTCTCTTAAAATATGAAGTAATTTTGCCCAAAACCATTCGGATGAATAAATGCCACCAACCAGTTGCAGATAATTCGTATCAAATTTTTCTGCATGAGCATTGATTTCAGCAGCTTCATTTACCGATGTGTGGTCTTTCCAAAGCACAAACATGGCATTTGGATTGTTTTCAAACTCTGGTTTTAATGCCAGAGGTGTTCCTGTTTCATCTACGGCAACTGGCGTTGATCCGGTGGTATCGACAGAAATGGCTTTGATGTTTTTTGCGACATCAGCTCCCGCGATGGATATACATTCTTTAATGGTTTTTTCCAGCCCTTCAACATAGTCCAGAGGATGTTGTCTGAACTGGTTTTCTGATGGATTGCAAAACAAACCTTGTTTCCATCTGGGATAATAATAAACCGCGGCTGCTATTTCTGCTCCATTAGATGCATCTACTATAACAGAGCGAACGGAATCTGTTCCGTAATCTACTCCGATAACATAAGGGTGAGTATTCATATTGTGGTTATTCGTGTCTAATTAACACTTATTTTTTTGAATATTAAAATTCTGGGTAAGATTTTCTTAAAAAAATAGTTTTATAGTTTTTTGTTTGACAGAAAAACTTCAATGAGGCAGGCGCTTTAACGAGCACTTTCATTATTGAAAAGCCGTTGGATTTGGTATGAAATTCAAAAAAGTTTGGAATTTATCCTTATAAATTGCAGGATCAAGTTTGTAATAATACGCACCTTTTTTAGAACCTATTTTGTCTTTTTCATTCTGACGTATGAGCAAGCCTGTAGACAAAAGTTTTCTGCTGAAATTTCGTTTATCCAGTTCGGTTTCATATACATTCTCATAAAGAGTTTGTATTTGCGGGATAGTAAATTTTTGGGGAAGAAGCTCAAATAAAATGGGATGTAAAGCGGCCTTGTATCGAAGCATTTCCTTGGCTTTTTTAACCATATAGTCGTGGTCGAAAATAAGTTTGGGCGCTTCTTTTAATGGGAACCATTCTGCATGATACTCGTCGCTCAATTGCTTTTCATATTTGTGGATGTCAATAAATGCAAAATATGCTACACTTAGGGTGCGTTCAATCGGATCACGCTGCGGCTCCGCAAAAATCTGAAACTGTTCCATATATACCCCCTCCAGGCCGGTTAATTGCTTAAGGATTCTTGCTGCAGCTTCATCTGTGTTTTCAGTCGGTTCAACAAAGCCTCCCATCAAGCTCCATTTGTTTTTTTCGGGCTCAAAGCCCCGCTGAATAAGCAAAAGTTTCAGGGTTTCTCCATCAAAGCCAAAAATTATGCAATCAATTGCAACGAGGATGCGTGTTTGTTTGGAATATCTGGTCATTTCGATACAATGATAAAGTATATCTGTTTAACTGACAATTATTAACCTAATTTTTCTTTTGGCTTAAGTTTCGTTAAATCATCGCCGCTATCACGAAAATATATTTATTTTAATTGTAATATTGACATTTAAAAAAAACCTCTTACCTTAGTTTTTTATAACCAGTAAAAAGACTAACCCGAAACTATTAATTTAATCTCCTTTAATATGGAATTACTTAGACTATCACGTGCATTAGGTATTGCTGCAGGCCTTTTGTTAGGCTCAACAGTTGCTTCCAGAGCGCAAAATCAAATACTAATTAACGCTAATCCCGCAGAAGCGAAACATGTAATAAGCAAGCACATTTATGGACATTTCGCAGAACACTTAGGACGTAGTATTTACGGTGGTTTTTATGTTGGCGAGGATTCGAAAATTCCGAATACGAAAGGTATACGAAATGATGTAGTTGCCGCATTAAAAACCCTTAAGGTTCCGAACCTTCGTTGGCCGGGAGGATGTTTTGCCGATACATACCATTGGAAAGATGGAATCGGGCCCAAGGAAAATCGTCCCACAATTGTGAACACCTGGTGGGGTGGAGTTACAGAGAATAATAGTTTTGGTACGCACGATTTTTTAAACATGTGTGAGTTGTTAGGAACTGAACCTTATTTGGCAGGAAATATGGCCACCGGTACGGTACAGGAAATGGCAGATTGGAACCAGTATGTGAACTTTAAAGGAGAGAGTCCGATGTCCAAACTTCGTCGTGAAAACGGCAGAAATGAACCCTGGAAAGTTAAATATTGGGGAATCGGTAACGAAGCATGGGGTTGTGGCGGAAATATGACGCCCGAATATTATGCCAATGAATTCCGGAGATTTTCAACTTTTATGAGTGATTGGAGCAATACAGGCGGGCTTTTCAGAATTGCATCGGGTGCTAATTCATCGGATTACAACTGGACAGAAGTAATTATGAAAAACGTTCCAAAAAATCTGATCGAGGGGATGGCCCTTCATCATTACTCGGTAATTGACTGGAACAAAAAAGGTCCGGCAACAGATTTTACGGAAAAACAATATTTCACGACCATGCAGAGAGCTCTTTTTATGGAGGAGCTGGTGAATAAACATATTGCAATAATGGACAAATACGATCCACGTAAAAAAGTTGCATTAGTGGTAGACGAGTGGGGTGGATGGTATGATGTGGAACCGGGAACAAATCCTGGATTTTTATATCAGCAAAATACCATCAGGGATGCGATGATTGCTGGCGTTACTCTTAATATATTTAATAATCACGCCGAACGGATTAAAATGGCAAACCTTGCACAAGCAATCAATGTACTGCAGGCGGTTATTCTTACCAAAGATGACAAGATGATTTTAACTCCGACGTATCATGTAATGGAGATGTATAATGTTCATCAGGATGCAACTTTAATTCCTTTACAAATTAGTTCTGCGAATGACTATGTAATGGGCAGTGACAAATTACCTGCAGTATCCGCATCTGCGTCAAAGGATAAAAACGGCTTAACACATATCTCATTGGTCAACATTGATCATAAAGGTTCGAGAGATATAGTTTTGGATGTAAAAGACATGAAGGTAAGTTCTGTAAAAGGAAGAATTCTAACTTCTAAAAAAGTTCAGGATTATAATTCTTTTGAAAAACCTGACTTTATTAAACCAGTGACATTTAAAGATGCGAGTATAAAAGGCGGTAAACTACAAGTTAAGCTTCCACCGGTTTCTGTTGTGGTACTAGAGTTGAAATAAAAATTAAAATATCCCTGAAATTCGGGGATATTTTTTTAACGCTTAAAATGTTCTTTTGACATGTGTAGATTTTTTCTTATACTTGATTAACCAGTATCAACAAGATCATCAGGCACTTTGCTTCAGGTCTTAAACCAAAACCAATTAACAGATTTCTTCCATACTTTTTTAAGATGGCGATGAACTCAATGCAAGAGAAGTTCTGTAAATCAGAACACGGGGAAGACGAACAACTTATTTGGGAATCGTTTAAAAGCGGTGATAAAATCGCTTATGCTTATTTTTATAATGAGTATTCATCCTTGTTATACAGGTATGGTTGCAAAATAGTTAGGGATAGAGAACTGGTGAAAGATTGTATGCACGATTTGTTTACTGAAATTTGGAAGAATAAAGCAAATCTCAGTAATCCTGTATCTATAAAGAACTATCTGGTAAAATCCTTGCGTAACAAACTTGTCAGGGAAATAAGCAAGCAATCGAGATTCGTTCAGGAAGGTTTGCTGGAGGAAAAGGATCTCGGATATGTCGATTCAAATGAGTTGGACTTGGTTTCTAAAGAAACGAAACACGAAAATGAAAAAAAGCTTATTAACGCATTAAGGACTCTAACCAATAAGCAAAAGGAGATTATCTTCTTATTATACTACAATAATCTTAGTCCTGCTGAAGTTGCGGCAATCATGTCTGTATCTGTCAGAACAATTTATAACACAACGTTCAATGCCATTCAGTCACTGAAAAGTGAAATGGCCATTGCAACAGTGCTTTTCCTGTTAGAAAATCATTCAAAATGACTCTTGGCCCACCAAGCCAATAAGGGCTTTTGTAAAGCCTCTACCAGCCAGTTTTATTTTTTTTGAAAAAAAATAAAAAATCTTTGGTAAAAAATCCTGGTCACTGTCTACTGTATATAAACCAATTAACCAGCGGTATTATATGCATTTCCAAAACTTTACTATTGAAGATTTAATTCTTGATCCTGCCTTTATTAAATGGGTAAAAAGTCCCATCAAGGAAGATGGCAGCTTGTGGATAGAATGGGCTTCATTAAATGCTGAAAACAAAGAGATTATTCAGCAGGCAAAAGAAATAATTTTAGAACTTTCCAGGGATGAAGATGCTCCTGTTCAGCATGAACTAGCTGAATTGTGGACGCGTATCTCTGCGTCTAATGACCTTTTCGACGAACATCAGCTTAAGAAAGGTAAGGGCAGGACCATTATAGGATTTATTAAATCATGGCAGCGAGTGGCTGCGGTTTTAACGGCCCTGTTGTTTGTAAGCGTCGTGACTTTGCTGGTCTTAAATCGCAAAGTAGAGTTTCAAACAGCTTACGGCGAGCATAAGAGTATCACATTGCCCGACGGGTCTGTTGTTATATTAAACGCAAATTCCACAATTTCCTATCCATCAAAATGGGATACTGAAACCGCCAGAGAGATTTGGTTAAAAGGCGAGGCTTTCTTCTCAGTTACACATAAAAAGAACTCACAAAAATTTATAGTCCACACCAACGATCTGGATGTGCAGGTTTTAGGAACCAAATTCGATGTAAATACCCATCGTGAAAAAACCCGGGTAATTCTAAATTCCGGGAAAGTGAAGCTCTATTTGGTTAATCAGCAGAATAAGGAAGTGGATATGAAGCCTGGTGAGATGGTTGATTTTGCGCCCAAACAGCAACGTTTATCAAAGAAAGCTGTCGAGGCTGCAAAATATAGTTCGTGGGTGGATAAGAAGCTGGTGTTTGAGGAATCAACTCTGAAAGAAATAGCGGCTTTACTGCAGGATAACTATGGTTATAAAGTTCGGTTTTCAACATCAGATCTTGAACAGCTGACATTTACCGGCACGATCGAGTCCGAAAACATCGACCTGTTATTTAACATACTTCAAAAAACATTTAATATCTCAATCATAAAAAAGGAGGGCAAAAATATCATTGTTAACCGACCATAATTATATACTAAAATCAATTAAAATTTAATCAAGACTAACCAAAAAAATTGAATGATGAGAACTTTTATACTCGGAGTTTTAACGGTACTGCTGATAGCCCAACAAAGCTATTCGCAAAGCCCAACTTATGTATATGCCAGCAATGAAAAGGTAGATTCTACAATCCCTCAGAAAAAAGAGCATACACAGCAACTTACAACTGTGCTGAAGTCGTTTGAGGGGCATTATAACGTGCGATTTAATTATGACTCAAAATTGCTTAGAGATAAAGTAACAAATGCAGGTGCAATTGCGACCGATGCTTCGATCGAGAATGCTTTGGATAAAATCCTGGCTCCCTTTGAACTGAGTTTCGAGAAAGTGAAGGAAAACTATTATATCATTTTGAAAAATGAAAGAAGCTTGGTCGACATTACCGTTAGGGGAAGGGTAACGGACGCTAAAGGGGAGGCGATTCCGGGAGTGAGTGTTAAACTCAAGGGATCTTCTCTCGGAGTTACCACCGATTTGAACGGGCAATACTCAATTAATATTCCTGATGGAGCCGGTGTGCTGGTTTTCAGTTTTATTGGCTTTTCTACAAAGGAGCTTGCTGTTAACAATCAAACTACATTAAATGTGACTCTTTCAGAAGACTCAAAAACGCTCGAAGAAGTAGTTGTGGTTGGGTACGGAACTCAACGGAAAGTTGATATAACCGGTTCTATTGCGGTAGTGGATGTTTCCGACATGAAACAGGTTTCATCAAACGATGTCGGTCAATTGCTTCAGGGCCGTGCTGCTGGTGTTACTGTAAATAGTGATGGACAACCGGGCGCATTTCCTCGAGTGCGAATACGAGGTATAAGTACGTTTGGAAATTCAGATCCCCTGTATGTAATTGATGGTGTACCCGTTAATGGCGTTCCCAGAGATTTTAATCCAAACGATATTGAATCAATGCAGGTATTGAAAGATGCCTCGTCGGGTGCTATATACGGTTCGCGGGCAGCTAACGGCGTTATTATCATTACCACAAAGCAGGGTAAGAAAAATTCTCCGCTTAAAGTCGAGTACTCAGGTTATTACGGCGTAGACCAGGTTTGGCAAAGAATGCCGGTTACCTCCCGGGTAAATTATCAGAATTTGAATAATGAAGCCAGGTTTAACGCACAAAAACCTTTGGCTCCTGCAAACGATCCTAACTCTAATAAATTTATAACAGGAATAGATACCGATTGGCAGAAAGAGGGATTGAAGAACGGTGATCGTCAGAATCATTACCTGAATTTCTCAGGTGGAGGTAATAACGTTGTTTATAACGTTTCATTCGACATGTTTGATAATAATGGAACATTCGTAGGAAACGGACCCAGCTATAAGCGCTATACAGGTCGTGTAAATACGACTGCTGAAAAAGGGATTTTTAAAATTGGCCAGACCTTAAGTTATACGCGTTCGAAAGAAAATGGCTTAACAAACAGTGACGGTATTCTTTTAGGAGCTCGTCCACCACTGATAAATGATCTGGTGTTCGCAATTCCTACCATGGGAGTTTACGATCCTACAGTAGATGGTGGTTTTGGCGGCACATTACAAGAGCGCGAAGATGCCATCTCACTTAATGGAATTGGGTATAATAGCCTGGTTAAAAATACGGTTGATGTAGACAGAATATTTGCAACTGTGTATAGTGAACTTCAATTAATAAAGAGCAACGGACATAATTTAAAATATAAACTTAATTTAGGTTACGATAGGGTAATGGCCCGTGATTATGGCTTTATTCCAACTTTCGATCTTGGATACTTCTTTCAGAATCCGATCGCTCGGGTAAATGATAATTCAAGAACCTTGGGCTACGGTCTGGTGGAAAATACCTTGAATTATGAAAAGCAATTTGGAAAACATTCGCTTGCAGTTTTGGCCGGGCAAATGTTTCAAAAAGATCTCTTTTTACAAAGGACTGGATATGCAGAAGATTATAGTTTCCCGGAGTTTCCGGTTATCGCTACCGGAAAAAGAAATACAGCAGGTTCCAATGACAGGTACCATGCGCTTGCATCTTATCTGGGGCGTATCAATTACAATTTCGATCAGAAATATTTATTAACAGCAACGCTTAGACGTGATGCTTCTTCCAGATTCGCACCTGTGAACAGAATCGGATATTTTCCTTCTCTCGCTTTAGGATGGCGCATAAGCAGTGAATCATTCTTTAAAAAAGTAGTGCCTGAGCCTATTATTTCTGATCTTAAGATCAGGGCCAGTTATGGAAAGTTGGGTAACGAAAACATTGATGATTATGCCTATACAGCAAAAATAAACCCTAACATGGTTTATACATTTAATGATATGCGCGTAATAGGCGGCATTCAAACCAATGTTGTTTCGGAGACTATTAAATGGGAAGATAGACACACCTCCAATGTGGGATTTGACGCAAGTCTATTAAACGGAAAGTGGGACCTCTCTGCAGAGTATTATAACAGCAAAAGCTCAGATATTTTAATCGGTATTCCTATTCCAGCATCTGTTGGTTCGATCAATAGCAATCCTATTGTCAACGCCGGAGTATTAAGAAATTCAGGAATTGAAATTGCGACGGGCTACCATAAAACATCCGGAGAATTCAAATTTGATATCTCAGCGAACTTCACAACAATTAAGAACCGGGTATTATCCTTAGGAAATGATGTTAAGTTCAGGGAAGGCGTTGGGTCTAAATCCGAATTAGGTGGCGAGGTTGGAAGGCATTATGGATATGTTGCTGAAGGCATCTTCCAAACTCCGGAGGAAGTTACGGCTCATGCATTTCAATTCCCCGGAACTACCGTTGGCGATATAAAATTTAAAGATCTAAATGGAGACAATAGAGTTGATGATAAAGACAGAACCTATTTGGGCAGTGGCTTACCTAAGTATACTTATGGCTTGAATTTCAATACTTCCTATAAGAGCTTCGACTTTACAGTTTTTGCATCCGGAAGTGCCAAATTTTTAATCAATAGCCGATTATACCGAGACTTAATGCACACGGCAGGTGACGCTAACTACCATCAGGACATTATCAATCGCTGGACCTCTGTGAATACAAATACTAACATCCCTCGTTTGGACTGGAATGACGTAAATCAAAATGGCAGGAATTCAAATCGCGAAGGATGGCTTCAGGACGGTACTTATCTACGATTAAATACCCTGTCTTTAGGATATACTTTACCAAAGAACCTGATAAAAGGGGTAAGTAATGCACGTATTTATACCACAGCCCAGAATCTGTATACTTTCCAAAAATATAAAGGATACAATCCTGATTTTACAGCCGGAGTTTTTGAGCCGGGTTTCGATAATGGATCTTATCCTAAACCAAGAACAATAATGCTTGGAGTGCAGGTAGGCTTTTAATTGATATTGTATAAACAAAAGGAAATTAAGATGAAAAATTTAAAATTCTATATACTGGCTCTAGGCGTATTTACTGTTGGTTTAACTTCTTGCGACAAGGAGTTAGATCTTGTAGACCCAAATAGTCCAACTACAGCAACCTATTGGAAAACTGAAACACAAGCATTTGCCGGTGTGACCGGGATTTATAACGCCCTAATAACTGATGGAACCTATCAGCGTTCCTTTCCTGGTCTTACCGATAGTCGTGGTGATGATTTTCGGGGCGACAGTCCCTGGGGCGATCTTGAACAAACCGGAAAGTTTATCATTCCCAATACCTCTGCACCGGTGCAATGGATTTGGCGGGATTTGTACATGATCGTTTTCAGATCGAATCAGGTTATTCAGAATGTTGGAAAAATGGATGCGGCTGTAATAAGAACTGAAGCAAAAGACAGGATCTTGGGGCAGGCATATTTTTTAAGAGGTCTGGCCTATTATAATCTGGTAACAACATTTAAAGCTGTTCCTTTAATAACAGTTCCTCCTCTTGATCAGAATGATTATTTCCCTCCAACAGCATCGGAAGAAGCATTATGGAGCCAAATCTATTCGGATTTTAAATCTGCCGAGGAAATGCTTCCGGTTTCTTACGATAACGTTGTTGGTCCGGATAAAGGGCAAAAAGGCCGGGCAACTAAAGGCGCAGCTACCGGGATGCTGGGGAAAGCATATTTATATAAAAAAGAATGGCAGAAGGCCGCAGATCAATTTGCTAAGTTCTTTGTAGCGCCATTGCAAGGGGTTTACTCGTTGATGCCAGACTACCGTGATAACTTCAAGGCAACTAACGAAAATAATGCAGAATCTTTATTTGAAGTTCAGTTCAGCGCTGAAGGCGGATCTGTGCCAAACTGGACCGGCGAGCCAAATGCTAACTGGCGTCAGTTCGAGGCTTTTTCCATTACTTATGGGATGGACGGCAAAGGTTTTTCTGATTATTTACCAACCAGGTGGATTTATGATGAATACAAGCTGGAAAAGACCACAGATAATAAAAGCGACCCTCGGTTGCTCGCTACTATTGCATCGTACGAACCGGCAGATAATTCCACGATGGCTTATGGTGTACCCTGGCCACATCCTCAGGATAGAATTTATCCAAGGAAATATACCTATGATGGTTTAGGCGCTCCATTCGAAACGTTTGAAGGCGGCGGGATAAATTATCGTGTAATACGCTATGCCGATATCTTATTAATGTATGCCGAAGCCTTAAATGAGCTGAACAGAACTCCTGAAGCTTATCCGCTTATTCAGCAGGTAAGAAACAGAGCGAAATTGCCAAGTTTGCTAGCCACAAAACCAGGAATGAATCAAACTCAGATGCGTGAGCAAATTTACCACGAACGTGCTTTGGAGTTCGCAATTGAGGGTCAAAGAATCAATGACATTATTCGTTGGGGATGGTTGTATGACCCGGCAAGATTGACTCAGCTAAAAGCCCATGATGCAGATTTTAGCACCTGGACTGCAGGAAACGAGTATTTGCCAATTCCACAATCAGAACTGGCAACAAACAAAAATCTTTCACCAAACTCAGCGAATTAGTCAGGTTCAAAAACAGATGGAGATGTTCAGGTTCACCTGGCATCTCATCCTTAAAACTGAAAATTATGAATAAAATATTCACTAAAATTTTTGCTCCAGCTATAATAGGATTGGCTTTCGTTTCTAGCTGTAAAAAAGATATCGAGCCGATAACCGAAGTTGATCCAGGGATATTCGCAGAGAAACCCTTTGATATTAATAATATCAATGATACCTATCCCGCAATAAAGTCTTCTTCCTTTTACAGACAATGGGGCCCATATAATACCCACGACCCTTCGATAATCAAAGATGGCGAATGGTTCTATAGTTTTAGCACCGATGTTCAATATGGGGGCGAAGCTCGGGTAGGCATTATGGTGCGTAAATCGAAAGATTTGGTAGACTGGAAATATGTAGGCTGGGCAGTAAATGCCTTGCCGGCAATGGCGGTAAACTACATTACGTCAAACGGCGGTACGCCGGTAAAGGGACTATGGGCTCCCTATATAATGAAGGTCGGTTCTGAGTTTAGATTATACTACTCTTTAGCCCCAACTGCGGGTCGTACCAGCGCCATAGGCTTACTAACTTCAGCTTCTCTCGAAGGTCCTTGGGAAGAAAGAGGTCTGGCCGTAACCTCGAGTAATTCTGGCCCGGGTACAAATGCCATCGATCCATCGGTGGTTGTGACGCCTTCAGGCCAGCACTGGATGGTTTATGGTTCCTCATGGGATGGATTGTATGAGTTGCAATTGAATCCGGCTACAGGTCTTGCCCTTGCATCTGGTGATAAAGGGACGCGAATTGTACGACGGGGAAGCACGAATGGAATGATCAATGGAAACTTAGAAGGCCCGGAAATCATTTACAACCCCACAACAAACATGTATTATTTATTTGTGGCATACGATTGGCTTTCCACAAAATACAATGTTAGAGTGTTTCGTTCGGCAAATCCTAACGGACCATTTTTGGATTGGAACGGAGTGAATGTTGACAATGCATTCGACAATGGCCCGATGATTCTTGCGCCATATAAGTTTATGGATCATGGTGGTTGGGCAGGCGTGTCGCATTGTTCAGTATTTAAAGATGGAAGTCAATATTTTATGGCACACCAGGGTAGGCCAGGTGTAGACAGGGCGTTTATGGTTATGCACGTTAGAAAAATGTTCTGGACGCCCGAGGGCTGGCCAATCGTTTCTCCTGAGCGCTTTGCTAGTGTACCTGACAATGCTGTTGCCACCAGCGAAATCGCCGGTGATTATGAACAAATAGTACAGGGTTATGCTGTGGTGCCTGGATTTGATCAGCAACAAACAGATCCACAGTATAATGTAGCTTTTTCAACCACTTTAGGTGCAGATGGTAAGATCAACGGGGATGCTAATAATACATGGAGCTACACTTCGCCATGGCTTGAATTGCGTTGGGCGGGAGGTCTATTTATTGATAAACTTCATGTCTCCAGAGAACGCGATTGGGAAAAAAAGAAAACTTCAACTATTGTAATGACAGGCTTAAACGGCGGAGGGCTTTCTATCTGGTTAAAGAAAAAGTAATAAAATATGGGTTCTGATGAAACCTGCTGTATGAAATACAGCAGGTTTCACGTTTTACAGTGAAATTTATATTAATTGTTTTAATGACATTTATTATTTAATATCTTTAGACTCCAGTTATTCGTACTAATTCAATCACGTATCAATATATAATGAAGCCATCACGAGCATACCCTTATAAACAGCAATAAACTTAGCGAAGCGTTCTCTTGAACCACAGCTAATAAAATATAAACGAGTGAAAAATATGCGCTTGATAGCTTCATCTCCATTAAAAAACAACTATATTCTGATGAGAAAAATATCCAATCTACTCTCTTTGGTTCTGCTTGCTTCGGGAATCCTTTTTCACACCGTGGCGCAATCGCAAACGTTCACAGTAAAGGCTAATCAGCTTAAAGCTGATGTGTCTCCGACCATGTGGGGTGTTTTTTTTGAAGACATTAACATGGGCGCCGACGGGGGGATTTATGCAGAACTTATAAAAAATCGCTCCTTCGAGTTTTATAAACCTTTAATGGGCTGGACCATTCAGGGGAAAAAGACTGAAGGTGATATCTTGGTTTTAAATCGCCAGGAGGCAAATAGCGCCAATCCCCGTTTCCTTCGTGTAAACGTAAACAATAAAACGAAAGGTGAAATGGGATTAACCAATGAAGGCTTTCGTGGAATGGGAATAAAAAACGGGTTGCGTTATGACTTTTCAGTGATGTACCGATTAGCTTCTCCGGGTGTTACAATGCATTTAGAATTGCTGAATGCTAAAAACGAAGTAATTGGAAAAGGCGAGCTAAGCCCAACAGCTTCCGGTACCGATTGGAAGAAACAAGCGCTAAGCTTTAATGCAACTGCTACCGAGCAAAAAGGAAAATTTAACATCTGGTTTGAAGGAAATGGAACTATCGATTTAGATATGATCTCACTTTTCCCTTCAGATACCTGGAAAGGGAGAAAAGGTGGCATGCGAGCTGATATGGTTCAAATGCTTGCTGACATGAAACCAGGTTTCATACGCTTTCCTGGCGGTTGTATTGTTGAAGGCCATGATCTTTCTGTACGTTATCAGTGGAAAAAAACTATCGGGCCAATTGAAAATCGGGAATTAATAATTAACCGATGGAATTCTGAGTTCGCTCACCGCCCAACGCCAGATTATTTCCAAACATTTGGTTTAGGATTTTTCGAGTATTTTCAGATTGCTGAAGATATTGGCGCCGAGCCTTTGCCGATTTTAAATTGTGGTATGGCCTGCCAGTTTAACACGGCAGAACTTGTCCCTCTTGACCAGTTAGAACCCTATGTTCAGGATGCTCTGGATCTTATCGAGTTCGCCAACGGAGATGTAAATTCTAAATGGGGTAAAGTGCGTGCCGAAATGGGGCATACAAAACCTTTCAATCTGAAGATGTTAGGTGTTGGAAACGAAAACTGGGGCCCTCAATATATCGAACGTTTAAAGGTTTTCACTAAAGCCATTAAGGATAAATATCCTAATATTAAACTTGTAAACAGTTCAGGTACAGATCCTAGCGGAGAGCGTTTTGATTTTCTGAATACTGAATTACGTAAGATGAAGGCGGATATTATTGATGAACATTATTACCGTCGCCCTGAATGGTTCCTGGAAAATGCGACCCGCTACGATTCTTACCCCCGAAACGGGTCTAAAGTTTTTGCTGGTGAATATGCCGCGCAAAGCGATAAAACAGTCAGTATAAATAATAAAAATAACTGGCAGACAGCTATCGCGGAAGCAGCATTTTTAACAGGCTTAGAAAGAAATGCTGATGTGGTTGCCATGGCATCTTACGCACCCTTATTCGCCCATATTGATGGATGGCAGTGGACTCCTGACATGATTTGGGTTGATAATCTGCGTTCGTACGGAACTCCTAATTATTATGTTCAAAAACTTTATTCGACAAATAAGGGAACTAATGTGGTCCCGATTACTTTGAATAATCAGAATGTGACAGGGCAAGATGGATATTATGCATCGGCAACGATAGATAAATTG
This sequence comes from uncultured Sphingobacteriaceae bacterium, assembly GCA_946480915.1. The sequence goes on along the minus strand of CAMLLO010000047.1, from coordinate 5,155 downwards.
AGCAAAGACCTCATCATAAAAATTGTAAACAATTCTGATAAAAGCCGCAATGTTGATTTTTTAGTGGATGGTGCGAAACTTCAATCTAAAGGAATTATAACGGCTATAACGAGTGATTTAGAGACTGTAAATTCTTTAGATAAACCTTTGGAGATAAGTCCAAAGCAAAAGCAGATATCGTTTAAACATAACAAAGTTCAGGCTGATCTAGCTCCTTATTCATTCAATGTAATCCGGTTTAAAACGAATTAGCATGTTTAGATTCCTGTGTTTTCTGTTGCTTAGCAGTTTGGGTTTAAATGCCCAGGACTTACAAACTAATATTTCTGTGCACGATCCGGTGATGGCAAAGCAGGGAGATACGTATTATCTGTTTTGTACGGGAATGGGCATTTCCATGTGGTCGTCAAAAGACATGAAAGAATGGAAAAGGGAAAAGCCAGTCTTTCGGGAAGCACCTGAATGGGCAGTAAAAGCAATTCCGGAGTTTAAGGGACATATCTGGGCACCAGATATCAGTTATAATAACGGAAGATATTATCTCTATTATTCGGTATCGGCTTTTGGCAAAAATACTTCGGCTATCGGACTCGCTACCAATACAACTTTAGATCCTGCAAGTCCCGGCTACAAATGGGTCGATCATGGCGAGGTGATACAATCTTATCCGGGGAAAACCAATTGGAATGCTATTGACCCAAATCTAGTTACTGATAAAAAGGGAACACCTTATCTGTTTTTTGGGTCCTTTTGGGATGGACTAAAGCTGGTAAAACTTAAAAAAGATAGAATGAGCATTGCGGAAAGTGCCGAAAGCCTTCCGACAATTGCCAGTCGTAAGAAAAGCCTATCTGCCGAAAACCCTCCGGCCGTAGATGATAACCCGAAGGATGCCGGAGGAAATGCGATAGAGGCTCCTTTCGTTTTTAAAAAAGGTAAATATTACTATCTGTTTGCTTCAATTGATTATTGTTGTAAAGGCCCGAATAGTACGTATAAAATGATTGTCGGAAGGTCGAAGAAAGTAACAGGACCTTATTTGGATAAAAATGGTATATCAATGGCTCAGGCTGGCGGTACCTTATTACTCGAAGGAGATAAGAACTGGTATGGAGTAGGGCACAATTCTGTTTATACTTTTGATAACATCGATTATCTGATATTTCATGGCTATGATGCGGCAGATAAAGGAAGGTCTAAATTGCGTATCGAAAAATTATCTTGGGATAAAAAGAAATGGCCTTGTCTAAATGTCGAGAAGTTTTAAAAGTTTTTAGGCCCAATTAGTTTTGAGGGATGACCAAATCAATGGAAATTATATTCGCTTTCCTTCTTTCGCTAATCGGGATAATCTTATGGTTTTGGGTATCAAAATTTTGCAAAAGCCGGAACTTGACTCATGAGGGTCCTGATCGGTATACGAACGACACGGCGGGAAATGCCATGCAAATTCTTAGAAAATTTAGATAATTTTAGCCTTGCAATCTGCGTCTTAATAAAAATAATAAAATGAATAAGTTCTTTGGTGTATTGATATTATCAGTACTGTGCTTTCAGGGATATGGCCAAAGCCATACCTTAAAAAGCTTCCCTTTATCTCAGGTAAGATTGTTGGACGGCCCTTTCAAGCAAGCTCAGCAAACCGATTTAAAGTATATTCTCGCTCTTGATCCTGATAGGCTACTGGCGCCTTATTTGAGGGAAGCCGGCCTTGAACCCAAAGCTAAGAGCTATGGTAACTGGGAAAATACGGGACTTGATGGCCATATCGGCGGGCACTATCTCTCTGCATTATCGTTAATGTATGCATCTACAGGAGAGAAGGAATTGCAAAAGCGATTGAACTATATGGTTGATCAGATCGAGGCCTGTCAGCAAAAAAATGGCAACGGCTATGTTGCCGGTATACCTGGAGGTAAAGCGATGTGGGAAGATATTGCAAACGGAAAGATCAATGCCGAAAGTTTTTCTTTAAATACGAAGTGGGTTCCCTGGTATAATATACATAAACTATATGCCGGTTTGGTGGATGCGTATTTAGTAGCAGGAAATGAGAAGGCAAAAATAGTTTTAATTAAACTCTCCGATTGGTGCCTCAATCTTACATCCAAGCTTACAAACGAGCAGATTCAAACCATGTTGCGCAGTGAACATGGAGGTATGAATGAAGTTTTCGCAGATGTTGCCTCAATCACGGGAGATAAAAAGTACCTCGATTTGGCGAGAAAGTTCTCTCACCAGGCTATCTTAAAGCCTCTTTTGGAAAAAAGAGACGCCTTAACTGGCATACATGCAAATACTCAAATCCCGAAAGTGATCGGATTTATGCGTGTAGCCGAAGAATCGGGTGATAAAGACTGGGCAAGTGCCTCAAATTTCTTTTGGGAAACGGTGGTGAACAACCGTACAATTTCTATCGGCGGAAACAGTGTACGTGAGCATTTTAATCCGGTTAACGATTTTTCTACAATGATAGAATCAAAGGAAGGGCCCGAAAGCTGCAATTCGTACAATATGTTGAAGTTGAGTAAGCATCTGTTTTTATCAGATCCCCGGTTAAAGTACATAGACTATTACGAACGCACCACCTATAATCATATACTTTCATCTCAGCATCCTGAAACAGGCGGCTTTGTATATTTTACTCCTATTCGCCCACAACATTATCGGGTATATTCGAAATACGATCAAAGCTTTTGGTGTTGCGTTGGTTCTGGTTTAGAAAATCATGGAAAATACGGCGAGCTGATTTATGCCCACAACGAAAAAGATCTTTTTGTAAATCTTTTTATTGCTTCAACTTTAAACTGGAAAGAAAAAGGAATTGCATTAGTGCAAAATACAAGGTTTCCTTTTCAGGAAACTTCGGAAATTAAACTTCAGTTAAAAAAAGCAAAGAAGTTTGCGCTTCATTTAAGATATCCTTCCTGGGTAAAACCGGGTCAAATGAAAATTTGGGTAAACGATGTACTGGTTGATGCCGTGCCAGATTCCTCTTCCTATGTTTCCATATCACGGAAGTGGAAAAATGGCGACGTTGTTGCTTTCAAGCTTCCTATGCAAACAACGGTCGAGCCCTTGCCAGACAATTCGAATTGGATATCGTTTGTTCATGGACCGATCGTTTTGGCTGCAGCTACAGGTACGAATAACCTCGATGGATTAATCGCCGACGACAGCCGAATGGGACACATTGCAAATGGTCCTTTATATTCTTTAGAGGATGCTCCTTTAATTATCTCTGCAACAAATAAATTTGAGCCAGTTCTAGAGCAAATAAAAGAGAAGCCACTTACTTATAAGGCTTCTAATCTTATTTACCAGGAAAAATATAAAAACCTCGAGCTGGTTCCTTTCTTTCAGTTACATGATACCCGTTACATGTTATATTGGCCGGTAAGCACCCTTGAAAAACTGGAAGCTTCGCAAAAACTTTTACGCGAGAAAGAGCGGCTTAAACTTTCATTGGAAGCGAGTACCATTGACCAGGTGGCTCCCGGAGAACAACAGCCGGAATCTGATCACAATTTCCAGGGCGATAAAACCGAAGCCGGGGTTTTTAAAGACAAACATTGGCGCCATGCACAGGGCTGGTTTAGTTATGATCTGAAAAATCCTGATAAAAACGCAAAAGTGCTTCGTGTTACTTATTATGGAAAGGATAGCGGAAGGAATTTCGACATTTATCTGAACGACTTCTTGCTTCAAACGGTGAACTTAGAGGGTTCAGCCGGCGATAAATTCATTGATGTGGATTATTCTATACCTCTTGAATTGACAAAAAAATTCTCCGGAAAGCCATTAAAGGTGAAATTTTCGGCACATCCAAACTCTACTGCCGGGGGGATCTATTATATCAGATTATTAAAATAAAATGCCTTCATTGTTTCGGGATATACAGGTTTTTTTAAATAAATAATTGTTCTATTGACAATTTTAAAAATATTAAATTACTTTAGCTGCTTAATCTTTTAACCTAAAATAAACTCTAATGAAAATTAACTTATTGCTAATTTTAGCCGCGGGCATCATGTCTTTTTCAGCATGTGATTCGTCAAAGCAAGCGTCTACTAATTCAGACTCAACCAGCACAGATTCAATTTCAAATATGATTCCCAGCAGAGCCAATTATCAGGATACCGTGGATGGTAAACCAACTGATCTTTTTGTGTTAAAGAATAAAAACAATATGCAAGTAGCTATTACCAACTTTGGTGGTAGGGTGGTCAGCATTGTTGTGCCCGATAAAAACGGAAAGATGACCGATGTGGCATTAGGTTATGAAAAGTTATCAGGTTATCAAAAAGAAAAAGAACCATATTTTGGGGCTATCATTGGTCGTTACGGCAATCGCATTGGAAATGCTCAATTTAAATTGGATGGAGCAACGTATAAACTTGTAGATAACAATAATTCGGCTTCGTTACACGGCGGACCAACCGGCTTTCATGCTCGTGTTTGGGATGCAACCATGCCAAACGATTATACTCTTGAGTTATCCTATGTTTCTAAAGATGGAGAAGAAGGTTTCCCGGGAAATTTAACAACGAAAGTGGTTTATTCTTTAATGGATGACAATGCCATTAAAATAGATTACACAGCCACTACTGATAAAGCGACAGTTATAAATCTAACTAATCACACTTACTTTAACCTTAATGGTCAGGGTAGTGGTGACATCAACGATCATATTCTTAAAATTAACGCCGACAAATTTACACCTGTTGATGCTGCTTTAATTCCTACCGGCGAACTTAAAGATGTTGCAGGAACTCCTTTTGATTTTACAAAGCCAACGCCAATTGGACAAAGAGTTGAAGCCGATGATGCACAGTTAAAACTGGGCAAAGGATATGATCATAACTTTGTTTTAACGAAAGCTGATACCAGTATGAAACAGGCCGCAACGATTACTGGCCCTAAGACAGGAATCACGATGGAAGTTTTGACTACCGAGCCTGGAATTCAGTTTTATGGCGGAAACTTTTTAGACGGAAAAGACAAGGATGGTAAAGGTGGAAATGCATATCCGTTCCGTAACGGGTTCTGTCTGGAAACTCAACACTTTCCTGATTCTCCTAACAAACCGTCGTTCCCTACAACAACTTTAAAACCGGGCGAAACATATAAAACTTCAACAATTTATAAATTTACA
>CAMLLO010000046.1 GCA_946480915.1 uncultured Sphingobacteriaceae bacterium | reverse complement strand
AGAGGGATTCGAACCCTCGGTACCGTTGCCAGTACGACAGTTTAGCAAACTGTTCCTTTCGGCCTCTCAGGCATCTCTCCTTTGATAAAAAATTAAAGAACTAAATCCCTTTTCAGGGAGTGCAAATATAGTAATTCGAGGGTGCCTTCAAAAAATATTTTTTATTCATTTCGCATTATTTAGTGCGTATAAATAAAGGATGTTGGTTCTGAGGTGATTAAGTTGTTTTTGCCTGGCTTATGTAATCGTTTCCATGTCTAAACGAGCTTGAATAACCTGTAGATTATTTGGGAATACGGTTGTAAAGATCAAATAGTCGAGGCCCCCATCCGCGATTTTATGTTTTTTCTTCAGCTCGTCGGGAGAATGAGGGAAATTTCTGGAAATCACGTTGGCTTTTTTTAACTGATTTTCTTTAATAAACTGCTTGTAATCGGTGACGGTTTTTACATCAAATACTTTTCCCGGGAAATCAGCCACCAAGTTTTCGGAGGTATACAGATGGGAATGTTGATGTAGTTTTAGTACGGGAAAGGTCTTAGTAATACTTTTAAAGCAACCAGCTTTAAGCAGGGCCACATCTGGCTCGTAAAGATATTTTATGGGTGCCGAATAAGAATTAAGCTTCAGACTTTTTTCATCAGATATCTTAAACCTGAAGATCTTTTTTGCAGATGCGTTCAAAGCTATAGTAATGATTTCTGCTTCGCCGGCGAAATCCTTGTCAATTACCCATAGTAGTTCTTTGCAATCGTTTTTAACGCTGACAACGTGAACCTCACTGACTTGTGGTAGTTCACTTAAACCGGATTGTATATCAAAAAGCGGAGAGGTTTTTACAATTATCCTGGACGCTTTAGTTAAAAAGAGGGGGAGATTGGTAACGACATCCGGCTCTGTGTCTTTCAACATAAATACCTTTTTAGACTCAATTCTTCGCGACGGATCAATATAAATAGTATCGAAGGTTTCTTCCGTCGCTTTCAGGAACTCTATACTATCTGCATTGACGAATCGGATGTTTTCTGCGCCCAGAATAGATAAATTGTGTCCGGCCAAGATCGACAGTTCCCGATTTTTTTCGCAATGCACAACTTCTTTCGCTTTTTTTGATTTTGAAAAGAAAAAAGTGTCTACACCGAAGCCACCGGTCAGGTCAATAATCTTATCGCCTTTAATCAGCTGGCTTTTGTAATCTGCAGTTAATTCAGAAGAGCTTTGCTCCACTGATAGTTTTGGCGGGAAAATTATACCGGGAGTATTATACCAAAGCGGCAGTTTTTTTTCCGCTCTTTGCCTACTGTCTAATTGTTCAGCCAGTTCTCGCGAAGAAACATTTTCAAAAGGACTTTTACTTAAGGCAATTCTGTGAATATCACCTTTAAGATGTTCTGCAAGAAATTGTTGCACCCTCGGATCAAAGATATTTTTATTCAAATTTCTCGATTAAGTGTTTTTTAACACCATTTGTGCAGTGTGCCTGCTGGTTTGTTTTAACAGTACTGTTTTGTTTTCTGTAAGATTCTTAATGACCTCCTTGTTGAAATGTCTAACGGTTAATAATTCTAAACCTGTATTGTATTTGAGCTTAAATTTATTTTCGAGTGCTGTTATCAATTTGGGAAACTTTCGCTCGTCAGCATCAAAGCAAGCTGAATAACTTATTGCCGACAATTGCATCATATTAATCCGTACATGCTTGTCTGCAAAGATCCCGTACAGGTCGCATAAATGATCTTCGGTTATAAACGATAGGTCGGGCGTCGACACGGTCAGAAGTACCTGGTTATTTTTTAGAATTATCGCAGGCTGCGTAATTTTTACCTGACTCTCTTGTATGCAGGTTCCGCTTTCTAAAGGCGAAAGGAAAGGCTTTACCAGTAACGGAATTTTCGCGTTTTGTAATGGTTTTATTGTTTTGGGATGAATTACAGTGGCGCCGTAGAAAGTCATTTCCAATGCCTCCCGATAGGATAGTTCTTCATACTTCAACGTGTCCGGAAATAATTTAGGATCTGCATTCAAAACGCCTGGAACATCTTTCCATATGGTAACTGCTTCTGCATTTAGGCAGGCCGCAAATATCGCTGCTGTATAATCCGATCCTTCACGACCAAGTGTGGTGGTGAAGTTCTCGGATGTTCCTCCGATAAATCCCTGCGTAACGGCAACTTGACCCTGGATGATCTGCGGTACATTTTTTTCAATCGACTTGCAGGTTTTGTCCCAGTCTACGTTTCCTTCCCGGTAGGAATTATCGGTGTGAATAAAACTTCTTGCATCCAGCCACTTGCTTTTTATTCCAACATGATTTAGATAAGCGTTTACTATTTTCGTAGAAATAAGTTCGCCCATCGATACCAATTGATCGTAGATGAAATCAAATTCATCATGCGGTTCATCTTCAAGAATCCAGTCGATTTCTACAAAGCTGTTCTCAATTTCATCATAAACAGGATGGTTCTTATCTTCAAATAGTTGGAGTAAAATGTTTTGGTGAAACGATTTTATGTTGCTGAATATTTGCTGTACATCGGCTTTCTGATCCGCGTATGCCTTGGTGAGATCTTCGAGCGCGTTGGTGGTTTTACCCATTGCAGAAACAACTATTAACAATTGTTTATCTTTATTAAGCTCGATTATTTTAGCAAGATTTTTAATTCCATCTGCATCTTTTACTGATGCACCACCAAATTTGAATACGTTTATCATTTATCGAATGTGTGTCTATACCGGTTACATCAACCTAAGAATGCTTCTAATTGTTCTTTAGACAATGAGGCGTTTATCCATTCGGCATCGAACGCCGAACCGTATTTGTTATAGAAATTTATGGCTGGCTGGTTCCAGTCTAACACCTGCCAGGTCATTCCATTAAAGCCTTTTTCTTTCGCCTCGGCAATAATGGTTTCGAATAATATTTTTCCGATGCCCTTTCCTCGCATGTGTTCTGTTATATACAGGTCTTCCAGAAACAGCCTGGAGCCTTTCCATGTAGAGTACCGTATATAATAAAGGGCAAAGCCTTCAATCTTTCCTTCCACTTCGGCGACGAAAGCTTTCCAGACAGGCTTTGTTCCAAATCCGGCATCTTCAAACTCTTGAAGGGTAACCGTGACTTCCTGCGGAGCCCGTTCATAATCTGCTAATTGGCGAACGAGTTCAAGTAATCTGCTGCAATCTTCTTTTTGTGCCTCGCGAATATTAAAGAGCATCAGTTTTTAATTTTTGAATTTTCCCTTTTGAATTTTTTTTAATTATTCTTCCAGTGCGGAGTAACCCTATTGCCAAAAATAGTGCTGCCCACGCGAATCATTGTGCTTCCGTTTTCAAGAGCTATTTTATAATCTCCCGACATACCCATGGAAATTTCTTTAAATGATTCCTCTTTTCTGAAAAAGCTTTGCTTAATACCCTCAAAAAATACTTTTAACTCATTAAACTCATCATTTATTTGCTTTTCGAGCTTGGTGTTGGTGGCAATGCCCATCAAGCCAACAATCCGGATATTTTTTAACTGAGCATATTCCTCAGAGCGAAGCAGTTCAATCGTTTCATCATAGCCCAGGCCAAATTTCGTGTCTTCATCAGCAATGTAAACCTGCAAAAGGCAGTCGATGATGCGCTTGTTTTTTATCGCTTGTTTATTGATTTCTATGAGAAGCTTCAAGCTATCGACAGAATGTATAAGAGATATAAATGGAGCTATGTATTTAACCTTGTTAGTTTGTAAATGACCGATTAAGTGCCATTCGATGTCTTTAGGAAGATGTTCGTATTTGTCTGCCAGTTCCTGAACCTGGTTCTCTCCAAATATCCGTTGTCCGGCATTGTAAGCTTCCATAATCTCTTCATTAGATTTAGTTTTCGAAACGGCAATAAGTTTCGCGTCATAAGAATCTAATTCCCTCTTTAATTTCGTCAGATTGGCTGCAATGCTCATTTATATGTATTTTTAGCAAAAATTTCCTGCTAAATTAACAAATGAGGCGCTTACTACTATTGTTTTTTGTTTACGTTTTTTTTTCTGCCTGTGGTAAGGATGTCCCTGAAGGGATCATCCCTAAAAAGAAAATGATTGCTTTATTAACGGATTTGCATCTTGCAAATGGCTATGCATCTATGTTTTATGATAACAGCGATAGCAGTAAGCAGAAAAGCGCGACCATTTACAAAGCTTTATATAAAAAATACGATACTGATTCGGTTGGATTAAGAAAAACCTTGACATATTACTCAGAGCGACCAGAGGAACTTGAATTAATGTACAAGCAGGTCGAATTGAATTTAACAAAGTTTGATAAGAACGAACGGGCACGGCTAGATCGGATTCAAAAAATAGCTTCTCTTAAGTTTAAACAGCAGGAGGAAGCGCAACGAAGGAAAGCAAGGATTGACAGCACCCGCGCTAAAATGTTAAAAGGAAAGTATGAATTTGACCTGCCGAATTATACCTCTCCGGCAGATGCATATTTAAAAATCCTGAAAAAATATCCTACAGCAAAAAAAACCGTTAAAAAGAAAGTTGATACTTTAAAAGCCGATTCCTTAAGAAAAGATTCTGTATTGAAGAAGGAACAGAGAAAGAATGATTTACCCGCAAAACGCATCAGATAAACTCGGATTTTCAGAAATTAAGTCGCTTATAAAAGCTCAGTGCCTGAGTGATATGGGAAGGCAAATGGTCGATCGTATTCAAATGATGACCAGCTTTGATCAGATTAATAAGTTTCTACGACAAACTAAGGAATTCAAAGATATTCTGGAAAATGATGCGCCTTTGCACATTCGCCATTTATTTGATATTAAGTCATTAGCAGAGAAAATAAGAGTTGAAGGGAGCTTTCTTAACGAAGCGGAGCTACATCAAATTCTCCTCTCATTACAAACTGTTTTTTCGGTTATTAACTATTTTAATGAAAGGGAAGGCAGGTATCCCAACCTGGAAGGCTTGTTTGAACATCTCCCTATCGAAAAGAAAATTATAAAAAGCATAGAGGCTGTAATTGATGAAAAAGGAAAGATTCGTCCGAATGCTTCTGTTGAACTACAGCAAATAACATCAGGTATCGCCAAAGCCGAATCGGATGCACGGAAAAAGGTTGATCAGATTTTTAAGAACGCGCAGAATAATGGCTGGACAGCAGATGGGAATTTAACGATTCGCGATGGGCGCTTATGTATCCCGATCCTGGCAGAAAACAAACGTAAGCTGAAGGGTTTTATTCATGACGAATCAGCTTCGGGCCAGACAGTTTACATGGAGCCGGAAGAAGTTTTTCAGTTAAATAACCTGGTTCGTGATCTGGAGTTTGATAAACGCCGTGAGATCGTTAAAATTTTAACTGGATTGAGTAATGAGCTGAGGCCCTATGTGCCTTTATTGCTTTCGTATCATGGTTTATTAACAAAGCTTGATTTTGTAAGAGCGAAAGCTCTTTTCGCTCAGCAGATAGAAGCGGAGATGCCTGTTTTGCTGCAAACTCCCGAACTTAATCTGGTGAATGCTCATCATCCTTTATTGTATTTAAATTTGAAGAAAGAGGGCACTTCTGTTGTTCCTTTAAATATAAAGATTGATGATCAGCAGCGGGTGGTAGTCCTTTCTGGGCCCAATGCCGGTGGTAAATCCGTGGCTATGAAAACTGTTGGTTTATTACAGATTATGGTGCAGGCGGGCTTGCTTATTCCGGCTGACGAAAGTTCGAAGCTGGGGATATTTAAACAGGTATTTGCAGATATCGGCGACGATCAGTCAATAGAGAGCGACTTGAGTACGTACAGCGCCCATCTTTCAAAAATGAAATACTTTGTTGAAAATGCCGGGGGTAAAACATTAGTACTTATTGATGAATTTGGTACAGGTACTGATCCGCAATTTGGCGGACCCATTGCCGAAGCGGTTCTGGAATCATTGAACAGAAAGCACATTCGCGGAGTTGTTACAACGCATTATTCTAATTTGAAGGTGTATGCAAATGCTGCCGAAGGATTGGAAAACGCTTCCATGATTTTTGATAATCTTAAGATGCAGCCTTTATACATTCTCGAAATGGGGAAGCCCGGCAGTTCGTATGCGTTTGAAATTGCTCAGAAAATCGGACTTCCACAAAACGTGATCAATGCCGCTAAAAATAAAATAGGGGTTTATCAAAAGAAGGTGGATACCTTATTGGTTGATCTTGAACGCGATAAAAAAGAAATACTTGAAAAGAAAATAGCTCTGGAGAAACAGCAGAAGCGTGTTAATGTGCTTCTCGAAGAGAATGAGAAGTTGAAAGCCTATCTCGACGAAAACAAAAAAGGTATTTTAAAAGAAGCTAAGAAGGAAGCTCAAAACATCATCATAAACGCCAATAAGCTGGTAGAGAATACTATTTCAGAAATTCGCGAAAGCAAAGCTGATAAAGAAAAAACTCAAAAGCTTCGGCAAAACCTGCAGCACGAATTACAGAAAAATACTGTAAAAGAATCTATTATTAAATCACAGGAAGATACATCTGTGTTAAAACCAGGTGATTGGGTAAGACTTGAAGATTCTGAAACCGTGGGTCAGGTAATGGATATTACCAAAGATAACGTCATTTTAGCCATGGGCGATCTTCGCTCAGTCGTTAAACGTAAACGTGTACAAAAAATAGCAAGCAAGGAAGTTCCAAAGGAGATCCGCCGATCTTATTCGTCCCAGGTTTCTGATGCAATAGCGCAGTTTAATCCTGAGATAGATGTAAGAGGTTTGCGCGGTGAAGAAGCTTTGTTTGAAATTGAGAAATATCTTGACCGGGCATTGATGATGGGGTTTTCAAATTTGAAGATCATTCATGGCAAGGGAGATGGTATTTTAAGAAAATTAATACGCGAATATTTGCGCAAGTATTCTCAGGTTTCCCGTATCGAAGATGAGCATGCCGACAGGGGTGGCGACGGGATTACGTATGTTTATTTGTAAAAGCTCCTCAGGTTTTTTTATTTCATTGCAGATTCCCTTTTCTTCAACCCAAAATCGGGCATTGATGCTCGTTTATGATAAATTTCTATAAAGTCTTGCAAATAATCTACATAATGCAGTCTTTATTTCCGGCTATGTTTGAAAATATGTATTGATCGGTTGATCTGCGAATCTGACCTATTAATCAGTTAATTCATTGGGGATTTTGAATAATTTCCGGATAAACCAAAATAAACTATCGTCATATGAATATGCCCGTTCTGGATCTATGTGTTTTCCTGATTTATATGTTAGGAATTATCCTTTTTGGATGTTCTTTTTATTTTAAAAATAAATCTGCCGATTCGTACACATCCGGAGGAGGAAGCTTACCTGCCTGGGCCGTTGGAATGTCGATTTTCGCGACTTTTGTTAGCAGTATCAGTTTCCTGGCATTACCGGGCAATGCTTATCTAACCAATTGGAACGGTTTTGTGTTTAGCTTGTCTATACCAGTTGCATCTTATATGGCGGTAAAGTTTTTTGTACCCCTATATAGAAAAGTGAATAGCCCGTCAGCCTATACTTTTCTGGAAAAACGTTTCGGCCCCTGGGCCAGAATTTATGCTTCTGTATGCTATTTGTTGACGCAAATCGCCCGTATGGGATCTATAATGTATTTACTGGCTTTGCCCATGAATGCACTTTTTGGTTGGGATCTCTCTTTAATTATAATTTGTACCGGAGTGTGTGTATTGCTTTATTCGATGCTTGGGGGCATACAGGCTGTTATCTGGACGGATGCCATTCAAGGCATTGTTTTAATTGTGGGTGCTTTAACCTGTGCTTTGGTTTTGCTGTTTTCTATGCCCGAAGGCCCAATGCAAACTGTTGCCATCGCAAAAGAGTTTCATAAAACCAGCCTGGGCAGTTTCGATTTGAATTTCTCGAATTCAACGTTCTGGGTGATATTGATTTATGGCTTGTTTATTAATGTGCAAAATTTTGGAATCGATCAAAATTATGTACAGCGCTATATGACCACAAATTCATTAAAGGAAGCCAATTTTTCTACATGGTTTGGCAGCTTGCTATATATCCCAGTTTCATTGTTGTTTTTTATTATTGGTACCGCTTTGTTTGCATATTACAAGGTACATCCAGATCTGTTGCCTGCCGAGCTGCGGTCGATGGATAAAGCCGATAAGGTGTTTCCGTACTTTATCGTGCATGGACTTCCAAAAGGTCTAACCGGATTGTTAGTGGCTTCTATTTTTGCTGCAGGTATGAGTACGATTTCGACGAGTTTAAACAGCACTGCTACAGTTATCCTGACGGATTATTATCAACGCTACTTTAATAAAAATGGCTCGCAAAGAAGTTTGTTGAAGGTTTTATATATCGCATCAACAGCAATGGGCATTATCGGAATCGGGGCTGCTCTGGCGATGACTCGTGTTAAGAGCGCCTTAGATGCATGGTGGGCTCTATCATCAATATTTAGTGGCGGTATGCTCGGCCTGTTTCTGTTAGGTTATTTTTCCGATAAAGTTCGCAGCATAGATGCAGCCATAGGTGTGATTGTGGGTGCCTTGGCGATCTGTTGGGTTAGCTTGTCGCCGACATACTTTACAAACGACGCCTGGATTTCTTTTAAAAGTCCTTTGCATACTAACCTCGCCATAGTGGTGGGTACCACCGCCATCTTTTTAACAGGTTTTCTTGTCTATAATTTGTTTGGACACAAGAAGGCAAAAGAAATTGAGCAAGTAGATGCGATATGATAAGTTATTTGAAAATACTACCAGATTTTCTTTGGTAAACATCATTTAAACCCCATTTGCTGATATGTTAATTATTCCGATACAATATGAAAGAAATTACGAATAAAGAAATTTGGCTTGTTTCAAGTGGAGATTTACGTATTGCCGCAAATCAGAACTGTTGGGCAGCTCAGGAAGAAATGGAGCGCCAGTTTAGAAATGCAGTAGAAAAACAGGGCTGGACAATCAAAAGAGCCCATCCATTTGATCCTGATAAGGGACATGGATTTATCGATTCTCAAAGAATGGGGATTGAAGTGTTTAAGCATATCGACAAACATGCGCCCTTGGTGGTGGCCGAAAGTGTTTGGCAGTATTCCCATCATGTATTGGCTGGCCTAACAACTCATAAAGGTCCGATTTTGACCTTGGCAAATTGGAGCGGTCAGTGGCCCGGCCTGGTTGGTATGCTTAATTTAAATGGCTCGTTAACCAAAGCCGGTGTAAATTACAGCACATTGTGGAGCGAAGATTTTGAGGATGATTTTTTTACAAAAGGTTTGAATGAATGGTTAACAAGCGGGAAAATAAATCATGATGAAAGTCATGTAAATGCGTTTTCAAGCGCGAAGATCCCTGCCGCAGATCTTCAAAAAGGTAAGGATTTTGCTGATCGCTTAATGGCAAACAAAGCAATCATGGGCGTGTTCGACGAAGGTTGTATGGGAATGTTTAACGCTATTGTACCCGACGATCTGCTGCATAAAACCGGAATATTTAAAGAACGTTTAAGTCAGTCGAGCTTGTACGCCAAAATGCTCGAAATAAAAGACGAGGAAGCTCGGGCTGTATTAAACTGGCTGCTGAATAAAGGTGTAAAATTCAATTGGGGTACCGACGGAAATACTGAACTTACCGAAGCTCAAACTCTGGAACAGTGCAAAATGTATATAGCAGCTGTTCGCATTGCCGACGAATTTGGATGTGATACTATAGGCATTCAATATCAGCAGGGATTGAAAGATCTTACCCCAGCCAGCGATCTTGTCGAAGGCTTGTTAAATAACCAGGATCGCCCCCCTGTTTATTCCGGGTCAGGCAAAGAATTATATAAAAATGAAGCTTTGCCGCATTTTAATGAAGTAGACGAATGCGCAGGAATTGATGCACTGGTAACCTATCATTTATGGAAAGAGCTGGGAATGCCGGGAGAAAATACCCTGCATGATTTGCGCTGGGGACAGCAATATACCGATTCAACAATTGATGAATTTGTTTGGGTTTTTCTTATTTCGGGAGCTGCACCTCCTGCTCATTTTATTGACGGATATAAAGGGGCGAGCAGCGAAAGACAACCATCCATGTTTTTCCGCCTTGGCGGAGGAAGTTTAAAAGGAATCAGCAAACCCGGCAATATTGTGTGGAGCAGAATTTATGTAATGGACAATGCTTTGCATTGTGATTTGGGAGTAGGTGAGGCGGTTCTTTTACCTGAGGAGGAAACTCAGCGCAGGTGGCAGGAAACAACATCGCAATGGCCAATAATGCACGGTGTTTTAAAAGGGGTGAGCCGGGATCAGATGATGGGCAGACATAAAGCAAACCATATCCAGGTTGTCTACGCCACAGATGAAGAAAAATCGCATCAGGCTTGCAGAGTTAAAGCAGCAGCTTTAGCCACATTAGGTATTCAGGTTCATTTTTGCGGAGATGTGAGACTTAGTTAATCAGCAAAAATTATCGGTATTGATTTTTTTCGGGTTACCTTTTCTGATAATAAGTATTAAAAGTAGGTTTATAATTGGTTAGTTGAATGCCTCCATTCTCCCCGTTTGGAGGTATTCTTTTTTAAAAATTTTCCAATTTGTACTTAACTCGAAAATTTCAACTGGAGCAATGAGTAGATGATGAATCCATTGACAGATTCATATGTTTAGGAACTTTCCAAAAGTTCAGCACCTTCGGAAAGTTTAAAAAAGACCTTAGAAAAAATCAGGAAATGACCGGTTTTGAATTAATGAATAGCGGTATCTTCAGAGCCTTTAAAATCAAGCTTCTTGTTCTCACTTTCTACATAAGGGTTTCCACTCATGGTATTTTTAACCAGGGTAATTACCTGTGCAAGTAGCAAATCAGGAGTATCCCAGTACTCAGCTTCCTGCGGATCGATTCTTAACAGACATAAATTTGGATCATCTTTTCCGTAAGGAAACCAAATTTTAAACCTGTCGCTCCACAGCTCTGCAATTTTAGCCGTGTCTTCACTTATTTCAGCTATCCCATTAACTGCTACATATAAATCATGTTGCGGGTTGCTATAGTTTAGAAGTACATTGGGATTGGCTTGAATTTCTTTAACCTTCCTCGAATCTTTAGAGATGAACAGCCAAATTATGCCATCGTCTTTCATCTCAAAAGTATACATTGGCCTGCCATGTGATTTTCCCTCTTCAGTAATTGTTGTAAGCATTGCAATCTTTGTATCTTTCAGTTTTGCCGCAAGCTCTCTTGCTTTTTTAATATGTTCGATTTCTTGCAGTTGTTCGTGCACAGTAGCTCCGTGTAATGTTTCCATTTTTAATAGATTAGATATAAATTAAAACTTTCAACAAGCCTTTTGTTTAAATAAAGTGCAATTAGTGTTTAAATGCGGTATTTGTCATTGATTTAATGTAAAATATACTTTAACAAGCATCGTTTAAGCTCTATATTTCTACTTTCGTAGCAACTGGAATCCATATACTTTTAAATGCCTCGTATAAGCAATAGTTCGGTTTTAAAATCTCTACTGGTTTTTATCGAAATACTTCTTTCATTCAACAGCATTGCTCAGACCAGATTTACCGTTAGCGGTACTATTAAAGATGCTTTAAGTGGTGAAACTTTAATCGGGGCAAATGTGAAACTTCAGGAGATCCGGAGTTCAGGTACTTCAAGTAATACCTACGGCTTTTATTCGCTAAGTGCGGTTGGAGGCGAATACCAGCTTCATATCAGTTACACCGGCTACAAATCTCAGACTCTAAGCATCTTATTGGATCGAAATATTACCATGAATATTGATCTGAGCCCTGCGAATGAATTGCAAGAGGTGGTAGTAAGCGGCAGGGCTGCCAATGAGCAGATTTCTGATCCGCAAATGGGGGTGGAAAAGCTAAATATGGAAAGCATTAAAAACGTTCCGGTTTTATTTGGCGAAAAAGATATCCTTAAAACAATTCAACTCCTGCCGGGGATCAAATCGGCAGGCGAAGGAAATAGCGGTTTTTACGTGCGTGGAGGATCATCGGATCAGAATTTGATTTTACTGGATGAAGCAAATGTTTACAATGCCTCGCATTTGCTGGGTTTCTTTTCGACCTTTAATTCTGACGCTATAAAGGATGTATCTGTTTATAAAGGCGGAATGCCTGCCCAGTATGGAGGCAGACTTGCATCTGTTCTCGATATTAGAATGAACGAAGGAAACCGCAATGAACTTACGGTGGAGGGCGGAATTGGCTTAATTGCTTCGCGACTGAAATTGGAAGCGCCAATAAAAAAAGGGCGAGGGTCTTTTATGCTGAGCGGCAGGCGCACTTACGCTGATTTGTTTCTGAAATTATCGCCCGATACCACACTCAAAAACAGTCAGCTTTATTTTTACGACTTCAATGCCAAAGCTAATTACAGAATCAATGATAAAAATATCATTTATCTGTCTGGTTATTTCGGCCAGGATGTTTTGGGTTTAAACGAAACATTCAGTCTGGATTGGGGAAATACAACCGCTACCATGCGCTGGAATCATATTTTTAACAGTAAAATGTTCTCTAATACCACCCTCATTTATAGTGATTACAATTATGCTATCCAGAACTTTGATAGCCGCAGTGATTTCAAAGTAACTTCTATTATAAAAGATTGGAACTTAAAGCAGGACTACCAGTATTTCGCAAGCAATGGCCATTCTCTCAAATTTGGATTAAACCTTAATCATCACCAGATCAGACCAGGGAATATCACATCCTCAGAACGATCGAGTATAAACGACAAGCAAATAGAAAAGAGAAAAGGTCTGGAGCTGGCCGCATACATGTCTGACGAATACAAGATAAAGAACTTAAATCTCGTGTACGGATTAAGAGTTAGCTCATTTTCTTTGTTCGGGCCAGGAACATTTTTCACCTATAATACAAACGGACAAATCAGCAGTTCAAAAAGTTATTCTGCCGCCAAGGTGGTTAAAAGCTATTTTGTAGCGGAGCCGCGTATATCTGCAAGTTATCAGCTTTCCGAAAGCAAGTCCATAAAAACATCCTACACCCGGAATTCTCAAAACCTGCACCTGTTATCTAACTCTACCGCTGCTTTACCTACTGATTTATGGGTTATGAGCAGCAATAATATTAAGCCGCAAATCGCTGATCAGGTTGCCCTCGGTTATTATCAAAATTTTAATAATAACAAGTACGAGCTTTCTGCCGAAGTATATTACAAGAAAATGCAGAACCAGATTGAATATAAAAACGCGGCCAACCTTAGGGGGAACGAAAACGTGGAGTCTGAGTTATTGTATGGTGATGGCCGGGCTTATGGCCTGGAGTTGTTTTTAAAAAAACGCCTCGGAGATTTTAATGGATGGATCGGATACACTATTTCCAAAACTGAAAGAAGATTTGACGAGATTTCTGAGGGGAGCTATTTCCCGTCTAAACAAGATAGAACCCACGACCTATCGCTGGTCGGAATTTATCGGCTTTCCAATCGCTGGACGCTTTCCGGAACCTTTGTTTATAACACTGGTAATGCTATTACTTTTCCCAGCGGGAAGTACCAGATAGACGGCAAAACGATGTTTTACTATACAGAACGAAATGGATATAGGATGCCGGATTATCATCGTTTAGATGTCAATGCAACCCTGGATGGAAAGCCGGGAAAGAAATATCAGTCTAGCTGGACATTTGGTTTTTACAATGCCTATAACCGGCACAATGCATATACCATAGATTTTGAGGATAATCCTGACGATATTACGAGAACACAGGCTGTGCAAACAGCTTTATTTGGCATTATTCCATCTATAACCTGGAATTTTAAGTTTTAAAATGATGCATCACAGTAAAATAAACTTTTTGGTTATGCTGGTATTTATAGGATTTGCGCTTGCATCATGCGAAAAGGTCATCGATGTGAATCTTAAAAATGCTTCGCCAGTTATAGTTATCGAAGGAACTGTTACCAACCGTGCCGATTCACAGATCGTAAGAATACATCGTTCGGTACCTTTTGGCGAGCCGAATATTTTTCCGGAAGTAACAGGAGCAATCGTAACCATACTTGATAATACTAGTGGTCGGCTTATGACACTGAGAGAGAGAAGACCTGGTTTTTACATGGCCAGAAATTTTACAGGTCGCTCCGGTACAACGTATAAATTAAGAGTAGAGGCAGACGGGCAGGTTTTTACAGCATCCTCGACTATGCCAGATCAGGTTAATATTGATTCCATAGGAGTATCGGTAAGTACTTTTTTAGGCGAAGAGCAAAAAACCGTGCAGCTGTTATATGGCGATCCGCCTAAAGTAAAAAACTATTACCATTTTCTGTTAAGCATTAATGGTAAGCCCTCCAAAAATATATTTGCTTTTGAGGATAATTTCACCGACGGAAGAATGGTAACAAGGGAACTATTTGATTTCGATTTAAATGCAAAATCCGGAGATAAGGCCGAAATAGAAATGCAGTGCATTGACCCGGTGGTGTTTCGTTATTGGCAGGGACTGGATCAAAATGAAAACAGGGGAGGGGCATCAACAACTCCGGCAAATCCTGTGAGTAATATCAGCAATGGTGCTTTAGGATATTTTAGTGCTTATACTCGTCAGAACGAAGCTATTATCATTCCCTAGATTTTGGTAGAAAAGAATCTTATAATTTATTGTAGTTTTTAAAACTTTCGTCGTTTGCCAATGGGATATAGAGAGTGTTTCCCGATTCAAACCTGTCGTGTAAACTGTATTTTTTCAGAGTATCTTCTTCAAAGCTTTTATAAACCTGAGAAAGCCCTTTTGCAGTATAAATAGCGCAAAAAGGTTGGGTAAAGCCATGTTGCTCATATACATAATAGTCGAAAGATGGGTTTTCCTGATACGATTGGATTAAAGAAACAAGTGTTTCTTGCTGCATATCGATCAAATCACAAGCCATTAAAAGTATATCCTTATCGGGGAAGTTTTTGTGAATGCTTAAAAGCCCATCAAGAGGTCCATCTATCGGAAGCTGATCTACAATTAAAGGAGTATCAGGAAAAATTTTTCCATACGCTTCCTGCTGCCTCTCATTAATAGATATAACAACGGGGAGATTAGCGTTCTTGAGTTTTTCCGCTATACACAGTGCCCATGGTTTGCCGTTGAGATTTAGCTGACCTTTGTCACTCCCCATACGTTTACTCTGGCCTCCGCATAAAACTACACCAATAAGATTCTCCATTTTATTTTTTATCAGAATGGCCTAAACTTTTTCCGGGATTTACCAGATCTCTAACTTTTTGCTTAAGCTCTTTAATTTCAGGAAAGCCGCCGGCGCTTACCCGGTCAAAAATCAAGGTGCCGCCAATGCTTATCTTAAAAGTTCCGCTGGTTTCACTGGGCTGCAGCAAAATACCTTTAACATCCTCAGAAAATGTGGTTAACAACTCTTGAGCGAAATAAGCCGAGCGAAGCATCCAGCCGCATTTTGGGCAGTATTCTATCGTGATTATCGGCTTCATTGTTGATTTTCAAATTCGTAAATATGCTTATTTGGATTGCCCGTTATTTCGTGGCAATTGCAATTTCCTCCCCATAACTTGGTGCCATCTGCAAAATATTCACATTTCCATATCGGAACTTCGTGTTTTATTCTATCGATAATGTGGCGGTTCGCTTCATAGGCCTCGCGTCGGTGCGGAGTGGCAGTTATTACAACTACAGCCGCTTCAGAAACGCCAACCTTGCCGATCCGGTGTTGAGCGATGGCAATATTTAACTTCCATTTTTGCCTGGCCTCTTCAAGGATTTCTGAAATGAGCTTAGACGCCATTGCTTCCTGGGCTTCATACTCCAGAAAAGAAACATCTCTGCCGAGATTATTATCTCTTACATCCCCGCTAAATAATACAACTGCACCGGCTTCCGGGTGATGTGAAGCAGCAAGAAGTCCCGCTAAGTCAATGGGTTCGGATGTGATATAATTAACCTCCGCTGCTGGGGGGCATAATGCTGATGTTGTCATTGCTCTTCAGAATATAATCGTTTTCAACAAATTCATTATCTACCGCAAAGCGACTGATATTTAACGCTTTCTCGGCTTTAGGGTTCTTATCAATTAAGAAGCTCTTTAGCTCATTTATATCATTGAAAGATTGAGGAAGTGTAAATTCCTTTTCGAAATAATCTTTTAATATGGCGTAAACCTGGATTTTCATATATAAGTATCTAGTATAAAGTATCTAGTATAAAGTATCTAGTATAAAGTATCTAGTATTAGTAGTTGGCCTAGACTAAGAGCTCTTTCAATAATTTATAACCTTTCGCATTCCATTTGCACATCTGCACATCAATTTTCATTTGCACAATACTAATTTATAAAGCTTCGCATTCCATTTGCACATTCTCCATTTGCACATTTGCACATTTGCACATTCTCCATTTGCGCATCTGCACATCAATTTCCATCTGCACATTAATCTTATCCTCCAATATGCATCATGCTCAGCTCGCTTCCGGCAAATCTGAGCGCTTGTTTTTGCTTTAAAGCTTGTTCTAAGAGGTTTACCAGTTCTTCGTTGTTAACGTTTTTAATAGAAATTGGATGATTACTACTCAGGCAACCATAAATATTTCCATAAGAATCCAGGCGTAAGCGATTACAGTCGCCGCAAAAAGGCTCACTTTCGTTTGCTACGATGCCAAACGTATGTCCTTCATCCGTTTGCCAATAATTAGCCGTCGAGGAGTGTATTCTTGTTAAACGCGAAAAGTTATAATGTCTGCTGATCACCGAAAGTATTTCTTCCTGAGAGAAGAAGTGTTTGTCGGCATTGCCGTATAAATGTCCCATTGCCATAATTTCGAGAAACCGGATAGTGAGACCTTTATCAAAGGCGTAGTTTAGCAAAGGAATGATTTGCGAATCATTTAATCCTTTCATTATCACGCTGTTGATCTTGACTTTTATTCCTGCTTTTATTGCAGCATCAATACCATTAAATGTTCTGTTGATGCCACTACGACGGCTCATTTTGTAAAAAACATCTTCATCAAATGCATCTAATGATACATTTAGTTCTGTAATACCGGCGTCTTTAAGTTTAGCTGCCAAGCCTTCTAAAAGCAAACCGTTGGTCGTGATTTTCAGTTTGCTTATCCCTGTTCCTTTCACTGATTTTACCAGTTCCGGAAGTTCTTTATACAACAAAGGTTCGCCACCCGTAAACCGGATAGTATCGAGATTGAGGACTTGATGTAGATGATTGATAGAATGGCTCAGTTCGTCCGGCGTAAGTGCTTTTTCTTTTGATGATTTATAGTTTTCCTTTTGTTCATCATTACCGAACGTACAATATACACAACCCAGATTGCAGGTGTTAATCAAGCTAACCCGGAGTGTTTTAAATGTTCGTCCGTATGAATCTCTAACTTCAATCATTACATAAAAAATATCAGCTTACAGGAAGCAATTGCTAAAACAGCACTTAATAAATATTTAACTGTTTGCACTGCAAAATGTCTGCTGCCGAAATAGGAACCTGCTATTCCTCCGGCTAAAGCCGAAAAGAACCAAACGAATGATTCGCTTCCCAAATTAATATCGGAAGTGTTTCCTAATAACCCGGACATAGAATTTAAAACTATAAACAGAGCCGAAGCTGCCGCAGCTTCTTTTGCATTTGCCCAAGCCAGGATAATAAGTAAAGGACTAAGGAAAATTCCTCCTCCGATACTAAGCATACCAGCAAGCAAGCCCATGATTAAGCCAAAAACCAGGGCCAGAGGAATGGATACTTCCTTTGTTTGGTTTTTTTCGCCGGGAATTAATCCAAGCAAGCGTACAACAGGAATAATTAACGCTAAACCCAATATGAAATTATAAACGTCGCCCTTTAACGTCATTTGTGAACCAATATAGGCAGCCGGTAAAGAACTGATTAAAAATGGCCAGCAGAGTTTCCATTTAAAAAAGCCCGCTCTCGTGAACTGTATGAATCCTATTCCTGCAACGAGTATATTTAAAATTAAAATAACGGGTTTGTAGTTGACAACGGGGATGGCAAAGATGGATAGTACTGCCAAATACCCGCTCGCCCCGCCATGACCTACTGAGGCGTACAGAAAGCCTACGATAAAGAGAGAAAGCGCAAGAAGTATAGTGATATCCATTTTTACAAACTTAGATAAATTCTTTTGATGGTTTTTCGTGTCTACGTAAAAAGGATGAAGGCACTTTTCCGTTTGATACGAACATTATGGCGATAATAAGGTTGCTTTTGCCACACGATTAGTTAAAACTCTATTAATAACCTGGCTTAAAATCAGTTAAATTCTATCAATGTTTTTTTATCAACCTCGATAAACTCAGATTTTGGAGCCTCACACATCTGACAGCAATATGTTTCAGGCAATTCATTGAAGGGCGTTCCGGCTTCTATTTTATTTAAGCTATCTCCATATTCCTGGTTATATACGGTTAGGCAGTGTTTACATTGATGAACAAAAACCGGAGCTTCGATTTCGCTTTCGTCCTGTTTTACATCCCATTCAATGGGCGAAAACATGCTGCCACTGGTTTGAATATCATAGAAATAATCGCATAGCAGCACCAGGGTTGATGGAAGTTCTTCTAGATTTACCCCAGTTTGATAAGTGATGAAATCTTTCGAATTTGGGTTGAAATCGCGAGTATGCAGGATGTCGAAAATTTCCGAAGTGTCTACATTATCTGCAAGTGCCCTCTTTCTGATGATCACCGAGCCAAATAAGCCGGTTTTTGGATTGGTTTTTATGGCGAAACAAAGCTTGAAAGTTCTGGTGTCGTTTTTATCAAACTCGCGTACTAAATGATTTTTCAGTTTTAAGGCATAGCTGTTGCGGTCTTCAATTTGCCAGTTAAGCTCGTTGGAAGCATGCCGTACGTTGATACGGTGTTTGGCTAAAATCCAGTTCCACTGCTTTCTCTCCTGATCGGTAATGCCCTTTATAATGATAGACTTCCACGGCGTAGTATTGATCTGGCCGATGCGTGATTGCAGACATACCGCACAAACATCTTTTAAGAAAGCAACTGAATATTCTTCATTTCTTTTATAAACGCCCAGCCAATACTTATTATCGTAGCTGTTAAACCCTTCATAATAAGGGAGCTGGAAATCTGGGAGTGTTAGTCTTTCTTCCGGGTTTCGTGTCACTTTCTTTTCGGAAGAAATTTCAAGAAAAAGCAGGTTTCCATCAATTTCCTCCTGGTCGTAAAAGTGGCTTTTGTTTGTTAAAATTACTCTTTCTATATCGAGGCTTAGCGCCGGAATGTCTTCGGTGTAAATTAATGTAGGCCAGATATAGAAAATATTGGTTTTGGGAAATCGAATGTGCAAGTGCCAGTAATTGCTGGTATCTGAGGCGATAAAGTTAAGATTCCCGGTGAAGAATGGAACGAACGTTTGGTTATTATCGATCAGGTTAATTTTCAGTTTTGGCTTTTCTTCAAACAGATCCAGTATGTCTTTATACACGCCTTCTCTCAGCCAGTTTGATGTGCTGAAAATGTCTTCTGAAACATAGGAGCTTATGATATTGGGATAGATGTCTGTCCCGATTTCGTAATCAATATCCACGATGGCAAATTCATGTTCCAGGTCCTCCAATTGTTCCGTTCTTGCCGATAAAAACAATTGCTGGCGATTTCCCAGGCTTACTTTATCAATTCCAGCTTTTTCTGCTGCGTTTAAAATATCCAGCAAATCTCCGGCTGCCACAATGCCGCCCGGTAGATTTACTTTAATCAGATGTGTGCTTTCAGATTCTGCGTTCATATCAATACGTTGCAACAGCTTGTTCATTCAGTACTTCTTCCAAAATTCGTTTCACTTCGGGTTTGCACGAGCCGCAGCCTGTTCCGGCACCGGTAGCAGAACACAAATCTTTAAAAGAATTACAACCTTCAATAATTTTCCCTTTGATATTATCTGCACCCACATTATTGCAGCTACAAACTAGTTTTCCTAAAACAGGTTCAGCTTTTTTACCGCTTCTAAGCAGATGCAGGCGCTTTTCACTGAGTTCGATTTTTTGTTCTATCAACTCTCTGAATTCCTGGAACTCGGATTTATCGCCGATTAGAATCGCACCCACAAGGCGGTCATCACGAACGATACATTTTTTATAATACCGCTTTGCTTTATCTATGAAAACTATTTCTTCGTAACTTTTGTCGCCTTCCGGATATTCAGCTTCACCAATACTACACAAATCAAATCCCTGAATTTTGATGATATTCATGAACAGACTTCCTTTGTAGTAGCTAGCAATATCTCCATTAAGATAATGCGCTACCACATCTGCCTGCTTTTCCGCCGCAGCGGTTATGCCATACAAGATGCCATCAAACTCGGCTATTTCTCCAATTGCAAAGATCGAAGGATCGTTTGTTTGCAGGCGCTCGTCAACAACGACCCCACGTTTACAATCCAGGCCAATTTCTCTTGCCAGCTCGATATTTGGAACTGTACCTATGGCGATAATCATAGCATCACAGTCGATCTTTCTACCACTTGCCAAACCTACACCAGTAAGCTTTGATCGCCCGTAGAATAATTGCACCTCATCATTGTAATAGATATCACAACCCTGATCAACCATTTCGTCGTGCAAAAGCTCGCTGCCCAATGGATCTAACTGACGATTCAGGAAGCGGGAGATCCGTTGTACGATGGTGATCTTTATCCCGATTTCACGTAAGGACGCCGCCATTTCAAGTCCCAGTAAGCCACCACCTACAATCAGTACATGACCGTTTTTAGGCACGTGTCTTTTGAAATTATCGGCATCCAAACGACTTCTCATCGTGAATATTCCCGGTAGGGAAGGGACATTTCTTGGAACCGCGGCACGACTGCCGGTTGCCATTATTAAAACATCGTATGGTGTTTTAATTCCGCGCGAATCGGTAACATATTTTTCTTCGCGGTTTACTTTTACCACGCTGATGCCCCTTAACAGGCGAATGTTGTATTCAGGCTCTTCCGAGTCCTTCATTTTTACCAGTTGTTCCCATTTTTGCTCACCGCTGATATAATCAGGAAGCATAACCCGGTTGTAAAAAGGAAAATCTTCTTTGCTGAAAATAGTGATTTCGTCATCCTTGTTTATTTCACGGTAAGATTTTACAAATCCGAATGATCCGGCACCTGCGCCAATTACCACGATTCGCTGGGCTGGCTTTTTATATTTTTCTATACTAACCGCGCAAAATTTAAAGTCAGGTTCTTTAGAAATTGGATCGATTATATCGCTTGTTATGTTATTTGCGCGGTTTAGGTCGTTCCCAAGAATTTTTCCCCAATGCATTGGGAGGAAAACAACGCCTTTTTTAATAGCAGAAGATAATTTTGCTTTCAGTCTAACTTCGCCGCGGCGAGATTTTACAATAACTACATTATCCTCTTTGATGTTCAATGAATCTGCATCTTCGGGATGTATTTCCAGGAAGGCTTGGGGAATGTGTTTGTTGAGCTTGTTAACCTTTCCGGTTTTGCTCATGGTATGCCACTGATCCCTGATTCGGCCGGTGGTTAAAATGAACGGAAAATCTTCGTTGGGCATTTCGCTCAATAGAGTATCCGCAGGAGCGTGTATCTTAGCCCTTGTGCTTTCGGTGTAGAACTTGTTATTTGTAAATAATCGTTGTGTGCCAGTGCCGGTTTTTTTGTTAAATGGCCACTGAACTGTTTTGTTGGTTTTTATGAAATCATAATCCAGCCCACTGATATTAACGTTCGTTTTGGCGGTCAGCCTGGTATGTTCCAAATAAATTTCTTCCGGCGATGCATAGTCAAAGCCTTTATAACCCATTTTTTGCGCAAAGCGACAAATGATTTCTGAGTCCGGAAGTGCTTCTCCGGGCGCCGGTATGATTTTACTTATATGACTGATTCTTCTTTCAGAATTGGTCATTGTACCTTCTTTTTCTGTCCATGTAGCAGCAGGTAAAACAACATCAGCATATTTTAAAGTTTCTGCTTTATGTGTGATTTCCTGCACGACTACAAACTTCGCTTTCTTTAAGCCTTCCTCGACTTGTCTGGAGTTTGGTAAGCTTGTAAGCGGATTAGTGCAGATTATCCAGATAGCCTTTAAACGGCCATCGTTTAAGGCCTCGAACATTTCTGTGGCGGTTAATCCCGGAGCAGGAGAAATCGTTGTTCCTTTCCAGAATTTTTGAACCTCTTCACGATGGAGCGGATTATTTAAATCGCGGTGTGCCGGAAGTAAGTTCGATAAACCACCCACTTCGCGTCCGCCCATGGCATTCGGTTGTCCCGTTAGCGAGAATGGTCCCGAACCCGGTTTCCCGATGTGCCCTGTGATAAGGTTAAGGTTTATTAAGCTGAGATTTTTGTTTACACCGACTGAGCTTTGGTTCAAGCCCATGGTCCACATAGTTAAAAACCCCTTTGCATCGCCGATATATTGTGCTGCTAAACGGATATCGGCTTCAGGAACGCCGCAAATAAGAGCAGCGTCGGAAATACTTTTTTCAAAAACCAGTTCACGGTAGCGTTCAAATCCTTCTGTGTGATTTTTAACGAACTCTAAATCGATATCTCCGTTTTCAATAATAGCACGCCCGATGGCGTAGTTAAGAGTGATATCTGTTCCGGGATTAAGTTGAAGATGTAGGTCGGCTATGGAACAGGTGTCGGTAACCCGGGGATCAACTACAATGATTTTGACATGTGGATTTTCAGCTTTATGAGCCTCCACACGTCGCCATATTATAGGATGGCACCATGCCGGATTTGCACCGGTAACGTAAAAGCAATCAGCCAGTTCAATGTCGTCGTAGCATACAGGAACACTGTCTTCGCCCAAGCTCATTTTATACCCTACTACAGCGCTGCTCATGCATAGCCGTGAATTGGTGTCGATGTTATTGCTGCCTATAAATCCTTTTATTAGCTTATTGATTACATAATATTCTTCGGTTAAGCACTGACCAGATGCATAAAATGCTACCGAATCCGGGCCATATTTATCAATAAAGGTTTTAAAAGCAGCAGCTGCTTTATCCAGGGCATTATCCCAGCTTGCCCTTTGTAGAGGCATGCTTTTATTCAACCTCATTTGAGGGAAGAGTAAACGGTCTGTTTTATCGTTTACAGTATAATGCAGGTTCATTCCTTTACTGCATAACATTCCCTTATTAACCGGGTGATCCATGTCGCCGGTTAGAGTAATTGAATTGTCCCTGTCTTTATTAACTACAATTCCGCAACCAACACCACAATAGCAGCACGTGGTGTTAAATGATTGATTATGTATTTTGTGACTCAAAATTTCTCCTTTTTATTAAAAGTTTAATTGCAGGATTAGAAGGTATTAAACTGACTGTAACTTTAATTTTTCCACCGCGAGGTTATCCTCTTCCTCAGTCTCCGCCGCAACTTTAAATGGTATAAAAGTAACGAGCACGCCAATAACAGCTACTGCAATACCTATATATAGAAAGGCATCTGCGTAGCTAAGAGATTTAGCTTTAAAAAGAAATCCTGCTAACATTGCACCCAGGTTTCCTCCAGCACCAACTATCCCGCTAACAGAACCAATCGCTTTTTTATTTATGAAGGGCACAATCGAATAGGTGCTTCCGTTTGCCATTTTTAAGAACAAGGCAAATATCAGCATCGAAACAATTGCCATCGGCAGGCTTCCTGATTTTGCAAAGAATGTAATTGCTACCCCTTCAAGAACCAGGAATAGTCCTAATAAAAGTCCTTTACCTTTAATGCCATATACATTTCCAACCTTGTCGCTAACAATTCCACCCAGGGCACGTGCAAACAGGTTCATAAAGCCGAAGATAGCTGCCAGCGCTCCGGCCATAACCATCGTGGTTTTGAAATTATCTACAAAGAAAATAGCGGCCACATTATCCACAGTGATTTCAATTCCAAAGCAACAAGCGTAAGCCAAAGCCAGAATCCATGTGCGATAATCCTTCATTGCCATAACAAAAGTGCCTTTTGTTTTAACCTTTGCCGTGCGGGTTATTTCAGAGTAATTTCCTTGTGGAGTGTCTTTTGTGTATTTATAATAGATCACGGCCATTATTAACAGAATTACGCCAGGAACAGTCATTGCATAACGCCATGAATCAGCTTCGCTTGAATAACCCAAGGCTACAAATGCACCTGCAACTAGAGGCATAACCAGGTTTGTAACACCGCCGCCCAGGTTTCCCCACCCGCCGGCTACAGCGTTGGCTGTACCCACTATATTCGGTGCAAACATCATCGATGTGTGGAACTGAGTAATTACAAAGGATGCGCCGATGACTCCGATTACAAAGCGAAATAATAAAAAGCTTTCGTAGCTGTTTGATAATCCGATTAAAATAACCGGAATCGCTCCTAATACCAGCAGAATGGTATATGACAGGCGTGGACCTAAAGTATCGCATAATCTGCCGATAATTAACCTTGCAAGAATAGTTGCTGATACGGAGGCGATGATGATGTTTCCGATCTGCTCCTTACTTAAATGCAGTTGCTCTCTGATTAAAGGCATAAGAGGGGCAACTCCGAACCATCCGAAAAAGCAGAAAAAGAAGGTGATCCACGTAATGTGGAATGTTTTCATCTGGATGCCTTTTGCAGAAAAAATATTCAGTTTATCTAATGGCTTATTCATTGTTCTAGTTTTGATTTTTGTTAATGTATTGTTGTGAATTAATTGTCTCACCCCACAAGGAGACAAGGTGCTTGTATGATTTTAATGTATATCGTTAATGTCGAATTTGTCTGTTAACAGACTTAATAATCTATCGTGAGTTTCCATGTACCCTGGTTCATGTACAATGTTTTTCTTATTTCGTGGTCTTTCTAACGGCACATCTACAATCTCTTTTATAGTAGATGCTGGTCCGTTATTTAAAACAACTACGCGGTCTGATAAGAAAATGGCTTCCTCAATGTCATGGGTAACCATGACGATGGTTTTATTCCGGTTGTCTAAATTCCATAGTTTTAAAAGCTCAATGTGCATAGAACTCTTGGTCAGCGCATCTAAGGCGCCGAACGGCTCATCAAGTAATAATATGCTAGGATTAATGGCGAATGCTCTGGCAATAGCCACACGTTGTTTCATTCCTCCAGACAGATGTCCTGGTAATTTATGTCTGTGCTCCCATAAATTAACCATATGAAGGTTTTTCTCAACAAGTTCCTTTTTTTCGAGAGCTGAAAGGTCTTTAATAGCCGAATCTACAGCTACATATATGTTTTGAAAAACGGATAACCATGGAAGAAGAGAGTAATTTTGAAAAACGATTCCTCTGTCTGGACCGGGTCCTTTTACTATATTTCCATTCGCATAAACCTCACCATTGGTGGGTTTAACCATACCAGAAATGGTATTCATGAGTGTTGATTTTCCACAACCTGAGTGGCCTATCAGGGTTACAATTTCACCTTTTTTTACATTCAGACTAATGTTATCAATTGCAGTGTAGATTCCTTTTTTAGATTTAAAAGAAACGGTAACATTATCAATCTTTATAGCATCGGGCCTTATATCTGTCTCATTTGATCTGACAACCGCTTCTTCTGTTTCTGTAAGTATCATAACAAATCGTTTAATTGTTTATTAATAGATAGTTTATTTGTTCTCCCACGCTAAGGCATGCTGAACTGCGCTAAAGAGTTTATCCAGTATCAAACCCACGGTTCCTATAATAAGAATGGCTATAAGGATTTTTTCAAGCGACAAACCATTCCAGCTATCCCATACAAAAAATCCAATTCCCACACCGCCAGAAAGCATTTCTCCTGCTACAATTACTAACCACGCCACACCAATAGACAGTCTTAATCCGGTGATGATGTGTGGTAATGCAAAAGGCAGCATGATTTTACTGATGTATTTCCACTTTGAAAAACCGAATGCTTTTCCTACATTTTTATGATCAGCAGGAATACTTGCCACTCCGAATGAAGTATTGATAAGTGTTGGCCAGAGTGAAGTAATAGCAATTATAAATACTGTAGCCCCTTCGGCAGCCTGGAAGGCCAATAATCCTAAAGGAAACCAGGCCAGAGGAGATACGGGACGCAGAATCTGAACAATTGGGTTAAAAAGACGCATCATGAACTTGGAAGATCCCATCGCCAGTCCCATCGGAATGGCAATTAAGCTACCAATGCCAAACCCTAAGAATACCCGGTATATAGAGCTGAAAAGTTGATTGCCAATTCCTTTGTCATTTGGTCCGCGATCATAAAAAGGGTCTGCTATAAGTTCTTTGAATACTACCCATGTAGAAGCCGGGCCTGGAATTTCCCGGTCGGTAACAATTGCTACAAGTTCCCATATAGCTCCTAAAATTAACAAGCTCCCCAAAAATGAGAGAACTGTATAGAGGGTGTCGAGTGTTAATATCTTCTTCATCTTATCAGTTTAAACCTCCGGCCTGAGCCGGAGGAAGTTTAACATCTATCTTTTTGTTGTCTTTAAATAAGCACTCACATTTTTGGGGTCGAATACCACATCGTAATTAGTTTTTATGGGTTGCATGTCGGGTTGAACCGGTACATTCATTTCTTTGGCAACTTCGAGGAATAAATCATCCAGTATAAGCTTGTCCGCTATGGCAGCATAATTTGGTTCGGATTTTAAGTAGCCAAAGCGTACAAATTGAGCCAGGAACCAATAAGCATAAGATTTTTTAGGGGTGGTGACGATTCCATTTTTATAAAAGGTCATGTAGTTGCCCTTATATTTTTGTACACCTAAATCACAGCCTAAGTCACTGCTGCCTTGTAAGCGGGCCTCGATAATTGCTAAAGGCGCATTTACATAATAAGGTTTAGTTAACCAGCTTGCCGCTTTTTTACGGTTGCCTAAAACATCCAGCCATCGTTGAGCTTCGATGATAGCTTTCATAACTTTTTTCAAATCTTCTTTTTCAGTTGCAGCAAATTTTGCATTAACAACCAGCGCTTTTTCAGGATGATCACTCCACAAATCCTGACTTGCAATATGTGTGAAGCCGACGTTTTGAGCAGCAGCAACCCCGCCCCATGGTTCACCTACACAAAATCCTTCCATGTTATCAACACGCATGTTTGCAACCATTTGCGGTGGAGGAATAGTGATGATGCCGACCGACTTTGCATTTATTCCAGCTGCAGCTAACCAATAGCGTAACCAGATATCATGCGTTCCGCCCGGGAAGGTCATGGCGAAAGTAACTTCTTTACGACCCTGAACTTTTTTAGTGGCGGCGGCAGCTTTATTTACTTCTTTGTAACCTACCAACCCACAAAATTCTTTTGATAGGGAAATTGCCTGTCCATTATTGTTCAGCATCATGGCGATTTTCATTTCAGAACCTGCTTTACCACCGATGCCTGTATAAACAGAAAGCGGCATCGAGAAAAGGCAGTGAGCACCGTCAAGTTCGCCTAGTAATATTTTATCGCGAACGTTAGCCCAGGATGCTTCTTTTGAAAGCTCTACATCTACACCATATTTAGCGAATAGCCCCAGCTCTTTCGCAGCAACCAATGGAGCGCAGTCTGTTAGTGGAATAAATCCTAGTTTTATCTTTTTAGCTTCCGCGTTGAAGCTTAAAGTACTTATAGTGACAACTGTTAATGCGATAAGCATTAAAGTTTTTATAGCGTTTGTAGTTAATGTCTTCATTTCTCTGGTTTTACCTTTGTTAAATTTTTAATCTCTTTCTACTGTTTAATTGCCACAGGTT
The DNA here is from genome assembly GCA_946480915.1 of uncultured Sphingobacteriaceae bacterium. Next base: position 7,577 of record CAMLLO010000046.1, on the reverse strand, counting down.
TAGTGAAAAAGAAGTCGGGACGGATATTCAGCATAACATATCCCCATTTCCCTATTTTATCGAAAGTTGTTGCCGAAGCTTGCCCTTTGGCCGCTTTCATGGCGTCCGTTGCTGCGAACATCATCGAATATCCGAGCTCTATAGAAGTGAATTTATTTAAGTTGTAATTTGCAGTCAGATCTATTTCATCGCCTAAATCTTTCTGAATGGTGGCTGCCATTTCATTTTGTACTGAGAAATGGTGATAATCGGCAGCAATAAAGAAGGTGTTCGCTGTGAATTTCGATTTGAAGTAGTAATTGACTAAGCCTGCAGCCGGAGAATTTGTACCAGCGTAGAAATAATCCATATATCCCCAAAATTTATGAGGTGTTCCGTATAATGGATCGAATCTTTTGCTCTCTGTTCCAGGTGTTGTAATTTTATTTCCCGAAAGAACATCGTAGCCGGGTCCTACCGTAAATTTGCCTTTACCGTACGTAGCAGCAACAGTATAATGGTAAGCTTCTAAAGTTTTACCGTCGCGATCATTACCTGATTGATAATAAGCCGCCGCCTGAAGAGCTATTTTACCGAAACCAGATGCATTTCCAAAAGTTGGACTAATCATTGCACCTCCGGTGTAACGCTCATTTGTTCCTTTTACATTAAAGGCTCGGCCGTACACAATTCCTCCATCTTCACCCGATGCTACATTTTTTACTGAATATTTAGAGAAAGCATCTCTGAATCCCAGGATGGATATTTTTGTTTGATTGATTTTTTTAGATATATAGATGCTTTGGAAGTTTTTATAATCCTGATTAGCAGCATTTGTACTTGGAGGGTTAGAATAAAATGGCGTTCCTCCGGCACTAGCCGGTGCGCTATTCCCAGTTGCTGCATTTATTAAAGGAACAATGCCCGCCGGAGTAGCAACAACTTCCCCTTTATCATTTTTTACAGTTGCCGGAATATTGCCCGGAGTGTAAGCTGTACCAGTTATACCGAAATTATCTGAGTTTTGGTTATAAGCAAATCCAAAATCAACTTGCCAGCCGTGGTGTACAGCTTTCAATAAAGCCATATCAAAACGTCGGCCCTGTTGCAACCAGTCAAGATTTCCTATAAGACGGGCATCATCATACACCAATTCTTGTCTTCCTACCTTAAATGAAAGATTATCAACTAACTTAAAACCTATTGTTGTGTCGGCTTTATTTGCCAGAACAACTTCTGCCCAGCCTTCGTGAAGCATTAACCTATTACCATCGGCATTTGAAACTGAGGAGGCATCCTGTCCCCATACACGTACATCCTGAACAGTAGCACCGAACGTTAACCTGTCCCATTTATATCCAAAAGCTAAGCGTGTGCGCTGAGAAACAAAGGAAGCAGGAGTGGCGCCGTCGGGCGCAAGGTTTCCTGCACCATCCCTAACTTCTATCCTTGGACGCAGCTGTCCGGTTAAAGAAATTTGAGCAAATGAGTCCATAATTCCGCCACTTAACAGTGTTGACGTCAGGAGAAGGGCCCTGACTGTGTTTTTTGTGATAAGTTTTCTGTACATTTGTTTTTAAGTTTTAGTTTGTGAAAAGCAATTGAAACTATATCCCCGCTGGAGCTTCGACCTCCCCAGTGGGGTTCTTTTTTATTTGGGTGTTTTATACTTATTATATGATTGCTGTTGAATGATGGTTGAGGTGGTGCTGTAAACCGAAACGACAAACGGTGTCAGATACGTAAGACCCATTTTCAATACTGAAACTTTGGGAAACTGACTCGCGAGCAATAAATGTCCCTGATTTATTAAGTTTAAAAGAGTTCCAACTATTGCGCTTATAATAAATCCCTTCTTAATAGTTGGCTTTTGGAAAGTGATTTTTAAGAGTCTTTTATAGTTTTCCATTTTTATTCCTCCTTTTGCACCATAAACTTATCGTAATTAAGGCAAAAAGCGAAAAAAAATTGCTTGTTGTCTGAATTTATATGATTTGTATAATATAAAAGCTAATTTTTTTGTAAAATATTAATTTAAAACTCAGGCTTTGAGTAATTTTTGAGTATTTCACAATTAAAACACGTTAAAAATTTGAAATTTTTCCGTGAAATGCCTCTTAAAATTTCAGATTTGATAGAAATTCTTCCGGATTTTGAAATAATTGTGAAAAAAGTCGGTACTTTACAAGTGTCGACCCCCCGTATTTCAGATAATTTATTCGGTGATCGTTGTCAGTGTTCAATTTGTTTTTTCAGCATACCTTCAGTCCTAAGTTTTCTATCGGATAGAAGCGATATGTTATCAATAAAATTATTTATAAATGAACTATCGTTAGCATTCCTCCTAAAACTCAATAAACTTAGCGAAGCGTTCTCTTGAACACAGCGAATAAAATATAAACGGATGAAAAATATGTGGATGATAGCTCCATATCAATTAAAAAAAATATATTTTGATGAAAAAGAGTAAAATTCCTTGCGATTTGAATGGTTGTTTTATGTGCAAAACTTGTTTGAAGGAGTGGTTGCCCGCTTTGGGCGAACATCGGGTCAATTTTCAAGTTAAAAAAGGAGAGGTTATTTTCCGGGAAGGCGAGCCCGTCAAAGGTGTTTACTTCGTTTATGAAGGAAACTTGAAAGTTCATAAAAAGTGGGGCAACGATAAGGAGCTTATTATTCGTTTTGCAAAAAAGGGGGCGATATTTGGCCATAGAGGTTTAGGAAGCAATCCAGTTTATCCAGTATCAGCAACTGCTTTAGAACCTTGTATTGTTTGCTTTATTGATATTGACTTCTTCAATGCAACTCTAAAAGTGAATAATGAATTTGCCTATGCTTTAATGATGTTTTTTGCAGACGAACTTCAGGAATCCGAGCGGAAGATGCGCAATCTCGCACATATGTCTGTAAAGGGGAGGGTCGCGCAGGCATTGATTTCCTTAAAAGAAAAGTTTGGTTTAACAGAGCAAGGCTTTATTGATATTGAACTAACCCGTCAAGATCTCGCCTCATATGCCGGCGCCACGTATGAAACGGTATTTAGAATCATCAATGATTTGGTTCAGGACAAGATGATAAAACTCTCCGGAAAGAGTATAATGATTACTGATGAAATTAAATTGGCCAAGTTGACACATCAGATCGTTGTTACAGCGGATAACGCAATAGTATAAAACGTTCAAATCGTCCTAGCGAGCTGGAATTGTATCGCTCCTTAATATCCAACTTTTAACAATCCGGGGCCTCTGCATAAGTCCCAAAAACCGAATAAGAGGAAGAGTGTTGTCCTTTGCATGATGCTTTTATTATGTGAGCCTAACGTTGGACATATGAGTCGTGGTGGGTTTTCGAAGCACTTTCCGGCCAATCGAGACAAACTACATAGAATCACTGCCCTTTGCAATCTACAACCCCCGCTATTACTTATATGCCGTATTAGCACATGGTTTTTATTGAATCCGTATAAAGTAATATTAAGATTGATCTAATTCTTGATATTTGGAATATTTTTATGGCAACATCCAGTTTGCTCTTTCCTCAAATTCTTTTTGGACATCATTACGCCACATATAAATAGCTTGTGTGCCAATAGGATCATCATACCAATGGTTTTTATTTGGATCAGGACGAATGAACTTTCCACCCCATCCACCCTGCTGGGGGCTCTCAGGATTGTTAATGCCTCTTATGGCACTAATAAGATGTAAAAATGATGGCGTGTCACCTTCCCATACACCAGGTGTTGATGGATCCCAGCCACTTCGCGGATAGGCTGCACCAAGTGGCCCGTGATTATTACGTATATTCTTTTCTATCCAATCTGAGTCCGCAATTGCAAGATTATTTTTATCCATAACACAAAACATTCCCATATAGTTATTTTCTGAAAGAATAATAAATAACTTAGGATAGTTTTTTAACAACCAATCAGTTGTACCATCTTGTTTAGCGATCAGATAAATTCTCAATTTGCTAATAAAATGAGAAAAGTCCTTTGCTGTTCTGGTATTTTGTGCTTTCCAGATAGCTTGAGCTATTTCCCGTGAACCACCCCAAACACAAACCCATACAGGTCTATCATCTTTTTCGTCCACAGCTTTAATTATTGCTTCGGAAGCTTCTGTATCTTTATCTTTTCCTATCAGGTCTTCAATTGGTTTTGTTTTACCGCCAAAGCGTTCTGTACCCCAGCCTCCATCAAGTCCTTGCCATGTTACTGAGCGCAAATATTGAGCTGTAGGATACCTGGAATCATGTTTTACCAAATTGGGTTGTACTTTTTCATAAAGCGCAAGCATATCTAGAATATTTTGCTTGCGGGCTATATTTGCAAAAGTTCCGGATGATGCAACGAGAGCTTCAATTTCTAAATCATTTGAATATAATAGCAATCGAACCATTGATTGAACATCATCGGGATCAGAGCATTTCTCAGGTGGATTGCCAGGCTTAACAGCCTTAACCGGTATTACATCAAGAGGTGGCATGTCGCTTGAAATAATAACACGAATTTGGGTATTGCTTTTAGATCTGATATTATTATCGGCTTTTCTCTCTACACCTGTGTTTTGTGCAAATGATGTTAAATTGAACAATAAAAATGAGGGAAGAATTAAAATTAATTCCCAGTAATATTGAATTATACGTGTTTTCATAATGATAAAATTTATATTTCATTATTTTAAAATGTGGACTAACCACGCATTGGTTTGTCCTTTAGCTTTGCTGAGAAAATATAGTAAGGTTATTGTTGTTATTTTTAACTTTTCTTTTTGGCACATTTTCTTTTACAATTAACCTTAGAATGTGGAAACACGAACCAGAGCGACAGTTTTCTCTAAAGTATACATTATTGTTGTTTCCCGGACAGAGTCTTGGTTTTATATAGCTGATTTAAGAGCGCTACGCTGAACTCTTAAACCAGAACGGTCGCCGCCACAAGTAAACATTTCACCTGTGGTCGGTGTGTTGTATGGGTAACACATTTTTTTTAATTAAGACCACTTAATGACTTTTTAGTACTCAACCCTATTCCGTCTCACAGGCATTGATTTCTTGTCCAATTCCTTTTGTTACGTCGTCCAACTCCTTTGCACACACTTCAATCAGAGAATAGATTTCCCTCAACTCTTCGATATTACCTATTTCTTTAGTCAATGATACTAAGCTGATAATTGAGGCTACAGGCTTTCGGATAGTGTGAGAATTCGTCCACGAATGCTTTCTTAAAATTTCATTCTGATCCTTTATTTTTTCTTCACGTATCTTTCTTTCTGTAATAATATTGTGTATCGCAATATATCTTTCCAGTTCTTTATTTTCATTGTAAATAGCAGATATACTTATCTCTACCCAATACTCCGCTCCTTCTTTTGTATAATGCAAAAATTCAGCTGTGGCACAGCCGCTTACACGTATTGATTCTTGTATTTCAGGTAATACATCAACCTCAGTTTTAGGTCCATGAAGGAAATCATATGATCTTCCTATGACCTCCTTCAAAGTGTAACCTGTAAAGTCTTCAAAAGCTTGATTTACCCACATAATTATTCCACCAGGATCAGAGACAACTACCATATTACTGACGCGGTCAATCACTTCTGCTAATCTTCGTTTTGATTCCAAAGATTGCTTAATAAGCTCCATATTAATTTCCAGCTCCTCCTTAAGCTCTTTCTCTAATTTATAGGATTGTTTAAGCTTCTCTTCCTGTCGAACTCTTAAAGTTATATCCTGAGCCATTGTCATAACACAGTCGCTTTCGTTAAATCTTATTTTGTGTGATGTAACAGCAACAGTTAATATCTTACCATTTTTTTTCAGATGTGTCCAGTTACCTGAAACATGGTATCCATCAGGTAGCTCGTTGACTGACTTTTGAACTTTTTGACGATCTTCATCCGGTCGAATATCCAGAATAGTCATGTTTTTAAACTCTTCACGCGAATATCCATATATGCGGATAGCCGAATCATTCACTTCCAGAAATTTTAAGGAATTGCGATCATAAATCCAAAGAGGATTAGGATTCGAATGGAACAGACTTTTGTACTGCTCTCCATAGTTTAAAAGAACTTTCTGCTGTTTCTTTATGCCAAAGTAAAGTAAACAGGCAGTAACAGTTACAAAAAAAAAGCCTTTACCTGTTTGCAAGGCGTAGGAGTTACTACCGCAAATGAATGCAAGCATTTCAACTAAATAGTCACTTGCTAATATCCAGGTTGTAGTTATTGCTACATAGAAAAAAACAATTTTTTGAGGTTGACCTTTCATGTTAGATTGGCTTTATACGAGCCAAAGCACATGAGGTTTCATAAGGTGAAGAGCTGCATTTTTTATTATTGTGCCTAACTACTGGATATACACGATCCATAGCGTATATATTTCAATATGTCAGCTAACATACCTCTTATTTTAAATATTTAATCCATCAAGAATATTTTTTTCTCTTTGCTAGCATAATTGTAAATCTCAGTATTGTTGGCAAACTATTCCCTAATAATTCTTGAATATCCCAATATCGAAAATAGAAACAATCTCCCCCTTTAAAGAAATATTTTCCAATTAACATCTTTTAACATCTCATTATTTTCTCCATAAAAAATTATTTCTACTTTGGGTGTAATTAACATTTACTCTAACATCTTAAATTTTAACATCATGCCATCAAAATCCGAGACCGGACACGCCAGAAACGTGGCGAATTTTGAAGACCTTATCACAAGAGTCCAAAGCTTAGGCGCAGCCTACAATCCATCCAAAGCAGGTTTGCAGCTTGCCAGTTTAAAAACCAAACACGCCGATGCGGAAAACAGCCTGCAAGCTCTCGCAACAGCCTTGCCGCTCTATCAGCAATCTGTAGAGGCCCGGGAAGCGGCATTTGAACCCTTAAATAAACTAGTAACCCGCGTGGTAAACATGTTTAAAGCATCGGTAGGTAATCCAGTCGAAGTAGAAAGTGCAATTGCTCTTGCCGATAAGATAAGAGGATTTAAAGCGCCTAAACCTCTCGCCAAAGAGGGCGAGGAGCCTGTAAAAACAATCTCAACCTCGCAGCAATCCTACGATATGCAGATTGCAAACTTCCTTTTGTTTGTAGAAGTACTGGCAGCCAATCCCGCCTACCAGCCAAACGAAGAAGAACTAAGCATAGTTGGTCTACAAGCCCGCCTTGCAGATTTGAAATTAAAAAGTCAGGCCGTTACCCAGGCACAAGCCAATGTAGATGCTGCCAGAACTAACCGCAATGCCCATTTATACACTCCCGATAGCGGACTGGTAGACATTGGCACCGGAGTAAAAACCTATGTGAAGGCTGCCTTTACACCAGACAGCTCGAACTATAATTCCATCTTAAGTCTTCAGTTCAGAAGCCTCGCACCTTAAATACAAGCTCCCTTAGGGAGCTTTTTTTATGCAAGTTCAGCGATAACGCATCACTCATCTGTCTTGAAAGATTTTGATTGGTCATTCATCAGATAAGCTCCGTCACACATCGGGAAGACTCCGTTGTTTATCAGGAGAGTGTCGTCACTCATCAGAAAAGCTCCGTCACACATCGGGAAGACTCCGTTGTTTATCAGGAGAGTGTCGTCACT
>CAMLLO010000045.1 GCA_946480915.1 uncultured Sphingobacteriaceae bacterium | reverse complement strand
CGTAATTATTTATTTCCTCGAAGTTGGTCATGAGTTTTATGGTTGCGCATAACGGTTAAGGGTTTAGGTTGTGCCCGATTAAGGGGCGGTCACTGTCACCCAGCACTAAAGTAATTAAAAAGAAGAAAAGGACGAGTTTCACGCCGCCCGGGCATAACCTAAACCCTATGTTATGTGCCGCTTTTCTTTTTTCTATCAAGCTTTTCTTGAATTCGGTCGACAATAGTTTTCTGGAATTTGTTAATTTGTTTTTTATTGGCCAGATACCAAAAGTCACGATTTATTAGTCGGGAGCTTTCAGGATTATTGAGGTCACTAAACCCTACCAGGGCAAGCCTGGTCTTGGTGCTATCAACATCCGGCCTCGTCCAAGTTTGAACTACTTCTCGTGTATCCGGATAATAAAAGTCTATATAGAGCCAATAATCACTATTATGAGAATTTTGGTCGCTATGTTCAGGCAATGGTGTTGTCGAGTCTACCTTTAACTTTTCTTTATATTCAATCATTTCTAGGCTTTCCCAAACGTACCCTGTGTCTCTGGTTGAGGTAAATTCCTTTTCGTTAGGCGGCCGTAATGATGGATTTTCTCTTTTTAATTCTTTAATTGCCTCAACAACGTCTTGTTCACTTGCATTTAGTTTCCATGTCTCAACAAAAGGGTAGCTTCCTGCAAAACCACCGATTTTCCGTCTAAAACATTCTTCGCATCCCCACAACATACAAAACAGTCCTATAACTATAATTAAGGGTTTTGTTGTTCTTGTCATAGGCGTTTATTCGGGTTTTTAAAGTGGCACATAACGGGTTTAGTTTATATTGTGCCCGATTAAATGCACAATCTTGTCGCCCAGCACTAAAGTAAGTAAAAAGCAGAACAGTTCGAAAACCACCTCAGCCGGGCATAATTTAAACTTATTGTTATACGGTGTTGTTCTTCGGATCAGATTCCCCTGAGTTTTAGCAGCATTTGTCCGATGAAAACCAAGCAGATTTTTAGCACCTACAGAACCCTCCGACTTGAGGTCGAGGGGAAAAAAGAACGAAAGGACATTAACCGAAGCAGAAGATCTGTGTAAGCATCGGCCCTTGGGCTTTCTGGTAAACCTGGTTATTCAGCGTCGGCCTGAGCAAAGCGTCGGGACAGGAACTAGATTTCAGCAGAGGCTTTGCTTTTTCTGACAATACCGTATAACGTTGATAGTTTGCGCTGTGAGCGGTCGCCAAAAGAGCGTTTGGGAAATAGCGCAAAATATGTGTTAGGCAACGTTTTTTTTGTCTAGCGAGTTTTGCGTTGTTCATAATCTCTCAACAATTTATTTAATGTTTCAATTTTCTCAGAGTCAACGGAGTCAAGCTGGCAAAGTTGGTTAACCATTGAATTGATTTTGTAAAACTGACTATCTGATTTAATTTTACCAGTTTCAATTATTTGGTCAACACGTTTAAAATAAGATTCAAAAATGTCGATTTCATAATTGGTTCTGCTCTTTAAGTACTGATTAAACTTAAGGTCACCATTTTCAATATACATTTCTGTCAAGTCCCTAAACCATTGTTTAAGTTTGGTTAGTCTGCCTTTTTTAAAATGTTCCTCCGCCTGAATTTTTAAGCTCGCATAATGTTGGTCGGAATCGAAGTCAGCCGATATAATTTTCATTAACGGATTTTCCAAGCTATAGTCAATTGTCACCGTTACCAAGTCAAAATATTTAGTAAGCTCGGCAATTTTTTCGTCCTGATTTGGTCGGTCTTTTGTCAAAGGGATAGGTTTTTAAAATGTTGCCTAACGGTTAGGGCTTTGCGAAGATGGCGGATAGAAAGCACTTCACTGTCCCCAGCACAAAAACTTAGTTAAATGTAGAAAAAGTTCGAGATAAACGTCGCCAGCCATTTTTGCAAAGGCTGTGTTAGGCACAGTAAATTTTATAGTCGACTTAATATCTTTTCACAAACAGGCACCGGAAATATGGTATAAATGTCCTTGGTTTTATTCTTGAGTTCTTCAATACTCACAAAGTCTGTTACTTCAAAATTAATTTTCTCTATTGCAGCAACTCGAACCGCCCCTTCAGTCAACATATTTTCTCCATTATATAGCTTTGTCCATAGATAATATTTCGGATAAGCAACGCCACTTTGCGTAGGGGCTTCACGCAAATACTCCCATTTTACGCTTACTTTGCCATATGTGCTCGAAAAGTGTTTTTCAAGGTCACGTTTCAGAAAAGTATCGAACTTGGTCTTTTTCGGAACATTTCCGTCGATATGAGATTTTTGAATACCTTCAAGTACCTTTTGGTCAGACGGGTTTGTTGTTTGAGCCTGACTGATATTTATGAGTATCATTCCTGATAAACAAAGTGATAAAACGTAGTGTCGTATTTGCATCTGGTCTGGTTGTTTTTATTGTGCCTAACGGTTAAGGGTTTAGGTTGTGCCCGATTAAAGGCGGTCACCTGTCACCCAGCACTAAAGTAATTAAAAAGAAGAAAGGAACGAGATTCACGTCGCCCGGGCATAATTTAAACCCTATGTTAGTGGCACGGTGTTTTTTGTACATTCGCTTCCCCTATAGATGTTTGACATTACTTGTTCGCACGCGTTAAAATTATTCCTGTTATTAAGGTCGGCAACCAAAGTAAAAATGAGTACATTCCAATGTCGCTAATTATAGGATTTAGACTTGGTCCTTGATAGCCAAAAAGCGAACCTCCTACAAATAACATAATGACACCCATAATAATCATTCCGATACCAATTTTTCTGTAAATGGTCATTTTCCGGTTTTCGATATTTAGTCGTTAGTTCTTCTTTGCTTTGTCGGTTGTACGTATGCTGTTACACTTGCCACTAACGTTTATAGTTTGCGCTGTGCGTGTCGCCAATGTGGGCAGGAAGATAGCGCAAACTATTTGTTGCCAGCTGGTGTTTTTCTAGTCCGCTTGTACCTGTCATACTTCTATTTGTCAAATTTAACGTATGAAAAGTCGCTGTCATTAAGTTGGACCGGTCTAATCTTCACAGCAACGGCTGTTCGAATAATTCCTACTAGATCAGTTTCGACCCATTTCAATGGCAGTGCACCGTCTGACGCTATGAGAAATAGCCCCCACTCATTAAGTTTATGATGCAAAAAGGGCTTCGGATTGACCTTAACCTTGGGTGAATAATAATACGTGATGGTTCGAGAATCTGATTCGATATTAATGGCACTGCACTCATACCCTAAAACCTTTTCCTTCTCCGGCAATTTCGTAACCAATGGTGAACTTGTTGTAACCTTTGATGCATCTAACTTTTCTACGCTATTATTCTCTAAGAACATATAGTAGGTATTTGAACTGCTATTATATAGCCCGGTGATTTTGGAATTTTCATTATATGACTTATAGTTTTTAGCATTTATAAAGAAATGATTCTCCCGACCATAATAGCGAACCATTTGTTCGGTAATGTCCTTTCCATTTAATTCAGAGAAGGAATAATTATATAGAATTTCGCCTGTAAAAAATTCCGTCTCACGCTTGCAGCTAATGCATATAATAAACAAGAAGAGTACCTGAAATTTCCTCATTTGTTATCGTTATTGTCTTTTTCCGTTTTTAAACTGCCTTAACCACTTCCGTCATGTTTTAGCGTTGAAGTCGTCATTAGTCCGCTAGTTCGGTTTTTTTACACTTGCTGGCAACGGGTTTAGTTTATATTGTGCCCGATTAAATGCACAATCTTGTCGCCCAGCACTAAAGTAAGTAAAAAGCAGAACAGTTCGAAAACCACCTCAGCCGGGCATAATTTAAACTTATTGTTATACGGTGTTGTTCTTCGGATCAGATTCCCCTGAGTTTTAGCAGCATTTGTCCGATGAAAACCAAGCAGATTTTTAGCACCTACAGAACCCTCCGACTTGAGGTCGAGGGGAAAAAAGAACGAAAGGACATTAACCGAAGCAGAAGATCTGTGTAAGCATCGGCCCTTGGGCTTTCTGGTAAACCTGGTTATTCAGCGTCGGCCTGAGCAAAGCGTCGGGACAGGAACTAGATTTCAGCAGAGGCTTTGCTTTTTCTGACAATACCGTATAACGAGCATATTTACGCATATGCGCAAATATCCGATATATCTGATTGCTGATTGTCGGTCCAAATTTTTCTTCCTTTAACAGTTTCAGCCATCGCATAGACATAATTAATCATATAAAATCACATATCCAAATTATCCAGCGGGCTAACAATCTGATTGAATCCCTTCGTGGTAACATGTGTGTAAATTTCGGTGGTTTTGCTCGACGAATGTCCCAATAAACTCTGTATATAACGCAAATCTGTGCCACTTTCTAACAAATGGGTAGCAAACGAATGTCTTAACGTGTGCATGCTTACCTTCTTCAATAGGCCAGCCTTCTTGCATGCATACTGCATCACAGCCTGAATGCTGCGCGTGCTGTACTGACCGCCCTCGACACCCTCAAATAGCCATTCCTTCGGGTGGTAGCTTCTAAAATAAACCCTCAGCATGTCCAGCGCCTTCATGCTAAGTATCGTGTATCGGTCTTTTTTTCCCTTGGCCTGACTTACCCGCAATTGCATCCGCTCCGAGTCGACATCCTTAATCTTCAAATTCAACAGCTCACTCACCTGCAAGCCCGAAGAGTAGGTCAGCATCAGCATCGCCCTGTGCTTCTGATTTTCAGTAGAATTTAAAATACGTATAACCTCTTCCTTGTTCAAAACTACCGGCAGCGCTTTCTCCGTAATTGGCCTCTCAATAAAATAAAACTTGCGCTGTCCCCCTAAAACCCGCTCGTAATAAAACTTTATCGCATTTATAGCCTGATTTTGGTATGACGATGACACCTTCCGCTCTGTTACCAAATGCCGCAAAAACGAAACAATCATACTCTCATTAATACTATTTATATCGTGTTTGTGGAAGTAATTAATAAACTCTTCAAACGAATTACTATACGTTTTTATCGTTTTCTCGCTATACCTTAGCTCGGTAAGCTTATCTATAAGTTCTTGCGGGCAGGTTCTGTAATTTGGTATATCAAAAGGTGTCAGACGTGCCAGTTTATCATTTGTCTTTTCTTCCTCCTCGTAGTTAAAAATCAAACTATCTTCTTCACACTGTCTTTTTATCAATTCCAGAAATTTATCGGTATAGGGCACCGTCCACCATTTATTTTGCGCATTCCAGCTATGATAGGGAATCGTCCGGATCAGAGCACTTAATCGTTTATGAAAACCAAAAATGATCTTTAACCTCCCGGTAGTTGTTTTAATAACCAAAACCTCAGTTTTACGCACCGAACGACCGCCTTCTCCCGCATTGGGCGCCTCCTCGCATTCTTCCAGCACACTTATTCTAACCCCAAAATGCTCTTTTATCTGTTCAAGGTTTCCAGGATACGACGGAATGTTCCAGCACTTGTTTTGAGCATCCCATTTTGAGTAGCGCAGGCTCAATAAAAATTTTACGTCCACATCCTTTTTAGGCATCTTCAGTATTATCTTCCTTCCCGATACATAAATACAAATACTATCTTTTCGCAAAATTGGTGTTGTTGCCTGCTCTGCATCCCTTGGCTCTGCAGTCACTTCGGGTTCCTTCTTTTTATAGCATACCTCCGGAAAAATCGCTTTCAATTCAGCAAATGCCGCTTTTGTATACGGAATATGCCAGGCGTTATGGGTTCTGCTCCAGCGGCAATCAGCTATCTTCTTTAACAGAGCAGCAAGTTCGGTGTTGTAAGGAAAATCTATCTTGATTCGCTCTATTCCATTATGGATAATTTTTTCTGCATTCATAGGTCAGGTTAGGTATGCACAAATATATCAGATACAGCTACTTTGCGAATAAAATTTTATCTTTTCTGATAAAATCAGCACTTAAAAAAAGAACCGAATCTCCCATTCCGAAAGTGCAGGGCCTCTGTATAGATAGTGCAGAGCCTCGGTATAGATACTGTATAGATAAAGCATAGATAAAGCATGGATAGTGTATGGATACTATATAGATACTGCATAGATACTGTACAGATACTGTACTAACAGAGTACTAAAACCAATGGTGCTAATATTTTTTAAGTATGACTTTTTAACTTTAACCTATTAACAGCGTACTAAAACCAAAGGTGCAGGAGATTTTTAATTTTTACTTTTTCTTTTTTTATTATTAACTATTGGGCGTTCGGGCGGGCTTTCCATTACAATCTTTTTGCGAAGGGCAAAAAGGATTTTCATTTCAATCCCTAACGCAAATTTTCCAAGTTCGAAACACACCTCAATAAAGCCATCTCAAAAACCCATTTTAAAAAGGCACCTGCAACCAAAAATCAGCTATAGCTGAATGTTCTTTGTTAAACATTTCAAACCTCAGAATCTATCTTCCAAAAAAATAAAAAATTACCTCAAAAACCCTATCTTTGCGCCTTCAAATAAAACCCCACAATGAGTCATCCCGTTAAAATAAAAAACGCTTTAATTTCAGTCTATTACAAGGATAATTTAGAACCTCTGATCAGGCAGCTGAATGATTTTGGAGTAACACTTTATTCAACCGGAGGAACAGAAAAGTTCATAAACGATCTGGGTATTGATGTAGTTAGGGTCGAAGATTTAACGGGTTATCCCTCAATTTTAGGCGGACGGGTAAAAACTCTGCATCCAAAGGTTTTCGGTGGAATTTTATCACGCAGAGATTTGCCTGAAGATAAAACACAGGCAGAACAATACGAAATTCCTGAAATAGATCTTGTGATTGTAGACCTCTACCCTTTTGAAGAAACTGTTAAAGCTGGTTTAGGCGAGGATGAAATTATCGAGAAAATTGACATCGGCGGAATCTCATTAATCCGCGCTGCTGCTAAAAACTTCAATGATGTCGTTATCCTGGCATCTAAAGATGATTACAGCAATCTTCATACAATACTTAGCGAAAACAACGGAAGCACACTGCTTTCTCACCGTCGCGATTTTGCAAAAAAAGCATTCAATACCTCTTCTCATTACGACACTGCTATCTTCAATTACTTCAATCAGGATAACGGATTAAACGTATTCAAACAAAGCGAACAGCATGCTACGGCGCTTCGTTATGGCGAAAATCCGCACCAAAAAGGGTTCTTCTATGGCAATTTAGACGATATGTTCACCAAATTGAACGGAAAAGAACTTTCCTATAACAATTTGGTCGATGTAGATGCGGCAGTGGCTCTTATCGACGAATTTGATGAGCCTACTTTTGCTATCTTAAAACACACCAACGCTTGCGGCGTAGCCTCAAGAAGCAATCTTGCCGAGGCATGGCAGGTAGCATTGGCCTGCGATCCGGTTTCGGCCTTCGGCGGCGTACTGATCTGCAATGGCGAAGTTGACGAGCAAACAGCTTCCGAAATCAATAAACTATTTTTTGAAGTATTAATCGCTCCTACCTTTAGCGATGCAGCATTAAAGATTCTTACAGAAAAGAAAAACCGCATCATCCTGCAAAGAAAAGAGGTAAAACTACCATCCAAACTATTTAAAACTCTATTAAACGGAGTTATAGAGCAAGATAAAGATGCATCAATTGAAGGCCCGGAACTAATGAAGCCGGTTACCGACAAAAAACCGACAGAGCAAGAGTTAAAAGACCTTTCTTTTGCCATAAAGCTTGTAAAACACACAAAATCAAACACCATTGTTTTGGCTAAAAATGGTCAGCTACTATCGAGTGGTGTCGGCCAGACTTCCAGAGTTGATGCCTTGCGCCAGGCTTTGGAAAAAGCGAAATCCTTTGGATTTGATGTAACAGGATGCGCAATGGCTTCCGACGCGTTTTTCCCCTTCCCCGACTGCGTTGAAATTGCTGCTGATGCCGGAATTTCAGTTGTGGTACAGCCGGGTGGTTCCATTAAAGACCAACTTTCAATTGATATGGCAAACGAAAAAGGTATTGCCATGGTTGTAACAGGGGTTAGACATTTTAAACATTAACAAAAATACTTTTTGAAACTTGCAACATTTAAGAAGTTTTAACGTAATTCGATTGTTAAGTTTGTAACAACACTTTTTGAAAAAAGACGTTAACTTAGCTTAATTTTAATCATCTAACAATATTAATTAATGGGTTTATTTAACTGGTTCACACAGGAAATTGCAATCGACCTAGGCACTGCAAATACCCTTATCATACACAATGACAAAGTTGTAGTCGACGAACCTTCCATCGTGGCCTTCGATCGTACAACCAATAAAGTTATCGCTATCGGTCGTCAGGCCATGCAAATGGAGGGTAAAACCCATGATAACATTCGTACTGTCCGCCCGCTGAAAGATGGTGTGATCGCAGATTTCAATGCTGCCGAACACATGATCAGAGGGATGATTAAAATGATTAACAACGGTAAAGGCTGGTTTTTCCCTTCTTTACGTATGGTTATCTGTATCCCCTCGGGCATTACCGAAGTTGAAAAACGTGCGGTTAGAGATTCAGCAGAAATTGCAGGGGCAAAAGAAGTATACCTTATACACGAGCCTATGGCCGCGGCGGTGGGTATCGGTATCGATGTGGAAGAGCCTATGGGCAATATGATTATAGATATCGGTGGTGGTACCACAGAAATCGCCGTCATCGCTTTATCAGGAATTGTTTGCGACCAGTCTATCCGCGTTGCCGGAGATAATTTTGATAGCGACATCGTGCAATACATTCGCCGTCAGCATAATATTATGATCGGTGAACGT
Organism: uncultured Sphingobacteriaceae bacterium; assembly: GCA_946480915.1. The sequence continues at coordinate 26,986 of CAMLLO010000045.1, read as the reverse complement.
ACAGCCGAAAAAATAAAGATCGAAGTAGGCGCTGCCTTACCCGAATTAAGCGACCCTCCTGCCGATTTTGCGGTACAGGGCCGTGATTTGATGACGGGCGTTCCAAAACAAATCACCGTATCCTATACAGAAATTGCACATTGCCTTGATAAATCAATCTCGAAAATAGAAGAAGCAATTCTGAAAGCATTAGAGATCACCCCTCCCGAACTGTCTGCCGATATTTACCAAACAGGAATTTATTTAACCGGCGGAGGCGCCTTATTAAGGGGTTTGGATAAACGAGTGGCCGCTAAAACAAAACTACCGGTTCATGTTGCCGAAGATCCGCTGCGTGCCGTTGTCCGCGGAACAGGTATTTCTCTAAAGAATATTAATAACTTCAAATTCTTAATGCAGTAATTGAGTTGAAGGTTGTAGGTTGAAAGATGTAAGACAGAGCAATGCCTGCAACCTTTAACCTACAACCCACAACATCCAGCTCATAACCCACAACTCCCATGCGTAACCTATTGATATTTATCAGCAAGTACAACGCATTCTTTTTCTTTGTAATTTTCTTTGTTATTTCCCTTATACTGATCGTCAGAAACAATTCATTTCAACGGGCCAGTATTTTGAATTCTTCCAATCTGATTATTGGCCAGTCGTATCAAAAGGTAAACTCTTTACAGGAATACTTACGTTTGGCCCGCGTTAATGATAGTCTGGCAGCAGAAAATGCACGTTTAAGGGCCTCATTAAAAAACTCCTTTTATATCGACAGTGTTGAGCAGGTAACCGTTAAAGATACTACTCACCTCCAGGAATACACTTATCTGGTAGCTAAAGTCGTCAATAATTCAATCCATCAAAAAAACAACACAATTACCATTGATAAAGGTAAACTCCATGGAGTTGCGAAGGGGATGGGGGTAATTTGCTCTTCCGGAATTGTCGGTATTGTTGATAACGTTTCCAACCATTATGCTACAATAAGGTCTTTATTACATGAAGATACCCGAATTAGCGCCAGCATTGCCGAGAATCGGGCTTTCGGCTCACTGGTATGGGAAAACGAAGACTATGATCCGCAGATAGCGACATTGAAAGACATCCCCAACCATGTCGAAGTAAAAAAAGGCTTTCATATTGTTACCTCAGGGTATTCCACCCTGTTTCCGGCAGATATAGCAATCGGCAGGGTTCTTGAAACCAGAAAACAATCAGGAGAAATTTCTTCGGAAATAAAAGTTAAGTTAAGTACAGATTTCTCCACACTTTCTTATGTATACATCGTTAAGAGTAAATTTGCAGCCGAACGTCAGGAACTAGAAACTCAAACGAAGGAAAATAAATGATCAGAATAATTACCAGCAACCTCATACGTTTTGTAGTACTGGTTTTTATCCAGGTATTTCTGCTGAAAAATATTGGGTATTACAACCTGTCTGTACCCTTTTTATACATCCTTTTTATTCTTCTGCTACCCTTCGAAACACCCAATTGGCTGGTGTTTCTGCTTTCGTTCTTAATGGGTTTAACGATAGATACTTTTTATGATACGCTGGGTGTAAATGCGGCCGCATGTTCTGCTTTGGCCCTGGTAAGGATAATATTTATCACCCTTACTGTTCAGCGCTTAAGTTTCGAAATAGAACCCGAACCGAAGTTAGGAATTATGGGCTTCAGATGGTTTTTCTTCTATGCCAGTATATTAACTCTCGTACATCATAGTACCTTATTTTTGATAGAAGATTTTAGCTTTAATGACCTCCAATACACACTAATTCGCATAATTTTGAGTTCTCTTTTTACAGTCTTCTTGATTTTAGTAGCAGAGTTCATCTTCTATCGTAAGAAAGAGCGTTAACACAAAAATGAATAGTTTCTTCCCACGCCGGTATGTTATCCAGGGGATATTTTTAGCAATTGCTTTAGTATTGCTGCTCAGGCTGTTTTATATCCAGGTAATTGATAAAAGTTATTTTCTTTCCGCAAACAACAACGTTTTGCGTAAGGTTATTATTTATCCTGCTCGAGGAGTTATTCTGGACCGGAAAGGCGAAATACTGGCTCAAAACGAACCCGTTTACGACGTTATGGTCATCCCCAAGGAGGTGAAGCCCTTTGACACACTCGAATTCTGTCGCCTGATCGGTATAGATAAACCTGGTTTTGATAAACGATTTAACAAAGCGATCAAATATTCCAGGTATACAGCCTCTATTTTTGAGAAACAACTCTCTGCCGTAACCTTTGCCACTTTTCAGGAAAAGCTGTCCGACTTCCCTGGGTTCTTTGTTCAAAACAGATCAGTTAGACGATATCCCGATAGCATAGCCGCTCAATTTCTAGGATATATAGGAGAGGTAAATGAGAGAGATATAGAACGCTCTGGCGGATTTTATCGGCGGGGCGACTACATAGGCCGTACAGGCGTAGAAAAGTCGTACGAAGACCTTTTAAGGGGTCAGCGGGGAGTTCACAACTTAATGGTTGATGCCTTTAACCGGCCAAAAGGACATTTTGCAGATGGACGCTATGATACTACCGCGGTTTCTGGTGATCAGCTGATAAGTTCGCTCGACAAAGAACTGCAAAAGTTCGGCGAACAGCTGATGAACCACAAAATCGGAAGCATTGTAGCCATAGAACCCTCCACCGGCGAAGTTCTTGCCTTCGTAAGTAGTCCAACCTACGATCCTAATCTAATGGTAGGCCGACAAAGAGGAAAAAACTATGAAAGTCTGGATCAGGATCCTTATAAGCCGATGTTTATACGGCCCATACAGGCCGAGTATCCGCCTGGCTCAATATTTAAGGTAATTAATGCACTTCTGGGCCAGCAGTTTGGTTTAATAAAACCAAGCACCAGCGTTAATTGCACGGGTGGCTACTGGTATGGAGCCCGCAGACCAATGAAATGTACGCATGTTCATGGCGTAGTCGATTTGGCCCGCTCTTTACAGGTTTCATGTAATACCTATTATGGAAATGTCTATGCTACCATTGTGGATCACTCGGGCATGAGGTCTGTAGATGGATTTAAGCGCTGGCGCGAGGGTGTAGCAAAATTCGGAATAGGCTCCAGATTAGATATTGACCTTCCAAATGAAAAAAAGGGCCTTCTGCCTACTGACGAACTCTATACAAAACGATGGAAGAGCGATAAATGGCGCTCCGGATTTAATATTTCACTTTCTATCGGCCAGGGCGAGCTCGGAATTACCCCCTTGCAAATGGCAAATGTTGCGGCAGCTGTCGCAAACCGGGGCTTTTACTTCAAGCCACACTTAGTAAAAGCTATTGGCGAAAAGAAAGTGATCAGAGAGGAATTTACAAAGAAGAATAGCGTAGGGATTGATGCTAAATATTTTGAAACTGTGGTCGAAGGAATGAGCAGAGTGGTAAATCAGGACGGCGGGACGGCGACATACTCTGCAATACCAGGAATTGAAATATGCGGCAAAACTGGTACAGCGGAAAACCCTCACGGAGATGATCACTCCGTATTTTTTGCTTTTGCTCCAAGAAATAATCCTAAAATAGCCATAGCAGTAATTGTTGAAAATGGCGGACATGGTTCTACCTGGGCGGCACCAATTGCCAGTTTGATGATTGAGAAATATATCACAGACAGTATATCCAGACCTAAAATTTATGTTGATCGCATTTTAAACGAAAACTTATTACCGGGTGCAAAGGTAAAAGCTAAACCGGCCCCCGTTAAAAAGCCAGATAGTACTTCGAACAAATCAAAGCCAGTGGCCCTTAAGCCGCAAATAAATGCAATTTTAAGAAATGATTAATCAGCGAAGCCTTTTCTTTAATATCGACTGGGTAATAATCTTTATCTACCTGGCGCTCTGCATTATTGGCTGGTTCAATATTCATGCAGCAGTATACGACCCGCTGAACCCAAGTATAGTAGATTTGGATACCAATTACGGCAAGCAATTGCTTTTCATAATTGTGGCGCTCATTTTAGGAGCCGTTATTCTATTATTGGATAATAAGTTTTTCAACGCCTTTTCGCCCGTTTTTTATGGAGTAACTCTGATACTTCTTGTCGTGGTGCTGTTTGTGGGCCGTAATGTCGGGGGAAACCAGGCATGGATACCTATCGGCAGCTTCCGCCTTCAGCCTTCGGAATTTGCCAAATTTTCGACCTGCTTATTACTGGCAAAATATCTCAGTTCAACCAATTTGAAATTAACTTCATTTCAAACATTATTTTTCACTGGTTTGATCCTGCTTATTCCCATGGCGCTGATCATGCTGCAGCCAGACACAGGTTCGGCTATGACTTTTGCTTCCTTAATATTTGTTTTATATCGTGAGGGATTACCGGGATATACGCTTGTTATAGGCGCATTGTTTATTGCCTTGTTTGTTCTCTCGCTGATGTTTAGCAAATTCCTTGTTATCGGCCTGCTAATTGCTATCGCTGGTATTCTAATTTATTCGAATAAAAAGAACCGGTCATTTATAACTACTATCGCAATAGGCACGGTATTATCAATTGCTTTCATTTTTACCGTAGACTTTGCTTACAATAACATATTACAGTCGCACCAGCGGAATCGTATAGACGTGATTTTGGGCAAGATTAATGATCCCAGAGGACAAGGCTATAATTTAAATCAATCCAAAATAGCTATAGGCTCCGGCGGACTATGGGGTAAAGGCTATTTACAGGGCACGCAAACCAAATATGACTTTGTGCCTGAACAAAGTACCGACTTTATTTTCTGTACCATCGGCGAAGAATGGGGCTTTTTAGGGAGTTTTGTGGTGATAGGCCTTTACGTCACCTTACTTCTCAGAATAATTAACCTCGCCGAACGGCAGCGATCATCATTTACACGGATTTATGGTTACGGTGTAGCCTCTATCCTCTTCTTCCATTTCTTTATCAACATCGGAATGACCATCGGACTGGTTCCGGTGATTGGTATACCCCTGCCTTTTTTAAGTTATGGAGGTTCTTCCCTGATAAGCTTCACGACCCTCCTGTTTATTCTTCTAAAACAAGATTCAAACCGGATGGGAGTTATCTAAAAAAATTGATTGATCCGAGTCCACTTCTAAGCACCACCGCCAAAACGCCGGTTCAATAATTCATAAAGTTTATCTGCCGTAGCTTGTTTAGAAGCCCAATTGTTCTTTTGTGCGTAATTTGTTTTCAAAAAGTTATCAGCAGCATCAAAAGAATCGAAACGATTAATAATTTCAATCGCTTCGCTATAAGCAAGACTGTATCCGTTAAACAAATCTTTGATGAATAATAACTTATCGTTCAGATTGATGATCGACTTTAAATCAGAAACAGGAAGGCTTTTTAACTGTCCCAGCGCAACATTTTGAGGGCGCTGTGCAGACATCATTTCGTTTAATGTCGGTATTTTTTCCTGCACCTCTTCTGTGGCAGGCACTTCAACATTTACAACTTTCTCTTCAATAACCACTTCATTTACTATGGGTTCTCCGATCTCCTGCTTTGGTTCCTCCGATTTTGGCGCTACTTCCATCGGGGTCGCACTTGGCTCTGGCGTAAAAAAAGAGTTAAAAAGAGGCGTTTCTTCGGCCAATTTCGACTCGGCCTCCTGAGCAACTTTCACCTCCTCTTCCCTTGTATTCGCCTCCTGATTGAGTTCATCGAGCGTTTTTTCCTGTGTTCCGGCCCCAAAGTCTCCAACTGGAATTTCGTTTATTACAGGTCTATTGAACGATGCATAATTTTCCGGAAACTCCTGCTTGATTAAATCATTTGTCAGAGAAGGGCTTTCAGATTCAACATGAATACTTTCCTGGTATTCTTTCGTTTCTGATAGATTTTCATTGGATGTTTTAAGAGTACTGTCCGGAGTACTACTCTGAGCCAAATTTAATTTCTTAAGCACTTTTATATGCTCTGCAAGAAAATCTGCATTAGCAGAAAGAAGCTCTAGCTCAAGGTCGTTTAGATTTTCAGGAGATTCTGACAGGTATTTATATTGTTCATTGATCTCGGATAATATGCCTCCTACTTTACTAAATATATCGTGTGTTTTCATTCTGAGAATAACGTTTAGAGCGTGTATATGTTGGTAACTCGGCTGCCAAAAATAGTATTAAATTCTGATATTAGTGGCCGGATAAGGGCATTTACATGTTATTTAGCGAATTACACACCAGGTCTTCAGCCATACCTCGAGGCAGTATTGAAGTAATTTGCGGATCTATGTTTTCGGGCAAAACCGAAGAACTCATTCGTCGTTTGCGCCGTGCCCAAATAGCCAAACTTAACATTGAAATCTTCAAGCCAAAAACTGATATCCGCTACGATGAGCTGGCCGTCGTTTCACACGATTTAAATTCTATCGCTTCGACTCCTGTAGAAAATGCTTCATCTATTTTATTGCTCGGATCGAACACCCAGGTAGTCGGGATAGACGAGGCTCAGTTTTTCGACGAAGAACTGCCAGATGTTTGCATTAAGCTTGCCTCAAAAGGTATCCGTGTAATTGTAGCAGGATTGGACATGGATTTTAAAGGCCAGCCGTTTGGCCCGATGCCTGCCTTGATGGCTATTGCAGAAGATGTGATCAAGGTACATGCCATCTGTGCCACATGCGGATCGCCCGCCAGCTATTCTTTTCGCAAAGTTGCTCAATCCAGCAAAATTCTTTTGGGCGCTCAGGAAAGTTATGAGCCCCGTTGCCGGATCTGCTTTAACTCGGCAGATGAATTATCTTAGTACACTAATTTTACTTGTTGTGAGCTGATTATTATAGATCAGTCGGTAAAAATAAACTCCACTTAAAACATCAGAGAAATAACCACCCGAAAAATCATAATTTAAATAATGAACGCCGCTGCTGTAAGACTGCTTGGAAACCAGCGTTCTGACCGTTTGACCCAGAATATTGCAGAGTTCAAGAGTAACTAAACCTTCCTCCGGGAGAGCAAAACGCAAAATACTTATACCACTCTCGGAAGTTACCACAGGATTGGGATAAACTTTCAGATCCACCTTAGTGATCGCTTCGGCAGGGGGAACTGCACTTATAAGATCGTATTTCTGTTGAGCCAGAGCAGCAGAAGTCTGAATATCTTGAAGATTATCGCCACCGATTAAAGCGAATGCAACTTTGATCGAGCTGTTAGCCGGAATACTAAAAGGACCATTCCCCGAAACAAAAGAAACATCCACGCCTGTAGTAGTCGTTCCTAGTCCCAATGCCTTTACCCCATTTGATAAAGTCTCCCACTTTTCGGCAATAGTAAAATCATTGTCGGTTAACGGATTATTGGCAATATTATAGGACAGGGGATAATAAATTGCGGGACTATTCTGGTTTAATAACTTTATTCCCGCATACGGCGATGTTTGCTGTTTATCGTAAACATAGGCTAAGCGAGCTGACGGATCGAATTGAGTCACATTCGTGGTTCCGCCAAGGACGTCGAAATCTGTAAACAACCCGACATAAACATTACTCAAAGCGAAGTTAGTCGTATTAAAAACTTCATATTCAGAAATAATATATTTATCGTTTGGATCAGATTTATACCCGAGCATTTGCTGTTTCACGGAAACAAACAAGCGTTCGGGATTTCCACTATCATCAAACTGAGCTTCTGCCCTCACTGAATCTGCATTATTTACCAATTCGTGCGCCCGCACAAGTTTTATAAAATGCTCATCACTTTCATCATTAACAGAGCGGGCATTATTAGAAACTCTTGTTGATGAATTGCCAATCATCAACGAAGCCTCATATAACAACTGATTGCCTTTATAAACAAATCCTGCCCCTCCTTCAGCATCAGGAACACTAAAACCAATTCGACCATTACTTGATATTGTAGTGGTAATTGAATTAGTATTTATATTCAGATAATCTTTAGCGACAACAACCGAAAACTTTTCAAAATCCCGGTAAGAAGTATTGTTTGCGAGGTAATCAAGCCTGAAAGATACGAGCGTATTTGTAGGTGTTCCGGGTTGAATAGCGACTTTAAAAGGTCCAACCATAGATCTTGCTTCCAAAGTTGCTAATGACCCCAAATTAATTTGAGGTGTTAGAATAATGGCATTTTGGTTCTGCGTACTTAGATTGAGAGTGAGATTACTGGCAGAAAATAAAAAATTCTTAATATCGAAATAAAGATATAAAGTGTCTGGTGACTGCACATTTGCCGAGGGATGATCTTCCTCTTTAATGCTCTGTATCCTTACGGAAGGAGAAGTTTCGGTTAAAGCCCTTAGCACATTCAGTCGTCCTTTACCAAGCTCGCCTATATAAGCTGGGTTTTTAGCATCAATGTTATCTGCTGTTACCCTCAACAATTCGCCAACTTGCTGCATGCTCAGGGAGGGCAAATAGGATTTTACGAGAGCTGCTGCACTGGCCACAACCGGCGAAGACATTGAGGTACCCGTGCTATAGCCGTAGGTATTATTAAAGGTTGTACTTAATATGGAATTTCCGGGAGCAGCAAGTGTAACGTAGTCACCGAAATTTGAGCTTGAAGCTTTTACATCAGAGTTATCTGTATTGGCAACAGCCAGTACACCCTGAAACGCCGCCGGGTAATCAGGCTGATTGCTACCGCTATTTCCCGCTGCTGCAACGATAAGGCAGCCTTTGTTCAAAGCATAATTCACAACATCGCGCCCAAAGCTGCTTGCGCTTTTACTTCCCCACGAGCAGTTTATGATTTTCGCTCCTTTATCTGCTGCATATTTAATGCCCTCGTATCCACGATAAATATCCGAGCCACTATCGTCAGGACCTGCTTTAACAATTAATAGTTTGGCATTAAACGCGATGCTTGCCACTCCAACACCATTATTACTAACAGCCGAAGCAATGCCGCTTACATGCACACCATGGTCATTTGCCGGCCCAACGACGTTTGGATTGTTATCTGCTTTTATATTACTTCCCGTGGCTCCTACAAAATCCCAGCCTGCGTAATTATCTGTAAATCCATCTCCGTCATCGTCAAATCCGTTAACCGGATCTGCAGTATTATAGAAAATATTTGCTGCCAGGTCCTGGTGAGTTAAATCAGACCCACTATCAACAATTCCAATAATTATCCCCGAAGCATTCCTGATTAAATCCCAGGCTTGGGGTGCCCTCACCACGTTTAAATAGTTTTGCTCGCCAGAGATATACCGGGGATCATTAGGGGTGTAGTACGTATGATTTATATAGGCAGGTTCGGCATATTCAATATTCGGATCTGCTAAAAGTTCATTAATTACCTCCTCAATATTAACCGATTTAGAAATATTAAGCTCATAAATCCGGTTAAGACCCACATCCTTCCGGTTTCTCGCATTAGTTCTAAGTTCAAAATCAGTTTCAGGGAATTTACTTTTAACGGATATAACTGAACCAGCCTTTACTGTGGGAATATGTTTCGATGAAAATATTTTTGATGATGGTTCGGCACCTGCTCTAAACTTGAGGATGATCAGACCAGGAATATAGTCTTTTGAGGTAATGCCTTGAGGGACTTCAAAAAATGGTTTTTTCTTAATAACTGTGTCCTGAGCTTGTGAAGCAAGGATATATAGCATTACAGAAAAGAAGATTATAATTTTTTTCATTTTTAGGTATGCCCCAGAGGTAAAGGTAAATTGGAAAACAATATTATTTTAAACTAAGTTTCAACTTTCTTGGCCTATATATTATTTTGTTGCGCAGCTATTTTATAACCAATGCGCTTTTTTTCAAACGGCGACGCTGCCTATCGTGTCTCCTCGTCCTTTCTTCAATAGTTCGCTTTACCAGCTCTTCTAAACGCGTTTTTTTCACACCATAAGCTCAGCAAGATTATTATCTATCTTTTACCTTCTGATCAAGGATCAGGTGTATTTTACTCATCAACACTTCATCAGGCATAACCTGTACCTTCAATACCCATAGGCTGAATATATTTATTTACTCTAAAGTAAAAATTAAAGCACATATATTTTACAAATTAAACTTGCTGAAACGCTTATTTGAATTCATCCAGCACCTTGAACATTTTTTGCTTTATAGCGGAGGTACTGCCATTATAGTTATTGGTTATAAATGTAAAGACGAGGGGTACACCCGAAGAGCCAGTATGATAACCTGTATAAGCTAAAACATTCCGTATGCTTCCACTTTTCATCTTCATTTCATTATTAAGGGGCAAACTTTCATAAAACGCGTTGTACCAGGGCTCCCTTACTGCAGATCGAAGAATTGAAGCCATTACATTACTGGTTATGCGGTTTTCGGGAGACAAGCCACTGCCATCAAGAATAGCCATCGCATTGGCATCTATGTTCAATTTCCTCGACCAGAATTTCTGAACTTCTGATACACCATCTTCGGTCGTCGCTTGCTTATCATGTTTCCATGCGATTGTTTTTAATAGATTCTCAGCATACAGGTTTATACTTTTTTGATTTAACCAATAAACAACCTGATTTAATGAAGGAGAAGCGTAGCGGTCTAAAATACTTGCGGCCTGCGAATATTTTTCTTTCGCTAAATCAAGCCGGCGTGCGGTCGTGGCGTCTCCTGAGACTGAAATTCCTTTCTCACGCAGGCTCTCCAGTAACTCATAACTGAGAGATAAAGCAGGATCTGGCATTGATATCATGACCGTTTTTTTAAGATCTATGCCGTACGTACCTCTTAAGTATACTATATCTGTGTAAGGCGCAGAGTAGGCGTAAACATTATCTCCGCTGCCGGGGGATCCGGTCTTAACCTCGTTGACTAATTTTATCCCGAGCGCTGTGGTCGATGCACTTGCTAATTCTGCTATATCACCTGCCTTTGCTCCTGCCTGAAATCTAACCCCCATTTCATTCTCTTTCCAGCAAAGCGAAGTAGCCCCCGCACCATAGTAATTGCCTATATCCTGCCAAATCCAGCCCAGAGGAGTAATTTGTGTGCCGAATAGCTTGTCGTCGCCTATAATCCGTCCATTCACTTTTTTTATACCCGCTTTTCTTATTGCTGAAAGCCATCTGTCAAATACCTGCTCCGGCTTAGATTGACCGAAACGATCACTTCCAAGCGTAGGATCTCCGCCACCTGTAATAATAAGATCCCCGTTAAGGGTACCATTTACGATTGACCCAGTATACCCTAAAGTCGTTTCCCATTTAAAATCAGAGCCCAACAAATAATAAGAAGAAATAGATGTGATGGTTTTAAGTGTCGAAGCAGGGGCTAATCCAATACTGCCATTCTTTGAAAAGACAACCTCTCCCGTTTTGACATTCATTACGGTTAATGAACTTAATCCATATTTAAGCTGGGAATCCTTTTCAAATTTAGCATAAGCGCTTTCAATGTCAGGAAGACGTGTTTGTGCACAGGATATCTGCGTTAAAATAAAAAGTATAAGAAAATGAGTTTGCTTCATACCAATAAAAACTGAATGTTACTATGACTATTTACATATAACAAAAAAGGCGGCTAAATCTTATCATTTGCCGCCTTCTAAATTATTAAACTATACTAATTATCCGTTCAAAATACCTTGTTTAAGCAAGTATTCGGCAATCTGTACAGCATTTGTAGCTGCACCTTTACGGAGATTATCTGCAACAACCCAAAGATTCAAGGTATTATCCTGAGATTCGTCGCGACGAATGCGGCCTACTAACACCTCATCTTTTTCATGAGCATCTTTCGGCATTGGATACTTTAGGTTTGCCGGATCATCTACTACAATCACACCTTCCTGCTGCTCTAACAAACTACGCACTTCAGTCAAATCAAAATCATTCTCGAACTCGATGTTTACTGATTCTGAATGACCTCCCATAACCGGAATACGCACAGTAGTCGCAGTTACACGAATGGAATCGTCACCCATGATCTTTTTGGTCTCAAGAATCATTTTCATCTCCTCTTTCGTGTATCCGTTATCCTGGAAAACATCAATCTGAGGAATAACATTTAAATCAATCGGATATGGGTAAGCCATAGGCCCTTCGACTCCTTTACGCTCATTCATTAACTGCTCTACTGCTTTAACTCCTGTACCTGTAACCGATTGATACGTCGAAACAACAACCCTTTTGATTTTATATTTCGCATGAAGCGGCTGTAAAATCACTACCATTTGTATTGTTGAACAATTTGGGTTAGCAATGATCTTGTCATCTGCTGTCAACACATGAGCATTCACTTCAGGAACAACAAGCTTTTTGCTAGGGTCCATTCTCCATGCCGAAGAATTATCAATAACCGTAATACCAGCCGCCGCGAACAATGGAGCCTGCTCTAACGAAGTACCGCCACCTGCAGAAAACAAGGCAACTTCAGGCTTCATCTTAATTGCATCTTCCACGGTGACTACTGTGTATTTCTTACCCTTGAAATCCACTTGCTTACCAGCGCTTTTTGCTGATGCCACGGGAATCAATTCAGTAACCGGAAAATTGCGCTCTGCTAAAACTTTTAACATCACCGAACCTACAAGGCCGGTAGCGCCTACAACTGCGACTTTCATCTGTTTCGTTTATTTATTTATTTGTTTTTTAAATATCCGCCAAAGATGGAAAAATATCTACTTTTCTCCGCCATTTAACATAGATATTTTCCCTGATTAACAAAGTTTAGCCGATTTAATGACCCTAATTTTACAACTCAGCAATGATTGCAGCTTTTTTCGCGCTAAGCTTTTACTACACGCCATCAGAAAACCGTCGTTCCCCAAAACAACCTTGTCTCTGAAATTTTATAGTTACATACTAACCTGCATCTGCTAGTTTATTTACATTTGAGTACCAACACAAAAGACTAATTTCTGTTATGCAAAGCCATTTATCTATAAACCGCTTGTTCGGGGCCCTGCTTATCAACCAATTTCATCCGCATTCCTCATGATCAGAAAACACATATTCTTACCATTCATTCTTCTGATACTAATAATAGCAGCCTCCAATAGCGGACATGCACAAGATTCACTGGAATCTCTTAGGAAAAACTTCAAATCGCCGCCGCAAACTGGCTGGCCCAGAACATGGTGGCATTGGTCAAATAGCAACGTCACAAAAGAAGGCATCACCAAAGATCTTGAATGGATGAAACGAGTAGGAATAGGTGGGATGCAGTTGGGCGACGTAGCTGCTGGCGGAGGTCAAACAGTGTCCGAAAAAGTTATTTTTCGTTCTCCTGAATGGCTGGATGCTGTTCGTCACACCGCGGTTGAAGCTAAGAGATTGGGACTCGAAATGGCGATGTTCACTTCCGCAGGCTGGAGCCTTACAGGCGGACCATGGGTTAAACCTGAGCAGGCCATGAAGAAATTGGTTTGGAGCGAAGTCCGGATAGACGGATCGAAAACGTTTAGTGGAAAGCTGCCTCAACCTCCTTCCGACGAAGGTGCAGGTCCAAATCTTAGTCCTTTAACAGGGAATGCAAACAACAAGGGCTTCTATAAGGATTTTGCGGTTATAGCATACCGTACCCCTGCAAACGAATTGTCAGAACTTAGACCTGCGAAAGTAAGCACATCCTCGGGTGTGATTGAGGGTTCACAACTTTTCGACAACAATCTCGCGACAGGCAACACCATAAAAGCTTCAGGCCAGCCCCGAAAAGCATGGCTTTTGTTCGACTTTAATAAACCTGTTACTGCAAGAGGATTTACCATCGCAGGCAAAAGAGGTATACCATTTGGCAGCATCATGTCAAGTAATGACGGAATCTCTTTCACAACATTAGCAAACATCCCGGGAAAATCAGGTTACCGGGGAGGAAAGATCAGAACATATGACTTCCCGGAGACGACGGCCAGATATTATAAACTTGAATTAACGAATGCGCCTGCAAGGCCGGGAGAGATCATTTCTCAGGTGACAACGCTGGTGGACAGCGTATACGATATAAGCGAACTTCAATTGAATAGCAGCGGAAGAGTCAACCGCTGGGAAGACAAAGCGGGCTTCAACTTCCTGTTTGAATATGCCGGGACTGAAACCCCTGCCCTGTCAAGACAATCGTTAATTGGCTCTTCTGATGTGATTGACCTCAGCTCTAAAATGTCGGCAGATGGCTCCTTGAACTGGAATATACCCAAAGGAAACTGGACGGTGATGCGTTTCGGCTATGCGCTTACCGGGGCAAAGAACCGACCAGCGGTACCGGCCGGATTAGGCTATGAAGTGGATAAGCTGAGTAAAAAACATGCTGAAGCATACATGCAGGGTTACACGGACCCGATCAAAAATGCATTAGGCGATTTGTACGGAAAAAGCCTCCAATATATGGTGATGGATAGCTGGGAGGCCGGTATACAGAATTGGACGGATGAAATGCCCGCAGAGTTTAAGAAGAGACGTGGTTATGACTTGACACCGTATCTCCCGGTTTTAGCGGGCAGAGTATACAAAAGTTCCGAAATCAGCGACCGTTTTCTTTGGGATTTCCGGAGAACACTGGTTGATATGTTCGCAGAAAACCACTATGGCGCCGTAACCGGTTTTCTTAATAAACAGGGAATAAAAACCTACAGTGAAGCGGGCGGCGTTTCGCTCGAATCAATGGAAGATGCTTTGCTGAATAAAAAATACGTCGATATACCCATGGGCGAATTCTGGGTGCGTGATCTGCATCCATCTTCTATGTATTATGAGGATGTTCGCGGTGCGGCATCAGCTTCACATGTGTATGGAAAAAACATGGTAGCAGCAGAAGCGTTCACCGGGGGGAATTATGAATCACCGTTTACATTAAAGAAACTTGCTGATTACTGGTTCACCCAGGGCATAAACAGACTGGTTTTCCATACATCTGCTCATCAACCTTTAGATACAAAGCCGGGCAATACCATGGTAGGTACGCACATAAACCGCAATATAACTTGGGCAGAACAAGCTAAACCATTAATGACTTACCTTTCAAGGGTTTCTTATATGCTTCAGCAGGGAACCTATGTTGCTGATGTTGCCTATTTACTAAATGAAGGAGCCCCATCAACCATGCCGTTCTGGGGTGCTGGTTTACAACCGGCTTTACCCGAAGGATATTCTTTCGATTACATTAATGCTGATGTGTTGCTAAACCGTATTAAACTCACCGCAGGCGGGAGACTCACATTACCCGATGGTCTTAATTATGGTGTTTTAGTATTACCCGAAACCATTGAGATGACCTTGCCTGTGCTTAAAAAACTTCAAGAATTGGTAGCCAATGGCGCAACCATCCTAGGCCCAAAACCACTAAAAGCGCCGGGCTTGAGCGGCTATCCTGAATCCGACAAAGAAATTAAAGAATTAGCAAATGAGATCTGGGGTGATCTGGATGGGACCAGCCGTACCATGCGAAGCTACGGTAAAGGAAAAGTAATGTGGGGAATGCCCCTGCCATCTGTGTTGAATTCTGTAGGGATAATTAAAGATGTGGATGCAAATACTTTTTCCGATGGCCTGTCGTGGATTCATAGAGAAGCAGGTGATGCAGACATCTATTTTGTTGTTAACCGTAAAGATTCGCCTCAGGATTTGCAGATCAACTTCCGTGTAAATGGCAAACATGCTGAAATTTGGAATCCCGACAAGGGAACCTATTCTTCCGCAAACTACAGTACTTCAGCCTCGAGCACTTCGGTGAACTTACATCTGGAAGAAAGAGAATCTCTGTTTGTGATATTTCAGGGAACTGCACAAACCAGCCATAATTCTAAACGAAACACGGGTAAAAATACACAAACAATTAAGGGTCCGTGGCTTGTTTCATTTCCGCCAAACTGGGGTGCGCCAAAAAATATTGAGATGGACACTCTTTCATCGTGGACAAATAATCCGGCAGAAGGAGTAAAATATTTCTCAGGATCGGCCACGTACACGAAAGCGTTTGAAGCGGGCAAAAAATCGCTACAACGTGGAAAAACGACAGAAATTGATCTGGGCGATGTACGAGATATTGCTGAAGTGATTTTAAACGGTAAGGTTATCGACACGCTTTGGAAGGCACCCTTTCGTGCAGATATTAGCGAGGCTATAAAACCAGGAAGAAATCTGCTGGAAATTAAAGTGACCAATGAATGGACCAACCGGCTAATTGGCGACCAGGCTGCAGAACCTGCAAAACGAATTCTGTCGAGTTATACTGCACCTTTTGGTGGACGCTATATGCTAACTCCCTCAGGATTATTGGGCCCGGTTAAGATTCTATTTTCTGCTAAAGATTAGCGAGGTGAATATCGCGAAATCAGAAACCGCCATTGCAGTCTATGAACTATTATTTACGTTTAAGTAAAGTAATTTTCATCAAGTTATTCAATTTTATTACTTTCGAGTTATTGAATACCTACCAATATGAAAAATTATTTACTTATGCCACTCCTTTTATGGGGAAGCCTGGCCTTTGCTCAACTAAATGAGACCTTTAACGACGATAATCTTACGAATTCACCGACATGGAGTGGAAGTAACTCAGCAAGTGACTTTATTGTTGTCAATAAACAGCTTCGGTCAAATTCGACCACTGCGAGTAGCGATTTCTATTTAAGCACATCAAACAGCCTGGCTGCAAGCTGTCAATGGGAATTTTGGGTTAATTTACAGTTTAACCCTTCGAGCGCCAATTACGTTGATGTATATTTAACATCCGATCAGCAAAATCTTCAGGGATCCAACATAAACGGTTACTTTGTGCGCATCGGCAATACCGCTGACGAGATTTGTCTATACAAAAGAACTGGGGCAACTTCATCCGCCACGAAAATAATCGACGGCACAGACGGCATTTTAAACACGTCAAACAACAAAATAAAAATCCGCGTCATCCGAACAGCGGCTAATACCTTTACCCTCGAACGGGATATTACAGGATTAGGCACATCATTCGTAACAGAAGGCACTGTTGTAGACGGGACATTTAGCACATCAGCTTTCTTCGGAGTTTATATAAAACAGTCAACCTCAAGCTTCTTTCAAAAGCATTTTTTTGATGACCTTACCATTAGTCCGATAATTACAGACACAGCTCCACCCAAAGTCCTTTCAGCATCGGCCTTAGACTCGGCAACACTGGAAATTATATTTGATGAAGCATTGGATAGCGTGTCTGCTAAAACCTCAGCTAACTATTTCATGAATAACGGATATGCGAATCCGGTTTCTATCAGAACTACGCCGGATGCTTCTAAATACGTTTTGACATTCTCAAAGCGATTTAATACCGCATCTTACATTCTGACTATTTCGAACGTCACCGACAAAGCGGGCAATGCAATTTCATCAAATAATATTGCCACCTTCTCCTACATCAAACCCTACGTCCCCAAAAAAGGCGACATCGTAATCAACGAAATCTTTGCTGATCCTTCACCTCAAATTGATTTACCATCGGTGGAATTTATAGAGATTTATAATGCCAGCAACGAAAGCATCTCATTAAAAGACTGGAAATATTCCGACCCGGTGTCAATCAGCGTTTTACCTGCTGATAGCATTGCCGCGGGACATTATTTGGTTCTTTGCGCTAAAGCGGATACAAGCGAATTTAAACGATTTGGGAAAGCAATTGGCATATCACCATGGCCGTCGCTAAACAACTCGTCCGATATAATAAAACTTTCGAGTCCTGAGAATATTACGATCGACTCTGTCGCATACTCCGACTCATGGTATTCAACAGCTATGAAAAAACAAGGGGGCTGGTCGCTGGAAAGAATCAATTATAAGTCGCAGTGTTTAGGTTTATTTAACTGGACAGCTTCGAGAGATTCATCAGGGGGAACACCCGGAAAACAAAATTCAGTCTTCATAGAAAACTATGATCAACAGAATTTCATGGCAGACAGCATTATAAAATCCTCTGACAGCACTATAAATGTGTTCTTCAATAAGCCTGCTGATATTGCAAGCTCAACTAATTCTATTGTGATATCTCCAACTTCAGGGACCATTCAATCCATGTTGTTCGACACGAATGCGAAACAAGCAACAGTTCTCTTCAGCAATAAATTTTCCGAAAATACGACCTATCAAATAAACATTACCCAGCTGCGTGATTGTGCTGGCAACACCATTTTGCCAAGCTCATTTCAATTTACTACGCCTAAATTACCATCTCCGAGAATTGATACAGCTAAAATCTACATCACCGAAATCTTTGCGGATCCCTCGCCTGAAATCAAGCTCCCATTAGTTGAATATATCGAAATTTACAATCCCGGCCGAGACACAATAAATCTGGATGACTGGGCATTTACTGATCCTACGGCCAAAGCACCCATTAAAGGATCAATACTTCCAAAAGAATACGTAATACTTTGTCCCATAGCGGATACGCTGCAATACCAATCTCTGGGAAAAACAATTGGCTTGTCACCCTGGCCATCGTTAAACAATGTGTCAGATCAAATTACTTTGAAAAGCTTTAAAGGAAGATTAGTAGATTCGGTTTCTTACCAGGATTTTTGGCACACTTCTACAGGTAAGAAATCAGGAGGCTGGTCTTTAGAGCGAATCGATTTTGCCTCTCGATGCGCCGGGAGGTTTAACTGGGCTTCTTCCATTGATAACTCAGGAGGTACGCCCGGAAAGCGCAACTCGATTAACATAGAAAACTTTGATCAGCTTGCTTTTAAAACAGATAGCATCAAAAAACAGTCCGATTCGACAGTAACTGTCTATCTAAACAAACCTGCTGCTGATGTCTCTGTAGCTATCAATAGTTTCGCGTTAAACCCGGCTTCCACAAATATTAAATCAGTATTGAATGATTTAAACACGAAACAGCTAACACTTCTTTTTAATAACTCCTTTCTGCCGGATACCAATTATCAATTAACTGTCTCCAACTTGAAAGACTGTGCAGGAAACAGCATTGCTCCAAATACCTCACTGGTTTTTAGCACGCCAAAACTTCCACCTGTCCGGGTAGACACCGCGAAGTTATTTATTACAGAAATCTTTGCCGATCCCTCGCCTGAAGTAAAATTACCGCTTGCTGAATTTATAGAAATTTACAACCCTGGGAAGGACACAATCGATTTAGATGGCTGGACACTGCATGCATCATCAGTGAAATCAACACTTAGGAAAGCCTGCATTTTACCTAACGAATACCTTGTTCTCTGTCCCGCAGCCGATAGCGCTCAATATAAAAGCTTGGGCAAAACCATCGGCATTTCACCATGGTCAACATTAACCAATGCTTCCGGTACTGTTTTCATCAAAAGCTTTAAAGGAAGGCTGATTGATTCAATTTCTTACTCAGATACCTGGCACAGTTCAATAAGCAAGAAACAAGGTGGCTGGTCGCTTGAAAGAGTGGATTACACTTCTGTGTGCAGTGGCTTATTTAACTGGAGCACGTCTATTGACACTTCTGGCGGAACGCCGGGCAAGATTAATTCTGTCGCTTTGAAAGACTATGATAAAATACCTTTTAAAGCAGATAGTATCAAAAAACTATCCGATTCGACGGTGACTGTCTATTTTAATAAACCTTTTGAGGTCTCCGCAGCTGTAAATAGTTTCACTTTAACTCCTGCGTCCACCAATCTAAAATCAGTATTGGCTGGGTTAAGCACAAAACAGGTTACCCTTCTTTTCAACAATTCCTTTCTGCCGAATACCAATTACCAATTAACTATCTCCAACTTAAAAGACTGTGCAGGAAACAACATTACGCCGAATACCTCACTGGTTTTTAGCACGCCAAAACTTCCACCTGTCCGGGTAGACACCGCGAAGTTATTTATTACAGAAATCTTTGCCGATCCCTCGCCTGAAGTAAAATTACCGCTTGCTGAATTTATAGAAATTTACAACCCTGGGAAGGACACAATCGATTTAGATGGCTGGACACTGCATGCATCATCAGCAAAATCAACATTAAGAAAAGCTTGCATTTTACCCAATGGATACCTTGTTATCTGTCCCGCAGCCGATAGCGCTCAGTATAAAAGCTTGGGCAAAACCATCGGTATTTCACCATGGCCAACATTAACCAATGCTTCCGGTACTGTTTTCATTAAAAGCTTTAAAGAAAGGCTGATTGATTCTATCGCTTATTCAGATACATGGCATAGTTCGACAAGCAAGAAACAAGGTGGCTGGTCGCTGGAAAGGATAGATTACACTTCTGTGTGCAGTGGCTTATTTAACTGGAAATCGTCTATTGACACTTCTGGCGGTACGCCGGGCAAGTTAAATTCTGTCGCCTTGAAAAACTACGATAAAATACCTTTTAAAGCAGATAGTATTCAGCAATTATCAGACACAAGCATCAATATCTATTTCAATAAACACGTCGATATTCTCACAGCAACGAATGCGTTTTCTTTAAATCAGGGCGCCTCCGAAAAATCCCTCGTTTTTGATTCGCGAGCACTTAAAGCAACTTTCACTTGCAATGAAAAACTTAAACCAAACACAACCTATTTCTTAGCCATCGAACAACTAAAAGACTGTGCAGGTAATCCTATTGAGACAACAAAGTTTAGCTTCACTACCCCCAAAGCACCGCCAGTGAGACTTGACACTGCGATACTTTACATTACAGAAATTTTCGCCGACCCATCGCCCGAAGTACAATTACCGCTAGCTGAATTTGTAGAGATCTATAATCCCGGCAAGAATATCGTTGATTTGGATGGCTGGATTCTTAGTGATCAGTCAACCCGATCGATAATCAAGAAAGCATTCATTCTCCCTCAGCAACATATAATTCTTTGTTCTGCGGCAGATACTACACAATATAGGTCTTTTGGAAAAACAATTGGCCTCAGCCCCTGGCCCTCTCTAAATAATACATCAGAGCAGCTAACACTTAAAAGTCATACAGGGCGCTTGGCGGATTCGGTTTCGTACAAGGACACCTGGTACAAAAGCGACAAAAAGAGAAATGGAGGCTGGTCGCTTGAACGAATAAGCCTACATTCCTTTTGCACCGAAGCCCAAAATTGGATGGCCAGCAACGACACAAGCGGAGGAACACCTGGTCGGCAAAACTCAGTTCACCAGATATTCAAAAATTCAGCATTAAGCGTTTTAGAAGCAAAGCTAGTGGATAGCGTTAGCATCCTGATTATGTTCAATCGTCCTCCGGATAGCACGACTGCTTCAAACCCGTTAAATTATTCGGTTAATAATGGAATAGGATTACCTGAAAAAGTAGTGTCAGTAACGGAAACTGAATTTGAACTTAAATGGAAAACTCCAATAACCAGAGGGAATAACTATGTAGTTAAAAGTACTGGTATTACTGATTGTCAGGGATCAACGATTTCCCCTACACACAATACTGCCGGGTTTTACTATCCGCATAGAATTATGAAAAACGATATCCTGATCTCTGAGCTATTGTTTAACCCGCGAACAGGAGGCAACGATTTCGTAGAAATTTATAACAACTCTAAAAACACGCTCGATCTAAAAGAGCTTACGATTGCAACTATTAAAGTGCCCGACAGCATCACAAGCAAAAAAAACCTTTCAATCAACACTTTTCTCTTAGCCCCTGATCAATATTTAGTATTGAGCACCGATCCCGACAATGTTAAGGCCAATTACCATACAGAAAATCCCCAGGCATTTTTAAAAGTATCGTCGTTGCCTGCTTTCAACAGCGATAAAGGCTCTGTGGTAATTTTATCTGGAGAAAGCCGCATCGATCAGTTCGACTATTCGGAAAAAATGCATTTCGCGCTGATTAAAGATGCCAAAGGAATTTCTCTTGAGAGATCTGATTTTAACAGGCCTACTAATGAAGTCGGAAACTTTCGTTCGGCTGCAGCATCTGTCGGCTTTGCCACACCAGGCTATAGAAACTCGCAGTTCATCGAGACGAATTTTCCTGGTGCAGAGGAAATCGTTCTGACATCAAAAACCTTCTCACCCGACAATGATGGCTTTGAAGATGCACTTCAGATAAATTATCACTTTAAAGAAGCAGGAATAGTTGCAAACACGAGTATCTACGATGATAAAGGCATGTTAATTAAGAGACTAACCAGAAACACCACACTCGCGTCTGAAGGAACTTTGACTTGGGATGGAGTGAATGAGAGCGGGCAACGAGCGCCGATAGGTATTTACATAGTTTATTTTGAAGGCTTTAGCCTGGGTGGTCAAACAATTAAATTCAGAAAACCTTGTGTTCTGGCAGCTAAATTCCACTAGTAAACCCAAGATATTTTCGCGCAAGCCGATGGGCTAACCTTATTAATTATTTCGTTACCAGAGTTGCAAAATCGGGAGGAATAACATTCAATCATTTCTGTTTTAATTTTTACTTTTGCACTTTAATTTTTTACTTTTTATAAATGGGAAGAGCATTCGAATTCCGTAAAGAAAGAAAATTTAAGCGCTGGGCCAAAATGGCTGTTCAGTTTACCCGGTTGGGGAAAGAAATTGTAATGGCTGTAAAGTCGGGCGGTCCGAACCCGGAAACAAACTCCCGTTTACGCACAGCAATCCAAAACTCCAAGGCGGTAAACATGCCCAAAGATCGGGTTGATGCTGCAATCAAAAGAGCATCCAACAAAGACGACTCAAACTACGAAGAACTAGTTTACGAAGGATATGCACCACATGGCGTTGCTATCCTGATCGAAACAGCCACCGATAACACCAACAGAACGGTTGCAAATGTTCGTAGTTATTTCAATAAAACCGGCGGAACTTTAGGCAAAACAGGATCACTTGATTTTATTTTTAATCGTAAAGCTGTTTTTAGATTTGTTCCACCTGAGGATTTAGATTTGGAAGAATTGGAATTTGAGCTTATTGATGCCGGTCTTGAAGATCTATATATTGAAGCAGACGAAGAAGGAAA
Organism: uncultured Sphingobacteriaceae bacterium; assembly: GCA_946480915.1. The sequence goes on along the minus strand of CAMLLO010000045.1, from coordinate 4,214 downwards.
TGATATCGGCGTAATTCATACTGCATTCGAAGATTTTGGCAAAATGCAAAAGGCACTGGAAGAAAAAGGCTTTGAAATGAAAAGTGCAAAACTGGAAAGGGTAGCACTTTCTCACGCAGAGGTTTCCGAAGAGCAGGCGGCAGACGTATTTAAATTAATTGATAAACTGGAAGAAGACGATGATGTGCAGGCTGTTTATCATAATATGGCTGAATAAAGAGCACCTATAAACAGGCTGCTGTTGCACTGAATCAATAATAAATTTCCCAATATGGGAACTTTATCTTATCTTGTAGAATCTAAAGTTGAGAGTAATTGCTAAAAAAGTTCTTCGGGACTTTTGGGAAAAACATGCTGATTGTGAGCAACAACTTAAATCGTGGTATCGTGAAGCAGAACAGAGTACATGGAGGAATGCAAACGAGATAAAAAATGAATATCCAACTGCAAGCATTCTTGGTGACACCAGAGTGATATTTAATATTAAAGGGAATAATTATAGACTGATTGTTAAAATTAATTTTCAGTATCAAATGATGTGGATTCGATTTATCGGAACTCACAAGGAGTATGACAAAATTGATGCGACTAAAATTTGACAAATGAACTTAAGACCGATAAAAAACGATACGGATTATCATCAAGCCTTGGAAAGACTTGAAATAATATTCGATGCAAAGAAAGGCACAACCGAGGGTGATGAGCTGGAAATATTGGGAATTTTGATCGATCAGTATGAAAATGAACATTTTCCTATTGATTTACCAGACCCGATTGAAGCGATTAAATTCAGGATGGAGCAACTTGGCTATACCCAATCAGACCTGGCCAAAGTTGTGGGCCTAAAAAGCAGAGCAAGTGAAATACTGAATAAGAAAAGAAAACTCTCGCTAGATATGATCAGGCAGCTTCATGAAAAACTACATATCCCTACTGATGTTTTAATTCAGGCTTATTAATGAGTGCTCGATAAAGATGACTTTTGAAGAATTCTTTGCAAAGAAAAAAATAGACCTGATTCAGCTTGAAAAAGCTGAACCGTCACTTTATAATGAATTCAAAAGCCATTTTGCTTCAATGGGCGAAAAGAGTTTCGACCATACAAAGAAATTCTGGTTCAATAAGCTTCGCCGGCTTTACCATTTAAAGCAGCCCGAAAAGGCGGTAACACAAGTCGAAAGCGCTATTGCTTCTCAGGCGGAGCCACTAAGCTCTCCAACAATTGAACAGAAACCTGCCTTTGTTCCACGCTTTAAAAGTGCTAACATCAATAAAGCCCCAGCAGTAGAAGAACAATCAGAATCGAAGCCTATTGCTAAACCTGCGTTTAAACCAAGAAATATTCCGGTTAAAAACGTTGAGATGTCGGCCGAAAGTCAAGAAGAGAAAGCGGAAAGCACACCACCGGTTAAACCAGGATTCAGCCCCCGGAATATTCCAGGAAAACAAGTTGATATAAAGTCGGAAGAAGTTAATGTTCCGGAGGAAACCAAGGAAGAGAAGTCCGAAGAAAGCAAATCCGTTGTCCGGAAGCCCGGCTTTAAGCCTAGGAATGTTAAACCAACTCCGGATACAAATAGCGCAGATGCGCAAACATCAGACAGTCGCCCCGGTCAGCAAGGAATTTCCGAAGCATCTGCTTCGAATCCAGAAGAACAAAAAGACACAGAAAAAAAGGAAGCTTATAAACCTAAGTTTAAGCTGAAAAACATTCCGAAAAAAACTACAGGAGAAGAGCAAACTGCTGCGCTTAGTTCTGAAGAAATTGCACATGCAAGCACTCAAGACCACGTAGAACAGGCAAACGGACCTGATATTGAAAGGAAAATATCCTCATCAACCGAAAACAAAACTCCTGAACAAGAAATTCAGGACAATGATATGGACCTGAGAAGAAGTGATGACACCAGAGACGAAGAGAAACCGAAGCCTGCTTATAAGCCGAAATTTAACCTAAAGAATATCAAGCCAAAATCAGGCGAGTAAAGGCTATAAGATTTTGCAACCTTTGAAATTAGTTTTATAAAAAAGGCCTATACTCTTTAAAAAGCGTATAGGCCTAACATATTACTGAGGCAAAATCTTAATATCTGTAAGCTTCTGGCTTGAACGGACCTTCAACATTTACGCCGATGTAATCAGCTTGATGCTGATCGAGTACATCTAATTCTACACCAATTTTAGCAAGGTGCAAACGAGCAACTTTCTCGTCTAAATGTTTAGGAAGCGTATATACCTTATTCTCGTATTTACCAGGGTTTGTCCAAAGCTCTAATTGAGCCAAAGTTTGATTGGTAAATGAATTAGACATTACAAATGACGGGTGGCCGGTTGCACAACCAAGATTTACCAAACGACCTTCCGCTAAAACAATAATGTCTTTTCCATCAATTGTATATTTATCTACCTGAGGTTTGATTTCAATTTTAGTATGACCGTAATTGGTATTTAACCATGCCATATCGATCTCGTTATCGAAGTGACCGATATTACAAACAATTGCTTTATCTTTCATCACTTTGAAATGTTCGGCACGAACGATATCGCAGTTACCGGTAGTTGTTACAATAATGTCTGCCTCTAAAACAGCAGTAGCGAATTTCTTCACTTCATAACCTTCCATAGCTGCCTGTAAAGCACAGATAGGATCGATTTCAGTAACTATCACACGTACACCTTGAGAGCTTAACGACTCTGCAGAACCTTTTCCTACATCACCATAACCGCAAACAACGGCAACTTTTCCAGCCATCATGATATCGGTAGCACGACGGATTGCGTCTACTAATGACTCGCGGCAGCCGTATTTATTGTCAAATTTTGATTTTGTAACCGAGTCGTTCACGTTGATTGCAGGTAAGTGCAATGTTCCGTTTTTCATACGCTCGTACAAACGGTGAACACCGGTTGTAGTTTCTTCTGATAAACCTTTGATTTCGGCGATAAGTTCAGGGAACCTATCAAATACCATGTTCGTTAAATCGCCACCATCATCCAAAATCATGTTTAATGGTTTGCGATCTTCGCCGAAAAATAATGTTTGCTCGATACACCAGTCAAACTCTTCCTCGTTAAGACCTTTCCAGGCGTACACCTGAATACCTGCGGCAGCAATTGCAGCAGCAGCGTGATCCTGGGTTGAAAAAATGTTACATGATGACCAGGTAACTTCAGCACCTAAAGCGATAAGTGTTTCAATAAGTACCGCAGTTTGAATGGTCATGTGCAGACATCCAGCGATACGTGCACCTTTTAAGGGCTGAGAAGCACCAAATTCTTCGCGAAGAGCCATAAGACCCGGCATTTCTGCTTCTGCAAGTCCGATTTCTTTGCGGCCCCATTCTGCTAGGGAGATGTCCTTAACTTTGTAAGGAATGTAAGTTGTCTCTACTGATGACATAGTTTGTTTTTTAAAATGAACTACAAAAATACGGGATCAGCCTATGAATATCAAACATTTATAAATTTATCACATTTGAGCAATTAAATGTGACAAAGCATTGATATGCTAATTTTTACATTTGACGCGATAGCATTATTTTTGCAGAAGTTATTACATAGTATTTGTAATTCAAAAATCGTAAAACATAAAAGTATGTATCCAGAATATTTAGTTGCCCCCATGAGGGAGGATTTGACCAAAGTTGGGTTTGAAGATTTAAAAACAGCGGAAGAAGTTGATGCAGCAATTGCCGGCGAAGGAACTGTTTTTGTTGTAGTAAATTCGGTATGCGGATGCGCTGCTGCCAATGCACGCCCTGCAGCCAAAATCGCGTCACAACATTCTAAGCATCCCAATAAACTAATCACGGTATTTGCTGGAGTAGAAAAAGCAGCTGTTGATCAGGCCAGAAGTTACATGATGCCCTATCCTCCTTCTTCTCCATCCATGGCATTATTTAAAGACGGGAAATTGGTTCACATTATTGAACGTCATCAGATCGAAGGTCGCCCGGCACAAATGATCGCTGATAATTTAATCGGCGCTTTTGAGCAATATTGTTAATAAAGAATTTCACTTATTGGTGAGATTTCATCGATTAATTAGCAAGAGCTTGTATCATATGATCCAAGCTCTTGCTTTTTTTGCGGATAACTCGTCAGCTATTCCTCCCTTGCAACTTTTACCTTTAACCTCCTAAATATCCTTATTCAATAATCTCTCTAAATCAACCAGCGAAACATTCATCCTCACCCTTCCCTGCTTGGCATAC
>CAMLLO010000044.1 GCA_946480915.1 uncultured Sphingobacteriaceae bacterium | reverse complement strand
GCATAGCTAAAGTTTTTAAGAATTTCCAACCCAACAATGGGCTGAGTCTGCTGTTTTTTATCAGGATTGTTAACATCCAACATGGGTTTTTTAGATTCGTCATCGGCTTCCTCTATCGAAATTAGTTTGCCGAAGTACAAATCGCCGCGCTTAAATATTTGAATTTGCCGGCTTTCGTAGCCAGTTTTCCATACTCCTACAATATCATCGGGAGATTGGGCCGATACAAGAAAAGATATACTAATCAGAAGGCTGGCGAAGAAGATCCATTTTTTCATAACATGATAGGTAACTACTATAGTAAACGAATTTTGCGACTCATATTGTTTTATTTAGAACTATTTAAATCTGATAAAAAAGATTTAACCAATTGTTTTGCATAAAACATTCATTATCAAAAAGGTTTTTGTGATTTTTCTCTAATCATCAATTTATTATTAATTAAAGCAATAGTTTGATATGAGAAATGGTGAGCCATTTAGTATATTGCTTTAATTTGGAAATACAATTAATGGAACCTGGCCTAAATAAGGAAAATCCTGTTGTTAGACTAAGAGCATTTCGGGCAATAGATGATCCCGTAGCGTGTGATTTATTTTTAGAAGGTCATGCGCATGTTTTAACCAGTATAGGAGTTACGAAAGTTACTTCATCAAAGAACGAATGGACCACTAATCCGGCTGCTTTTGTTCTTATTGTGGAGTCTTTGGACGGCAAGAGGGTGTATGGAGGAGCACGGGTTCATGTTTCTGGTGGAAGTCAGCCCCTGCCAATAGAGGAAGCGACCGGGGCATTAGATCCTAGTATTTTCAAATTGGTTTGGAAATTTGCTCAACATGGAACAGGAGAACTTTGTGGTTTGTGGAATTCAAGAGAAATTGCGGGTTATGGAATTGGAAGCATATTTTTAATTCGAGCAGCTGTAGCAATCTCTCATCAAATAGGCTTAGAATCGCTGTTTGCATTGTGTGCTCCCTATACTATTAAGCCGGTTGAATGTTGTGGAATGGAGCTCGAAACCAGTATAGGTAATCACGGTACATTTTATTATCCTAAATTAGACCTGCTAGCTACCACAATGATCTTGAAGGATGTCCCTGTCCTAAGTAAAGCTCATCAGGAGGATAAAGAAGCGATATTGAAAATTCGCGATCAGCCAGACATCGTAAGAGTTGAAGAATTGAGGAAGAAGGAGATCACCATTCATTATAAAACGGACATTCCAGGTTTAGATCAATGGGATTTAAAAGAAATAATAGCTAACACAAATAAATCGCATCCGGTTGCATCTACGCTTAATGAGAACGATTTAAATTTTTTGTAATGTAAGAAAAGCTTAAACAACTTTTTAATCATCTACGTATACCTGAATCACATGAAAATTACTGAGAAATTGCTGGAAGACACCCAACAAATGAGTCAAGTTTATGATCCGTTAATACTTCGGCTAGACACTAATGTAGATAAAGATATTTTTGAAAAGTTATTTACTGATGGGAAGGTGTCATTTGTGCATGATAATATAGTCGGTCAGTTAAAGGAATTAATAAAATGTTCGAATCCGTCTATTAAAATCGAAGAACACGAATACCAAACATTCATCGAAGAAAAGCTTGGCGGCACCAACATGCATCACTATGGAGTTTGGGTTTACTACCCCTGGAGCCAGAGATTAGTTCATTTGCTGGACAAGGAAGAATTTATCGAAGTAAGAACTAACAGGAATCGAAATAAGATTACTAAAGAAGAACAGAGGCTACTTCAATCAAAAAAGATTGGAATTGTAGGGCTTTCTGTTGGCCAGTCTATAGCATTAACCCTTGCAATGGAACGCACGTGCGGAGAAATCAGATTGGTTGACTTTGATGATGCGGAGCTAAGCAATTTAAACAGGATACGAACGGGTTTATTCAATCTCGGCCTAAATAAAACCATTATTGCCGCACGAGAGATAATGGAAATTGATCCTTTTATAAAGATCCGGATTTATAGTGAAGGGCTAAATAAGCAGAATATGGATAGCTTTTTTAATGAAGGGGGTATGCTTGATTTGTTTGTAGAGGTTTGCGATGGTTTGGATATTAAACTTGCAAGCAGATTTAAAGCCAAAGAGCTAAAAATTCCGGTGGTGATGGATACTAATGATCGTGGAATGCTTGATATTGAGAGATTCGATTTGGAGCCTGATCGCAGCATTTTTCATGGCCAATTGGATGCCTTTATTCAGAATGATTCAATTACTGTAACTCCCGAGAATCGTACACAAGTATTAATGTCGATCTTGTCTTACGAGTCTTTATCCGAAAGAATGAGAAAATCAATGGAGCAGATTAACAAAACCATAAACACCTGGCCGCAGCTTGCTTCCTCAGTTGTGCTTGGTGGGGCAATAACAACCGATATTTGCAGGAAGATCCTGCTCGGGCAACATTCTCTTTCCGGACGTTTTTACGTCGACTTAGACGAGATTTTTGAAGCAAAAAATGGTGTCAAACCCATAATATAACTATCTGTATCAGCTAAAAAAGACAAATGAAATACCTCAAAATCTCTATCCTGCTCATTTCTTTTTTGTTTATAAGTATTTTTGGATTCGCGCAAGAGATAGTTTATAATAATGGTGTAACAGAGCAAAGTTATATCGGCAAAAAAGTTTATCTGTATCAAGATACAAGTAGTAAACTTAGCTTTTCTCAAGTAAGAAACAGACCGCAAATTTTTAAATTAAGTACGGCCAATGTCCCCAATTTGGGTGTAAGTGCTAATAATAACTGGATAAAATTTCGGCTCCGCAATAACTCAGATTCGGATAAAGTAATTTTAAATCTTTCAAATCCTATTATAGACAGGGTAAGTTTATACATAATAAGAAGTAATAAGGTTGATAGTATTCATTATACGAATTTTCAACCTTTGGCGCGTCGCAGTTATAAACATCAATTTTATTTGTTTGATATCCCGTTAAAAAGAGGTGAGGCGGTAGAATGTTATTTGTCTTTGAATAGTAATCAGCAGATTCTTGCGCCCATTAATATAAGTAATGAAAAGCAAATACTCGCGAGGATAAGCCAGTCTGATATTCGTGGAGGTCTCTATATAGGTATTATGCTGGTAATGCTGTTATATAATTTATTTATCTTTTTTGCAGTTCGGGATAGAGATTATATAGTCTACTGTCATTACATCTTTTGGGTTACACTCACCCAATCAACCTTATTAGGGTATTCCCACCGTTTCTTATGGCCGAATAATACCTGGCTGTCGCAAAATATGCTGATTCTTTGCGGTGCTATGTCGGGAATTGCTACAATACTGTTTGCAAAATCCTTTTTGAGGACTAAGAAGTTTGTTCCCAAGCTTAGTTTAGTGCTCGACATAACTATAGCAATATATATTGTTTCAATAGGACTGCTGCTATCAGGCAATTCTGTAGCAGCTTTTCAGACGGTTAATATGAACGCCGCTCTGGTTTCAATATTAATTATTTTTGTTGCATGGGCAGTGTTTCGAAAAAATTATGCTCCGGCAAGTTATTTTTTACTCAGCTGGTCCATCTTTTTCATCAGTATTCTGGTTTTTGTCTCTAAAGATTTTGGTATCGTTCCCTATAATGAATGGACGGTACATGCGGTTGAAATAGGCTCTGCCCTCGAGGCGATTTTCCTTTCATTTGCTCTAGCCGGTAAAATCAATATTTTAAAGAGAGAAAAAGAGGCATCGCAGGCAGAAGCTCTCGAGATTGCCAAAGAAAATGAACGTATAATTCGGGAACAGAACGTCGTATTGGAAGCTAAGGTGAAAGAGCGCACTTCTGAATTAGAATCATCAAATTCTGAGTTGAACACAACTCTGGATGATTTGAAACAAGCGCAAATGCAGCTCGTTGAATCCGAGAAAATGGCCTCTCTCGGTCAGTTAACGGCAGGCATTGCTCATGAGATTAATAATCCGATAAATTTTGTAACTTCTAATGTTGCGCCTCTGCAAAGAGATGTCGAGATATTGATGGATGCAATCAGCACCATGGAAAACCTCAATTTTTCTGATTCTTCAATTGATGATAAGAAAAAGCAAATAGAAGACTATAAAGAGGAAATTGATTATGACTATCTTAAGATAGAAATATCACATCTCTTAAAGGGGATTAATGAAGGAGCATCCCGCACAGCGGATATTGTTAAAGGACTTCGTGTGTTCTCTCGTTTAGATGAAGATGATTTAAAACTTGCCGATATACATGAAGGCATCGAATCTACGCTGGTAATAGCTAACAATCTTTTAAATGGAATTAAAGTAACTAAACAATTTTCCGAGTTACCAATAATTGAATGCTATCCTGGTAAACTTAATCAGGTTTTTTTAAATATAATCTCGAATGCCTGTCATGCTATCAATAAAAGGCATAATAATCCAGCAGATGGAGAGATTATTATCAAAACACATAGCGACAAAGAGCATGTTTCTATAGAAATTTCCGATAATGGAACAGGTATGGACGAAAATGCCGTTAAGAAGGTTTTTGAGCCATTTTTTACCACCAAAGATGTTGGCGAAGGGACTGGTTTAGGGATGTCAATAGCTTACAATACCATTAAAAAACATCATGGCCAGATTAATCTTAAATCAGAAATCGGGCGGGGAACGAATTTTATTATAAATTTGCCCATCATTAACAAAATAAGTGAAACATAATTCTTCTACCACTGTATAACTCCCCATGCTATCGTGAAGACCAGGAGTGTGTGTAGTCACAAAAATCGACTGATGAATTTAATTAAATGTTTTTGATTCACGGTCTTTATCAGTTCAGTTAAAATGTCGGAAAAAATAAAGATTCTTTATATTGATGATGAACTTAACAATCTTGTAGGATTTAAAGCCTCATTCAGGCTTGATTACAATATTTTAGTTGCTGTGAATACATCTGAAGCAATTGAAATTCTTACAAAACATCCTGATATTCGTATTATTTTTTGCGATCAGAGGATGCCCGACAAAACCGGGGTAGAGTTCTTTGAAGAAATCAGGAGCTGGTTTCCTCATCCTATTCGGATATTAATTACCGGGTATACAGATGTTGAGGCTGTAATTGATGCGATCAACAGGGGGCATATATTTAGATATGTAAAAAAGCCCTGGACAGACTCAGATATTATTTCTGCTATAGAGGAAGCCCATAAGTTTTATATGGCGAATTCTTTATTGTCTATTAAGAATGAGGAGCTTCAGAAAGCTTATAACGAGCTCGATAAATTCGCATATAGCGTAAGTCATGATATTCGCGGGCCGCTTTCGGGTGTAATGGGAGCGATAAAGGTCGTCAGACATCTTGATGATGTTTCGGAAATTAAGGAGATGCTCGCGTTGATGGAAAATTCGGTTAAAAAGCTGGATACCTTCATTCTAAGTATGCACGATTATTACACTGTTCAAAGAGGCGAGTTACGTATTAAAGAAATCGATATCGAGCAAATTGTGTCCGATTTGACGGATATTCACCAAGGTAACATCACAGCCAATAATGTCCAGTTTAGCACCAATATTGATCAGCAGGAACCTTTTTGGTGCGACGAAATCACATTGAAAATTGTGTTGAATAATCTATTGTCGAACGCTATCAAATATCAAAAACAGGAAAGTAATGATAGGCAAATTGAATTAAATATTGGAGTTGCAAAAGGATTGGCCACCATTTACGTGAAAGACAATGGAATAGGTATTCCTGAAAATTATTTGAACGAGATATTTGGTCTGTTTTTTAGAGCCAGCACCCAGGATGCAGGGTCGGGGTTTGGATTATATAACGTAAAGGATGCCTTGATAAAGCTTAATGGCGGTATTAAAGTGAGTTCTGTTCTCGGAGACGGAGCAGTATTTAAAGTAACAATTCCTAATAAATAATGAACAACAAGCCTAGAAAAGTGAATTTTATAATCGTAGACGATAGTGAGTTGGATTGTTTTATAGCTGAAAAGTTGGTGAAGCATACCGTTGCCAGTAATGCCGTAAAAAGTTTTCTACAGGCTTCCGATGCCCTTGATTATATTAAACATTCGCCAGACTTGTCAGAGGATACTGTTAACGTGATTTTACTGGATATCTTAATGCCAATCATGAGCGGAATTGAGTTTGTCGAAGAGTTCGAAACGCTTCCTGCCGAAATTCAAGAGCGGTACATCATCATTGCGTTTACTTCCTCTATGAATAAGAAAGATATGAATCGTATGAAGAGTTTTAATTCAGTGAAACATCTTTTTAATAAGCCACTTAGTCCGGAAATTTTACAACCTCTATTGCAGGATTATATATAATTCCCGAGTTTAGGATAAAAGTTTTTGTCTTAGTAAAAACTCAAACTGGTCGTTTGATACAACGAGTTTTTCGTTCATTTCTTTTATTTTGAGTTTCTCTTCGTAAACTTCATAGGCTCTTTTAATTGTCATATCGAGTTCCTCTTCGTTCCATGGCTTGGAGAGGTAATGGAATATTTTACCTTTATTAACGGCATCAACCACTGCGCTCATATCTGCATAGCCCGTCAACAGTATTCTCATAGGATCGGGTTTCTTTTCAAGAACCTGCTCAAGAAACTCAACCCCCGTCATATTAGGCATCCGTTGGTCTGTAATTATAATATCAACATGTTTGCTTTCTATTATTTTCATGGCTTCGTCGCCACTTATCGCGACCAGAACATTGTATTTTATACGAAAGTTCGCCTTAAATGAGATAAGATTATTCTCCTCATCATCTACGTAAAGTACCGTAATTTTTTTTTCTGGCATGATTTTTCTGATATTATTATTGTCTCAATTTGTATGTTAATATATACAATTTTTTTCGGTCTGCAAAGCTGTTAAAATGTTTTGATGATTTAAAGGGAATTTTAAAACTTATTGTCAAAAATGATTGATCCTAAGTTGATTAAATCTTGCTTCACCCAAATGTCCTCCTGTTTTGGACGGCTTGTTACCCGTCACTCCTATAATCTTAAAGATTTTCTCAATCTGACTATACGAATCTTGTGCGCGAAAGTTTAAACAATTATTCGATTTCTAAAACGAATTTTTAAATACACATCTTTGGCATTTAATCCGTTATATTATTGAAACAAACACATTAAGATATGAAAAGTATAATTTATGTAAGCGCACTATTGCTGTTCATATGCGGCTGTACCGGCCTTAATAAACAGATGAACCAGATTAAAGCACTCGAAGATTGCAAATATGAGATCAGTTCGGCAGATAGTATTTATGTAGCAAATGTGAATATGAAAGACCTGATAGGAAAAGAAGAGATTGATATTACCAAAATGCCCAGATTGGCACTGGCGCTTTTGAGACAAAATGTGCCGATGAAAGCCCGGGTAAATCTAACAATTAGTAATCCCTCGAGTAAATTGGCGGCTATTAATCAATTCGAGTATAAGGTTTTGGTTAAGGATCGCGAACTTGCTGGAGGTTTCGTAACCCAAAATATCTCAGTGAGCCCTCATGGAGGTACAATTACGGTTCCGATACAGGTAAATTCAAATATTTATCATGTTTTATCCGATGATAAGGCTATGGCTGCTATCACCGACTTTTTAATAGGAGCTCAGGATGGGGAGGAGAAAAAGGGACTTGTCACTTTTAAAATTAAACCAACTTTGGATTTTGGTAATAAGCAGATTAAATATCCCGGTTATATTACAATTAACAAAGAAATAAGCAGTAAGAAGTTATTCGACTAAACCGCATTGAAACACCGGTATTGTACTTCGGATATTCTTTCTTCGGAAGCCCCGGATAGCGCATGAAAATCTTGATTGATTTTTTGCATTATTTGGGGTTTTGAATATATCGAGCAATATTTTGTGTTCTAATTTGTGTATTGTTGATTGTTGATTCGGTTTATTTTTAAAAAAGTTGCATTTTTTTTTAAAAAATTCAAAGATTATTATAATTTCGTGCAATTATTGATGAGTATTTTATTTTATAGTGCAAATTTGCAACCGGATTACCCAAACAAATAAATAATGGCAGCAAAACTAGAGTACATTTGGCTGGATGGTTACAAACCAACTCAAAGCCTTCGTAGCAAAACGAAAATTGAAAAAGATTTCAGTGGAAAATTAGAAGATTGTCCTTTATGGAGCTTCGATGGTTCATCAACAGAGCAAGCACCAGGTGGTTCTTCAGACTGCGTTCTTAAACCAGTATTCATTTGCCCTGATCCACAAAGAAAAGAAGGTTATTTAGTAATGTGTGAAGTGTTGGATTCAACAGGAAAAGCACATGAGTCTAATGGCCGTGCATTAATTGAAGATGATGATAATGACTTTTGGTTCGGTTTTGAGCAAGAGTACTTCCTTTGGGATGACGAAAGTAACAAACCTTTAGGTTTCCCGGCGAACGGTTATCCAGCACCACAAGGTCCATACTACTGTTCAGTTGGAGCTAAAAATGCTTATGGCAGGGAAATAGTTGAAGAGCATTTAGATGTATGCTTAGAAGCTGGCCTAAATGTTGAAGGTATCAATGCAGAAGTTGCTGCTGGGCAATGGGAATTCCAGATTTTTGCAAAAGGAGCGAAAGAAGCGGGAGATCAAATTTGGATCGGTCGTTATTTACTTGAAAGAATCGGAGAGAAATACGGAGTATCAATCAACTGGCATTGCAAACCTTTGGGTACATTAGACTGGAATGGTTCCGGAATGCATGCTAACTTCTCAAACTCTGTTTTACGTACTTGCGGTAGCAAAGAAACTTACGATAAAATCTGTGAGGCATTCCGTCCTGTAGTTAAAGAACATATTGAAGTATATGGTGCTGATAATCATTTACGTCTAACTGGTAAACACGAAACTGCATCAATTCATGATTTCAGTTACGGAGTTTCAGATCGTGGTGCTTCAATTCGTATACCACTTTATACCCTTGAACATGGTTGGAAAGGTTATTTAGAAGATCGTCGTCCAAATTCAGCTGCAGATCCTTATAAAGTAGCAGCTCGGATTATTAAAACTGTTAAGTCGGTTTTATAATCGAAAACAAATATAATTTCATCCCCTGAGCCGCAAGTTCAGGGGATTTTTTGTTTTAAACCCGTTTTAAATTCGCGCCCTTATCAAAGACGTTCTGAGGACTTTACTTTTTTAATAAATATTCCTCATAGTTGCCGGATTCGATGCGAGTGAAACTATTAACAGGCAAATTGTATAAATAAGTCCAGCATTGAATCAGGTGACTTTGAGTTTCGACTTCAATTAATTGTCGAATAAACTCATTCGGCACTGGATAATCAATACCATAACCTTCATACTCATCTAAAATATTCCAAACCTGTTCATTATTCGCTATCGAAAATAAGTGTCCAGAAACCTTGGTATCTGCGGATCTGTCAAATATAGCACCCGGATATTCTCCGATATCATATAAAAGACCTCTAAATTTTGCTGCGCTTAACCAGGTGCTATTATTCTTTAAATAGGATCCCAACGGATTATCCAATTGTAGTAATGTACCGTAGACGAATAGTAGATTCATAAACTTAGATTCCGATCTTCGCAATATTATAAAAAACCTTTTAGAACTGTTTGTCTTATTACAGAACAACCTTTATAACGATTTTAACTTATATTTAACACGTATTTATTCCTTATTAGCTGCATGGATAAAGTTCAGATTATTAAATATTTGGATGATAATAAAATTGAAAGAGTAAAATTCGCTTTCGCAGATATTGATGGTGTTTTACGTGGAAAAGTGATTCATTGGAAAAAATTCTTAGAGGGACTGGAAAGTGGATATGGTTTTTGCGATGTGGTTTTTGGATGGGACAGCAACGATGTTCTTTACGATAATGTAAAGATTACAGGTTGGCATACCGGGTATCCTGATCAGCCATGTCGAATAGATCTCTCCACATTTCGTGTCATTCCCTGGCAGGATAATATTCCTTTTTTTATTGCCGATTTCAGTAAAAAAGATTCAACGGGTCTTGCTGCTTGTCCACGTACGCTTTTAAAAAAAATTGCTTCAGAATGCAGCGATATGGGTTTCCTGCCTGCATTCTCGCAGGAATTCGAGTGGTTTAATTTCAACGAAACACCAAAATCGCTGCAAGAGAAAGAATTTACTAAAATTCAAACTATCACGCCCGGAATGTTTGGGTATTCAATTATAAGACCTGCTTTATATGCGGATTATAACAATGATTTATTCAACCTTTTAACTAAGTTCGACATCCCTATCGAAGGTTTGCATACAGAAACAGGACCCGGTGTTTACGAAGCTGCTATCATATATGATGAAGTACTAAAGGCTGCAGATAACGCTACCCTTTTAAAAACTGCAGTAAAGGAAATAGCCTATAAGCATGGTATTATGGCGTCGTTTATGGCAAAATGGAATATGAGCCTTCCGGGATGCAGTGGTCATATTCATCAGAGCTTATGGGACAAAGATAATTCGGGAAATCTGTTTTTTAGTTCGGAAGATCCACACCAGATGAGCCTATTAATGAAGCAGTATCTGGCTGGCCAGTTATACTGTCTTCCGCATATTTTGCCGATGTATGCACCCACGGTTAATAGTTATAAGCGTTTAGTGGAAGGAGCATGGGCTCCGACAACGCTGACCTGGGGAATTGAAAATCGAACAACAGCGATTCGGGTAATTAATTCGGCGCCTAAGTACACCCGGATCGAAACCCGGGTTCCAGGGGCTGATACGAACCCCTACCTAGCCATGTCTGCCGCTTTGGCTTCCGGCCTATACGGAATAAAAAACAAGCTTTCGCTGGATAGTCCTCTTACGATAGGTAATGCCTATGCAAATTCTCAATATGTGAAATTACCGTCGAATCTTTACGAGGCAAGTAATGCGATGAAAAAATCCCATGTTGCCCAAGAACTCTTTGGTGAAGATTTTGTTGAACACTTTACCCAAACCCGCTTATGGGAATGGAAACAATTTTCTCAACATGTAAGTGATTGGGAGCTCAAAAGATATTTCGAAATTATTTAAGTTATTTTAAACCGATTATTAATAATTGCGACATCTTTGCGCAATTAATTTAAAGCAATGGATTTTTCCAGAATAATAAAGAAGGCGTGGGAAGGATATGATGATTCTAAAGTAATCAGCGACATCGAAGACATAAGTGCACAGGTTTCAACCAATCATGTTTATCGTATAACCTTTGAAGATGAGGATATTATAATTGCAAAACTTTCAAACTTTGGTAAGTTTGAACACTTTCGCGAGGATCATCGAATTATACAGTCATTATCCAACAATCTTCTGTATCCCTTTGAAAATCTTTTGGCAAAATCTCTGTTGAAAAATAACAGGGTATATACCTTTCGTTTCAGAGAAGGCAAAACCGATGCGTGGGTTGTCTTTTATAATCCATCGAGGGCCATACAGCGCTTTCCGAAAAGATTGGAAGAAAGTCACATTAGAAAGTTTGGTCAGCAAATAGGCAAATTTCATAAAGCTTGTTCCCGGTTGAAAAATGTGCTTCCTAAGTCGTCAAAGACTTTGCGCACTGATATCCAAACTTTAATCAAACAAATTGGACGTAACGAAAAACAATTTGGTTCTCGTTTGCAAGCCGATTATTTGAAATATCATTGCGAGTTGTTTTTGAAAAATCGATTGAAGTTGAATGCAGGTTCCTTCGAAAATATTCCTGTATTTATCGATTGGAATATTGGCAATTTTTCGGTCACCAAAAACTTTGAATTGTACTCCAGATGGGATTACGATTGGTTTAGGATGAGTTCAAGAATGATGGATTTTTATTTCTTTAGTCGGGTTGTGTCTAATGTCGGCGATCGAACGGTATTTAGTTATGTTATTGATACGCTAAACGAAGATCGTTTTATGATCTTTTTGGAGGAGTATCATAAAGTCAACCCTTTAACTGCTAATGAGATTCGTTTTATGAAAGAAGCCTACAGGTTTTTCATTCTCAATTACGTAATAAAAGACGGCAAGTACTTTTTCAATGAGCAATATGCACAAAAACTCCAGTCGGAAGCTTTCGAAATCTATTTGCCATCAGTTGACCGGGATTTTGACGCTCAAAAGATTCTTGACGTGCTTAAACTAAAATAGCAGATTAGCTATTGCGTGATTGTGGACCTTTTAACCCTTGACTTTGGAAAAAAAATGATAAATTTCATTTTTCCTGTTAAAAAAAATAAATCCGAAAAGATAAACATCCTGAATGTTAAAAATTGACAATTTTAAATCCATCATTGATAAATATGAAGTGATTTTTTTTGATGCTTTTGGTGTTTTGAAAAATTACAAAGGGTTATTACCCGGCATCGAAAATACTTTTGCCTACATTAAATCGCAAAATAAGGAGTATTATATTGTTACCAATGATGCGTCACGAAGTCCAGTGCAGTTGGCAGAATCTTACCACAGGATGGGACTTGCAGCTGCTTCTGCTGATAGAATTATTTCGTCAGGAATGCTTGCCAAAGAATATCTTGATTTAAAAGTGCATGAAGGAATCGTTGCTTATTTGGGAACCGAAAACTCTGCCCATTACTTGGATAATTCAGGTCTGCACACCCTGCCAATCAGTGAAATCGATCATACAAATATTGAGCGCGTTAATGCGTTGGTGTTTCTCGACGACGAAGGTTTCGATTGGGCCAGAGATTTGAATATAGTTGTAAATTTACTCAGAAAACGCCCTATACCTGTTATCGTAGCCAATACGGATTACGCATATCCAGTAAATAAAAACGAGGTTGCAATTGCCGTAGGCGGTGTTGCCAAAATGATTGAGAATATTGTGGAGCGTGAGTTTATTCGATTCGGAAAGCCTGATTCTCAAATGTTTATGTTTGCTTACGATTTAATAAGAGAATACAGAACAATAGCGAAAAAGGATATAGTAATGGTGGGCGATACATTATATACGGATATTTTAGGTGGAAATAAGTTTGGCTTAGATACCGTGTTGGTGTTTTCTGGTAATACATTGGCAGACGACGCCGAAACAAAGATGAAAACTAGCGGAATTGTACCTACATATATTTGTGAATCGGCGGTGGTAGATTCTGGATTGATTTTCTAATACTGCTCATTTTATCCCTTTGCAGGTAAACTATTCCCGTACTGTATCGCTGTTATTCATAGCCAAATCGCGTATTGTAATCTGGTAAATCAAATCTTCTATCACCCGCTCCAGCTTTTCCCTGGCATTCAAAAAGTGCTCAGAATAATAATCTTCTGTAATTTCGCCGTTATCATCATGTTCCGACATTTGATTTATGTCTGACGCAATTTCCAGCCGTAGGTCGGTTTTATAGTCAATGTCCTCTCTTTTTCTACTGCGGAAGTAAACACTTAAAAACAGCTCAAACTTTTGATATGCGAGGCGTAGATCATGCGCATTGTCGTGTGTGTATGACTGCATGTCTTTAGTCTCTCTTTCAATTTGCTTGCATAAGCTGATAAATGTTTTATCGTCAAAATAAAACATTTCGAATCCTTTAGTCAACATATATTTAATACAAATAATATCGCTTTTGAGTTTAAGTTATTTTTTGCTTCCGGATAAACCGGTTTGCAGCTAATGAGATATTGAAAACTTAAAAAACATAGAGTTGTTGTATGTAAAACCTATAAAAAACATTCGTTATGACAGAACTACATGTGCAACGCAAAAGGAAAACAGCCTGGTGGCTTTGGTTGATTATAATTTTGATTATAGCTGCGGCTTTCTATTATTGGTATGTAAATTATTATCAGGGCGGTAATAATCTCACCGGATTTGATCAAACCGGTCTATCCCCATGGATATAATCTATAATTTTTAATTTAACTAATAATGCCATGAGTAATACAAATAACTCCGAATATGTACGCCTTAAAGAATTGGGCAAAAGTAATTATGAAGTAGCCAAGAACGAATCGGACATCAGAGGCTGGACGGTGAAAAACGGTAACGGCCGCATTCTGGGAAAGGTAGATGATCTGCTTTTTGATATAGAATCCAGAAAAGTATTATATATGGTTCTGGATCTTGAAGGAAATGAAATGCACCTGAGAGATAGAAAAGTGCTTGCTCCCTTAAGTGTCGCTGAGATACATGATTCCTATCAAAACCTAGTATTACCGGGTATTATGGCTAACGAATTAACTGAATTGCCCACCTATGAAAAGGGCAAGATCAGCACAAGGGTAGAAGATCTTATTCAGCACGCGTTCTCTGACACTCGCAAAGAAACAGTAAGAACTGAGAGCCAGGCGCCCATGGAGACGAACGAACGTTTATATGATCGAAACGCGCCGGTCGGTGTAGGTATTCAGTCTTCAGGTACAAACACTATGCATAATTCAGATACAGCAGGATCAACAGCTGCCTCAAGTCAATCCAGACCGCAAACTGTGGTGGGAGTTTTTGAACATACCAATCAGGGTCAGGTGGCGGTTGAATATTTATTAGATCATCAGTTTAACAGAGACCAAATAAAGATATCCAGTAGGGCAGCAGATTATAAAGAAGCAGATAATGACGATCATGATAGCAGCGTAACAAATTGGTTTAAATCTGTTTTTGGAAATGATAATGATGCTAAAACTTATTCGGAGGCAGCCAAAACCGGATGTGTGGTTACAATTCAAACATCCTCAGTTGGTGAAGCTGAAAGAGCCGCTGAGATTCTTGACATGCACGGCGCTTTAAATATGAAAGACAGCCTTGATGAGCAAAAGAAAAGATATAAAAGCAGAATCTTTGATCGCCATGGGGATAATGGAGGGTGGAGAAGCTAAATAATAAAATAAGCTAACATTAGTATTACATTTTCTCAGGCGCTTAATTGTACCTTTGTAGAAATTTTATAACGTTAATGAAGATATTTATCAAAGGGCTCCCTGTTAAAGTAGAAGAGTCAGAATTAAAAGAGGTTTTTGGAGATTTTGGTTATGTGAAATCTTTAAGAATCATCAAAGATCGCGAAACTGGCGAAAGTCGTGGTTTTGGATTTGTGGAGATGCCGAATGATGCTGAAGCAAAGGAAGCTATTGCAAACATGAATGGTGGTGATTATTATGGCCAACGAATCTTAGTTTCCGAAGCGAAAGAAGATCCTGGTTTTGGTAATAGTCGTCCAGGAGGGGGTGGCGGAGGTTTTAACCGCAACAATAAAGCAACAGGAAGTTATAATAGATAACATATAAAAACCGGCATTTAGACCGGTTTTTTTGTTTTATAATCCTTGTCTGGGACTGTAAATTAACATTTCCTGAATGTAATAATTTACGTTCACTCCCTTTGATTCTAACGATTTAATATTGTTAATAAACATTCGTAGGTCTGGGCTTAGTGTGCGGTTTGAAAGATGTATTGACCTCAGTCTTTCTAACTGACCCTCAATACTTTCAATCTGAGAACCCAATTTCCTTTCATTTTTATCCGGACTCTCCGAAAGTTTTTTCAACGTTTCTTTGGGAGTTCGCAAAACTACATAAGTAGTATCTCCCTCTTTTAATGGTTCTAATTTCCCATATTGAGCAAAACCCGAATAGGAGATACTGAAAAATAATAAAAGAAAAAATACTCTTTTCATCTTGATTCTTTGCCCTAAAATACCAATTGGTTTCTTATCTTAATAACAATGTATATAATATTTTATTATGATTTGGGTTATTCCAAAGATATTTTAAATGTTTAAAGTGATGGATTTTTACGAAAAACAAACTCTTTTTGAATTAGAGATCTGGAAGAAGGGAATGCTTAAAGATCCAACGTTCACAGATGTGCTGGCTAAAAATATCCAGACACGGTTAAATAATGTTATACCTGATAGAATACATCAGGCAATCACTATAACTATAAAGAAAATGGTTCAGGCCGTGCTGTTTGGCTCAGCATATAGCACTTCTGGACCTCTGAAAGACGCGTCCTTACAATACCGGGAAGCCTTTGTTAAAAGGCAAATTGAAATTTATAAGAAAGCTGCTTCTGTAGAAGGCGGTATCACGGGTGCTGGTGGAATATTGTTGGGCCTTGCTGATTTTCCTGCTTTATTGGGTATTAAGATAAAATTGCTTTTTGAAATAGCCTCCTTGTACGGATACGATGTTAAAGACTATCGCGAGCGTTTATTTATTTTATATGTTTTTCAATTGGCGTTTTCGAGTCGCAAAAGGCAAACGGAAGTATTTGAATATGTGTCGCGGTGGAATTTATATCAACAATCGTTGCCGGCAGATGTTGAAGAGTTTGATTGGCGTACATTTCAGCAGGAATACAGAGATTATATTGACTTAGCGAAGATGGCGCAATTGATTCCTGTTATCGGGGCTGCAGTGGGCGCAATTGCGAATTATAAATTAATTACAAAGCTTGGTCTTACGGCCATGAATTGTTATAGAATGAGAAACGAAATACTCCTCAAATGAAATGAGACCTCCTGTGACTCATTTCGAAGCTAAGTCGGAATGAATAAATGAATATTTACTAATAAATTGCAGTGGTTCTGCGTTAGAATCTTTTTGAATTAATTGAGTAAACATAAATGAGTTAATTTAATTTTAAACGGTAATTTAAGGATTGAAAATGGTGAAATTGTCTGGAGAAGAAAAACCAGCATCGACGGTTAATGTAGTTTTAGCGTTTGCCATTGTTTATATAGTTTGGGGCTCGACCTATTTTTTTATCCAAAAAGCAATTCATAGCTTTCCTCCCTTCATGCTGGGTGCTTTGCGATTTTTCGCAGCAGCACTAATTATGCTTGCCTGGTGTATTTATAAGCGGGAAAAGGTATTTGTTGCTAAACAAATAATGCACGCCATAGTAGGTGGTTTGCTTTTATTGTTTATTGGAAACGGTGCGGTGATCTGGGTTGAGCAATATATGCCAAGCGCCATAGTTGCAATAACGGTTTCCTCATCTCCTTTATGGTTTGTATTGCTTGATAAACCAAAGTGGAATCAAAATCTGAAGAGCAGATCAACGCTTTTGGCGCTTATAATGGGGTTTTTTGGAGTGGTGCTTTTGTTTTATAAGAGCATAGTTGCCAGCATTTCCGGCGAATCAACTTTTGAAGCTGGAAGTATGCTGCTGGTGACTTTGGCCGCAGTCTCATGGGCGGGAGGATCACTATATTCAAAATACTATAGTTCAAAAAGTTCTGCAATCGTGAATTCCACCTGGCAAATGCTTGCAGCTGCTTTGGCTTTTGCAGTTGGCGGATTAATGAGAGGTGAGCAAAATGGCTTTGAAGTAGAATCTGTAAGTACTGAAAGTTGGTGGGCAGTAGCGTACTTGGTATTATTTGGCTCAATTGCCGGGTTTAGTGCTTATGTATGGTTGTTGAAAGTTAGACCCGCCACGCAGGTAAGCACCTATGCCTATGTGAATCCGGTTGTTGCGGTTTTATTAGGCGTTTTATTTGCCGGTGAAAAAATATCCGTTTTACAAATTTCGGGGCTTGCAGTGATTCTATTAAGTGTGATGATGATAAACTTCGTGAAATACAGAAAAGAAAAAAACTCTACACAATAAAGTTAAGCTTCCTCTCCTTGAATTACTTCTGTAACCTGATATTTGAAAGCCTCTTTCACTGGCCGTATTGGTAAATTCAAATCATCACTTATTACTTTTATGAAACAACCTCCGTAATAAAAAATAAGAGATGAATAGAACACAAATAGCAATATTAACACTATAGAACCGGATGCTCCATAAATATTGCTAATATTACTTAGAGATAAAAGCCATTTCAAGAGTACTTTTCCAAATGAAAATAGTATGCCCGTGAAAAACCCTCCTGCCAGGGCTGGTTTCCATTCCGGTCGTCCATCTGTAAGGAAACGAAATATTATGGAGAACCAGGTAGTGACAACTATCACAAAAATTATTTCGCTGACAAGACCGTTAAGGTAATCACTGGCTGTAGGTCCCAGGTAATTTATATAGTCACCTAAAATCGCCTGCAAACCTTCAATAAAGATGAGTATAAGGAACAGCAAACCGCCAGCAACTATCACTATTAATGAGCGGCCCCTGAGTTTAAGATAGAACCACAATCCCGGATGGGCCTTAACCCGGATCTTCCAAATTTGATCAAGTGAATTTTTTATTACCGAGAATAAGGTTGTAGCAACAAAAAGAAGAAAAATAAACCCGATAGTAAGGGCAAATAAATTTTCAGAAAGCGAATTAAAATTTTTTAATACCTGCTGAACCTGTAATGCACTGGTTTTACCCATAAGATTAGCAAGACGGTTGATTAATTGCGAACTCAGCTCATTTCTATTCAGGAACAACCCGAATAACTGGATGAGAATTATTAAAATAGGAGGTAAGGCAAAGGTTGAAAAGAAGGCGGTAGCGCCGGCAAGTCGTAAGGGATCATTCTTCTTTAACTCCGTAAAAGATTGACGCATCCATTTTATGGTTAGCTTTATTTTCAAAAACAAATAAAGTGAATTTGATATTTCGGGTTTTGCCAATTTCAGTGTTGAGAATAATAATCGAAATTAATAGAAAGAATTGATGTTTTTAAGAAAAAAAGTCCAGGCATTGTTCTTTGGCACCTAAATGTTGTTTTTTTTCGTTGAAAAAACGTATATCTATTCTTTAATAAAAATTATACTTTTTTAACTTATAAGGGTCTTTACTTAATGGATGTTAAATTTATTGTTTAATTTGTGCGTATAAACGGCCAAAGTTGTATTTTTACCCTATAAACCCTCAGCGCAAATTAGCCTGAATCATAAGGGTGGAAATCTACTGAGTTTTAAAGTATTAATGCTACTATCTGACATATGAAATGCTACATTCTTGATGATAACACAAGTATTAAAATCATTTCTAAATATATATCGACACACAAGGAACTAAAGATTGTAGGTAGTTCCAGTAATACGCTGGTTGCGTATAATGAAATCATGACATTGATGCCTGATATTGTCATTATTAGCAGTTCTTTGCCAAAGTTAAATCTTGAGAATCTTGATTTTGTAACCTCTTTCATTTATACAGCAGATGCTCCTCATTTCGCTGCCGAAGCCTTCGAAAATAATGCGGTGGATTATTTAATGAAACCATTTTCACTTGAGCGATTTTCAAAATGCATTGAAAAAGCTAAACAGCGGCAGTTAGATGTTAATGCGGAAATTGTAAAGGATAAAAAACCTGGAAGTGATTACTTCTTTGTGAAGAACGAATCGAGAGGAAATAAAGTTATCAGAATAAAATATGATGATATTATTTATATCGAAGCGTCTCAAAACTATGTAACTATTCATCTGACGAATAAAAGCCACCTTATTTACCTGACGATGAAAGAACTGGAGGATTTTTTGCCTTCGGATCGATTTATTAGAGTTCATAAATCATATTTAATTAATGAACAAAAAATTACTTCTATCGACGGAAATAAAATTTGCCTGGAAGATATGTACACCATCCTATATAGTGGCTCTTATAAAAAAGAACTTCTGAATAAAGTACATCCCAAATTAATAACATCTAAGAGAAGGTTTGATAAGCCTTTGAATGATCAGTCCGATGAGGGTCAGAATTACGAGTGAAAAATGATCAATATTTTCATTACTTATACCGCTCGTTAAATTGGTCTTATTTAGTTAAAAGCCAACAAGAACAAAATCAATAGACGCATGTTTGTATAGTACCTATAAACATAGCTATGATTATGCACCCAAATGAAGACTGGGAAGACAATCTCGACCCAGATCCAAATAACCAATCCAGTAACGAGGATACTCCAAGTTTAGAAGAGCAGGAACAATTAAATTCTGCGGATTTGAGCCAGCGTATCGAAGCTGAGAATATGCCAGCTAATACCTATTCTGATGAAAACCAAACGATTGATCAAACTTCTGAACGGGAGGAGGATTTGACAGGTTTTCTTGAAAGAACTATTCCAGAACCTAATGCAAATATTTCTGCGGAAAATGAGAAACCTGTAACCAGGAATTTATTAGGAGATAATCCTCCCGGAGCCGAAAAGGCTGTTTTTGAATCTGGCAACTCTGGCGATGCAAGCTCGAAGGACTTCAAATATAATGAAGATAATCTAGTAGAGGGGTTTCGCGAAAACCTTGATAAAACAGAGAAACAACTCAATATTGATAAGAAATTGAGAGAAGATACAACCGATTGATGAAAAATAAGGTACAACCAAATTCGACAATCACCTTGAAAAGGTTGAAATCGATTTTATTGAAAATCATTTCGTGTACGCAGAATGGCATTTCGTCACGGCAACTGACCCATTCGTGTAATAAATTTAAAAATATCTAAATTTTTAAACACCTTGCGTGCATGGAAAGGATGTTAGATTTTAACATCTTAAAACTGAAGGCCCTACATCTACCGAAATACTGTAAGCCTGTAAAAAAAATCCTACCATAAAAACATCAAATAACAAAGGAAAGGCAACTTTCCTTTGTTGCTTTAGAGCGGACTACTTTAAATTAATTCACAAACTTTGATTTTTCCACAATCCTGTAATATCCTTCATAATAGCATAATTTAGCTGGTTAATAATTAGAATTATATTGGTTAAGAAAGAAGTTAAAGAAACTCCTTTAATGCAGCAATATAACAGCATTAAGACCAAATATCCAGGTGCTTTGCTGTTATTCAGAGTTGGAGATTTTTACGAAACGTTTGGCGAAGATGCGGTAAAAGCTTCTTCAATACTTGGAATTGTTCTTACTAAGAGGGCCAATGGCTCGGCATCTCATATAGAGCTTGCAGGGTTTCCTCATCATTCGCTTGAAACGTACTTGCCTAAATTAGTTCGTGCCGGACAACGTGTAGCCATTTGCGATCAGCTGGAAGATCCAAAAACAACGAAAACCATAGTAAAACGGGGGGTTACAGAGCTGGTTACTCCGGGGGTTTCGTATAGCGATAACATTCTACAGCAAAAAGCCAATAATTACCTGGCGTCGGTATTTTTTGAAAAGAATACACTCGGAATAGCTTTTTTAGATATTTCTACCGGAGAGTTCTTAGTAGCCCAGGGCAATAGTGACTACATCGATAAATTACTTCAAACTTTTAAGCCAACAGAAGTCATTTTTCCTAAAAATCGAAAGCGTGATTTTGTGGAAACCTTCGGAGATCGTTTCTATACCTACACTTTAGACGAATGGCCCTACACGGGCGATTATGCGACCGAGTCTCTATTAAAGCATTTTGAAGTTAAATCACTCAAAGGTTTTGGTATCGATCGCTTACCTGTTGCCATTATCGCAGCAGGTGTGGCACTTCACTATCTTAACGAAACCGAGCATCGCAATCTTCAGCATATTTCTTCTATATCCAGAATCGAGGAAGAGCGATATATGTGGCTTGATCGTTTTACAATTAGAAATCTTGAACTTATTGGCTCGGCGAATGAAAACGCCGTTACTCTGGTGGATGTCCTGGATCAAACTTGTTCGCCCATGGGAGCCAGGATGCTGAGAAGATGGATTGTAATGCCACTAAAGGAAAAGAAACCTATTGAAGCCAGATTAAATGTGGTTGAATTTCTTATAAACGAGGAAGAGATACGCGACTCTTTGCTACATGAAATAAAGCAGATAGGCGATCTGGAAAGGCTGATTTCGAAAATCGGCTTACTCAAGGCAAATCCTCGTGAAGTTTGCCAGTTGAAACGAGCTTTATTTGCAACCGAATCGATTAAAAAACTCTGTGAGGCAACTGATAACCTGGCTTTAAAGACGATTGCTGAGCAATTAAATCCCTGTGCCTTAATAAGAGAAAAGATCGAAAGGGAGTTAAATCCAGAGCCGCCCGTTTTAGTTATTAAAGGTGGCGTAATAGGAGAGGGGATTGATGAAGAGCTTGATAGGTTAAGAAAGATAGCATTTGGAGGAAAGGGGTATTTGGTAGAAATACAAAAGCGTGAAGCGGAAGCTACCGGTATACCTTCACTAAAGGTCGCCTTCAATAATGTTTTTGGGTATTATTTGGAGGTAACAAATTCGCATAAAGATAAAGTCCCTTCCGAGTGGATAAGGAAACAGACCTTGGTTAACGCCGAAAGGTATATTACACCCGAATTAAAGGAATACGAAGAGCAGATTTTAGGTGCAGAGGAAAAGATTCACGTAATCGAGAACAGACTTTACAACGAACTTGTGTTCGCTCTTTCTGAATATATAAAACCTATACAGTTGAATGCCCAGCTAATTGCTCAGTTGGACGTGCTTCTCTGTTTCTCAACGCTTGCTATTAAAAATTACTACGTTAAACCTCAGATCGATACTACCAATGTATTGGATATAAAGGGAGGGCGTCATCCTGTAATAGAAAAACGGCTTCCTGTAGGCGAGTCGTATATTACTAACGATGTGTTTTTAGACAGCGAAACCCAACAAATCATCATTATAACCGGGCCCAATATGGCGGGTAAATCAGCTTTGCTTCGTCAAACTGGTTTGATTGTCTTGATGGCTCAGATGGGTTGCTTTGTTCCCGCCAAGGAAGCAAAAATAGGTGTGGTTGATAAGATATTTACCCGGGTTGGTGCTTCGGATAACTTATCCTCAGGCGAATCGACCTTTATGGTTGAGATGAATGAGACTGCCAGTATTTTGAATAACCTGTCAGACAAAAGCTTGATTCTGCTGGACGAAATCGGACGTGGAACGTCCACCTACGATGGAATTTCTATTGCATGGGCCATCGCAGAATTTCTGCACACCAATCCAGCCGCAAAATCAAAAACCCTGTTTGCAACGCATTACCACGAACTTAATGAGCTTAGCAACTCTTTTAACAGGATCAAGAACTTTAATATTTCGGTAAAGGAAGTTGGAAATAAAGTTATTTTTCTCCGAAAGTTAGTTCCGGGTGGCAGTGAGCATAGTTTCGGTATCCATGTGGCAAAAATGGCCGGGATGCCCCCAAAGCTCATCAATCGTGCCAACGAAATTTTAAGGCGCCTGGAACAGGAACGAACAGGCGGAGAGCATATCAAAGATAGTATCAAGAAAGTCCAGCAGCAGGCTTATCAATTACAGATGTTTTCTATTGATGATCCGGTTCTGGTCAAAATTCGCGATCTCCTTAATAATCTCGATGTTAATACGCTGACTCCTGTAGAAGCGTTGATGAAGCTTGATGAGATACAGCGTGTTTTAAAGACATAATATTGCTGATTTTTATCGAATGACAGAGGGGTTATCCACCTCTGTTAAAAACTTCTGTCAATTATGCAATCCATATTTTAGGATATTGGGATTGTTATGATTTTTACAAAGAGACAATCAATTCTACTATCCATTTTGTTTTTTGGCTGCATTGCTTTCTCGTCCTGTAAAAGTTCAAAAATCCTTACCGATGTTTCGAGCGCCAGAAACAAATCATTTAATGGCTCTATAAAAGAGCGTTATGCTTCTTTACTGAATGTTAGCGAAAAAGACATCGCAAACGAAAAACTTTACAGGTTTATAGATAATTGGATGGGGGTGCCGAATGTTCCCGGAGGAATGAATAAGAAAGGGGCTGATTGTTCGGGTTTTACGATTTTATTGCATAAAGAGATCTATAATCGCCAGCTTCCAAGAACTGCGAGGCAAATGGCGGAAAGTGTAAAAAAGAAATACGAAGAGGAATTGCAGGAGGGCGACTTAGTGTTTTTTGATTTCAGTGGGCAGAAGTTTAGTCATGTAGGGGTTTACCTGCAAAATAATCGCTTTGTGCATGTTTCCACCAGCAAAGGAGTGATTGTGAGTAATCTCAAGGACTCCTGGTATTATAAGTACTTTTCGCGTTGCGGAAGTGTAAAACCGGAGATTTCTCTAACAGGTTTTTAGTTCGATTTCGTTATGCAACCTCTCTTAAGTCCACGGCTACTACTCTTGAAATCCCCTGCTCGACCATAGTTACTCCATATATAATATCTGTGCTGGCAATGGTCCGTTTGTTATGTGATACTATAATGAATTGCGACTGATCTGAGAATTTGCGGATGATGTTATTGAATTTATCAATATTGGTGTCATCAAGCGGCGCATCAACTTCATCGAAAATGCAGAATGGAGCAGGTTTAAGCAGATATAATGAAAAAAGCAATGCAGTGGCTGTAAGTGTTTTTTCACCTCCTGAAAGCTGGTTAATAGATAATGGTCGTTTCCCTTTCGGCCGTGCAATAATGTCAATGTCTGATTCGAGCGGATTCTCCGGGTTATTTAGAATTATATCGCAACTGTCTTCTTCATTAAAAAGAGAACGGAACACCTTGATGAAATCTTCCCGTACGTGAGTAAAGGCCGCCATGAATTTATCCTTGGCGGTGTCGTCAATCTCTTTTATTGTTTCAAGAAGGGAAGCTTTAGCAGTCAGCAAATCTCTTTTTTGGGTTTGAATAAAAGTGAAACGTTCATTCATTTCCCGATAGGCTTCCATTGCCATCGAATTGATCCCACCAAAATCATCAAGCTGCTGCTTTAATTTATCGGTTTTTTCCTTTAAGTCCGCTTCACTATTATTTTCAAGATCCTCAGTCGTGTTTTCCGACTCAATCAAGTCATTAATATCAATGGAAAATTCTATCGAAAGCCGCTCTTTTAAAGCATTTAATTCCAGCTTCAGATTGGTCTTTTTATCTCTCAGTTCATTAGAAATTAGCTCAGATTGCTCTTTTGTTTTCCTCAGGTCCGAAATTGAAATTTCAAATTCTGTAATCTGGTTTTTTGCCCTATAGTATTCTTGTTCTGATTCAGTAACGCCTTTTTCAAACTCCTCCTTTTGAGCATACATGCTAATCAAGTCTTCATCCGAATGATCTACATGCTGTAAGGTGTCAGTAATTTCAGACTTTGTTTTACTAAGCTCCGTTGAATTAAGATCAATTTTATTTTCCAGAGATCTTTGCTGGCTGTCGCGGTATTCTAAATCTTTTTCAATGCCCGAAACTTTGTTTTGTTGCTGGTGAAAACGGATGTTTTCCTGGTTAAAGGATGTGGATTTTTCGGTAACCAGTTCTGAAAGTTCATGAAAAGCTTGTTGTTTTTCGATAAGCAAATTCCCCGCTTCTAACTTTTGCGACTTTAATTCAGCAAGCTTTGGTTCAGCTTTCAAAAACTCTTCTTCAATTGACTGTATTTTGTGCTCAATGTCTTTTTTTCTGTTCTGACTGTTTTGAATGAAAGCTGCATACTGCTCCTGTCGCGTTTTAAGGGAGATGAGTTCATTATTTAAACGATTTATTTCTTCTTGTAAAATCTGAATCTCCTGCTTCTTCAATGAGGCCTTGAGGGCTATCACTTTCTGGCTTTCCTGTTCAATCGAGGTCTTTAATGTGCCGATAGAATTTTCCAAAGAACGGATCTCTTTTGCCAGATTTTCCAGGTTTTTCGCTCGTCCGATACGCTTTCCTTCAAATAGCCCAACAGACCCGCCAGTCATGCTTATTCTGTTTTTGGTAAATTTTCCGCTGCTGCTAAGAATTACAAGATTATTTTCCGGTAAATCATTTCCCAATTCTTCTTCTTCACCTGTAACCGAGAGGTACACGTTTTTAAGAAGATACCTGCACAGACGGCTATATTTCTCATCAACATCAATAATGCTCAGTGCTGAAATGAAATTACTGCTTGCGATGACCAACTCCTCCGGTTCGGGGTTTTTCTCCAGAGCTTCCAGGATGAAAAAGTTTGCCCGCCCTTTCGCAGAATCACTTAATAGTTTGATTGCCTGAATAGCTTCGATTTGAGTATCCACGACGTAATGATTCATTACCGGTTCAAGGTAATTTTCTATAGCAATGCGATATTCTTCTTTACAAAAAAGCACATCGGAAAAAAGCGGAGCTTGCTTAGCCCAGCCAGCATTTTTCTTGAGAAACCGAATCGATTCCGGGAAGCCTTCCAGATTATCAACTAAAGATTTGATCAGGTTGTATTCATTTTGCTTTGAATCCAGCTTTCGGCTTTCGCCAGATAATTTTTCCTTGTTTTGATTTATTTGTTCTTCAGTAGTACTGATTTGAAGCTGAAGTTGTTCTTCATGTTGAACCAATTCGTCCGTTTCTTTTTTCCTGATTGATACTTTCTGTTCTAATTCCAGAATAGCCCTGTTAAATTCATTCAGCTCGGCCTCTTTTGATTCAGCATCACTGGTATTCCTGCTGATCTCCTGGGTAAGGGCATCTTTTTGAATGTTCAGTACGGTCAGTTCTTTTTCCGAGTTGTATAATTGATTTTGGAGATCGTTGTTCTCTTTTACCAATCCGTCCAACCCGGCTTTAGCCGATTGCTGTTGAATTCTTAATTCGTCAAGTTCTTCTTTTTTATCAGCAAGAATTATTTTGATCGAATTCAGATGTTCAGTTTCTTGTAATTGCTCTTCGTTAAGGCGTTTAACATTGTATAAAACGTGATTAAGCTGATTTTTGTCTTTCTCAAGCTCTTCATTCAACCGTTTTTCTTTCTCCTGTAAAAACCGGAGTTGTTCATTTTTTATCTTTTTATCGCTTTCATAGGCCCTTATTTTCGAGGTAAATTCGTTGGCTGCTTTCTGTTGCGCAGAAAGATTTTTCTCTTTGGTAAGTGCCTCTGTTTTTTGCTGCTGAAGCGCCGCTTCAAGTTTATCTATTTCTGTCGTTATCGCAGTTTTATCAACCGAGTGCTTCAATTCCTCTTCTTCGAGCTTTTCCAGCGATTCTCTGAACCCTGTTATTTTGAAAGAGGCCAGCAGAATACTTAAAGCCTTGTACTGTTCTTTTAATTTGTAATACCTTTCTGCCTTTTTTGCCTGGTTTTCTAACGTTTTAAGGTTCTTTTCTATCTCGTATAATAGATCTTCAACACGACTTAAATCGGCCTCTGTTTCTTTCAGTTTACTGAACGTTTGCTTTTTACGCAGCTTATATTTAGATATTCCTGACGCCTCTTCAAACAATGCACGCCTGGATCCTTCTTTATTGGCAATGATTTCATCAATCATTTTAAGTTCAATGATTGAATATGAGTCGGCGCCTATACCGGTGTCCAGAAATAAATCAGTTATGTCTTTTAAACGGCACTGTACGTCATTAAGTCGGTATTCACTGTCGCCACTGCGGTATAGTTTTCGGGTGATGGTTACTTGAGAGTAGTCGGTAGGCAGGATATTTTTTGTATTGTCGAAAGTCAAAGATACTTCAGCAAGTTGAGAAGGTTTACGGGTTTTAGTGCCGTTAAAGATTATATTCTCCATTTTTTCCGACCGAAGCATACGCGTGCTTTGTTCGCCTAATACCCAGCGAATCGCGTCTACTACATTGGATTTTCCGCAACCATTCGGACCAACAATGGCGGTAACTCCTTCATTGAAGTTTATAGTTATTTTATCGCCAAAGCTTTTAAAGCCTTTTATTTCCAGCCGGTTTAATTGCATCTCTCTCTAAAAAGGCACATTGCCTTATACTCAACACTTTATTGGAATAGCAATTTATAGATTTTATGGAGCTTTTAATATTTTTTGTGTTAAAAATTTAAATTATTGTACTTTGCTTATATGGATAACATTTTACCGTTTCTTGCTGCATTGGCATATATGGCATATAAAATATATGAGAATTACCAAAAGGGGCAGGAGGAAGCTCGCACACGTAATCCCTCACGACCCTATGTAAAACCCAACGAAGAAGCCTACACGAAATGGGATGATGAGCAAACTTATACCCCTGAAAGGTCGATTCTTGATAAAGAGCCCTCAACTCCGGAAAAATATCATGAGCCCAAGTATAAGCCTATGATCGAAAAGCCCTATCGTGAGCAGATTCAAAAAGAAGAAAAAGTTATAATTCCTAAGGTTGTTGAGTTATACAATCCTGAGATACCTGCGGAAGAGGTAATTAGAGGTCGGGAAATTCACGCCCCTCATAAGCATAAATTTGTGGCAAGTGAAAGAGCAGAAGAAAAGTATTCTGAATTCGACCTTGAAGATGCTGTTATAAAAGAGGCCATTTTAAACAGGCCGCAGTATTAATAGTTAACCCCGTCCCTTCTTTTTTAGACATCTCGTCTTTTCTGATTTTTTCAGTCATTTCTGTTTCGAATGCTTGCAGATTGCTGATTAAACTTTTGTTATCGCTTACAAGTGCTATCTCATAAACCTGTCAGGATTTTTCGTCGTTGCTGTACGAAACAGATCCATGTAAAGAGAAATTTTAGTTTTAAGCTAAATGTTTGAAGCTTAAATACTTGGAACATCTTTTCTTGCTTTTTCGTATCAGAGGTATATGGATCCACCTTGTGGGTTCTGTCTTGTACATCTCAAAATAAATGATTGAACTTTAAGTATGAAATTTATCTACCATATTTCATGTTTTTTGCTTTTGGTTAATAGTATAGGTGCCAGTGCACAAACAACCTATACCTGGAATCGAACAAGTGGTGGGAGTTGGGTAACATCAGGAAACTGGACTCCCTCGCGGTCATCTCCTGCTACTACAGATCTGTTAGTAATTAGTAACGGGGCGACTCAGACTATAACTAATGTTCCCGCCGCAACGATCGGACGTTTAACAATAAGCGGTAATTCCAATGTAACTTTAACTGCCAC
Source organism: uncultured Sphingobacteriaceae bacterium (assembly GCA_946480915.1). The sequence goes on along the minus strand of CAMLLO010000044.1, from coordinate 7,350 downwards.
AGCAGCTAATACTTTAACGATTGGGAATGGTACAGGTACCGATCTAACCGTAGCAGGCGGATCAACACTCACATTGAGCACGAATACAAACGTGACTCTTGCTGCAAGTGCTACAGCAGATATTAGTGGTACTTTAGGAATTAATTCGGGTTCAACTTATAATACCAATGGGGCATCCTCTGTTACTACTGTTGCTGGTACCCTGCAAAATAGCGGCACAGTTACAAACGCTACTTCAGGTAATCTTATTTTTTCAAATGCTTCTAACTACGTTCATGCTATGGACTGGGGTACTATACCTACAGCCACCTGGAATACTGGTTCTACCTGTAAAATTACTGGCGTCGTATCCGGCACTTCTTTTGCCGGAGGGGTCAATCAGACATTTAGCAATTTCACCTGGGATTGTCCCTCGCAAACCGGTACGTTTTCTTTGGCGGCAAATGGTGGCACCATGGATATTGATGGTACTTTAACTGTAAATCGTACGGGTACCGGGGCTCTGGCTACCGGAGTAAGTTTTCAACCCAGTTTAACTGTGGGCAACTATGCTCAAACCGGCGGTACAGTGTATATCTGTAATAATGCAAGCGGTCAAACCCGGACATTAACTGTGGAAGGTAGCTTTACACTGAATCAAAGTACTACAACCAGCGCATTTTATGTAAGTTATTCAAATGGTAACGGAATACTTAATCTTAAAGGTTCTTTAACTATTACCGCGGGAACTTTAACCCAAAGTGGTACCAGCAGCAATGTAAATTTCAGTGGTACTACCACTCAGACGTATTCAAAAACCGGAGGTACTATTTCTAATGCTGTAAATTTTACTATAAACAGTGGGGCTACGGTAGATCTTGGTACTTCCGTTTTAGATGGCTCGAGCGGAACTTTTACGATGGCAAGCGGGGGAAGTATTATCACTGCGCATGCCAGTGGTCTTTCAACTACCGCAGCAACAGGATCTATCCAGGTTACGGGTACAAAAACCTATAATACCGGGAACTATACCTATAATGGTTCATCCGCACAAGTTATTGGTAACGGGCCATCAACAGTCACAAGTATGACTATCAATAATGCTGCAGGAGTAAGTCTTTCAACAACAGTAACTGTTACGGAAACACTAACTTTAAGTGCTGGTTCTCTTACTGTAAGCGGAACTTTGATTTTCTTAAATGGATCAACTTATAACCATGCGATAGATGGGGGAACCATACCTACAGCCACCTGGAATACTGGTTCTACCTGTAAAATTACTGGCGTCGTATCCGGCACTTCTTTTGCCGGAGGGGTCAATCAGACATTTAGCAATTTCACCTGGGATTGTCCCTCGCAAACCGGTACGTTTTCTTTGGCGGCAAATGGTGGCACCATGGATATTGATGGTACTTTAACTGTAAATCGTACGGGTACCGGGGCTCTGGCTACCGGAGTAAGTTTTCAACCCAGTTTAACTGTGGGCAACTATGCTCAAACCGGCGGTACAGTGTATATCTGTAATAATGCAAGCGGTCAAACCCGGACATTAACTGTGGAAGGTAGCTTTACACTGAATCAAAGTACTACAACCAGCGCATTTTATGTAAGTTATTCAAATGGTAACGGAATACTTAATCTTAAAGGTTCTTTAACTATTACCGCGGGAACTTTAACCCAAAGTGGTACCAGCAGCAATGTAAATTTCAGTGGTACTACCACTCAGACGTATTCAAAAACCGGAGGTACTATTTCTAATGCTGTAAATTTTACTATAAACAGTGGGGCTACGGTAGATCTTGGTACTTCCGTTTTAGATGGCTCGAGCGGAACTTTTACGATGGCAAGCGGGGGAAGTATTATCACTGCGCATGCCAGTGGTCTTTCAACTACCGCAGCAACAGGATCTATCCAGGTTACGGGTACAAAAACCTATAATACCGGGAACTATACCTATAATGGTTCATCCGCACAAGTTACCGGTAACGGACCATCAATAGCTACTACCCTGACAATAAACAATGCTGCTGGAGTTAGTCTGTCTTCCGGCCTCACCGTTAATACAACTCTTTCCGTGCTAAGTGGCACGTTTACTCTTAACAATACTCTTGATGTTTCGGCTGGGGGACTTGTTTCTGTTGCAGGCGGATCTATAAGTTCTGGTGGTTATTTAACTTTAAAATGTAATGCCGCAGCTACTGCCAATGTAGGCCCTTTGTTAAACGGAGCGTCAATTACCGGTAATGTTAATGTAGAATCCTATTATACAGGAGGTGTTTCATCTTACCGGGGCACCAGGGCACTATCTTCTCCGATCAATGAATCCGGACTGTCAACAAAGATTTATGCTCAATTAAAATCAAATATGATCATAACTGGCCCAGGCGGTACAGCTAATGGTTTTGATGCAGGAGGTACAGCGAGTCCGGAGGCCATTACCTTAACAAAATATTATGAGCCTGCAACACTGGCACAATCTCAGTTTACACCTGTAGCAAGCATAACAGAATCTTTTCTTCCCGGGTACGGTGTATTTTTATTCTATCGTGGTAACAGAGATAATTATTCCGGAAAGCTGAATGCGCCTTTTGCAACGCCGGAGAATAATGTTGTTACTTATACCGGACCTATTAACTCTGGTGAAATTTCTGTTAATCTTTCATTTACAAATAATGCTGGCGAAAGTGCTTATAATGGATATAACTTAATTGGTAATCCGTATCCTGCAATAATCAATTGGGATAATGTGACAAAAAATAATGTTACGAGTGAGTTGAAAATTGTAAAGCCAGGTGGGGGCTTTGCTAGTTATTTAGTTGTTGATGGCGTTGGTATTTCGACAAATACCACAGGGGATTTGCGCTATATTATGCCGGGACAAGGTTTTTATGCCAGAGCGCAGACAACCGGGGCTTCGGTAACTTTTACAGAAAATTCCAAATCTGTCTCAAGTAGTCCTGTTAGGCTTTTGTCTGCCCCTGTTACCTCCCCTATGCTGGGAAATTCGTTAATCAGTAATGCTGTGCCCCAGGTGTTTAAAAAAACTTCCTTTAAACTGTTAAGGCTAAAGATGCAGAATGCAAAAAATACAGAAGAAGCGGTGGTTGTTTTTAAAGCGGGAAAAAGCTCCGAAGCACTAAATGATGATGCTTTATTTATGGGAGGGACTTCTATATCTCTTAGTACCTTGTCAAGCGATAACCAAAAGCTTGCCATCAATCTCATGCCTGATATTGCTGAGGTTTCTGAACTAAAGCTAAGTGTAAGCGCTGCTTCAGATGACGCAGTGAAGCTAACTTTTACTGATCTCAGCATGGCTGATAATTTTGATGTTTTTTTAGTGGATAAATATTTAAACGACACTATTCCTTTACAAACGTCCTCTGAGTATGATTTTGCAATAAATAAGAAAGATACTTCAACATTTGGTAATAATCGTCTAAAATTGCTATTCAAGCCCATCGAGAGGGTTGTAGTACCGCTTACCCGGATAGAGTTAGAAGCAAAGAAGATAGCAAAGGGCGTAGCTTTAGAATGGGCTACAACATCTGATGGAAATACTTGCAGATTCGAAATAGAGTGGAGCGACGATAATGTTAATTTTAGCTTACTTGCTAAGGTAAACGGGGATTCTACTAATGTTAACTCAAGATATTCCTTCTTACATCAAAACCCTTTATCTGGTGATAACTATTATAGGATAAAACAGATAAATAGTGATGGAGGTTCTCTCTATTCGGAAACAGCAATATTAGATTATCCTGCGCTTGAGGAATACAAAGTTTCTATATATCCCAATCCTGCTACTGATATTATAAATATCAGCACGAGTAATCGAACGAGCGCGTTTTCTGTAATAATATACGATCTGCAAGGCACGGAATTATTTAGACGTACCTATTCAAAAGGTCAAAAGATTCAGGAAAATGTGAGTGCTTTAACAAACGGCTTGTATATTATTCATATCATTGATGTGAATAATAATATTATTAGCAAGGACAGGTTTATTAAAAGATAAAATTGGGAGCAATGCGTTTGTATCAATCAGCAGGAAGGTAGTTATACAAGATTAAATCTGATTCTTCCTTAATCGAGTAAATAGCATTGTTATGTAAAAGGATAATTCTATTGCTTATGCTTAATAATGGTTGGTATAAATGATCAGTAAGGATGATCCCCTTTGTTTGAGCTGAAGTCCTTATCGATTGTTGCAAGAGTTCTATTTGAAGGGGTGATATTCCTGAAAATGGTTCATCTAATAATGCATAGGATCCAGGTTGACTTAAAACCCACAAGCATTCTAAAAACTTTTGTTCTCCTCCGGATAAATTTCTGTATTCAGTTTCACTTATTTTTGAGAGATAGTCTCCTATTTCATCGGTGACTAATTTGGGTGAGATCTCTTTGATTAACACGCATACTTTATAGAAAGGGGGGAGGAAACTTTCTTGAGGAAGGTATGCTATATTTCGTTTCGAAAACCCACTCTTCACTCTTATATGATTGATTCTTAAATGTATAACGTCTGCTTTTAAAGAGCCAAAGATGATTTTCAGTAAAGTGGATTTTCCCGAACCGTTTCTTCCTAACAACCCTACAATTTCGCCTGGTTGGCAGCTTAAATAACAACCTGATAAAATACTTCTGTTTCCATAGCTGAAAGTGACACTATCAATTTCAAGCATAATGAACAATTAACGCAGTAATGAACATCATAACACTAAATGCTATAAAATCGATTGTTGAAGCTAGTGCAAATAGTTTTTTTAACGAGAAACCAAGGTTTTGGTAATAATAGGAGTGTTTTCTGAACTTCTCAAAATTAAGAAAGGTAATCGCCGGTAACAGGCAATATTTTGTAATGATTGCTGCGGAGACATGATCGGTTAAGACAAAAACTACAGTTGAAAGAATACTTGAAAGAATAAATCCGGCACCATACAGGCGAGAATACGAATAGATTATACTCATTCAGCAAGGTATAAAACCTTCCATCAACAACAAAATAGCTAATAAAAAAAGGCTCACATCTAATGCAAGCCTTTTCCCAATCCTTAAAAGATTTATCTATCCAAGATAAGATTTTAAAATCTTACTTCTTGATGTATGACGTAGACGTTGTAATGCTTTATCTTTAATTTGTCTTACACGCTCGCGGGTAAGATTAAATTTCTCTCCGATTTCTTCAAGAGATAAAGGATGATTGCTTCCTAATCCAAAGAAAAGAACGATAATCTCGCGCTCACGTTCTGTAAGCGTTTGCAATGAACGTTTAATTTCTTCTGATAACGATTCATCAATTAAATTGCTATCAGTGCTTTGTTCGCCATTTTCCAATACATCCAATAATGTATTTTCTTCGCCCTGAACAAATGGTGCATCCATAGAAACATGACGACCTGAGTTACTTAATGTATCAGATATTTTGTCAACAGTAGTTTCTAAAGTGTCGGCCAATTCTTCGGGAGACGGCTCGCGTTCGTATTCTTGTTCAAGCTTTGAAAAAGCCTTACTGATTTTACTTAAAGAACCTACCTGGTTTAATGGTAAACGAACAATACGCGATTGTTCAGCAATAGCTTGCAAAATTGACTGACGAATCCACCATACAGCGTATGAAATGAATTTGAAACCTTTTGTTTCATCGAAACGTTTTGCAGCTTTAATTAAACCAAGGTTGCCTTCGTTGATAAGATCGCCTAATGTTAGGCCCTGATTTTGATATTGTTTTGCAACAGAAACTACAAATCGTAAGTTTGTTTTTGTTAAGCGTTCTAAAGCCGCCTGATCGCCTTCGCGAATTTTTTGAGCAAGAATTACTTCTTCTTCGGCAGTGATTAAGTCTACTTTACCAATTTCGTGTAAGTATTTGTCGAGAGATTGCGACTCACGATTGGTAATGGATTGTGTTATTTTGAGTTGTCTCATTTAAAGTACGATACCCCTTTCTTAAAGCGTGTGCAAAGTTAAAAACTTTTATAAGCTTTTAACGGTAAATAAGTAGAAAAGTTGTAATAAAATTTATTATAAAATCAAAGCCTTTGTTAACAAAAATCGTTCCAGTTGAACTTAAAAGACAGATTTTGTGAAAATGTTATGACAAACCTAAAGTTTTAGATCTCGGCGCGTCCGGCCTGGGTTTTCTTTAAACGAAAAAAGATTCGGACGCGTTTTATTTGCATTTCTGCAAAACAGTAATATAACGCTTGCAAAAGATTGTTAGTATATCTGCGAATTAAATATCGCTGAGGCTGAAGGTTTCCCCCAAGCGTATTCCTTTTTCTGTTTGAATTAATGTGCAACATTCGTTGATAGCGTCATGTTCCAAAAAGAGAATATAATCATTTTCAAAAGCTTCGTTTAATATTTCCTTTTTCTCGTCCATCGATTTTAAAGGGAATACATCGTATCCTGCAACATATGGGATCGGGATATGAGCAGCAGTTGGAATCAAATCGGCTGCATACAGGATAGTTTTGTTTTGATAGGTAATTTGAGGCAGCATCATAGCATCCGTATGCCCGTATGTGAAGCGGACACTGATATTTGGTGTTAATTCAGACTGAGCGGGACTGATGAATTCTAACTGTCCGCTTTCCTGTATCGGGATTATGTTTTCCTTTAAGAAAGAGGCTTTTTCTCTTTCGTTGGGAAGAATAGCCCAGTCCCAATGTTGTTGATTGCTCCAATACGTAGCATTCCTGAAAGTAGGGACTAAGTTTTCTCCGTTTCTTTCTATCGCTCCGCCCACGTGATCCAGATGCAGGTGGGTAAGAAATACATCTGTTATGTCCTCTTTTGAAAATCCGTAGTTTGCCAGCGACTTTTCCAGCGAATCCTCTCCATGTAAATAGTAATAATTTAAAAATTTTTCACTCTGCTTATTGCCTATTCCTGTGTCTACCAGTATTAACCGGCCTTCATCTTCTATCAGGAGAGAACGCATGGCGAAAGTGCAAAGATTATTCTCGTCGGCCGGAATGGTCTTATTCCATATTGATTTAGGTACCACGCCGAACATAGCACCTCCATCTAATTTAAATAAGCCGGTTTCTATGGAGTAAAGGTTCATTTTTTTATGTGCAAATGTGCAGGTGTGAAAATAAGCAAATGTCTGCATAATGCTTTATAAATGTGCAAATATGAAGATGAGCAAATGTGTGCGTGGTGCTTTATTTAATGTGCAGATGTGCGAATGTGGAGATGAGTAAATATCTGCATGGTGCTTTATTCAATGTGCAGATGTGCGGATGTGGATATGAGTAAATGTCTGCATGGTGATTTATTTAATTTGATGATGTGCTGTGGAAATAGAAGAAATAAAAGAAATTTTAAATATTTATAAGAAAATAAGATAATAAAAAAATGCTT